>NZ_DASPNO010000071.1:0-33437 GCF_035626535.1 Brevundimonas sp.
CGATTTGGTCGACCAGGCCGGAGAAGACCTCGCGCTCGGGCGCGACCAGGGAGAAGTGCAGCTTCTCGGCCATCAGGCGGCTTCCGCAGCCATGCGCTCGGCCTTCTCGACCGCCTCCTCGATGGCGCCGACCATGTAGAAGGCGCCTTCCGGCAGGTGGTCGTACTCGCCGTCGCAGATGGCCTTGAACGAGCGGATGGTGTCCTTCAGTTCGACGAACTTGCCGGGCTGGTTGGTGAACTGCTCGGCGACGAAGAAGGGCTGCGACAGGAAGCGCTGGATCTTGCGGGCGCGGGCCACGATCAGCTTGTCCTCTTCCGACAGCTCGTCCATGCCCAGGATGGCGATGATGTCCTTCAGCGCCTTGTACTGCTGCAGGATCTCCTGGGTGCGGCGGGCGACCTGGTAGTGCTCCTCGCCGATCACCAGCGGATCCATGATGCGCGAGGTGGAGTCGAGCGGGTCCACGGCCGGGAAGATGGCCTGGGCGGCGATGTCGCGCGACAGCACGGTGGTGGCGTCGAGGTGGGCGAACGAGGCGGCCGGCGCCGGGTCGGTCAGGTCGTCGGCGGGCACGTAGATGGCCTGCACCGAGGTGATCGAGCCCTTCTTGGTCGAGGTGATGCGCTCCTGCAGGTTGCCCATCTCGGTGGCCAGCGTCGGCTGGTAGCCTACGGCCGACGGGATGCGGCCCAGCAGCGCCGACACTTCCGAACCCGCCTGGGTGAAGCGGAAGATGTTGTCGACGAACAGCAGCACGTCCTTGCCTTCCTCGTCGCGGAAGTACTCGGCCTGGGCCAGGCCGGTCAGGGCGACGCGGGCGCGGGCGCCGGGCGGCTCGTTCATCTGGCCGTAGACGAGGGCGCACTTGGAGCCTTCGGTCGAGCCGTTGTTCTTCGAGGGATCGACGTTGACGTTGGACTCGATCATCTCGTGGTACAGGTCGTTGCCTTCGCGGGTGCGCTCGCCCACGCCGGCCAGGACCGAGTAACCGCCGTACGCCTTGGCGATGTTGTTGATCAGCTCCTGCATGGTCACGGTCTTGCCGACGCCGGCGCCGCCGAACAGGCCGATCTTGCCGCCTTTGGTGTAGGGGCAGATCAGGTCGATGACCTTGATCCCGGTGACGAGGATTTCCGACGAGGTCGACTGCTCCTCGAAGCTCGGCGCCTCACGGTGGATCGGGCGGTACATCTGGGTCTTGATCGGGCCGGCCTCGTCGATCGGCGCGCCGACGACGTTCATGATCCGGCCGAGCGTGCCCGGTCCGACCGGGGCCAGGATCGAGGTGCCCGTATCGGTCACCGGCTGGCCGCGGGTCAGGCCCTCGGTGGTGTCCATGGCGATGGTGCGGACCATGTTCTCGCCGAGGTGCTGGGCGACTTCCAGCACCAGGCGGAAGGGCTCGCCCGTCTTCTGGTCGACGTTGGTCGTTTCCAGCGCGTTCAGGATCGCCGGCAGCTGGCCGTCGAACTCGACGTCGACGACGGCGCCGATGACCTGGGCGATCTTGCCCGTGCCGGTGCCGGCGGTGACCACGGCGTTGCCGGTGGCGGCGGCGGCCCTGGGCGCCTTGGGAGCGGCCGGCTTGCGGGTCGCGGTCTTCTTGGGAGCGGTGGTGTCGGTCATCGGTGCGGGTCCGTTGTCGTCTTGTGCGGTCAGGTTCAGATCAGAGGGCTTCGGCGCCGGAGATGATCTCGATCAGCTCCTTGGTGATCTGCGCCTGGCGGGATCGGTTGTATTGCAGGGTGAGGGCGGAAATCATGTCGCCGGCGTTGCGCGTGGCGGCGTCCATGGCGCCCATCTGGGCCCCGTAGAAACCGGCCTGGTTCTCGTAGAGCGAGGCCAGGATCTGGGTCGTGATGTTGCGCGGCAGCAGGGTGTCGAGGATCTCTTCCTCGGACGGTTCGTAGTCGTAAACGGCGCCGTTCAGGTCGATCGGCGCGGCCCCGCCTTCGACCACAGCCGGGATCAGCTGCTTGGCGGTCGGGACCTGCGAGATCACCGACTTGAACTGGCTGTAGAACAGGGTGACCACGTCGGCGCGGCCGTTCTCGAATTCGTCGGCGATCAGCTCGGCGATCGGCTGGGCCGAGGGCAGGCCGATGGTCTTGTGCTCCGACAGCTCGAAGGTGCGGACGATCTTGTCGCCGTACATCCGGGTCAGCTGGTCGCGCGACTTGCGGCCCACGGCGATGACGCGGACGTCCTTGCCGTCGGCTATCAGGCCGTTGATGCGCTCGCGGGCGGCGCGGATGATGTTCGACGAGAAGCCGCCGGCCAGACCCTTGTCGGACGAGGCCACCACGATCAGGTGGCGCTGGTCCGAGCCGGTGCCGGCCAGAAGCTTCGGCGCGCCGTCGCCCGACACGCCGGCCGCCAGATTGGCGATGACGGCCGCCATGCGCGAGGCGTAGGGCCGGGCCGCGACGGCCTGGTCCTGGGCGCGTTTCAGCTTGGCCGCGGCGACCATCTGCATGGCTTTCGTGATCTTCTGCGTGGCTTTCACGCTTCCGATCCGATTGCGCATTTCCTTGAGGCTGGCCATTCGGGCTGCTCTTTCTAGTCCCTACAGGTCAGATCAGGCGAAGGTCTTGGCGAAGGCTTCGATGGCGGCCTTCAGCTCGGTTTCCAGCTCGGGGGTCAGCGCCTTCTTGGTGCGGATGCCGTCGAGGATGGAGGCGTGGGCCGAGTGCAGGCGGGCCAGCAGTTCGCTCTCGAAGCGCTGGATGTCGCCGATGGCCACGTTGTCGAGATAGCCGCGCGTGCCGGCGTAGACCGAGACGACCTGCTCCTCGACGGTCAGCGGCGAGTATTGCGGCTGCTTCAGCAGCTCCGTCAGGCGCGCGCCGCGGGCGAGCAGCTTCTGGGTCGAGGCGTCGAGGTCCGAACCGAACTTGGCGAAGGCGGCCATTTCCCGGTACTGGGCCAGCTCGCCCTTGATGGAGCCGGCGACCTGCTTCATCGCCTTGATCTGGGCCGACGAGCCCACGCGCGACACCGAGATGCCGACGTTCACGGCCGGACGGATGCCCTGGTAGAACAGGTCGGACTCGAGGAAGATCTGGCCGTCGGTGATCGAGATGACGTTGGTCGGGATGTAGGCCGAAACGTCGTTGGCCTGGGTCTCGATCAGCGGCAGGGCGGTCATCGAGCCGGCGCCGTTCTCCTCGTTCAGCTTGGCGGAACGCTCCAGCAGGCGCGAGTGCAGGTAGAAGACGTCGCCCGGATAGGCTTCGCGGCCCGGCGGACGGCGCAGCAGCAGCGACATCTGGCGGTAGGCCACGGCCTGTTTGGACAGGTCGTCATAGACGATCAGGGCGTGCATGCCGTTGTCGCGGAAGAACTCGCCCATGGCCGTGCCCGAGAACGGGGCCAGGAACTGCAGCGGGGCCGGCTCCGACGCCGTGGCGGCGACGACGATGGTGTAGTCCAGGGCGCCGCGCTCCTCGAGCGTCTTGACGATCTGGGCCACGGTCGAGCGCTTCTGGCCGATGGCGACGTAGATGCAGTACAGCTTCTCGCCCTCGCCCGAGGCGGCGGCGTTGGTGGCCTTCTGGTTCAGGATGGTGTCGACGGCGACGGCGGTCTTGCCGACCTGACGGTCGCCGATGATCAGCTCGCGCTGGCCGCGGCCGATCGGGATCAGGGTGTCGATGGCCTTCAGGCCGGTCTGCATCGGCTCGTGCACCGACTTGCGCGGGATGATGCCCGGAGCCTTGACGTCGACGCGGCGGCGCTCGGTGAACTGGATCGGGCCCTTGCCGTCGATCGGCTCGCCCAGCGGGTTGACGACACGGCCCAGCAGGCCCTTGCCGACCGGCACGTCGACGATCTCGCCCAGACGGCGGACTTCGTCGCCCTCGGCGATCTGGTTGTCCTGGCCGAAGATCACGACGCCGACGTTGTCGCGCTCGAGGTTCAGGGCCATGCCCTTCACGCCGGCCTTCGGGAATTCGATCATCTCGCCGGCCTGGACGTTGTCCAAACCGTGGATGCGGGCGATGCCGTCGCCGACCGACAGCACCTGGCCGACGTCCGAGACGTCCGCTTCCACGCCGAAATTGGCGATCTGCGACTTGAGGATGGCCGAGATTTCGGCGGCGCGGATGTCCATTTGGATCTCTCTGTCTTCGTCTCTTGGTGCGCCCCGGTCCGAGGACCGGTCGCCGTCGTGGGTTAGGCGCGCTTGAGCGCGAATTTCATCTGGTCGAGCTTGGTCTTCAGCGAGGCGTCGAACAGCTTCGACCCCACCTTGACCTTCAGACCGCCCAGGATCGTCGGATCGACGCGGGCGGTCATTTCCGGATCCTTGCCCAGCGAGGCGCGCAGGGCGGACTGGATGGATTTCATCTGGGCGGCGCTCAGGGCCTGGGCCGAGACGACCTCGGCGGCCACGACGCCCGTCTTCTTCGCGTACAGCGCTTCAAAGCCCGCGATCACGCCAGGCAGGTCGCGCGAACGGCCGTTCTGGCCCAGCAGGCCGAGGAAGTTGCGCGTCACGCCGTTGAACTTCGCCGCCTCGGCGATGGCTGTGAGACCCTTCTGCTGGTCTTCGGCGGCGATCACCGGCGAGGTGGCCAGACGGCGCAGGTCGGCGCTGTCGTTCCACGCGGCGCGCAGCGACTTCAGATCGGCCCGCACGGCGTCGAGGACGCCCGTCTCGTCAGCGAGGTCGAACAGCGCCTGTGCATAGCGCTCGCCGACTTCCGTCGTCCTGTAATCGTCAGCCACTGTATGGTCCGCGCGGGTTAGCGTTCGGGTTGGCGACCGGCGGCGGAGTGCGCACCGGTCAAAGGCCTGAAATGCTTGAAGAAAGCACGCCGGTGAAACGTCTTGCGACGCGTCCTCCGGCTCAGCCGGGCGCCTGATAGCACCGTAACCCCCCGACCGCAACCGAGGCAGGCCGCCGCAGCGTAACGCGAATTGAGGTGCCGACGCGCGGCCCGCAGGCGGAGATTGAGGGACCATGACCCTCGCCCGCCTCCTCTCCGCCTTCCTCCTCGTCGCCGCCCTCTCGCTGGCCCGGCCGGCCCTCGCGGCCCACGATCCCGCCTCGTTCCGGGTGATGAGCTACAATATCCGCTTCGACGGGCCGTCGGACAATCCGCCGTGGAGCGAGCGCAGCCCGCACATGGCCGACCAGATCGCCTTCCTCGATCCCGACCTGCTGGGCCTGCAGGAGGCGCAGCCGCATCAGGTGCGATATCTGGCGGCGCGGATGCCCGGATACGACCACTACGGCCTCGGCCGCGACGACGGCGTCTCGGGCGAGGCCGCGACCCTGTTCTGGAAGCGTGACCGCTACGAGCAGGTGCTGGCCGAGACCCTGTGGTGTTCGCCGACTCCGGCAGTTCCGTCGAAGGGCTGGGACGCCGCCTACCCGCGCACCGTCACCCGGGTGCTGCTGCGCGACCGCCGCGACGGCCGGCTGCTGGACGTCCGCAACACCCATTTCGACCACGTCGGCGTCGTGGCCCGCGAGCAGTGCGCGGAACTGGTCTCCAGCCTCGCCCCGGCGGAGGCAGACGGCGCGCGGGCCGAGGTCGTGCTGATGGGCGACTTCAACACCGGGCCCGACACCGCGCCGTATCGCCGCATCCTCGCCTCAGGCCTGCGCGACGCCCGGGCGATCAGCCCGATCGATTTCGGCCCCGCCGGCACCTTCAACGCCTTCGACATCGCCAACGACAACGCGGGCGTCGCCATCGACCACGTCTTCGTCGGCCCCGGCCTCGCCGTCGAGCGCTTCGCCGTGCCGACCGACTCCTTCGGCGGCCGGGTCATCTCGGACCATTTCCCGGTGGTGGCGGACCTGATCCCGGCCGCCCCCTGATGTCGCGGCGCAAATCCGACGCTTGATCGGAACGCCGCGCCCGCCTAGCGATTTCCGCTCAAGCTTTTCGATCGGGACGCCCGCATGTTCGACTCCATCATCCCCCTCCTGTCAGACCCCGCCGCCTGGCTGGCCCTGGTGACGCTGATCGTCATGGAAGTGGTGCTGGGCATCGACAATCTGGTCTTCATCTCGATCCTGTCGAACAAGTTGCCGGTCGAGCAGCGCGCCCGCGTGCGTCGCCTCGGCATCGGCCTGGCGCTCGTCATGCGCCTCGGCCTGCTGGCCACCATCGGATTCATCGTCGCCCTGACCGCTCCGGTCTTCGATCTCGGCTTCCAGGGCCCCATCGAGCACGGCGCCCCCCTGTTCGAGACCTCGTTCAGCTGGCGCGACCTGATCCTGATCGCCGGTGGCCTGTTCCTGCTCTGGAAGGCGACCAAGGAAATCCACCACACCGTCGATCCGACGCCGTCCGATCACGACCTGCTCGACAAGAAGTCCGTGGTCATCAACAACGCCGGTGCCGCCATCTTCCAGATCATCCTGCTCGACCTGGTCTTCTCGGTGGACTCCATTCTGACGGCCGTCGGCATGACCGATCACGTGCCGATCATGATGATCGCCGTCATCGTCGCGGTCACCGTCATGCTGCTGGCCGCGACGCCGCTGGCCAACTTCATCGAGAAGAACCCGACCGTGGTCATGCTGGCCCTCGGCTTCCTGCTGATGATCGGCATGGTGCTGATCGCCGACGGTTTCGGCGTGCATGTGCCCAAGGGCTACATCTACACCGCCATGGCCTTTTCCGGCATCGTCGAGGGCCTCAACATGATGGGCCGCCGCTCCGCCGCGAAGAAGGCGGCGGCGCTGGAAGCCCGTCAGGCCCAGCTCAACAAGAGCGAAACCGCAGAACCGGGGGTCTGACGTTCACCTCCCCATGGGCGAAGGCCGATGGGGAGGTGGCCGGGCGCTCTGCCGGCAATCCGCGGAATTATTGTCCGACAGCGCGGAAAACCTCCCGCCTTTCCAGACACATCGCCTTTTCTCGGAGCGATCTTCCCGCCGCACAAACCGGCGGGCGTATAATGCGTCGTTCGCCGACTCGCCGGTCTTTGACAATCGCATCCCCGCCGCACCGCCCGAGGCGCGCCGATGTAGACTCTGCCGATTCTGCCACTGCAAATTTAGGCTGACCCGGCGCCGACTCTGCCGACTCTGCCACACCAAATTTTTCGGGGTTTCACCCGGGTGAAACCCGCCCTACAGAAAGCTGTACGGGTCCACGTCCACGTTCAGCCGCACGCTCGCCGGGACCTTCACCCGCGCCAGCCAGGCCCGGAGGAACCCCTGCAGGTCCACGTCCCGGTCGGCGCGGACCAGCAGCCGCTTGCGCCGCCGCCCCCGCACCAGCGCCAGCGGCGCGTCGGCGGGCCCATAGACCTCCAGCCGTTCGGCGTTGGGGATCGACCCGGCCAGCTCCCGGGCCACCTTCTCCACCGCCGCCGCGTTCTCGCCCGACAGGATGATCGCCGCCAGCCGGCCGTGCGGCGGCAGGGACGCCGCCTCGCGCTCGGCCATCTCCGCCGCGACGAAGGCGTCGCGGTCGCCCGCCGCCAGCGCCTGCAGCACCGGATGCTCCGGCGTCCAGGTCTGCAGTATGGCCCGACCCGGCTTCTCGGCCCGCCCCGCCCGTCCGGTCGCCTGCGTCAACAGTTGAAACGTCCGCTCGGCGGCCCTGAGATCGCCGCCCCTCAGGCCGAGGTCGGCGTCGACCACCCCGACCAGCGTCAGGTGCGGGAAATTGTGCCCCTTCGCCGCCGCCTGGGTGGCCACCAGGATGTCGATCTCGCCGTCCGCCATCCGCTGGATCAGCGCCCGCGCCGACTTGCCGTCGGGCACGGTGTCCGAGCTGAACACCGCCGTCCGCGCCTGCGGGAACAGCTGGCGCACCTCCTCCTCGACGCGCTCGACGCCGGGCCCGACCGAGACCAGCGAATCCTCCGCCCCGCACGACGGACAGTGCTTCGGCCGCGGCATGGTGAAGCCGGTCAGGTGGCAGACCAGCCGTCCGGTGTAGCGGTGCTCGACCAGCCAGCTGTCGGTGTCGGGGGCCGTCAGCCGGTGCCCGCAGGCCCGGCACAGCACCACCGGCGCATAGCCCCGACGGTTGAGGAACAGCAGGGTCTGGTCGCCCCGCGTCAATGTCTCCCCGATCGCCTCTCTCAATGGTTGAGACAGCCAGGTCTGCGGATCGGGCGGGCTCTGCCTCAGGTCCAGCAGCGAGATCTCCGGCAGCACCGCCGCCCCGTGCCGCGCCTCCAGCTTCAACCAGCCGTAACGGCCCTGATGGGCGTTCCACAGCGTCTCCAGCGACGGCGTGGCCGAGGCCAGCACCACCGTCGCCCCCTCGATCCGCGCCCGGGCCACGGCGAGGTCGCGGCCGTGATAGACCAGCCCCTCCTCCTGCTTGAACGAGCCGTCGTGTTCCTCGTCGACCACCACCAGCCGCAGCTTGGCGTAGGGCAGGAACAGGGCCGACCGCGCTCCCACCACGATGTTGCAGCGCCCCGCGACCACCGCCTCCCAGACCTGCCGCCGCCGGGGCGGGGCGACGCCCGAATGCCACTCCGCCGGGGCCGCCCCGAACCGCGCGGCGATCCGCTCGATCAACGATTGAGTGAGGGCGATCTCGGGCAGCAGGATCAGCACCTGCGCCGTCGGGTCCGCCTTCAGCGTCCGCGCCGCCGCCTCCAGATAGGCCTCGGTTTTGCCCGATCCGGTCACCCCGTCCAGCAGGAAGGGCGCGAACCCGCCCCCGGCCGTGGCCTCGGCGATCGCCGCCGCCGCCGCCGCCTGATCCGCGTTCAGCCTCGCCGGCGCATGATCCGGATCGGGCGCATCGAAGGCCGCCACCGCCTCGATCTCTACCCCCTCCAGCACCCCCTCATCCAGCAGGCCCTTGACCACGCCCGACGACACCCCGGCCGCCCGCGCCAGATCGGGCCCCGGCATGGACCGCTCGCCCAGCGCCTCCAGCACCGCCGTTCGCGCCGCCGTCAGCTTGGCCGGAACCCGGTCCCCGACGCGCCGCACCCGCCGCTCCGGCCGCGGCCGCGGCGCCCGCAGTCCCTTCAGCGCCGCCGAGGCCATCTCGCCCGGCGCGCTCAGCGTCCAGCGCGCCGCCCACTCCACGAAGTCCACCGTCCGCTCCGGCAGGCGCGGATCGTCCAGCACCTGTTCCACCGCCTTCAGCCGCCGGTTCGACCCCGTCGTCTCGCGCACCTCGGCCACCACGCCGCGCATCAGCCGCGGCCCGAGCGGCACGGCGACCTGATCGCCACGCGCGAGCGCCATCGCCTCCGGGACCTCGTAGTCGAAGGCCTCCGGCACCGGCAGCGGAATGAGGACCGATGCGACTTTCATATCCTCCCCCACCGGGGGAGGGGGACCATCCGAAGGATGGTGGAGGGGGCGCTTTGGGCTCGCGCTCCGGCGCTCATGGCGCTAAAGACCCCCGCCATGAAACTCTTCCTCGACACCGCCGACGTCGCCGTCATCAAGGACATGGTCCCCACCGGAATGGTGGACGGCGTCACCACCAATCCCTCGCTGATCGCCAAATCCGGTCGCAACATCGCTGAGGTCATCGCCGAGATTTGCGCCCTCGTCGAGGGTCCGATCTCCGCCGAGGCCGTGGCGACCGATTTTGAGACTATGGTCCGCGAGGGCGACAAGCTCGCCGCCATCGCCCCCAACGTGGTCGTCAAACTGCCCCTGACCTGGGACGGGCTCCGCGCCACCCGCGCCTTCGCCGACAAGGGCGTCAGGACCAACGTCACCCTGTGCTTCTCCGCCGCCCAGGCCATGCTGGCCGCCAAGGCCGGCGCGACCTTCGTCTCGCCCTTCGTCGGCCGGCTGGAAGACCACGGCGCCGACGGCATCGGCCTGCTGGAGGAAATCCGGGTGCTGTTCGACACCCACGACTTCACCACCGAGATTCTCGCCGCCAGCCTGCGCAACCCGGGCCACGTCTCGGCCGCGGCCATCGCCGGCGCCGACGCCTCGACCATCCCGG
Organism: Brevundimonas sp.; assembly: GCF_035626535.1. Classification (GTDB taxonomy): domain Bacteria; phylum Pseudomonadota; class Alphaproteobacteria; order Caulobacterales; family Caulobacteraceae; genus Brevundimonas. Next base: position 9,915 of record NZ_DASPNO010000071.1, read on the forward strand.
CCGACGTTTTCAAGGCCCTGGTCAAACACCCGTTAACCGACAAGGGGCTTGATGCCTTCCTGGCGGACTGGGGCAAGACCGGCCAGTCCATTCTGTAGTTCGCCTCGAGGAGAGGTCTGTGAGCGTTTTGCCTGACCTCTCTTCGGACCCTTCCGAGCCGCACTGGCCGGAAATCCGCGCCTGGCTGCAGGCCAATCCGCAGACCCTGCTCGACGACCGCTCCCTGCTCGAGGAGATCGGCCTCAAGCCGCACGGCCGCAACGTCGTCGAGTTCGGCCGCGCCGCCCTGACCCGGCTCGAGGAAGCCGCCGAACGCGAGGCCGACGCCCGCAAACGCATCGAGGCCGTGGCCCGCGCCAATTTCGCCGCCCAGACCCAGACCCACGTCGCCGCCCTGGACCTGATGGAGGCGCGCAACGCCTCCGACCTCGCCCGCCGCCTCGACGCGGTGGCGCAAGGGCGGTTCGGCCTCGCCGGGGCCGCCATCGCGCTGGAGAAGCCCGGAACGGTGCCGTTTGGCTGGCGGTCGCTGGAGGCCGGCGGCGTCGACAAGCTGCTCGGCGAGCACGGCCTGACCTGGCTGGGCCCGAATTTCGACGGCCTCAACCTGTTCGGCGCGGCCGGGGAGGAGGTGAAGTCCGTCGCCCTGATCCGCATGTCGCCTGTCTTTCCCGGCGACGACGCCGGCGCCCGCCCCGCCCTGTGCGCCTTCGGTTCCCCCGAGGAAGACGGCTTCACCCCGACCATGGGCTGCGAACTGGTCGCCTTCATCGCCCGGGTGGTCGAGCGCACGGCCGAACGATGGCCCATCCTCAGCTGACCGCCGACGAGGCCCTGGCCGCCTGGCTGGAGCATCTGGCCCACGAGCGCCGCCTGTCGCCCCGCACCCTCGAGGCCTACGGCCACATCGCCCGCCAGTATCTCGCCTTCCTCCAGCGCCACCGGGGCGAAACCCCTGACATGGCGGGGCTGGGAAGCGTCACCCCCGCGGAGCTGCGCGCCCACCTCGCCGAGCGCCGCCAAGGGGGGGCTCGAGGGGCCGACCGGCCGCTCAACGCCCGCTCGATCAGCCAGACCCTGTCCGCAATCCGCACCTTCCACGCCTTCCTTGATCGGCGCTGCGGCGTGCCCGCACCCCAGCTGGCCCTCGTCCGCGGCCCTCGCGTCAAGGCGTCCCTGCCCCGACCGGTCAGCGAGGATCAGGCCCGCGGCCTGATGCACGAAAGCGAAGCCGACCCCGACACCCAGCCGTGGGAGGCCGCCCGCGACCGCGCCGTCCTGACCCTGCTCTACGGCTGTGGCCTGCGCATCTCCGAGGGCCTGTCCCTGACGCGCGGCGACGCGCCTCTTCCCGAGGCGCTGCGCATCACCGGCAAGGGCGGCAAGACCCGGCTGGCCCCCGTGCTTCCCGCCGTCCGGGAAGCCGTCGACGCCTACCTCGCCCTGCAGCCCTTTCCTCTGGCGCCCGGCGACGCCCTGTTCCGCGCCCGCCGCGGCGGCCCGCTCAGCCCGCGCCATGTGCAGGCCACCGTGCAGCGCTTGCGCGGCCGCCTCGGCCTGCCCGCCAGCGCCACGCCGCACGCCCTGCGCCACAGCTTCGCCACCCACCTGCTCGGAGCCGGCGCTGACCTGCGCTCGATTCAGGAGCTGCTCGGCCACGCCAGCCTGTCCACGACCCAGAAATACACCGCCGTCGACGCCGCCCGCCTGCTCGACGCCTATGCATCGGCCCATCCCCGCGCCTAGACTGGTCCCGCAGAACGCGGGGAGGCGGCTCTGGCGGACCGTGCGATTCCGAACCTGAACCGTCGGACCGTGGCCCTGGGCATGGCCGGTCTGCTGGCGTCACCCTCCGGCGATGTGCTTGCGCAGGAACCGGAAGCGTCCGAACCCCGGCTGCTCGCCAACCTGCTGACCCGCATGGCCCTTCGCGTCACCGTCAACGGCCGCCGGGGTGCGCTGTTCGTGATCGACACCGGGGCCGGCCGCACCGTCATCGCCGAGGATCTGGCCCAATCCTGGAACCTGCCCGCCCGACCGCCGGTGCTGGTCCACGGCCTGACCGCGGCCCAGCTCGCCCCGACCGTCCACATCAACCGGCTCAGTTTCGGCGGGCGGCGCCTCCACGGCATCGAGGCGCCGGTCTTCCCGCGTCGGCTGCTCGCTGCCGACGGGCTGATGGGGCTGGACGTGCTCGGTCGCTTCCGGCTGGACCTGAACATCTCCGCCCGGCGCGTTCAGCTGACCCCTTCGGGTCCGGACGTGGTGGCGATCGGCTCGGCCGGTTATCGGGCCACGCGGCTGCCAGGCCACGAGCGGCCGGCCCGGCACGGCCGCTTCGGTACGCTGATCCTGCGCGGCTTCGCCGAAAACCGGGAGATCGACGTCTTTGTCGACACCGGCGCCCAGTATTCCATCGGCAACATGGCCCTGCTGGCCGCCGTGGGAGGCGATCCGGCGGGGCTGGAGCGGGTCACCGTCTATGGCGTCACCGGCCAGACTCTCGCCGCCGCCAGCGGTCAGGTCCGCGACCTGCGGCTCGGAACCCAGCGGCTGGGGCCCACGCCCCTGCTGTTCGCCGACCTGCACGCCTTCGAGGTGCTGGAGCTGGTCGGGCGTCCGGCCCTGCTGATCGGCGCCGACCTGCTTTACCGCTTCCGGGAGGTGACGCTCGACTTCGGCCGCTCGCGCATGGCTTTCAGAGGCCTGCGGAGACCCGCCGCCTAGGCCTGCATCGTCCAGTTGTCGACGCCCATGGCCGCCTGTTTGACGGCCTCCGAGCGGGTCGGATGCGGGTGGCAGATGCGAGCGATGTCCTCGGACGCGCCGCCAAAGGCCATGGCTACGCAGGCCTCGCCGATCATCTCGCCGGCCTGCGGCCCGAGGATGTGCACGCCGAGGATGCGATCGGTCGTCGCGTCGGCCAACACCTTCACGAAGCCCTCGGTTTCGTGGTTGATCTTGGCCCGGCTATTGGCGCTGAACGGGAATTTGCCGGACTTGTAGGCGACGCCCGCCTCCTTCAGCTGCTCCTCGGTCTTGCCGACCCAAGCCACTTCCGGGGCGGTGTAGACCACGCTCGGCACCAGGTCGTAGTCGACGTGCCCGGCCTTGCCGGCGATCAGCTCGATCACCGCCACGGCGTCTTCTTCCGCCTTGTGGGCCAGCATCGGCCCATGCGTGACGTCGCCGATGACCCACACGCCCTCAGCCACCTTGAAGTGATCGCCGGCCACGAAGCCGCGCTTGTCGGCTGTGACGCCGACCGTCTCCAGTCCCAGACCTTCGGTGTAGGGACGCCGGCCGATGGCGACGAGAACCACGTCGCCCTTCAGCGTTTCGGCCGCGCCGCCCGCCGCCGGCTCGATGGTCAGCTCGACGCCGTCTTTCGAGGTCTTCGCGCGGGTCACCTTCGACCCGAGCTTGAAGCTGATGCCCTGTTTGGTCAGGGCGCGCTGGAAGGCCTTGGCGACGTCGCTGTCCATGCCGGGGGTGATGCGGTCCAGATACTCCACCACCGTCACCTGCGCGCCCAGCCGGCGCCATACGGAGCCGAGCTCCAGCCCGATGATGCCGGCCCCGACCACGATCAGCTGCTTCGGCACGGCGGGCAGCGACAGGGCGCCGGTGGAATCCACGACCTTGCCGTCCTCGAAGGCCACGCCGGGCAGCGGCGTCGGCTCGGAGCCGGTGGCGATGACGATGTTCTTCGCGGCCAGCGTCGCCTTCGACCCGTCGGCGGCGGTGACCTCGACCTGGCCCGGGCCGGCGATCCGCCCGCGGCCCTTCACCCAGTCGACCTTGTTCTTCTTGAACAGGAATTCGATGCCCTTGGTCAGGGCCCCGACGCTGTCGGCCTTCTGGCCCATCATCTGCGCCAGGTTCAGCTTCGGCGTCCCAACCTCGATCCCGAGCGCCGGGAACTCCTTGACCGCCGCCTCGTACAGTTCCGAGGCGTGCAGCAGGGCCTTCGACGGCATGCAGCCGACGTTCAGGCAGGTGCCGCCCAGGGTGTCGCGCATCTCGACGCAGGCGGCCTTCAGCCCCAGCTGCCCGGCCCGGATGGCGGCGTTGTAGCCGCCCGGCCCGCCGCCGATGATGACGACGTCATACGCGGCGCTGGGGGAAGCGGCTTCGGCCATGGGGTCTCTCGTTCAGTGGGCGCGGGGGAGCGCGCGGAACCTAGCGGCGCGCCGGGGCGCGTCAACCGTCGGAACCGATATAGGCGCCCTGCCCCGACTTAGTAGGCGAACTGCCCCGGAGTCCGAGCGCGGCGGATGCGCCGGCCGGCGATCACGACCAGCAGGCCCAGCACCACCAGCACGCCAAGCGTCAGCCAGAGCGGATCCATCGGCAGGCTGGACGCGGCCTCCGGCGCGGACATGGTCGCGGGGCCCGAGCGCGCGGCCTCTCCGCCGTTCTGGTCTAGCGCCAGCCGCAGAGCGGCGTCGGCGATGAAGGCGAGGAAATAGGCGACGGCGGCCTTCGAGTTTCCGGCCCCCAGCATCAGGGCCGAGATCACATAGAGGGCGATGGCTCCGGCCCACAGCGTCCAGCCCGGCAGGAAGCCGAACAGCTCGCCGCCGCCCTGCGCCTCCGCGCCGGCCTGCATCGTGGCCGCCTCGGGAGCGGCTCCTTCGATGAAGGGAGACAGGAACGGCCAGGCCAGCCATCCGGCATAGGCCAGAACCGCCAGCACCACGACGAAACGCAACAGCTTCATGATCGACCCTCCCACGGCCCGTTAACCATTCTACACCGTCAAGCCGACGGCGCCAGCGGGCGCCGCCTGCGGGGAAGGGCTCAGCCGGCCGCGGCCGGCAGGGTGATCGAAACCTCGGCGCCCTGGCCGGGCCCGCTGTCGATCGACAGCACGCCGCCCGACTGCCGCGCAAAGGCGTAGGCCTGCGACAGGCCCAGGCCCGCCGCGCCCTCGCGGGTGGTGAAGAAGGGCTCCACCGCCCGCGCCGCCAGGTCGCGGTCCATGCCCGGCCCGCTGTCGCGGACGCTGAGCCGCAGACCTCCCTCCATCAGGGTCTCGAGGCGAACCGCCACCGACCCCTGCCCGTCGACCGCCTCGACCGCGTTGCGGGTCAGGGCCTTGACCGCCCCCTCGAAAGCCACCGGATCGACGCGCGCCGGAGCAGCCTCGGCCGGCCCCTCGATCATCAGGTCGACGCCCGCGCCCGCCAGCTCACGCAGGCGGCTTTCCATGCCGCGCAGCAGGACGCCGGCGTCCATGACCCGCAGCACCGGCTCATCGTCGCCCTGCGAGAAGGCCGTCAGCCGCCGCGTCAGCAGCTCGCCCTTCTGGCCCGCCGCCAGAGCGGCCTGGCCGATGCGGCGCACCCGGGCCGGGTCGTCGGCCTGGCGCAGCATCATGTCCAGCGCGCCGGTCATGACGCCCAGCACGGCGTTGAAATCGTGGGCCAGTCCGCCGGTCAGCCGGCCGACGCTCTCCATCCGCCGACCGCCCTGGAGCTCGGCCTCGGCCTCCGCACGGACGCGTTCGGCGGCGGCGCGGGCCTCCTCGGCCTCGGCGCGCGCGGCGGCGGCGGCGGCCAGGGCTTCGGCGGCGGCGGCGCGAGCGGCGGCGGCCTCGTCCCGAAGGGTCTCATCCGTCACCGCGTCGACCGCGGCCGAGGGCGCCGTCGGCTCGGCGACCTCGACAACGGCCGGCGCGGGATCGGCGCGTTCGCCGGCCAGCAGCAGGGCGTCGACCTGCCCTTCGGCGTTGGTCAACGGCAGCATCGACCAGCGGATGCCTCCGGCGGCGCCGCGGCGCGAAACGATCGGCTCGGCCTCTCCGGCCGGGGCGGCGAGGCCGGCGCGCAGCGACTGCCGGCCCTCGACCCGCTCGTCCTCGTCCAGGAACAGATCGGCGAAATCGCCCTCGGCGCTGTCGCGGCCCAACACCAGCATCGCCGTGCGGTTCGCCTCGCGCACCCGCCCGTCCGGACCGATCACGACCAGGGCGCTGGCGGCGGCGTCGAACACCCGGCGGGTCAGCCCCTCGTCGGCGGCCGGCATTTCCGGGGTGATGACTTCGGGCGTGGTCAGGCCCTCGGTTTCGACGATGGCGGCGGTCGAGCCGGTGATCTGGCCCAGTTCGTTCTCGATCGGCATGGCCGTGACCGAAACCAGCATCTTGCGGCGCGCGGCCGGGTTGGCGATCAGATGCTGGAAGCCCTTCACCGTCTGGCCCCGCAACGCGCGGGCGCTCGGCAGCAGGTCCGGCGGAATCGGCCGCCCGTCGGGGAAGGTGATGCCCCAGGTGGCCGAGTGGAAACGCAGGCCGATCAGCTCGGCGTCGCGCCGGCCCAGCAGCTGGTGCGCCGCCCGGTTGGCGAAGACGAACTTGCCCTGCCGGTCGGTCTCGACCAGCGCCACCGGAATGGCGTTGAGGGTCTCGAACAGCCGTTTCTGGGAGTCCTCGGCGACGCGCTGCACCAGGTCGAGCTGGCCCGACGTATCGACATGGCGCGACCGGTTGGCGGCGGCCAGCCACAGGCCGATCAGGCCGACGACCCAGCCGACGGCCGCCAGACCGCCCAGAACCCACACCCAGTTGATCTGGCCTTCCAGAAACATGCGTCCCGACTGTCCCGTTCTGGCGCCCCTCGGCGCCGTTCGGGCGATACCTTGCAAACGGCGAACCGGACCAGCCCGGTTTCCCCCTCAAGGCGACTAGACCGGCCGCTTCCGGTCGTCCAGCGTTCGGTTAACGGGTTCGATCAACCGGCCTGACGACGCGCCCGCCGCCGATCCATGATGGCGAACACCCAGATTCCGACGGGCATGAGCCAGTAGGTGAAACCGGGCAGCCACGGGGCGGAAGGCAGCACCGGGCTCAGCGCAACCGCACCGGACACCACGCCCGTGACCGCCGCGAGCGCCCAGGTCCGGCCCCAGTCGTTCGCCGCCGTCCAGCGCGGATCGTCCCGCTCCAGCCCGGCGCGGGCGTGCCGGAACAGCAGGACATACAGCACCGACAGGATCGAGAAGCCGAAGCCGTAGATCGCATACATCCAGCCCAGCTGATTGAAGCTTTCGAGCAGGTCGCCGCCGGGCAGCCAGCCGCCCGACATGAAATGGAGCGCCGTCTCGGTCAGCAGCCTGAGCGGGAAGACGAACACCAGCACGGAGAACACCACCGCCACGCTCAGCAGCGTCGCCATCCCGTCCCGCCTCGGGCCCAGCGACGACCACGTCCGGTGCGCCAGCCAGAACAGGATGATCAGCGCGAACCCGGCCAGAAACGAGGGTATTCGCAGCAACGCCTGGACGAGGTCGTCGAAGGATCGCAGCGGCTCTCCGCCGGCGATGATCAGCAGCGACACGGCGAAGGCGAAGGCCGCATCCACGAACGCGTCCAGCCTCTGAGTCTCCGCGGGGCGAAACCGTCCGCCCGGCTCCGTTTTGTCAGCCATGCCCGCGCCCTCCGAACCCGCAGAACGGTGATCGATTTGGCGCGCCGTAGCAACCGCCCGGTTCAGTCCCAGACCGCGGCCTGGGGCGAGTAGGCGTCGATGGCTTCCAGCAGGGTGGAGACCAGCACCCGCTCCTCCTCGGTCAGTTCGGGCCGCCAGATGTCGAAGATGAGCACTACACGGGTGCGGGCGCTGGCGTTCCTCGCCTCGTGCTCGATCGTGTCGTCGAAGGCCCAGCATTTGCCGCGCTCCCACGACCGCGTCTCGTTGCCGACCCGGAAGTGGCAGTCCGGCGGGACGATCAGCGGCAGATGGCAGACCAGACGCGTGTTGACGAAGCCGGTGTGCGGCTCGATGTGGGCCCCGGCCTTGAGCTGCGAGAACATGATCTGCGGCGACCGTCCCTTGACCCGGCACAGCGGCGCGTGCTCCAGCGCCGCCATGGTCTGCGGGCATCGCACCGCGTTGGCCGTCTCGGCCCCGTCCTTCCACAGGAAGCAACTGCTCCAGTCCATGCTGTCGATCAGCGGATAGTCGGGTCGGCTGGGCAGGCCGGGCTGGGTCGTCAGATAGGGCGCGAAGGCCGCCTCGTCCTCGAGGATGGCGTTCAGCTCCGCCGTCATGGCGTCGGTGGCCGCCTCGACCGCGTCCATCCACGGAAACTGCTCGCGCGGGTAGAACTGGATGTTGGGCAGCTCCGGATAGTAGAGCGCCTTCGGCTGCTGCAGATACGGTTGCTTGCGGCCCGCCAGTATGTCCAGCGCATGGGTGAAGCGCCGGTCCGACGACCCCGCCGCATAGCCGGCCGCCTGGAGCTGGGCGTCGATCAATCCCTGTATCCCCGATGCGATGCGGTCCTGGGCGGCCCGCGCCCGGGCGAGCCCCTCGGCCAGATCGGGGGGAAGCGAGGCCATCGCGCCCGCCAGCCGGATGAAGGCGCTGTAGTAGAAATTCGCTTCCCGATCGGCGCGCCGCGACGCCAGAACGTCGGCCTTGGCCAGCGCGCCGCGCAGGCTGCGGGGATTGAGCACCAACGCCCGGTCGGCGGCCAAGTCCGTCGCCTCGGCGTCGCCCAGCCGGTGGCAGACCATCGCCAGCAGGGCCCAGGCGTCGGCGTCCGACTCCGCCGCTCCCGCCACCGCCTCCTCCAGCCGCGGGCGGGCGCTGACCCAGTCGCCGGCGCGATAGTCCGCCAGGGCGGCTTGCAGAAGGGCTCGGGTCGCGGGGGGCAGGGCCATGGCCGTTGGTAACCGGGTCCGTCGCGGCCCTCAACACCCGACCATCAGGCCATGGTGTGCGGAACCGGCCCGGACGACAAAGAAGTCCGGTGCGAACACCGGGCCCTTTGCGGTTCCGACTGGAGGGGGCGAGGCGATTCGAACGACCGACCCTCACCCTGGCAATCTGGCGGAGGCCCATGGCTCCAAAACAAGAAAGGCCCGGCCGGAGCCGAGCCTTCTTCGTTTCGACTGGAGCGGGCGAGGCGATTCGAACGCCCGACCCTCACCTTGGCAAGGTGATGCTCTACCCCTGAGCTACGCCCGCGTTCTCAGTCGAGAGCGGGGCGTATAGCGGAGGGCCCCGTCGCCCCGCAAGCCCCTTTTGCGAATTACCGGGGCGCCAGCCGGATGGCTCCATCAAGGCGGATGCATTCGCCGTTGATGTAGACGTTCTCGGCCAGGTGCAGGACCAGGGAGGCGTAGTCCGCCGGCGTGCCGAGGCGGCTCGGGAACGGGATGGCGGCGGCCAGCGCGTCCTGGATCTTCTGGTCCATGCCGGCCATCATCGGCGTCCACATGATGCCGGGCAGGATGGTGTTGCAGCGGACCCCTTCCTGGGCGAGGTCCCGCGCAATCGGCAGGGTCATGGCGTAGACGCCGCCCTTGGAGGCCGAATAGGCCGCCTGACCGATCTGGCCGTCCTGCGCCGCCACCGAGGCGGTGTTGACGATCAGGCCGCGCTCGCCGTCGGCCATCGGCTCCAGCGTGACCATCCCGGCCGCCGACTGCGACAGCACGCGGAAGGTGCCGAACAGGTTGACCCGCACGGTGCGCTCGAACTGGGCCATGTCGTGGGCGCGGATCTCGCCGGTGTCCTTCTTGCGAGCCACCGTCTTCATGCCGGTGGCGATGCCGGCGCAGTTGACCGTCAGCCGCTCCTGCCCGTGCGCCATCCGCGCTTTTTCGAAGGCCGCCGCCACGCTGGCGTCGTCGGTCACGTCGACCTTGCAGAACACCCCGCCGATCTGCTCCGCGATGACCTCGCCGCGTTCCTCGTTGAGGTCGAACAGGGCCACCTTCGCGCCGGTCGCCGCGATGGCCCGCGCCGTGCCCTCACCCAGACCCGAGGCCCCGCCCGTCACCACCGCCGCGATCGAACCGTCGAGTTTCATGGCCTGAGCCCTTATGTTTGTCGTGAACCTGAGAACGTCGCGGGGGATTTAGCCGCCATGACCGCCAAAGCCAAACCGATCCAGCCCGACGAGGCGATCGACCCGTCGCGCGCCCTCGTGCCCTCGGTTCAACGGGTCAACGAGATGCGGGTGAACAGGGGATTCTGGCCCAAGGTCCGGCGCACCGCGGCCCGCATCCCTTTCGCCGACCAGCTGATCAGCGTCTGGTTCGCCGCGCGTGATCCGCAGACTCCGAGAGCAGCCAAGGGCATCATGCTCGGCGCCCTGGCCTATTTCGTCCTGCCGTTCGACGCCGTTCCGGATCTCCTCGCGGGGATCGGCTTCACCGACGACGCCGCCGTGGTGGCGGCCGTGATCGCCACCCTCGGCGCCAACATCCGGGACCGGCACCGTGAACTGGCGAGAAGGATGCTGGACAGCTGGAAGACCTGAGGTCCGGCTGCTCAGTCCGCCGCCGGCGGCTGCGGGATGAGCGGCCGGGGTCTGATCGGCGGGATCGGCAGCAGCATCCCGACGCGTGAGCGGTAGTCGCGATACCGGTCCCCGAAGACGGCGATCAGGTCATGCTCCTCCAGCTGGATCGCGATCAGCACATAGGCGGTGGTGGCGACGGCGAAGAACAGCCGTCCCTGACCCATCGTCGGCGCGGCCCAGAAGGCGATGATGAAGCCCAGATAGATCGGGTGCCTGACGACCCGGTAGAACAGCGGGGTGTGGAAGTCCGACGGCGGGATTTCCGCTCGCCGTCGGTAGGCCCAGACCTGACGGAGGCCGAACAGGTCGAAATGGTTGATCAGGAAGGTCGACAGCAGGACCGTCGCCCACCCCAGCCAGAACAGCGCCCAGACCGCGAGCCTCCCCGGGCCGTCGGGGATGCTCCACACCACGTCCGGCATCGGCCGCCACTGCCAGAACAGCAGGATGAGGGCGAGGCTCGACGCCAGCACATAGGTGGAACGCTCGACCGGGGCCGGGACGAACCGGGTCCACCAGGCCTTGAAAGCCGGCCTCGCCATCAGGCTGTGCTGCACGGCGAAGACGGCAAGCAGCAGCGTGTTGATCGCGACCGCGGTGAACGCCGGCCCGGCGACGCCGGTGTCGATCCCCTTCGGCACGCCGAAATTGCCGACGAAGCCTATGGCGTAGAGGAAGGTGACGAAGAACACCGCATAGACGGCGGCGCCGTAGAGGACAGCCAACGATCGCATATCGATTCTCCGGGCCGGACGGCGGGTCCGGCAGGGAAATATACCATTGTTGTTTCGCAGCCGGTAGCGGCGGCCCCGGTCGCGGTCAGCCCTCTACCTTGATCACCACCTTGCCCATCACCGAACGGTCGCCCAGCGCCTTGATGGCCTCGTGGGCGCGCTCCAGCGGGAAGGTGCGACTGACCCGCGGCCTGATCTTGCCTTCGCTCCACAAGCGGAACAGGTCAGCCATGTTGGCGGCGTGGGCGGCGGGATCGCGCATCACCGCCGCACCCCAGAACACCCCGATGACCGACACCGACTTCAGCAGGGTGAGGTTCAGCGGCAGCGACGGAATTCCCGCCGGGAAACCGACCACCAGATAGCGGCCGTTCCAGTCCATGGCCCGTAGCGCCGGCTCGCAATAGTCGCCGCCGACCGCGTCGTAGACGACGTCCGGCCCGTCGCGCCCCGAGGCCAGTTTCAGTTCGCCCGACAGCTCCTTCTGCGCCGCCCTGTCCATCTTGCCGGACGGATAGATCAGGCCGTTGTCGGCCCCGGCCTCGAGCGCGAACTGGACCTTGTCGTTGGTCGAGGCGGCGGCGATGACATGCGCGCCCATGGCCTTGCCCAGTTCGACGGCCGCCACGCCGACGCCGCCGGCCGCGCCCAGCACCAGCAGCGCCTCGCCCGCCTTCAGCTGGGCCCGGTCCTTCAGGGCGTAGTAGGAGGTGCCGTAGGTCATGGTCAGGGCCGAGGCGGTCTCGAAATCCATGCCGTCGGGGATCTTCATCACTGAGGCGGCCGGGACCGCCAGCCGCTCGACCATGCCGCCCCATCCGGGCACGGCGATGACCCGGTCGCCCTTGCGCAGGCCGGTGACGCCCTCGCCGATCGCCTCGACGACCCCCGCCACCTCCCCGCCCGGCGAGAAGGGTCGTTGCGGCTTGAACTGGTACCGGTCCTCGATGATCAGGGTGTCGGGGAAGTTGACCCCCACCGCCCGCACGTCGATCACCACCTCGCCCTTCATCGGGCGCGGATCCATGACCTCCTCGACGACAAGGGTTTCGGGGCCGCCGGGAGCCTTGGACAGGACTGCGCGCATGAAAACTTCTTTCCGTCGGGACCGCCGCCCCCGTGGCGCGCGTTCGTCTGTGACGCTAATCAGCCCCACGCGCCTTTGAAAGGGCGATCCGGAGACCAACCTGGCATGACGGCCCTTATCCTTCACGGCGGCGCGGGCGCCCGTCGCGGCACGGACTACAGCCGCGAGGCCGCGCATATGCGCGAGGTCGTGGAGGCGATGAAGGCTCGGCTAGACGCTGGAGCCCCGGCGCTGGACGTGGTGGTCGAGGCCACGGTGATGCTCGAGGACTCCGGCCTCTATGTCGCCGGGCGGGGGGCGAGCCCCAACCTCGCCGGCGCCTATGAGCTGGACGCCAGCCTGATGGACGGGACCACCCGCGAGGCCGGCGCCGTCGCCGCCCTGCAGGGCTTCCGCAATCCTGTCCGGGTCGCCCGCGCGGTGATGCAGCACACGCCGCACGTCCTGCTGGCGGGCGAGGGCGCGGCGCTGTTTGCGGCCGAGCAGGGCATGGAGGCGATCGGCGACGAGCCGGCCTGGTTCACTCACGCGGGCCAGACCGACGACAACCATCCGCCGAAAGGAAAGCTCTCGCACGGCACCGTCGGCTGCTGCGCCCTCGACAGCGCCGGCCGGCTCGCCGCCGCCACCTCGACCGCCGGCGTCTTTGGCAAACTACCTGGGCGAGTGGGCGATACGCCGATACCGGGCGCCGGGACCTGGGCCGACGAAAGGGTCGCGGTCTCGTCCACCGGCACCGGCGAGTATTTCATCCGCGCCGTCGCGGCGGTTCAGACGGCGTGGCGCGTCGGCGCCGGCCAGTCGTTGGCCGAAGCGGCGCAGGCGGTGATCGACGATGTCGGAGGGATGGGCGGCGACGGCGGCCTGATCGCGCTGGACCGCGACGGAAACATCGCCCACCCCTTCAACAGCCAGGGCATGAAACGGGCCTGGCTGACTCCCTCCGGCGAGATCGGGGTCGAGGTGTTCGGGCGCTGATTACGCGGATTTAATCTTCGGCGAAACGCGGTTCATCCGCCGTTCACGGCGACGCTGGCCTAAGCGTCACAGGAGCTGGAGGGTTCACCGTGAAGTCCGTTTTCACCGCCGCGGCCGTCGCCGCCCTGATCGCCACCGCCGCCTGCGCGCCGGTCATCGAGGGTGGTCCGCCCATGGACCTGCCGCCGGGCCTGCAGGAGACGGCGCAGGTCGGCTCCATCACCATGTCCAGCGGCTGGCTGGATGCGGAGGAGGATTTCTCCGACACCTTCTCCGAAGAGGTCCGCGAAGAGCTCAGCCGCTGCATGTACGGCACGGCGCCGATCGATGTCCGCGTCCACGTCGAGCGGCTGGAACGCGCCGACCGCGCCGGGGTGCTGCTGAACGGCGACGGCATGCATACGCTCGAGGGCACGGTCGAGTTCGTCGACCCGAGCCGGGGCAATCTGGTCGTCGGCCGCTTCCCGATCTCCGTCGCCACAACCGCCGGAGGCCGTCTCGCCGGCCTCATCGGCGACCGCCAGATGATGGTCTCCGAAGAGTTCGGCCGCTCGGTCTGCGAACAGGCCTTCGGCCGCAACCCGCGCGACCCCGGTCCGCACAACGCCACGCGGGGCTGAGATGAAGGCCGCGCCCATCATCGCCCTGACGGCGATTCTTGCGGCCGGCGGTCTGTCCGGCTGCGCCGCCGACTTCTGGGACATGGACCCCGCACGGGAGATCATCCTCAACCCGGCGCTCGCCGACGACATCTTCATCGACGGCGTTGAGGTGCGCAGCGCCTTCTACAACCCGCCCGACGCCTTTTCCGACGCCTTCATCCCGGCCTTCCGCGACGGCGCGAGCTGCTTCGGCGGCCGCAACCCGGTGCGGGCCGTCGTCTTCATCCACGCCCTCGACCGGGAGGGCGACCTGATCGCCGACGACGGGCGGGTGCGCCTGCCTGGTTCGGTCGATCTGCACGACGCTGGCGGCCGGGTCATCGCTCGCTACCAGATCCGCGCCGACCTTCCGGCGACCGGCGGCGATCTGACGACGCGCCGGACCGCGGCGGCAGAGGTCTTCGGCGAAAACCTCTGCGCGCGGGTGACGGCGCCCTGACCACAACGAAAAAGGCCGGGGAAGCCCCGGCCTTTCTCCGTCCTATTCCGCCGCGACCGCTTCCGGCCCGCGGGCCAGATTGCGCAGCACATAGGGCATGACCCCGCCAGCCTTGAAGTAGTCCATCTCGGTGGCGTTATCGATGCGGCAGCGGACCGGGAAGCGGGCCATCTTGCCGTCCGACGGGCGGAACAGCTCGACCCACAGGTCCTGACGCGGACGCAGCTTGCCGATGTTGGCGTCCGACAGGCCGCGGATGGTGACGATCTCCTCGCCGGTCAGGCCCAGACGGGTCCAGCCCTCCGCCTTGAACTGGAGAGGCACCACGCCCATCCCGACCAGGTTGGAGCGGTGGATGCGCTCGTAGCTCTCGGCGATGACCGCGCGCACGCCCAGCAGGCGGGTGCCCTTGGCCGCCCAGTCGCGCGACGAGCCGGTGCCGTATTCCTTGCCCGCGAACACGACCAGCGGTCGGCCCTCGGACTGGTAGCGCATGGCCGCGTCGTAGATCGACATCACGTCCTGCGACGGGAAGTGTTTGGTGACCCCGCCCTCGATGTCCGGCGTGATCTTGTTGCGGATGCGGATGTTGGCGAAGGTGCCGCGCATCATCACTTCGTGGTTCCCGCGGCGCGCGCCGTAGGAGTTGAAGTCAAGCGTGTCGACGCCGTGTTCGGTCAGGTAATGGCCGGCCGGCGAGGTCTTCTTGATCGAACCGGCCGGGCTGATGTGGTCGGTGGTGATCGAGTCGCCGAAGATGGCCAGCACGCGGGCCTCGACTATGTCGGCGACCGGCGCCGGCTCCATCGACATGCCGTCGAAATAGGGCGGGTTCTGCACATAGGTCGAGGCGTCGTCCCAGGCGTAGGTCTGGCCGCCCTCGACCTTGATGCCCTGCCAGTGCTTGTCGCCCTTGAACACGTCGGCGTAGCGCTTGGCGAACATGGCCGGGGTGACCGACTTCTTCTGGATGTCGGCGATCTCCTTCGAGGTCGGCCAGATGTCCTTCAGGAAGACGTCCTTGCCCTTCTTGTCCTTGCCGATCGGGTCCTTCGAAATGTCCATCCGCATCGAGCCGGCGAGTGCATAGGCCACGACCAGCGGCGGCGAGGCCAGGTAGTTGGCCTGCACGTCGGGATTCACCCGGCCCTCGAAATTGCGGTTCCCCGACAGCACGCTGGTCGCGACCAGGCCGTTGTCGTTGATCGCCTTCGAGATGGTCTCGGCCAGCGGACCCGAGTTGCCGATGCAGGTGGTGCAGCCGTAGCCGACCAGGTTAAAGCCCAGGGCGTCAAGATCATCCTGCAGACCGGCCGCGGTCAGATAGTCGGTGACCACCTGCGAGCCCGGAGCCAGCGAGGTCTTGACCCACGGCTTGACCTTCATGCCCAGCTTGTGGGCCTTGCGCGCCACCAGACCGGCGGCGATCAGCACCGACGGGTTGGAGGTGTTGGTGCAGGAGGTGATCGCGGCAATGACCACGTCGCCGTCGCCGAGGTCGAACGTCTCGCCTTCGACCTTGACCCGCGGCGCATCCGTCGGGCGGCTGAACACCTCGGCCAGGGCGGTTTCGAACGACGGCGCCGCGACGGTCAGCTCGACCTTGTCCTGCGGCCGCTTCGGCCCGGCCAGCGACGGCACCACCGTGCCCATATCCAGCTCCAGCACGTCCGAGAACACCGGATCTTCCGAGGTCTCGTCGATCCACAGCCCCTGCGCCTTGGCATAGGCCTCGACCAGCGCCACCCGCGCCTTGTCGCGGCCGGTGGCGGTCAGATAGGCCAGCGTCGCCGCCGACACAGGGAAGAAGCCGCAGGTGGCGCCGTATTCCGGGGCCATGTTGGCGATGGTGGCCTGATCCTCGATGGTCAGGCTTGTCACGCCGGGGCCGAAGAACTCGACGAACTTGCCGACCACGCCCTTCTTGCGCAGCATCTGGGTGACGGTCAGCACCAGATCGGTGGCGGTCGCGCCTTCCGGCAGGGCGCCGTTCAGGCGGAAGCCCACCACTTCGGGGATCAGCATCGGGATCGGCTGGCCCAGCATGGCCGCCTCGGCCTCGATGCCGCCGACGCCCCAGCCCAGCACCGCCAGGCCGTTGATCATCGTCGTGTGGCTGTCGGTGCCGACCACGGTGTCCGGATAGGCCAGGGTCGTCTTGCCCTCGGCCGCGGTCCACACGGTCTGGGCCAGGTTCTCGAGGTTGACTTGGTGGCAGATGCCGGTGCCCGGCGGCACGACGCGGAAATTATTGAAGGCCGACGAGCCCCAGCGCAGGAAGTTGTAGCGCTCGATATTGCGCTCGTACTCGCGCTCGACGTTGCGTTCGAACGCCGACGGGTCGCCGAAATGGTCGACCATCACCGAGTGGTCGATGACCAGATCGACCGGGTTCAACGGATTGATCTTCGACGGATCGGCGCCCAGCGCCGACATGGCGTCGCGCATGGCGGCCAGGTCGACCACCGCCGGCACGCCGGTGAAGTCCTGCATCAGCACCCGGGCCGGCCGGAAGGCGATCTCGTGCTCCACCGCGCCCTTGTTGTCGATCCAGGCGGCGATGGCGCGCAGGTCGGCCTCGGTCACCGAGACCCCGTCCTCGTTGCGCAGCAGGTTCTCCAGCAGCACCTTCATCGAGCGCGGCAGGCGGGAAATCCCGGTCAGGCCCGCTTCCTCGGCGGCCGGAAGGCTGTAATAGGCGTATTTCTTGCGCCCGACGGAAAGATCGCGCCGGGTGGAAAGGCTGTCGACTGACGGCATGGAGAGGCTTCCTCTGGTTCACGCCGCCCGACAATCCGGTTGCACGATCGCGCGACTGACGACGGGGCGCACAGGTCCCCGCCGCGCGCGGCGAACGCCTGCTGCGGCGAGGCCGGATATAGCGATGGTTGCAACGGGCGTCCATGTATCCACGACGGTCGCAGGGGCATTGAGAGACGCTCGCAACTGGGTCCCGCGGCCATGCTGACCGTCGCCGGCCTGACCCTGTCGCGCGGCGAGCGGTTGCTGTTCCGCGACCTGTCGCTGTCGCTCGCCTCGGGAGAGGCCGTGGCCCTGACTGGGGCCAATGGCGCCGGCAAGACCTCGTTGCTCCGGGCGCTGGCCGGCTTCATCCGCCCGGACGCCGGAAGCATCGCCTTCGCCGCCGTCGAGCCGACCGAGGCGCGGCGCCGCCACCTCCACTGGCTCGGCCACCTCGACGGCCTCAAGGGCGGCCGGCGCGCGCGTGACGAACTGGCCTTCCAGTCGCGCTGGCTCGGCGCCGACCCGGAAGGGATCGCCGCCGCCGTCGACGTGCTGGCGCTCGAGCCGCTGCTCGACCTCGAGGTGCGCCAGCTGTCCGCCGGCCAGCGCCGCCGCCTCGCCTTCGCCCGACTGATCGCCACGCCGCGGCCGATCTGGTTGCTCGACGAGCCCTTCGCCCCGCTCGACGCCCGCTGGCGCGCGGTCCTCGGCCTGCTGATGCAGGCCCACATCGACAAGGGCGGCGCCATCCTCGCCGCCGTGCACGATCCGCTGCCGGTCGCCTCGCGCGCCGTCGACATCGGGGGCGGCCGGTGAAGGCCCTGCTGATCCTGTGGCGGCGCGAACTGGCCCTGGCCTGGTCCGGCGGCGGCGGCCCGCTGCTGGCCTGCGGCTTCTTCCTGTGCCTGACCGTACTCGTGCCGCTGGCCGCCGGCGGCGATCCGGCGGGCCTCAGGCCCGTCGCCGGCGGCGTCGCCTGGCTGGCCCTGGCCCTGGCCTCGACCCTGTCGCTGGAGCGGCTGTTCGAGCGCGACCTTGAGGACGGCGCCCTCGACCTGATCGCCCTCGGGCCTGTCCCGCTCGAACTCGTCGTGATCGCCAAGGCCAAGGCCCAGTGGCTGGCCGTCGGCGTCCCCCTCGCGGTCATCGCCCCGATCGCGGCCATCACGCTCGGCCTGCCGCCCGGACAGGCGCCGCTGATCGCCTTCTCCGCCCTGATCGGCGCCCTCGGCTTCGCCCTGACCGGCGCGCTCGGGGCCGCCCTGGCGCTCGGCTCGAAGCGCGGCGGCCTGCTGATCGCCGTCGTCGTCCTGCCGCTGTTCATCCCGCCGGTTGTGTTCGGCGCCGGCGCGTTGGAGCGGGCGGCCGGCGGCCTGTCGCCCCTCCCGGCCCTGGCTCTTCTTTCGGCCTGGGTGCTGTTCGCCGCCTTGGTCGCGCCGTTCGCGGGCGCGGCCGCGATTCGCAACGCCCAGGGCTGACGGCCGGCTAGTCCAGCCCGCGCACCCAGGCCTCAAGAGCCGCGCCGTCTGTCATGTCGCCCTCGAACAGGTGGACAGGGCGTTGCGGCTCATTGTTGCCGCGCTGGCGACCACGCCAGACCTTCATCGGGATCACCACCCGCGCCAGTCCGCTGGGCAGCTCGACGCCGCGCACATCCATATAGACGGTGTCGGCTGACGTCTCCCGGCCAATCTGTATCGCGCCCAACGACTTCCACAGATCCACCGCGTCCAGACAGGCGGAGGAACAGACGGGGTCGGTCAGCACATAGACCGGACCGTGCACCAGTTGCTGCGGCGCCTCCTCGACGTCCGGCTCCGGCCGCGGCCCCGGGCGGTCGCGCCAGTAGAGCTCGCCCGCCGCGCGGGCGGCGGTCATGCCCTCGACGATCTCCCGCGCCCAGGCGATGCGCTCCTCGCTCTCGCCGGCGGCCGTCCACTCGTCCAGATAGGACTGGACGGCCGCCAGATTGTCTTCGGACGCCCGCCACTCAATGGCTTCGACGGGCGGCGTCGGATGGGCGCGGACCCAGTCCTCGCCCCAGAGGACAGCCGCAATCTCCTGGCCCCAGTGAGTCGAGCCGCCGCCATTGCCGCGCAGATCCAGCACCACGAGGGGCGCGGTGCGCAGCTCGGCTTGGCGCGCCGTGAGGTCCGCCAGCATCGGCGTCAGGGCCTTGTGCGCGTCGCTGCCCGGGGCGCCGTTGAAGGACGGCATCGACACCCAGACGCCGCCGTCGTCGAGCGTGCGCAAGCCGAAGCCCGCGGCGCGGCCCTGCGCCAGCTTCGTTCGGCGCGCCGACAGGTCGGCGGCCTCGATGGCTCGCCAGTTCAGGGCGTGCTCGATGATCCTGCCTTCGCTCTCGAAGCGGCAGGTTTTCATCTCGGAAATCCAGGGATTGGACGCGTTCAGAAACAGCCAGTCGCCCAGCAACGCCCTTTGCGACTCCAGGAACCAGCGGCCGCGGAAGGTGCCGATCCGCTGCGCGGCCAGCCGGTCTGCGGATACTCCGTCGCAGTCGAGCAGTTTGGCGCCGGGCGGGGGGAGCGAGGCGTCCGCTTCGTCGCGGACGGCCACGACCTGGTCGGCGCCGCGATAGACTGTCAGAAAACCCGGCCAACGGGCCGGGAAGCCCACGGTCTGATCCACCAGGCTCAGCTGGACGTGACCGTCGTCGAAGCTGCCTACGAACGCGCGGAGCGCCCACCACCAGCCGCCTGCATCGGTCGCCGTTTCGGCCCGGCGCAGGGCTTCGGCCAGACCCGCGTCAGCGCTGGCGCGGAAACCCGGGTTCAAGGTGTCGTGAACACCAGGATGACTCTCGATGATCAGGGCGTGGAGCGCCGTTGCGTCCTGCCGCAGCGTCTCGCGCCAGTCGCGAGGCGCTGTCATCCAGCCCGGTGCAGGCGCGGCCGGAGCGGGATCCTGCGCTACACAGGGCGCAGCGGTCAGAACGGCGGCGGCGGCGGCCGCCGCGGCGAGCAGAAGGAGCTTCATCGGGTCCCCGAAAGATGTTCGCGAGCCACCTACCGAAGGTCTGCGAACCCCACCAGTTAAGCCTTGGTAATGGGGCTCAGGCCTTCTTCACGAACTCGGTCCTGAGCACGAGACCCGGACCTTCTCGACATTGGCCTCGATCTCATCCGGATCTCCGGTCAGGCGGATGTTCCTGACCGGCGTACCCCGCTTCAGCGTCACCCCGCCGGAGCCCTTGACCTTGAGGTCCTTGATCAGGGTCACGCTGTCGCCGTCGGCGAGCACGTTGCCGTTCGAATCCCTGGCTACATCATCGGTCATGGCGCAGGCCCCTGCCGTCCCGGCGCGACCGTCTGGCACAGGCCCCGCGCCCAAGTAGCGCAAAGCGCGCCGGGGCACTAAGAGACGTCCCGATGTTCGGCCTCGCCAACCCCGACCGCTTCCTGCGCTTCACCCGCCCGCTGACGCCGATGGCGTGGGCGCTCGCCGCCGTGCTGCTGGTGCTCAGCGTCTGGCTCGCCTTCACCGCCCCCGAGGATTTCCGCCAGGGCGACACCGTGCGGATCATGTTCGTCCATGTCCCCGCGGCGTCGGTCGGCCTGGGCATCTATCTGGCGCTGGGCGTCTCGAGCTTCTTCGCGCTCGTATTCCGCCATCCACTGGCCGACGCAGCCGCCCGCGCCGCCGCCCTGCCCGGGGCTGCCTACACGGCGCTCGCTCTTATCACGGGCAGCCTTTGGGGCAAGCCGATGTGGGGCGCATGGTGGGTCTGGGGAGACGCCCGACTGATGTCGGAACTGGTCCTGCTGCTGTTCTACATCGGATACATGGCCCTGCGCGCCTCGATCGACGACGAGGCGAAGGCGGCCCGCGCCGCGGCCGTGCTGGGCCTCGTCGGCCTGATCAACCTGCCGATCGTGAAGTTCTCGGTCGACTGGTGGAACACCCTGCACCAGCCCGCCTCGCTGCTGCGCGCCGAGGGACCGTCGATGACCGCCGAAATACTGGCGCCGCTGCTGGTCAGCATGGCCGCCTGGGCGATCTTCTTCCTCGCCGTCTGGCTGACCGCCATCCGCACCGAAATCACCCGCCGCCGGGTCCTGTCGATCCGCGCCCGCCGCGCCCTGGAAGCCTGAGATGCTCGACCTCGACATGGGTGAATACGCCGCCTTCGTCTGGCCCGCCTGGGCCGTCAGCGCACTCGTGCTCGGCGCCCTCGCCACCCGCGCCCTGCTCGCCGCCCGCCGCTGGTCGGCCGAGCTGAAGCGGCTCGAGGCCGAACGGCCGGCGGAGGACTGAGCTCATGAACCGCTGGTTCGCCGTCATCCCTCTGCTCGCGCTGGTCGCGCTGGTGGCCTTCGCCGCCCTCCGGCTCGGCGACTTCACCGGCCGGTCTCTGGCCGAAGGCAAGAGCAGCGAATACCGGCCCGACGCCCTCGTCGGCCAGCCGGTCCCGGAAACGGTGCTGCCGATGCTGACCGGCGCCACCGCCGGCCCCGGCGTGCTCGACCTCAAGACCGCCGGCGTCGGCAAGCCGATGCTGATCAATGTCTTCGCCAGCTGGTGCGCGCCCTGCCGCCTCGAACATCCGCAGCTGATGGCGCTCAAGGCCCGGGGCGTGGCCGTCGTCGGCGTGGCGTGGAAGGACGATCCGGCCGACACCCGCGCCTTCCTCGACGAACTCGGCGACCCCTATTCCATGGTCCTCGTCGACCGCGAGGGCCGCGCCGGCCTCGACCTCGGCATCACCGGCGCGCCCGAGACCTTCGCCGTCGACGCCATGGGCCGGGTGACGGCCAAGGCATCAGCCCCGCTGATGGATCAGGCCGAGATCGACCGGCTGGTCGCGTCGATGCAGGCGCCGCCGCGCCCTCTGCCCACCGCCACGAAACGCTGACCCGCCGCTCGCGGGCGCCGCCTTAACCCATTTCCGACGGATTTCATTAACCCTGTCGGCATGAGCGCGATTCGTCCCCCAGCAACCTCGCCGCTATTCCCGGCGCAAGCGCCCCCCTCTCCGGTCCGCGCCTCGCGCTCGGACTTTTTCCGCGCGGCGCTCGACGGCGTCGGGGCGCCAGCCGCGCCGACCCCCGCGCCCGCCGCCCGTCCCACGGTCCCGGCCGGCGTCTTCCGCGCCGAAGATGGTCCGCAACGCCCCGGCAGCCTGCTCGACATCCGCGTCTGACCCCTCACGCGAAAATGAGGCGCGTGTCCTCCGTGACCGTGGTTATGGTGCGCGCCATGCGCACGAGGGGCTGGATCATCCCTGCGGCGGCCATGCTGGCCGTCTCCGTCGCGGCCGGGTCCAGCGCCCAGCCGTCGAGCCCCGCTACGCCGCGCGGCGAGGCGCCCGCCGAGCCCGTGGTGGTCGAGCTGTTCACCGCCCAAGGCTGCGCCGGCTGCCCCGAAGCCAACACCCGGATCGAGGCGCTGGCCGACACGCCGGGCGTCATCGCCCTGACCTACGCCGTCGACTATTGGGACTACCTCGGCTGGGCCGACACCTTCGCCCGGCCCGAGTTCGCCCAGCGCCAGCGCGCCTATCGCCGGCCGCTCAAGCTGCGCGCCGTCGGCACGCCGCAGGTGGTCATCGACGGCCGCCGCCAAGTTCCCGGCGCGCGCGAGGAAGCCCTCAAGGCCGCCGTCGAGGAAGAAGCCGCGCGCCGCGTCTTCCCGCCCGAGATCGAATTCCGCGAGACCGGCGATCAGGTCGGGGTCGGTTCCGGCCGTGTTCCCGCCGGCGGAGCCGAGGTCGTGGCCGTGGTCTACCGGCCGGGCGCCCAGACCGTAGAGATCGAACGCGGCGACAACCGCGGCCAGACCGTGCGGCAGGTCAATGTGGTCCGCTCGGTGCGCAGCCTCGGCGCCTGGACCGGCCGCCCGGCCCTCTACGACCTGCCCGCCGGCCTCGACGCGGACGAGGCCGTGGCCATCCTCGTCCAGGCCCGCACCGACCGGCGCATCCTCACCGCCGCCGTCCTGCCGCCGCGCTGACGCGTCAGCTTTCGTCACTGGCCTGTTTGAACCCGTGCCCCGACAGTGCAAGCTTGGCCGCCCGCACTCCCGGGTGGATTCACTGGTGACCGCATGAAACCGGCGCTCCGTCTCGTGACGACCTTCGGCCTTGCGCTCGCCTGCGCCGCGCCGGCGCACGGTGCGACGGGCCCGCAGACGCCCCCGCTCGCCGCCGAGACGCCCGAGGCGCGCGCCGTCGCCCAGATGGTCACCGCCGCCGAGCTCGCCGCCTGGGGCCGCGAGCGCCGCGACGCCGAGGCGTTGGCGGTCGCCGCCCGCATGCTCGACGAAGTGCCCCTGCGCGCCGGAGCCGGCGGCGACCCCGGTCTGGCGCCCGTTCTCACCGCCGCCGGTCTGCGCCAGGAAGCCGCCGCCCTGCGCCCCGACCAGACGTTCATCGAGGAAGTCGTCGTAACCGGCTCGCGGATCGGCCGGACCGAGGATCGGACGGACGGGGGCGTAGTGGTCCAGCGCGAGGATCTCGCGGAGCCGGCGCAGCCCGCCGCCCAGCCGCCGCCGCCACCCCAGCCCGCCCCGCGGCGGCCCGCGCAGCGCCAGCCGGCGCCGGCC
>NZ_DASPNO010000072.1:0-2206 GCF_035626535.1 Brevundimonas sp.
GGTGGCTTCGTTGTAGACCGCGCGGAAGCGCAGCCACTCGACCGGAGCCCACTCGCCGCCGATCTTGAAGGTCTCCACCTGGCCGACCGACGAGTAGTCGGACACCCGGTAGCCGCCTTCCAGGCCGAGGTAGTGGAAGAACGTCGTGTCCTTGATCAGCGGCACGCTGACTTCGGCGTAGAGTTCCGACACCTGGATCGCGCCTTCGATATCCTGAATGGCGTTGAAGCCGAAGATGTTGCCGGAGCGCTGCTCGTTGTCGACGCGGAAGGCGATGTCCGTGTCGCGGTATTCGAAGCCGAACACGGCCGCGATCGGGCCGGCCGGCAGTTCGAACAGGTCGCCGCGCACGAAGCCGGCGATGCGGCTCTCCTCGATCTGGGTCTCGGAGAAGGTGTTCACCCGGATGAACGACTGCATGGCAGGCGTCAGGGTGCCCGGACCGAAGATGTCCAGCGGCACGCAGCCCGGCAGGGCGGACGTGCCGAGCGGAGCGCCGGCGGCGGTCTGACAGCCGGAGAGGCCCTGGGTCAGCGCCGTGGCGTTCACCGAGTTGATGCCGCGGGCATCGAAGCGGTTGGAGCCGAAGCTGCCGGTCAGCGACCAGTTCCAGTTGTCGTTGAAGTCGCCGTCCAGGGTGGTCAGCAGCGAGAACGAGTTGTTCTCGAAGAACCCGTTGCGGGTACCGACCTCGGTGGTGCGGCGCGACATGGTGAACGGCGCCAGCGGCTGCGGGCGCGACTGGAGCGCAATCCACAGATCCGGCGCGTTGGCCTGGATCAGCGCCTGCATGGCCGGGGTCAGGGTGATCACCAGGCCGGTGGCCGGCGTGGGGGCCAACTGCACTTCCGAGGTCGAGTTGACGAAGTTCAGGAACACCTTGGCGCGGATGTTGTCGGTGATGTCGTAGGTCGCCGTGGTGGTGATGTTGAAGCGCTCGGCCGGCAGGATGATGAAGTTGTCCGGCGCGAAGTTGTACTGCGACGAGCCGGCCGCACGGTCCGGAACGGCGCAGGCGCCGCCGGGGAGGACGGGGTTGCCGTTGAAGCGCGGGGTCAGCTGGCCGGCGTCGTTGAACGACAGGTTGCCGGAGTTGACCGCGACGCCCGGGGTGGCCGGGTTACAGTCGGTGTTGGCCGCGGCGAACTGGGCCGGCAGCAGGGCCGCCAGGTTCTGGAACGGGTTGGCTCCGCTGTTGGTGATCCAGCCCCAGGGCGGGGTGCTCGAGCCGCCGCCGAAGATGAAGGCCCGGCCGGACGCGATGGCCTCGGCGGCGCTGTCACAGACGATCACGCCGCGCGAGTCGTAGCAGGCGGCGGCCGAGACGCGCGCCCAGTCGAACTCCGACTGCAGCACTTCCTCGCGGTGATAGTAGGAGGCGTAGGCGGTGACGTTGCCGCGGCCGTTGGCGAAGTTGCCGCCGAGCAGGCCGTTGATCTCCATCTCCGGCGCCTTGCCGTCGAACGACTGGCCGTAGGTCGCCGTCAGTTCGGCGCCTTCGTAGTCGTCCTTGAGGATGAAGTTGACGACGCCGGAGATGGCGTCCGAGCCGTACACCGCCGAGGCGCCGCCGGTGACCACTTCGATGCGGTCGATCAGCGAGGCCGGGATGGTGTTCAGATCGACCACGCCGGTCGGCGAAGAGGCCGGGACGCGTTCGCCGTTGACCAGCACCAGGGTGCGGTTCGTGCCCAGGCCGCGCAGGTCGATGGTGGCGAAGTCTTCACCGCCGGAGTTGTTCGAGGTGCGGGTGTTGCCCGGGACGATCTGGGGCAGCTCGTTGAGCAGGGTGTCGACGGTCAGGGTCGCGGTCAGCTCGAGCTGCTCCGACCCGACAGTCGTCACCGGAGAAATGGCCTCGAAGTCCTGACGGACGATACGAGAACCGGTGACGTAGACGGCTTCGACCTCGGTCGAATCGTCCTGGGCGTACGCCGGCGCGGCCTGAAGGGCCAGCAGCGCAGCACCGCCGATGATCGTAGACGCCAACAGGCGCTGACGAGCGGTTTGGATTTTCAACTTCATTCCTCCTGAGCCCGGCTCCCCGAACGGTTCGTCGAAAACCGACGCCCCCCTCGCCTCGCCACAGCGAATTAGCCCGCAGACAGTACGCCTCCGGATGCTTGCACGTTATGGAGATGCCAACGGTGGGGTCAACGGACGATTAAACGCGTGTAATCTGTTGGCCTCGGCCTGTCGCAAATCC
>NZ_DASPNO010000073.1:0-40905 GCF_035626535.1 Brevundimonas sp.
GAGTCTACGTCCGGACCCGCACCGGCGAGGCGCTCCAGCTGACCGGCCCCGCCGCCTGCCTGGACGCGGCCAGTGACTCCACCATCGGCCTGCGAGCCCTTGGCCTGGATAGCGCCGAGGTTTGCATCGGCGATCCGGCAACTCTGGATATCCGCAGCCACGCGACCATTCTTCGCACCTGCAACGTCCATGTCGACCGGGTGGTGCCGCAGAGCGAAATCGTCCAGTTGTCCGGCCGCCGCGGTCCGTAGTTCGTCACCTCGACCGCGAAGGGCGCCCGCCCGTGCTTTTCACGCCGAACCGGGCGCCCGGCAGCATGGGAAACGTCACCAGCGACACCTCCCACAACTCCACCTCGACCAGCACTCTCAGCCGGCCTTCCCGCCGGGCGCGCTGGCTGCGGAATCCGATTGACAGCCCGTCCAGAGCCCCGGCCCTGGACAGCGCCTGGGCGAACCGCGCTTCGGCGGACCAGTCCATGATTCGCCCGCGCACCCACAGGCCACGCTCATCCTCGCGCATTTCGTCCCAGACGCCGACGGGCGACCGGCTTTCGTGCTGGTGCAGCATCCGCACGCCCGGCGCTCCCGTCCCCGCCAGGGTCTCGCCGAAAGCGCCCTTCGCGACCACGTCGCCGGTCAGGTCGGCGACGCCCCATAACGATGCATAGCCCTCGATCGGGAGACCGCCCTCCCGGCTCGGGACGGGGTCCACAACAACCGATCTCGTCCGGGCCCCGTCCCCGGTCACCGTCCGCGCTCCAGCCGCATCTCCATCCGCTCGACGGCGGCCCGCGTGGCCTTGCTCTGCTCCTCCAGTCGCGCCAGCCGCTCCGCCACCTGCCGATGTTCGCCCATCCGGCCCTCAAGGACCGAAATGCGCGCCGCCGCACCGCCGGCCCAGACCAGCGCCCCCGCCGTCTGCACCGCCAGCGCCGCGATCACCGCCACGGGAACCTTCTTCAGTATCTCCATCACGCACCCACTCCGGCCATGCGCCGCCGTTCCTCGTTCGTCAGGAAGCTGGCCACCTCCAGTCGCGCCCACAGGGCATCCCTTTCCGGTTGCAGCGCCGGTACGCCGTCGAGGTCGGCCTCGATCCTCGCCCCCGGGAACCGGCTGCCCAGCCATCCCGTCAGCGCCGCTGCGGTCTTCCTGACCAGCGGGGCCACCGTGCCGCGCCAGAACGCCCCGTTGGCCTCCCGATAGTTTGAATAGGTGGCGTCCCCGGGGATCCCCAGCAGCTGCGGCGCCACGCCAAAGGTCAGCGCGATCTCGCGGGCCGCCGCATGCTTCCCGGCGATGAAATCCATATCCGCCGGCGTCCAGCTCATGGGCTTCCAGTCGAGCCCACCCTCCAGGATCATCGGCCGTCCGGCGTTGAGAGTCCCGGCATGGGTGTCGTCGATCTGCGCGCGCAGGGCCTCGAACTGCTCGGCGGTCAGCCGCTCGCCGTCCTTGGCGCCGTAGACGAGCGCTCCGCTCGGCCGCGCCGAATTGTCCAGAAGCGCCTTGTTCCAGGCGCTCGATGCGTTGTGCACGTCGATGGCGGACGCCGCCGCCTCCAGCGGTGAAAAGCCGTAATGGTCGTCGGTCGGATGAAACAGCTTCAGCTGCATCACCGGCATCCACCCGTCGGCCTGACGAGCGATCCGCAGTGATCGGCCGTCGACGGAATACTCATAGGCCTCGGGCCAGCCGGCGCGGCCCGGCACGACCTTCACCCGGTCCGGCCGCAACGCCCAGAGCTCCGCCGGCGCCTCGTCGCCCACCGCTTCGGCATAGGCGTTCCCCGCCGTCTGCAGGCCGCCGTACAGCGCCTCCAGCCATTCCGTCCCCGACTGCTCCGGGTTCGGTTGAACCAGCAGCAGGGCGAGTGGGTGATCGTCCCGCCTCACCCCGTCGATGAACACCGCCAGCGGCGTCGAGGCCGCTGCCTCGGCGACCATCCGGACGCATCGGTAAGCGACCGGATTGCGGCCGAATCCCTCCGTCGCCAGGCTGGCGTAATCCCTGGGCGTCCAACGCGGTCGCCCCGCGCTGGTCAGGGCGATCAACGGGCCGGTCCGGCTGTCCTTGATCTCGGGCGCGCCGATGCGCCGCCGCTCCCCGAAGGGGCGCCGCCAGTTCAGCATGGTGATCTCCGGGAGGGGCCGGCGAAGCCGACGGTCGCGTCAGAATTCGCTGGCTGAGCCGCGCGCCTTGGCGGGGCCGCTCACCTGGTTTTCCGACGTACCCACATCATACCCCCGCAGCGCTATCCGGCGGAAAGATAGGTTTGAGAAATGTTCAAGACGCTGATCGGGCGGAAAACTTTTCCAGCAATCGGACTATAAGTCCCCGAAATGCCAGCACAGCGTCACGCCCCGCCGCCCCGCTCGGCGCTCCACTCAGGCGCTTCGAAGTCCAGCGCGTCCTCGGGGTCCTTAAGGGCCAGCTCCGAGACCGTCTGCCCGCGCACCGAGACACCGGCCTCATGCACGCTCTCCGAAGACCCGGAAACCAGCGGGTGCCAATCGGCCAGCCCGCGTCCCTCGTGGATCCGGCGATAGGCGCAGGACTTCGGCATCCACTCCAGCGCCTCGATATTCCACGGCGTCAGCTTGATACAGTCCGGAACGTGCTCTCGCCGGTTGGCGTAGTCGGAACAGGTGCAGCGCACCGGGTCGAACAGGCGGCAGTGCACCCGCGTCGGCACGACTTCGCCCGTATCCTCGTCCTCGAAGCGCACCAGACAACACAGCCCACAGCCGTCGCACAGGCTCTCCCACTCCGCGCGGGTCATCTGTTCGAGACGTTTGGTCTGCCAGAAAGGCTTGGTCGCCGGGTCGGTACGCTCTACATCCACGCGCTCCCCATACTCCGCCTTCCACCCGAAAGCACCCATGGCCGCGAAAGCCTCGGCAAGACCTCCTCTCGTCGCCCTCAAGGAGGTCCGACTTCAGGATGGTCCGCGCCCGCTGTTCGACGGTGTCGATCTCGCTATCGAACCTCGCACCCGCGCCGCTCTCGTCGGCCGCAA
Source organism: Brevundimonas sp. (assembly GCF_035626535.1). GTDB lineage: Bacteria > Pseudomonadota > Alphaproteobacteria > Caulobacterales > Caulobacteraceae > Brevundimonas. The sequence goes on from NZ_DASPNO010000073.1 coordinate 3,022, forward strand.
CGGCGCCGGCAAGTCCACCCTGATGAAGCTGGTCATGGGTCTGGTCGAACCCGACGCCGGTGACCGGACGGTGCAGGCAGGCACCCGTTTCGCCTATGTGCCGCAGGAGCCGGTCATCACCGGCGAAACCCTGCTCGACTACGCCGTCTCCGGGGACGCCCCGCCATGGATCGCCGAAGCCTGGCTGACCACCTTCGGTCTCGACCCCGCCAAGCCAGCGGTCAACCTCTCGGGCGGCGAGATCCGTCGCGCCGCCCTGGCGAGAGCTTTCGCTGAAGAGCCCGACCTCCTGCTTCTGGACGAGCCCACCAACCACCTCGACATCCTCGCCATCGAGCTGCTCGAGAACGAACTGCTCAGCGCCCGCTTCGCCGTGCTGGTGGTCAGCCACGACCGCGCCTTCCTGAACCGTACCACCCAGGCGGTGCACTGGCTGGAAGGACGCCGCGTCCGGACTCTCAACAAGGGTTTCGCCGCCTTCGACGAATGGGCCGCCAAGGTCATGGAAGAAGAGGCGGAGTCCCTGCGTCGCCTGACCAGGAAGATCGAGGCCGAGACCTACACCTTCTACCGCTCCATCACCGCCCAGCGCACCCGCAACGAGGGCCGCGCCCGCGCCCTTCAGGCGATGCGCGCCGACCGCGCCGAACGGGTCCGCGACCTGCCGCGCGACCTCAACCTCGGCGTCGATTCCGGCGTGGCTTCCGGCAAGCTGGTGGCTGACCTCAAGGGCGTGACCAAGTCCTTCGGCGACCGGACTGTCATCAAGCCCTTCACCACGCGCGTCATCCGCGGCGATCGCCTCGCCATCGTCGGTCCCAACGGCGCGGGCAAGACCACGCTGGTGAAAATCCTCCTCGGCGAACTCCAGCCCGACAGCGGCACGGTCCGGCTCGGCGCCAATCTCGATCCCGTCTACCTCGACCAGTCCCGTGAGGGCCTGCGCTCGGACATGTCCCTGTGGGACGCGCTGACGCCCGGCGGCGGCGACTCCATTCTCGTCCGGGGCGTGTCGAAGCACGTCGCCGCCTACGCCAAGGATTTCCTGTTTCAGGAGGGCCAGCTGCGCCAGCCGATCTCGACCCTGTCGGGCGGCGAACGCAACCGCCTGCTCCTCGCCCGCGCCCTGGCGAAGCCCGCCAACATGCTGGTCCTCGACGAGCCGACCAACGACCTCGACATGGACACTCTCGACAAGCTCGAGGAACTGCTCGAGCAGTACGACGGCACCCTGATCCTGGTCAGCCATGACCGCGACTTCGTCGATCGCCTTGCGACGTCCACCGTCGCCATGAACGGGCGGGGCGACATCGTCGAGACGCCCGGTGGCTGGACCGACTTCATCCGCCAGAACCCCGGTTTCCTCCAGCCCGGCGCCAACCCACGCCCGCAGGACAAGGAGGCCGCCCGCCGCGCCGAGGCACAGCCTGCACCGGCGTCGCTCACACCCGCCGTCCCGAAGAAGCCGGCGAAGCTCTCCTTCAAGGATGCGCATCGGCTCAAGGAATTGGAGGGCCTGCTCGCCACGCTCCCCGCCGACATCGCCCGCCACGAGGCCACCCTCGCCGACCCCGATCTCTACACCCGCGACCGCAAGGCCTTCGACCGCGCCACCGCCAACGCCGAGCGCGCCCGCACCCAACTGGCCGCCGCCGAGGAGGAATGGCTGGAGCTGGAAGCAAAACGGGAAGCATTGGCGCGCTGACCTGACGCGTGGCGTTGTCCATCCGCTCCGGTAGACTCGCCCCATGACACTGGCGGTCCATGCCCTATCGCTCACACCCGGCCAAATGCGAGCGGCGGGGCGCGTGAACGCGGCTCTCGCGTTGGCGCCCCGACTGAAGTTGGCTGGATGGCGGCTGGCTCTCGGGCAACGCTTGAACGGTATCGCCGGCAAGGCGGCCGGGGCAGTCACTGAAGCGGCGTTGAAACGGCGAGGTGTCCGGATCTCCTCCGAAAGCGTCCCGACCGCGGCCGGTGCTTTGGGCATGAGGCTGCTCCAGCCCCCCGGATCCGCTCAAGCCCTCGTTGTGGATCTGCATGGCGGAGGTTGGGTGGTCGGCAGCGCGGCCCTCAATGATCGACTGACCGGTCATCTGGCTCGGGCCGGTTTCGCTGTCGCCTCGGTCGACTACCGACTGCTGGACGAGGCGCGAGGCATCTGGATGCACGACGCCGTCGAAGACTGTTCGGCGGCCCTCCGCTGGGCCCTGGACGAAGGAGCGCGGCGGTTCGCGACCGACAAGATCTTTGTCATCGGGGAGTCCGCCGGAGCGCATCTGGCGGCCCTCGCCGTCTTGGCGTTACGGGATCAGGATGCCGGCGTCCGGCCCGCTGGCTGCATTTTTGTGCAGGGCGTCTTCGATCTCTCCGCCACGGCCTCGGCCAGATCAGCGGGGCGTGACGCTCTGCTTTTCGACGGACCAAATCTGGCGCGCGATCTGGCGCGGTTGGCGCCCGGTCGCGACGAGGCCGCCCGCAGGCTCCCGGACGTCTCGCCGCTCTACGCGGATCTGTCCGACATGCCGCCCGCCCTGTTCGTCATGGGCGAGATCGATCCGTTTCGCGACGACAGCCGACTGATGGCGGAGCGTTGGGCTGAATTCGCACCAACGACCCGACTGGATGTGCCGGCGGCTCCGCACGGCTTTCAGCACTTTGGCGCGCCCACAGCCGGGCTCGCTCAAGCCTTCGTTCGCGACTGGATAGCGCACCAACTGGAGAATCGCCCGCTTTCTGTGGAAAACGCAAGCTCCTGATCCGCCTTCGGGAATTCCAGCCGCCCACAGATATGCACAGGGTTATGCACCGGGGCCGGGGCGGTTCCGCACAGCCGGCCAGATTCGGGCGCTTGCCGTCTAACGGATTTGGCGCGAACGTCAACAGGCCGAGGGACACGGCGGCGCGGAAATCCGGGGAGACCCGGGGCTCAAAGCGGACCGGCCCGGCTCTCTGACCCGATGCTACCGGGGGGTTTTCGGACCTTAACGAGCGGGGGGCAGGATCAAGGCCCAAAGGACTGTTCGAAGGCTTCGGCCCCGGAAGACCCTGAGGGAACCGGATCGGGATCGATGGACGGCGCGGGGCTCGACCTCGCGGAACGCCGGAGACCAGGAGCGCGACAGAATACAGCCGACCATCACCGGGGTTCGCCTCGCTGATGCTGAGGCCAGGGTTCTGAACCTCAATGGCCAAGTCCAACCCGGACTTGGCGAGGGGACGAGGAAAACCGGTTCGCCGGGGCTCTTCGTCCCCTCGCTCAATTCCGGAGCCTGCTTTGGGGCGCTCGCTCTCCCTTCCCTTCCCCACGAGCCGGCCGTAAACCAAGGCCATGAACCGTCGCGGGAATCGCCCCTCATCGCCTGACCGCCGCGCCCTGATCGCCGCAGCCGGAGCGCTGGCGGCGACCGGCGCCCTCGCCGGCTGCGGACGATCCGAAGCGCCCGTCGACGACGACGGACGGGTTCGGCTCCGCTTCGCCACCGACTGGCGCGCCCAGGCCGAGCACGGCGGCTTCTACCAGGCTCTGGCCTCTGGGGCCTACGAAAAGCGCGGTCTGAACGTGCAGATCATCCAGGGCGGTCCGACCGTGAACGTGCCGCAGCTGCTGGCGTCCGGCGCTGTCGAGCTGGGCATGGGCTCCAACAGCTTCATCCCGATGAATCTGGTCGCCGAAGGCGCGCCGGTGAAAGCGGTCGCCGCCTTCTTCCAGAAGGACCCGCAGGTTCTGATCGCCCATCCCGACCCGACCCTGAACTCCATCGCCGACCTGCGCGACCGGCCGATCCTGCTCGCCACCGCCTCGCGCGACGCCTTCTGGGTCTGGTTGAAGGCGAAATACGGCTTCACCGACGACCAGGTGCGGACCTACAATTTCAACGTCGCCCCTTTTCTCGCGGACGAGCGGGCGGTGCAGCAGGGCTATCTGACCAGCGAGCCGTACACGATCGAGAAGGAGGCGGGCTTCACGCCCAAGGTCTTCCTGCTCGCCGACGAAGGCTATCCCTCCTACGCGACCATGGTGCTCGCGCCCGACGCCTTCGCCCGCGACAACGCCCGTGCCCTGCGCAGCTTCATCGCCGCCTCGGCCGAGGGCTGGCGTGATTACATCCAGGGGGACGGCAAGGCCGCGAACGCCCTGATCCGGCGCGACAATCCGGATATGACCCAGGACGTCCTCGACCAGGCCCGCGCCAAGCTGAAGGCCAACGGCATCGTCGACGGCGGCGACGCGGCGCTCTACGGCCTGGGAACCATGACCGCCGAGCGCTGGCGGGCCTTCTTCGAGGTTACCTCGGAAGCCGGCGTCTACCCGCCGAACCTCGACTGGCGCCAAGCCTTCACGACCCAGTACCTGCCCGGCCGTGGCTGAGACCGGCCCGGCGGTTGCGGCCGCGCTGCGGAACGTCATCGTCCGCTATCCGGGAAGGGCCCCGCTTGGACCGGTCGACCTGACCGTCGCCCCCGGCGAAATCGTCGCACTGGTCGGCCCGTCAGGAGCCGGCAAGTCCACCCTGTTGCGGCTTCTCGCCGGCCTCGAAAAGCCTTCGGAAGGAACGGTCTCCGGCGGAGCCGGACACGGCCGTACCGCCTTCGTTTTCCAGAACGCCACCCTGATGCCGTGGGCCCACATCCAGGCCAACGTGGCGTTGCCGCTTGAGCTGACAGGCCTGCCCCGGGACGAGGCGCGGCGTCAGGCGGGGCAGGAGTTGACCGGCGTCGGTCTGGGAGACCGGCTGTCGGCGCGTCCGCGGCAGCTGTCCGGCGGCATGGCGATGCGGGTCTCGCTGGCCCGGGCTCTCGTCACACAGCCGGACCTGCTGTTGCTCGACGAGCCGTTCGCGGCCCTCGACAGCGTCACCCGCCGCCGGCTGATCGAGGATTTGCACCGGCTCTGGGCCGGCCGGTCGCCCCGGCCCGCGATCGTGTTCGTCACCCATGACGTCGAGGAAGCCGTCTATCTCGCCCATCGCGCGGTGGTGCTCGACGCGGCCACGGGAAGAGTCTCGGCGACGCTGGATCTGCCCGGCTCCTTACCGCGCGAGACGGGCTGGCGGTCTGAGCCGCGCTATCTAACGGCTGTCGAACGCCTCGCCGCCTCCCTGGCGGGGGCGATGGGCGTGACCGGGTCGGCCCCATGATGCGCCTCGTTCCTCCCGTCGCCCTCGGTCTCCTCCTCCTCGCCGTCTGGGAGATCGCCTGCCGCGCTCTCCAGGTCCCGTCCTACCTGTTGCCGCCGCCGAGCGCCGTCGCCGTGGCCTTGGTCCAGCGCGCCCCGCTGCTGCTCTCGTCCGCCGGCATCACCTTCTGCATGGCCTTTCAGGCGTTGGTCGTGGCTTTCGTGCTCGGCGGCGGTCTCGCGCTGGCGGTTTCGCTCAACCGCTCCGCCGAACAGGCCGTTCGGCCGCTCGCGGTCGCCCTGCAGGTCACCCCCGTGGTAGCCATCGCTCCGCTCGTCGTGATCTGGGCGGGACTGGACCACGCCGACCGGGCCGTAGTTGCACTCGCCGCGGCTGTGGCCTTCTTCCCACTGTTCTCTGGCGTGCTGACGGGTCTCAAGTCGGCTGACCCTGATCTGGAACGGCTGTTCGACCTGTATGACGCCTCGCCTGTCCAGCGTCTGATCCGGCTGCGCCTGCCGTCCGCCCTCCCTTTCATCCTCGAGGGCCTCCGGGTCGCGGCGGGCCTGTCGGTGATCGGCGCCGTCGTCGCGGAGTTCGTCTCGGGCTCCGGAGCGACACAGGGGCTGGCATGGCGGCTGCTCGAGTCGGGCAACCGCCTGCGCACCGCTGACATGCTCGCGGCCTTGCTCTGCCTGATGATCATGGGGCTGGCCCTGCACGCCGCCGTGGGCGCCGCCGAGCGCGCCGCGCGTCGTCTCCTGGCCTGAACCGCGAGCCGCCCGTTAGCAGCGGGTTAAGCCCCGCCCCGCTACCGTGGCGCTCCAAGTTCCCGCGCCCGGAGCCCGCCATTGCGCCGCGCCTCGACCCTCGCCGCCGTCCTCGCCGCTGCTGGCGGCCTGCTGCTGGCCGACGCCGCCGTGGCCCAGTCCAGCCCGCGCACCCTCTCATGGCCCGGACGCGGCGAGGCGACGCCTCCGGGCAGCCGCGTCCCCTCCGGACCGGCCCCGGCCGCCCGCAATCTGCGCCGGCCCAATCCCGTTATTCCGCACGGCGGCGCCGCTGCTCCGGAAGCCCCTCCGCGGGGTTTGGCTCCCGCACCCGGACCAGCCCGGCGAACCCTGACTCCCGCCAACGCCTGGCTCCGCCCGTCCGCGCCGCCGACGGAGCTTGCCCCCGCTCCGGCTCCGACCATCGACGCGGCTCCGCCTCCGGTCGCCGCCCCGTCGCGGCCCGGGCCCGAATACCTGCCCCAGGGTGGAGGCGGTCAGCCTGTGCCCGCTGAGGTGATCTACCCAGCCCCGGCTCAAGGCGATGACGCCGCCGCCGTCGCCGATCCGATGGCCCCACGCCGCGATGCGCTGATCTTCCAGATGCAGCAATCGCCGCCCCCGCCCCCGCCCCAAACCGCGCCGCAATCGCCTCCGGCGCCTCGGGCCGAGGCCGCGCCTCAAGCGCGCGCCGTCATGGAAGTGGCGCACTCCGGCGACGGTCCGACGCGCCAAGGCGGTCGCTACTATTCGGTGCACCGCCAGAACGGCCGTGAGCCGGACACGCTGACGATACCGGAACCGACCTATGTCGACGGCATCGTGGCGAGCGGGATCGAGACCATCGCCTCGCAGGATCTCGCGGCGCCGGAGCAGGGGCCGACCCTGATCCGCGATCGCAACGGCAATATCCGCGCCGCGCCGGCCCCCTCGGACGGGGACCACCAGTGACCGACACGCCGGCCCTGTCGCGCCTGCCAGACCTCATCGCCCTCGCGGAGGAGGAATCCAGCGAGAAGCGGCGGACGCTGTTGCGCGAGCTCACCGAGCATTTCTTCGGCGGCTCGGTCCGCACGCCGGCGGAGGACAAGCTCTACGACGCCGTTCTGGTCAAACTGGCGGACGATATGGAGTCCGCCGTCCGCGCCGAACTGTCCGCCCGCTTCGCCAGCGCCCCGGACGCTCCCCACACCCTCATCCGGCGCTTGGCGAACGACGAGGCCGCCGTCGCCGGCGCGGTTCTGGCCGCCTCGCCGGTGTTGAGCGACGAGGATCTGCTCGGCGTGGTTCGCCGCCACGGCCAGGACCATCTGCGCGCCGTCTCGGCCCGCCCTTCGGTGTCGGAAGCGGTCTCCGAGGTGATCGTGGAACGGGGCGACGACGAGACGCTCGGAACACTGCTGCGCAACGACGGCGCCCGCCTGTCGCGCAAGGCCTCCGAGGTCGCGGTGGAACGGGCCAGGAGCAATCCCGCCCTGCACGAGGCCACGGTTTCGCGCGCCAGCCTGCCGCCCGATCTTCTCAATGACATGTATTTCGTGGTCGAGGCGCGGCTCCGCACCCGCATTCTCGAACAGAACGCCAGCATGGACACGGCCCTGCTCGAAAGCGCTCTGGCGGCGGGTCGGGCTCGCGTAGCCACCGATGACGGCGCCCTGCCGGCCGACTACGCCGAATGCTCCGCCTATGTGGAGGAGCTCCGGGCCGCCGGCCAACTGACCCCCCAGATGCTCGCCCGCTTCCTGCGATCCGGTGACAAGACCGGTGGTCGGACCTCATTCCTGATCGCCCTGGCGCAGCTCGCCGACATCGACTTTCACACCGCCCGCCAGATCGTCGAGCGGCGTGAACTCGACGCCCTGGCCGTGGTGTGCAAGGCCGCCGATCTCGACCGGGCCCTGTTCCTGACCTACGCGGTGGTGCTGCTAAACGATGACGGGGACGCTATGGCCAAGGCGCACTCCTACGCCCGGATGTATGCGGAACTGACACGCGGGGCGGCGCTGCGCACCCTGCGCTTCTGGCGCATGCGCCGGGGAGCCCAGGCGGCCTGACCCCAAACGGAAAACGCCCACCCCCGGTGAGGGGCGGGCGTCCCGGCCAGTCCTGAGGACGGACTATTTCTTGGCGGCGCGACCAGCGCGGGCGGGTTTGCGGCCGCCCTGGCCGAGGCCCATCTGCTTGGCCAGGTCTGAACGCGCCTTGGCGTAGTTCGGCGCGACCATCGGATAGTCCTTCGGCAGACCCCACTTGGCCCGGTATTCTTCGGGGCTCATGTTGTACTTGGTGCGCAGGTGACGCTTCAGCGACTTGAACTTGCGCCCGTCTTCCAGGCAGATCAGGTAGTCCGGCGTGATCGACTTGCGCACCGGAACCGCGGGCTCCTTGGGCTCGGGCTCCGGCTCGACCGCGCCGCTCGAAACCTGCGACAGCGCCGCATGAATGCTGGAGATCAGTCCCGGGACTTCCGCGGCTTGAACATTGTTGTTGCCGACATAGGCCGACACGATGTCGGCGGTCATCTCGAGCAGTTGCGAGTTGTCTTCCATGCGCGGCCTCACCTTGTGATCTGATCGTTTCAGCCGAACGTTGACCGTCAGCCCGTCGCACGGGTGAATAGAGCCGAACATCGATTCACGCAATAGCGTATTCGTCGGTTCGGCGGGCTTCACTTATCAGACTAGACGGCCGTAATTCGACGCGTAGATCAGCGGCCGAAGTTCTCCGCCAGCGCCAGCATCGCCGCCCTCTCAGGCGCCGAATACTCGTCCACGTCGTCTTCCTCGCCGTGACGGATCGCCCTGAGTAGAGCGGGCGTCAGCGCAGATGACAATGACCAGTTCCAGTAGCGCAGCACCGTCTGGGCCCGATCCACAGCCAGCATGTCATAGGTGACCTGAACCCGCTCCCACACCGGATCGGGCGAGCCGTCCTCCGCCGTCTCGGGGCGGCGCATCGAACGCCACAGGCCGGCCAGGTCCGACTTGGCCAGCCCGGTGGCCTTGCACAGGATGGCCAGCGGCTCGCCGCCCGGATCGCCAAGGATTTTTGCCCCGGTGATGGGCTTTACGCCAGAGAGATAGGCGATCTCCGTCGCCACTTCCCGCGTCAGGCCGTTGCGGGCGGCCGCCTCGACGGCCTGCTCCAGCCCGCCGTAGGGGCTCTTGTCGATCGCGGCGCGGTTTCTCTGCCGGCGCTCGATGAACTGCAGGGCCTTGCGGGAGACCGGGTCCTGCCAATTCTCCTCGGCGGCCATGGCGAAGACGTCCTCCACCACCTCCTGCATCACCTCGCGCGACACTGCGAACCTCTGCAGGATCGTGCGCCGGTCGTCAGGGCCCGACCACCAGAACATCACATAGGCTCCCGACGGGCGCAGTTCGGGTCGCTTCAGCAGGTGGGCGCATAGTTGGCGTTCGGTTCGGCTCAGGCTGACCACGCCCTCGACCGCGACCTGGCTGAGCCGGGCGGTGCCGTTTCTCAACACCGCCTCGATCACCTGGCTTTCGCCGAAGCTCATCAGCGTTTCCGTGACGACTTCCGAAAGGCCCCGTCGATTGGCCATCAGGAAACGGTGCTCGACCGTCGCATCGCGGGCGCAGGCGACCAGATCAGCGTCGGACAGGGAAGCGCACTGCTCGATCAGCAGACCGGCGATGTCGGGCGCGTCCCGCAGCAGCATCCGGGCGATGGCGTTTGGGACCTCCGCCAGGGGCGCCAGACGCGCGGCCACGCGCTTGCGGTCGTCATGAGAGGCGAGCCGCAGCATCTCGACCAGCAGGTCGCCGGTGACGGAGCGTTCGAAGGTGTTGACCCGGCTGCCCGGCAACGACACCAGATCCGCCAGGCGCTTCAGCAGCGCATGGCGCGAGCGAAAGCCGCCTCGCGGGGCGGCCTCCTCCTCGGCTGTGAGAGCGGGCTCGGACATATCGGCGGAAAGGTTAAGTGGTCGCCGGTTAACCGCCTGTGACGGTCAGCAGTCGAACCTACGTCCCCAGCGCCTCCAGCAGATCGGCCTCTGGCAGATTCGGATCAGCGAGGGGATTGGCGCTGACCTGGCCGTACCAGTCGCCCGGCGTCCGCGGGAGCGGCCGGCTGAAACGTATCCAGTCGACTTCCAGCACCATATCGACCCGCGCTTCCCGATCGACAGTCCGGTTGATCGTCTCGGAGTTCTCTGGCCCCGGTCGAATATCGTCGCTGGTGGTGTAGGCGATGAGGCCCACCTGCATCACCGGGTTGTTCTCCATTCGATAGAACCGGTCCCGTACCTGCCAGCGGGGTTCGCCTTCCGGCCGGGCGAGCGCGATCAGAACCATGCCGACCCGGACCAGCCTGAGTTCGACCCAGCCGGTCGGGAACGGCCGCAGCTTAAGCGACGAGTAGCTGTTGAACGTCGACTTGGTCTCGGTCATCGGCTCGCCCGCGACCTGACCCACGCCGGTGGTGAGGAAATGCCAGTTCTCGGATCTGGGCGCCCATCGCTCCGCGGTGGTCCGGGCCGGCACGCGCGCCATCAGTCCGCCCAGCGACCAGGTCCCACCGGGAATTTCACCCTCGTGGCCTCGCACACGGACCCGCGCCCTGACATCGAAGTCGCCAGTCACCTCCCGGAACAGGAACGGCGCATTCAGATCGCGCACCCAGGCCGAGTGATAAGGCTCGATGTGCAGAACCCCCGGCGTGGTCTGGCCGACATCCAGCGCCTTGATCTTGTCGGGCCAGCCGAACGCCTCGTCGAAACGGGTCCAGCCGGTCAGGGCGCCGCTGTTGAACTCGTCGGAGAAGGAGGCCAGTTCGTCCTGCGCCGGCGCCGGCGTGGCGGCGAGCAGGCTTAGTGAGGCGATCAAGGCGCGCATGGCGGCTCCGCAGTTGCAAGCCGCCAATGCGCCCCGTCCTGCGCAGCCTGTAAAGTTGAGCTTCCTTAAGTGAGCGCCCGCGCGGCTCCACAGTTGCGAAACACGCCTGCAACAAGCCCGTGCCTACAGCCCCTCGAACAGCGCCGTCGACAGGTAGCGCTCCGCGAAGCTGGGAATGATCGCCACGATCATCTTGCCGGCGTTCTCGGTCAGGGCGGCCTGCCGGAACGCCGCCACCAGCGCGGCGCCGGAACTGATGCCGACCGGAATGCCTTCCAGCCGCGCCGCCTTGCGAGCCATGTCGAAAGCGTCATCGTTGGAGACCTGCTCGATTCCGTCGATCACCGAGCGGTCGACGTTGGCGGGGATGAACCCGGCTCCGATGCCCTGAATTTTGTGCGGGCCCGGCTCGCCCCCGGAGAGCACCGGCGACGCCGTCGGTTCGACGGCTACCATCCGCACCGAAGGCTTGCGGCTCTTGAGGACCTGCCCGACGCCCGTGATGGTGCCGCCGGTTCCGACGCCCGAGACGACGATATCCACCTCGCCGGCCGTGTCGTTCCAGATCTCCTCGGCCGTGGAGACGCGATGGATGGCCGGATTGGCGGGGTTGTCGAACTGGGCCGGGATCACCGCCCCCGGGGTGCGCTCCTTCAGCTCCATGGCCATGGAGATGGCGCCCTTCATGCCCTTCTCGGCGGGGGTCAGCACGAGTTCGGCCCCGAGCAGCGCCAGCATCTTGCGCCGCTCCATGGACATGCTCTCGGGCATTACCAGGATCAGGCGATAGCCCTTGGCCGCGGCGACGAAGGCCAGGGCGATGCCGGTGTTGCCGCTGGTCGGTTCGATCAGCACCGAGTGCGGCCCGATCCGGCCCGCCTGCTCCAGAGCCTCGATCATCGCCACCCCGATCCGGTCCTTGACCGAGCCGATCGGGTTGAAGAACTCCAGCTTGGCCAGCACGGTGGCCTTCGGCTGATACTCCTCCGACAGCCGCGGCAGGCCGACCAGAGGGGTGTCGCCGATGGTGTCGAGGATGGACGGGTAGATCTTTCCGCGGCCAGACTTCAGATGGCGCGACGGATCGTAGGCGGGGGCTGCGTCGGACATGGCGGGGTCTCTCCCGGGGACGGCGGAAGACTACAAATAGGCGTTCAGACCCGACCGCAAGACCAGTCTATGGAATTTGGCCGTGGACGCCGGGACGGATCGTCTCCATCCCGGCGTCCGCAGCCTTGCGTATCGACTACATCCAGTCGTCGAGGCCATCCGTCGGCTTGAGCAGACCCACGGGGTCGGCGAGGAAACCGCCGTCGTCGTCGAACAGGCTCAGCATCCGGTTGGAACCGCCGCCGAACCGCCCTTGCGGAGCCGCCTCGTCCATCATGAACTCGCTGGGCAGGCCATCGCCCGGCAGGACCAGCGGCTGGTCCGCGGTCTTGGTGACGATGAAGTCGTCGTCGAGGAGTCCTGGCAGAATCTGGGCGTCGTAGTCCTTGGCCGAGGCGGCCATCGGGGCAGCCGGCGTCGCCAGATCGGACAGCAGGGCCGTGGTCCCGTCCGCGAAGCGGACCCGCTCCACGCCGTTGGCCAGATCGACCCCGTCGCGCCCGCCGACACCATCGGTGATCCGGTAGACGCCGTCCGCCTCCTGCACCACCGTATAATCGGCGCGGTCGCCGGACAGCACGGCCAGGTCGTTGCCGGCGCCACCTATCAGATCGTCGTTCCCGCCTCCGCCCCTCAGGACATCGGCGCCGTTTCCGCCGCTGATGACGTTGTTGAGCTCATTGCCCGTGCCGGTGAAATTCCCGGCCCCGGTGTAGGTCAGGTTCTCGAAATTGGCCCGCAGCGCATAGGCTCCAAGCGTCGTCTCGACCGTGTCGGTTCCTTCCCCGGCCGCCTCCACCAGCGTGTCGTTCGTCGTCACCACATAGCGGTCGTCGCCCATGCCGCCCTGCATCTGGTTCGCCGCGCCAGCGCCGCCGATCAGGACGTCGTCCCCGTTCAGGCCCAACAGCACGTCGGCGCCCAGACCGCCGTTCAGGACATTGGCTCCGCCGGCGCCGATCAGGACATCGTTGAACGCAGACCCGGTCACATTCTCGAACCGGCTCAGCGAGTCCGACCCGCCGTCGCCGTCGTTCGAGGCGACACCGGTGTTTAGCTGCGCCCGCATTCCTGCGGCCGCGGCGCTGTAGTCGGCCGTGTCGACACCGGCTCCGCCATCCAGGGCGTCAATGCCGCCGCGGCCGCTCAGCACATCGTTCCCGACGCCGCCGGTGATGGCGTTGGCCCCGGCGTTGCCGACGCCGGTCGCGCCGCCGGCGCGGGTGAGGACGAGGGCCTCGAACTCCGCCTTGAGCGTATACGCGGCTAGGTCTGTCTCGACCGTGTCCACGCCTTCCCCGGCGAATTCCACCAGGGTGTCGCCGGCGAGGCTGACCACATAGCGATCGTCGCCCAGTCCGCCCTGCATCTGGTTGCTCAATCCGCCGCCGCCGATCAGGATGTCATTCCCGGCCAGGCCGGCCAGCACATCGGCCCCCAAACCGCCGTTCAGGACGTTCGCCCCGCCGGAGCCGATCAGAACGTCGTCGAACGCCGAGCCGGTCAGGTTCTCGATCCCGCTCAGCGAATCCGATCCGCCGTCGCCGTCGATGGACGCGGCGCCGCTGTTCAGTTGCGCCCGCATTCCGGCGGCCGCGGCGCTGTAGTCGGCGGTGTCCACCCCGTCGCCGCCGATCAGGACGTCGACCCCGCCGCGTCCGGCCAGGATGTTGTCGCCGGCGTTGCCGGTGAGCCGGTCGTCGCCGTTGCCGCCGGTCGCCCTCTCGATGGCGACGCCGTTGGCGATGGTGAAGCCGGTCCAGGCGCCGAACGCGAAGGACATCCGGCCACCGCCGCCTTCTTCGTACTGAAGCGTGGCCGCCCGCAGATCGATGGTCGCGTCGCGGTCGCCGACGTAGCGGATCTCGTCGTCACCGCCGCCGTCCCAGATCGTCGAATAGAAGTTGCCGGCCTCGTTGACGTCCGAGATCGTGTAGACGTCGTCGCCGGTCGCCCACTCCTCGTTGACGCCGTATTTGTCCTGCAGCACGGCGATGTCGAGCGCGGCCAGGGTACCCATCCAGCCGAAGTGGTCGGCCTGCATCTGGAGACCGCCGGAGCGGGGGCCGCCGTGGCCGTCCGGCCGGCCGCCGACGCCGTCGGTGTCATTCCAGCCGTCGTTGTAGGACATGATGGTGTAGACCTGCTGGCTCAGGTCGAAGTCGCCGTGCTGGCCGCCGATGGCGCCCTCGACCGGATCCTCGCTGGGGCCCGCTCCGCGCATGATCGACGAGCGGCCGCCATTGTCGTGCGGGTGCGCCATGCCGTGGCCGTGACCAAGCTCGTGCAGCAGGGTCGGGAAGTAGAAGCCGCCCGGGCTGACGCCCTCTTCGGTCCAGCGATAGTCGCCGGAGTTGATCTCCATCTGCCCTTCGTTGGACGTGTTGGGCGGACTCATGCGGCCCAGCAGGCTGGCGCCCGCGCCCGGCGTACCTTCGTAGAGGATGATCTTGATGTCGGCCTCTTCGCGCGAGTTGACCCGGATGTACTCGAGGTCGGCGACCTGTTCGTAGAGGTTGAAGGCGGCGAGGAAGGCGTCCTGCTCCCATTGCTCCATGTTGCGGGCCTGCAGAGTGGTCTCCAGGCCCGGGTTGAGCGGATCCTCGCTCACGAACACGTCGCCCTGCTCGGCAAAGTAGTAGGTGATGACGTTCTTGCCGACGACGCCATAGGTCGGGTTCACGATCACCCCGGTGTCCGGCACGCCGTTGTCACGGGTGCCGTTGTCGCCATCCGGATTGCGGACGGTCCGGTCGAACTGGGTGCCCCAGTCGATCGAGTGCAGGGGGCTGTTCGGGGAGTAGAACGGCACATAGGCAGCCGGGTCGTTCTCGTCCACCGAGGTGACGAAGACCTCGTAGTCGCCGACGAAGTCCCCACGGGTCCCGTTGCTGGCCTCCTGGTCGTAGGCGCGGGCATTGATGTAGAAGGTGCCCGAGCTCTCGGCCGTATAGGTCAGGATGGCGTCCAGCCCCGAGGGCGTGTTGGGCCCGCCGCCGTCTGCGCTGACAAGGAAATTGCCGGCGCTGTCGTAGAGCTCGATGTAGGCGTCGGCGAGCGGAACTCCGCTGGGGCCGCCCATCACCAGGAACATGCTGATATCGTAGGTCTGACCGGCGACCAGCTGCACGGCGAAGAAGTCCTGGTCACCGATAGTGTCGAGCGTTGACGTGACGTGGGCGCCGTCGACGGTCAGGGTCTGGTCCGTCGAGGTGTCGTCGGCGATGATGTCCGTCGTCACCAGCAGCACCGGCGGCTGCACGGGACGGGGACCGTCGCCCACGCCGTCCTGGAAGAAGTCGGTGTAGCGCTTGCCGCAGCCGCAGCCGCAGCCGACGCTCCAGCTCGCGAGCGCATCAGCGTTATCGTTCGCGGCGAACGACAGGGGCGTGGGCGACACGCTGTGAAGCGTCTCCGCCAGATTGATTTCGGCGAAGGCGAGGGGGGACACGAGGCGCGTGTCGGACGCAGCCGCGCGCGCGGCTCCGGAAGAAGCAGCCATGGGAATAGCCTCCTGGTTGGGGCGCTAGCCGGCGCCAGCCGCAGGCTTCACCCTTGTGGGCTCAACGACCGGCGGTCCGGGTTTCATCCCTGCCGTGCGTCGGGCATCGAAGCGTCCGGGGAGGCGGACGCGCGCCAGCCGCTTCGATCGCCGCCCCTCCCGGGCGGTTGGTCGATCGGCGCTATCCAGCGGCGACTTTAACCATGTCGGCAATGGTTGGTTCCCCGACGGCTTCTCCGACGGCGGTCCGATCGCCGGCACTGGACATCCGGCCAAGGTTGGTTACGCCTGTGCATCCGGGGCGCGGGGGACGCCGGGGGATGCTCGCATGACAGACGCCGCACTGCCGACTGCGCAGGCCGACCGCATCGGGGAGCTCGACATCATTCGCGGCTTCGCCCTGTTCGGCGTGCTCTGGATGAACGTCTTCGGCATGGGCGGCTTCCTCGTCCCGGAAGACAAGATCCACGGCCTGACCCAGCTAGAGACTCTGGAGAAGGTGGTTGGCTACCTGTCCGGCCTGCTGATGGCCGGCAAGGCCCAGGCGCTGTTCTCCCTGCTGTTCGGCTTTGGCTTCGCCATCATGATGGACCGGATCGGCAAGCAAGGGGGCGATGGACCGAAGGTCTACCTGCGCCGGGTTCTCATTCTGCTGGCCCTGGGCGTGGCCCACGCCTCCCTGATCTGGGCGGGCGACATCCTCAATGCCTACGCGGCCATGGGCCTGCTGCTCATGCTGACCCGGCGCTGGTCCGCCCGATGGCTCCTCGCCACGGGGATCACCCTGGCGATCCTCGCGCCCATGGCCGTGATGATCTTCTACCAGTTGACGACGCCCGTCGGACAGCCCCCGGCTTTCGTGCCGATGTTCGAGGCGGCCTCCGAAGCGCGCTGGCCGATCGTGATGGGGCGGGACTATCCCGCCTTCGTCGTCGCCATGTTCAAGGCCCTGTTCACCGAATACTACACCCAGCCGATCGCCCTCGGCTATTTCGGCGCGATCCTGGGCCGGTTCGTGATCGGCAGCTGGATCTACCGGCAAGGCTGGCTCCAGCAGCCCGGCCGGTATGTGACCGGCTTCGCCATCGTGGCCGCGACCTTAATCCCGCTCGGCCTGCTGATCGGCCTGCGCCGCTCGATGATGGTGGCCATGGAGATTGAGCCGGCGCCGTGGGCGATCGGATTCGTCCGCGGCCTCGGCCCCACATCCGAACTGCTCCAGGCGATCGGCTACGGGGCCCTCCTCGTCATTCTTTGCCAGTCGCCGCCGGTGCGCCGCTTCCTGTCTGGTCTCGGTTCGGTTGGCCAGATGGCCCTGACCAACTACCTGGGCCAGAGCGTCTTCTTCTTCGTCTTCCTCTACGGCTTCGGCTTCGGCCTGCTGCCGTGGATGGGTCCGACCCTCAGCCTGGCCTTCGCGATTGTCGTCTTCGCCCTGCAGATCGTATTCAGCCGCTGGTGGCTGGCGCGCTACGCCTACGGGCCCGCGGAATGGCTGTGGCGCTGGGCCACCTATGGGGCGAAACCCGCGCTGAGACGGGCGTAGGATCGGCGACCTTCACCCCCCGTTAACCATGTCAGCGCATCCCTGAACCCCTGTTCCCGGGGCTTTCATTTGCGCAATCTCGCCGCCGCTGTCGAAGCGATCGACCCGCTGGTCGTGACCGGCAAGGTCGCGGGCGTGAACGGCCTGCTGATCGAGTCGAAGGGCGGCCTGTCGCGCCTCGCCGTCGGGGCCCGCGCCGAGATCGAGCGCCGCCACCTGTCGCCCCTGCCGGCCGAGGTCGTCGGCTTTCGCGATGCCAAGGCCCTGCTCATGCCCTTCGGCCCGGTCGAGGGCGTGGCGCCCGGGGCTGACATCCGCATCATCGACGCCGCCGCCGCCGTGCGCCCCACCACCGCCTGGCTGGGGCGGATCATCGACGCGTTCGGCAATCCGATCGACGGCAAGGGCCCCTTGCCCCCGGGGCCCGCCGCCTATCCTCTTCGCGCCCCCCCGCCTCCGGCCCATTCGCGCGGGAGGGTCGGCGAGCGGCTCGATCTCGGCGTCCGCGCCATGGACGTCTTCACCACCACCTGCCGCGGTCAGCGCCTCGGCATCTTCGCCGGCTCCGGCGTCGGCAAATCCGTGCTCCTGTCGATGCTGGCGCGTCAGGCCACCTGCGACGCCGTCGTCGTCGGTCTGATCGGCGAACGGGGCCGCGAGGTCCGCGAGTTCATCGAAGAAACCCTCGGCGAAGAGGGCCTGAAACGCGCCATCGTCGTCGTCGCCACCTCGGACGAACCCGCTCTCAAGCGCCGCCAGGCCGCCTACATGACCATGGCCTGCGCCGAATTCCTGCGCGACCAGGACCTCGAGGTGCTGTGCCTGATGGACTCGGTCACCCGCTTCGCCATGGCCCAGCGCGAGATCGGCCTCGCCGCCGGCGAGCCGCCGACCACCAAGGGCTACACCCCGACCGTCTTCACCGAACTGCCCAAGCTGCTGGAGCGCGCCGGCCCCGGCCCGGTGCGCCCCGACGGCACCACGGCCGGCCCGATCACCGCCCTGTTCACCGTCCTGGTCGACGGCGGCGACCATGACGAGCCGATCGCCGACGCCGTGCGGGGCATCCTCGACGGCCATATCGTCATGGACCGCAAGATCGCCGAGCGCGGCCGCTTCCCGGCCATCGACGTGCTCAAGTCGGTCAGTCGCACCCTGCCGGCCTGCCAAACCCCGCCCGAGCGCGAGCTGAACCGTCGCGCCCGCCAGTGCCTGTCGGCTTACGCCAACATGGAAGAGCTGATCCGCATCGGCGCCTACCGCACCGGCGCCGATCCGATCGTCGACCGCGCCATCGCCCTGAATCCCGCGCTTGAGGCCTTCCTCGGACAGGATCACCATGACGTGACGCGGCTGGCCGATTCCTTTGACCGTCTGGAAACCATTCTCAACCAGGGAATGATGCAGTGACCGGAGACGCATGATGACCGCCTGGGCCCAATCCCTGATCCGCATCTCCAGCTACGAGGTCGAGACGCTGCAGAAGCGCCTCGCCGAGATCACCGCCCGCAGAGCCTCCGCCGAGATGCGTATCGCCGTGCTCGAGGCCGAAGCCGAGATCGAACAGGAACGCGCCCGCGGGGACACCGAGGCCGGCCTGCTGCTGCAGGCCTATCTGAACGGCTGGAAGCTGCGCAAATCCGCCGCCGAGGCCGATGTGATTGAGATCAGCGCCGAGGAGGAAGGCGCCCGCGACGCCCTCACCGGCGCCTTCGAGGAGCTCAAGAAGTTCGAGCACGTGGCCGAGACCACCCGCCTCAATCGCCTCATCGCCGCCGGCAAGCGCGAGACCGCCGCCTTCGACGAACTGGGCCTGAGGCGCCGTGCGGGCTGACCCGCCCGCTCTGAATCGCCGCGCCATACTCGCGGCTCCGATAGCCCTCGCCGCCTGCGACCGCTTCGCCGCCGCGCAGCCCGCACCCGGAGCGCTCGCCCGGCCGCTGAAGTCGCTCGCGCCCTTCCCGATCGGCGCCACGGGCATGACCTGGCAACTCGACCAGTCCGACTGGGTCGAACAGATGCTGCGCCACTGCTCCCAGCTGACGCCGGAGTGGGAGCAGAAGATGGAGCGCACGCTCCGGCCCGGCTTCACCTACGATTTTTCGGCCTCGGACCGCGTCGTCTCCTTCGCCCGCGATAACGGCCTGCGCGTCCATGGCCACACCCTGATCTGGTACGCGCAGGGCGCCGACGTCTTCAAAGACGAAGTCCCCCGCGCCCGCTTCGCAGCCGAATACGACCGCTACATCTCCACCTTCGTCGGTCGTTACCGGGAGCAGATCGCCGGCTGGGACGTGATCAACGAGCCGGTGGCCGAGGATGGCGACGGCCTGCGCGACTGCCACTGGAGCCGCGCCCTCGGCATGGAAGGCTACATGATCCGCGCCTTCGAACAGGCCCGCGCGGCCGATCCCGACGCCGTCCTGTTCCTCAACGAATACAACCTCGAAAACCTCCCCCGGAAGGGCGCGACCTTCCTCCGCCTCATCGAGCGGCTGCTGAAGCTCGGCGCCCCTGTCGGCGGCATCGGGACCCAGTCGCATCTGAACATCGACATCCCTGCCGGCCAGATCACCGCCTTCATGCGCGACGCGGCCTCGCTTGGCCTGCCCATCCATGTCTCCGAACTGGACTTCCCGATGCAGCGCGACGGCGGCGGCCTGCCCGACCTGCGCTCGACCGCCGAACGCCGCGCCCGGCAGGTCGCGCGCGTCGGTGAACTGGCCGAGGCCTTCATGGCCCTGCCGGAACGCCAGCGCTACGCCTTCACCACCTGGGGCCTGCGCGACATCGACAGCTGGCTGGTTCGCGAGGACGGCAGGAACCGGCGCGACGAGAGTCCCCTCCTCCTCGATGCCGCCGGCCGTCCCAACCCGGCTTGGCAGGCGGTCGCCGACGCCTTCAGGGGCTAGCTCGACGCCGGAATCGCCGTCGCGACGATTCCGGCGGTCTCTAGCGTCTCCAGCAGCGCCGCCGTCGCCGCCTCGACCGCGCCTTCGTCCCGTCCGCGCACCACCAGATTGGTTCCGATCTCCCCGACCGTCCCCGCTCCGAAAGGATAGCTGCCGAAGCTGAGGTCCCGGTTCGCCAGCGCCGCCGCCGTCAGGATATCCGCGACGCTCCCTTCGCCCACGCCCGTCACCCGCACCGTCCGCGAATGCACCACCGCGCCGGTCCTCAGCCGCGGCGCGACATCCTCCAGCATGGCGGTCATGATCTTCGGCACCCCGGCCATGACGAACACATTGCCGATCTGGAATCCCGGCGCGTCCGTCACCGGATTGGCGATCAGCGAACCGCCTGCCGGTATCCGCGCCATCCGCCGCCGCGGCGCGTTGAGCTCCGCCCCATAGCGCCGCTCCAGGATCGCCAGCGCCTCCGGATGCTCCGGCAGCGCCACCCCGAACGCCGTCGCCACGGCATCGGCGGTGATGTCGTCATGCGTCGGGCCGATGCCCCCGGTGGTGAAGACGTAGTCGTGGGCCGTCCGAAGCGCGTTCAGCGCCTCGACGATCTGCGCCTTCCGATCGCCGACCGTCCGCGCCTCCAGCAGGTCGATGCCCAGCGCAGCCAGAAACCGGGCGATGGTGTTCAGATTGGTGTCCTGCGTCCGGCCGGACAGCACCTCGTCGCCGATGATCAGGACGGCGGCGGTGGGAGAGGATTTGCTCATCGGTTCACGCTAGACTGTCGCTGGCCCGCGGTCATCGTAACGCCTTGAGCTTGTGTGCTATGATGGCCATCTGCAAACCGCGCCGACCCGCCTGAAAGCCCCCGATGTACGAGACCCCCGAACTGGACACCGACGCCTTCGTCCGCACCCACGAGATCCGCGTCCACGACGCCGAGGCTTTCGAGGGCATGCGCAAGGCTGGCCGTCTGGTCGCCGAGGCGCTCGACATGATCACCCCCTTTGTGGTTCCCGGCGTGACCACGGGCGAACTCGACGACCGCATCCGCGAGTTCACCCTCGACCACGGCGCCCTGCCCGCCTGCCTCGGCTACAAAGGCTATGAGAAGACGATCTGCACCTCGATCAACCACGTCGTCTGCCACGGCATCCCGGGCGACAAGGTTCTCAAGGACGGCGACATCGTCAACATCGACCACACCGTCATCGTCGACGGCTGGCACGGCGACTCCAGTCGCATGTATCCGGTCGGAAACATCAACGCCCGCGCCCGCAAGCTGATCGACGTCACCTATGACTCGCTCGAGGCCGGCCTGGCGGTCATCAAGCCCGGCGCCACCTTCGGCGACATCGGCTACGCCATCCAGCAGGTGGTCGAGGCCAACCGCATGTCGGTCGTGCGCGACTTCTGCGGCCACGGCATCGGCCGGCTGTTCCACGACAGCCCCAACGTCCTCCACTACGGCCGCCGCGGCGAGGGCGCGACGCTGAAGGCCGGAATGTTCTTCACGGTCGAGCCGATGGTGAATCTGGGCAAGCCGCACGTGAAGGTGCTGTCCGACGGCTGGACCGCCGTGACCCGCGACAAGTCGCTGTCGGCCCAGTGCGAGCACTCGATCGGCGTCACCGAGGATGGCTGCGAACTCTTTACCGCCAGCCCCGCGGGGCTGTTCCGTCCAAAATTCTGATCTCCCGCGCGGGTAGACGTTCCCCTTACGTTCTGACATGGTCCGACGGCTGAGCTGGAGGCCGCCATGTCCGCCGTGTTGCCCTTCCCGACGCTGGCGCCGCCTCGCCCCGCGCCGTCCGCCGAAATCCGACCCCTCAGGACTGCCGGTCTGACCGGGCATCGCGAGCGGTTGCGCGACCGCGCCCGAGGCGCCGGCCTCCATCACCTCCCGGATTACGAACTGCTCGAACTCTTCCTGTTCCGCAGCCAGCCGCAGGGCGACGTCAAACCGATCGCCAAGGCCTTGCTGGCCCGCTTCGGCTCGCTGGCGGCGGTGCTCGCCGCCCCGGTCGAGGATCTGATGACGGTCAGGACCGAGGACGCGCGGGGTCGCACCAAGGGGATCGGGGCCGAGACCGCCCTGGACCTCGCCGCCCTGCACGAGGTTTCCCGCCGCGTGAGCCTGGAGGAGGCGAGCAAGCGCACGGTCATCTCCTCGTGGACGGCCCTGCTGGCCTACGTCCGCCTGTCGCTCCAGCACGAGCCGCGCGAGCAGCTCCGGGTGCTCTATCTCGACAACCGCAACCAGCTGATCCTCGACGAAATCCAGAATCGAGGCACCGTCGACCATGCCCCGGTCTATCCACGCGAGGTGGTGCGCCGGGCGCTGGAGCTGTCGGCCAAGTCGATGATCATCGTCCACAACCATCCCTCGGGGGATCCGACCCCGTCCCGCCCCGACATTGAAATGACCCGCCAGGTCATCGAGGCCGCCCGCGCCCTCGAACTATCGGTGCACGACCATCTGATCGTCGGCCGCGACGGCGTGGCCAGCTTCAAGCAGCTGGGGCTGATGTGAGCAGCCCCTCGCGCAGAGCCGTTCTGGGCGCCGCTCCGGTCTCCATCGTTGCCGGCGCGGCCGCTGCCCAAACCGCCGCCCCCGCCCTCATGGTCTCGACCTGGGACTTCGGCGCCGCGGCCAACGCCGCAGGTCTGGCGGCGCTTCAGGGCGGCGGCTCGGCGCTGGACATGGTCGAGGCGGGCGGCCGCGTCGCCGAGGCGGACGAGAGCAACTCCTCGGTCGGTCTCGGAGGCCTGCCCGACCGCGACGGGCGGGTGACGCTGGACGCCTGCGTCATGACCTGGGCCGGCGATATCGGCGCCGTCTGCGCGCTTGAGGATGTGGTCCACGCGGTCTCCGTGGCCCGCCTGGTGATGGAGCGCACCCCGCACACCATGCTGGTCGGTCCGGGCGCGCGGACCTTCGCCGTCGAGCAGGGCTTCGAGACCCGCAATCTGCTGACGCCCCGCGCCGAGGCGGCCTGGCGGGACTGGCTTGGGACCGCCGACTACGCGCCGCGACCCAACAGCGAGAACACCGACTGGCGCGCCGTGCCGGGCGGCCCGGGCAACCATGACACCATCGGTCTGCTGGCCATCGACGCCGCCCACCGCATGGCCGGGGCCTGCACCACCTCCGGCCTGGCCTTCAAGATGCGCGGCCGGGTCGGCGACAGCCCGATCATCGGCGCCGGCCTCTATGTCGACGACGAGGTCGGCGGGGCGACCGCCACCGGCGTCGGCGAGGACGTGGTCCGCGTCGCCGGCTCGCATGCCGTGGTCGAGGCCATGCGCGCCGGACTCGATCCCGCCGCGGCCTGCCGCCGGGTCATCGAACGCCTCGCTCGCCTGCGCGGGACGAAAGTCGCGGGATCGCAAGTCGCGCTGCTGGCTCTCGACAAACAGGGCCGCGCCGGAGGTTTTGCACTCCAGCCCGGCTTCACCTACGCCGTCACCGACGCGAGCGGCCAGACCCGGATCGAGCGCGCCGGAGCCTTGTTCGAGACGCCATGACCACTACCCTGATCACCGAACGCCTGACCCTCACCCCGGTGGCCCTGTCCGACTACGACGACCTTCAGGCCATGTGGGGAGACCCCGACGTCATCCGGCACATCTTCCCCGAGCCCCTGAACCGCGAGGACGTGTGGTTCCGGCTGCTGCGCGATCTGGGCCACTGGGAAGCGCTCGGCCACGGAAACTGGACCCTGAGGCTGAAAGACACCGGCGAGCACGTCGGCAGCGTCGGGGTGCTGGACTACCACCGCGTCCTGGAGCCCGCCTTGGACGCCCCGGAACTGGGCTGGGGCCTGCGCTCCGCATTCCACGGCAAGGGCCTGGCCTTTGAGGCCCTGTCGGCTGCCTTGAGCTGGTGCGACGATGCGCTGAACGCGTCCCGGACCGTCTGCATGATCGACCCCACCAACGCCCCATCCCTCGCTCTGGCGGCCCGCGCCGGCTATCGCGAATACGCCCGCACGGACTACAAGGGCGCGCCGGTCATCCTGCTCGAACGCATGGCGGCCTGACGGGCGAGCCGACAGCGTAGCCAGCCATTAAGGTTTACGGGCCATTCTGGCCGGTGAGATTCGAGAGAGAACCGCCCGTCCCATGCCCATGCCCGTCGAAGAGCTTCGCGGCCATCTGACCGAAGCCTTTCCCGACGCCGAGATCGTCATCGACGATCTGGCTGGCGACGGCGACCACTATCGTGCCCGCATAGTCTCGACGGCGTTCGCGGGCCTGCCCCGCGTGCGCCAGCACCAGCTCGTCTATGCGGCGCTGAAGGGCAAGATGGGCGGCGAACTTCACGCGCTGGCGCTCGAGACCTCGGCTCCGGCCAGCGCCTCCCCGGCAGGAGACTGAACCATGCGCTATCGTCCCTTCGGACAGGCGGGTCGGGCGGTCTCGGCACTCACGCTGAGCCTCGGCCCCCGCGATATCACCCAAGGCCCCGAAGCGGGACGCGAGCTGATCTATTCGGCGCTGGAAGCCGGCATCAACAGCTACCGCCTCGAGACGGCCGATCCGGTGCTGGCTGAAATCCTCGGCCAGGCCCTGAAGCACGTCGACCGCAAGCTGGTCCAGGTTTCCTTGATGCTCGGCGCCGGTGACGGCCGCCGCGGGTCGGACCGCGACTTCTCGGCCGAAGGCATCACCTCGGCCATCGACCGGGCCCTGAACATCTCCGGCCTGGGCTGGTTCGACCTCGCCATCCTCGACGAGCCGGCCGATCACGAACTGCCGCAGTCGACCCTCGCGGCCCTGAAGGCGCTGCGGGCCACCGAGCGCGTCCGCCTGCTGGGCATCTCTGGGGACGGCGAGGTGATGGATACCTATGTCTCGACCGGCGCCTTCGATCTGCTGGCCACGCCGTTCCACGTCAATTCCACATGGCAGATTCGGGCCCGCCTGCGAGCGGCGCGCGAGGCCGACATGGCCATCTTCGTCTACGATTATTTCCCGGAGAGCCTCGACACCGCCAAAAAGGCTGCGGCCGTCCACAAGCCCAGGAAGGGCCTGTTCAGCTTCGGCGGCCCGAAGTCGAAAGAGGGCCCTCTCGCCCACGCCGGAACCTTCGCCTTCCTGCACCGCACGCCGAACTGGCCGGCCGAGGCCATCTGTCTGGCCTACGCCCTGACTGATCCCTCGGTGTCCAGCGTGCTGATCCGCGCCAGCGACGCGGAACGGCTCAACATGCTGTCGCTGGTGCCCGACCGCGACATGCCGCCGGGTCTCGCCGCCCAGATCGAGATGGCGCGGGTCGCCGGCGCCAAGGCCGCCTGACACCTCCGCCTGAGACCTTCCGGCGCCTTGACCCCGCCCCTTTGGGCGCCTAGCTGACGGCCTTCACCGAAAGGCCCGTTGCAGTGACCGATCAAGCCGTCGCCAATCCCGTCCACGCCTTCATCGCCGATACGGTGAAGGGCCACGACGTCGTCCTGTTCATGAAGGGCACGCCGGACGCCCCGCGCTGCGGCTTCTCCTCGCTCGCAGTTCAGATCCTCGACCACGTCGGGGCGCCCTTCGTCGGCGTCGATGTGCTGCAGGACGAGGCCCTGCGCGAGGGTATCAAGACCTTTAGCGACTGGCCGACAATCCCGCAGCTCTACATCAAGGGCGAGTTCGTCGGCGGCTCCGACATCGTGCGCGAGATGTTCAACGCCGGCGAGCTCCAGACCCTGCTGGCCGACAAGGGCGTGGCTCTCGGCGACGCCGACGCCTGATGGCGAAGGCCCAGCTCGAACCCCGGGCCGACCGCGAGATCTTCGTCGTTCCGCTGAAGGTTCGACCCGAGCACATCGACGACAACGGCCACGTCAACAATGTCGTCTATGTCGGCTGGCTGCAGGACGCGGGCACGGCGCACTGGAACGCCCGCTTCGACGCCGAAACCCGCGCCCGCTGGTCGTGGGTCGCCGTCCGGCACGAGATCGACTATTTCCGCCCGCTGTTTCCCGACGCCGCCGGGGTGAAGGCTCGCACCTGGGTAGGCGATCCGCAGGGGCCGCGCTTCAACCGCTATGTCCGTATCGAGGACGCCGAGGGCCGCCTCTGCGCCCAAGGCGTTTCCGAATGGGTGCTCGTCGACGCGGCGACCATGCGGCCCCATCGCATCCCCGCCGACATGCTGCCGGCGTTCGAAATCCGCTGAACAATCAGCCTTGCGGCAGCTGGTAGGGATTCTCGACGGACACCCGCGCGCCCGGCGCCAGTCCCATCTCCTGGAAGGTCCAGCGCATCTCGACACCCTGGGCAACGGGCTCGAGGCAGCGATCCTGTTTGAGGCGGCGCAGGGTGATCACCGAGGCGCCGCCCTCCTGACGCACGATCGGGATCAGGTCGGCCTTCTCCGTGCAGCCGTTCGAGCTGACCCAGAACACCGCCTGGTCCTGGACGATGGCGGCGGCATGCACCGCTTCGATCTGCCCCGGGCCTTCGACGAGGGCGGGCGCATCGTCCCGGCCGGTCCAGCGATCGACGAGGGCGCAGGCGGAAAGCGCCATGGCCAGGGCCAGCGCGCCGGCCAGCGTGACGGTCCGTCTCATTTCCGGCCTCCCACGCCGAGTTCCTGAACGCGCACAATGTGCGCCTGTTCGCCGGCAAGGGGAACCCATGGCCGCCGCAAATGGAAAGGGCCCCGGATCGCTCCGGGGCCCTTGATCTTGCGCTATCGCTCGCCGCGCGGCGGCTCGCTGTCTGAGCGCGTTTCCGACTCTGCGCTCAATCCGCGAGCGACCGCGTCACGAGCATAGCGCCAAAAAAGGTCGTGATCGCGAAGCGATTACGACGAGTAGTATTCGACGACCAGGTTCGGCTCCATCTTCACCGGGAACGGCACGTCGGCCAGTTCCGGCACGCGGACGTAGCGGACCGAGAAGCCGCGATCGCCCAGCTCGAGGTAGTCGGGCACGTCGCGCTCCGACGACTGCTGGGCTTCGAGCACCAGCGCCATCGAGCGGGACTTTTCCTTGACCTCGATGACCTGGCCCGGCTTGACCCGATACGAGGCGATGTCGACCTTCTTGCCGTCGACGGTCACGTGGCCGTGGTTGACGAACTGGCGCGCGGCCCAGGGGGTCGGCACGAATTTGGCGCGGTAGACGATGGCGTCCAGACGCGACTCCAGCAGGCCGATCAGGTTCTCCGAGCTGTTGCCCTTGCGGCGCGCGGCTTCCGCATAGGTCGCGGCGAACTGCTTCTCGGTGATGTTGGCGTAGTAGCCCTTCAGCTTCTGCTTGGCCTTCAGCTGCAGGCCGAAGTCCGAGACTTTCGACTTGCGGCGCTGACCGTGCTGGCCGGGGCCGTAGGAACGCTTGTTGACCGGGGATTTCGAACGGCCCCAGAGGTTTTCACCCATGGCCCGGTCGAGCTTGTACTTGGCGCTGTGGCGCTTGGACATAAGTCACTCTCAATATGATGCGGCCCGGTCCCTCCCCAACTGGAGGGACGATCTCAACGGCGGTCCACGCATCGTCCGTAGTGGATCACGCAACGCGGCGAGCCGGTGGCGTGAAGGCGGGGCTTATGACGGTCCGATCGGCCTGCGTCAAGACTCGGGCGTCCAGACGAAGCCGTCGTCGCGACGCCGGAACTCGCCAAGTCCCGGGAAGGGGAAGTGGACGCCGTAGATGCGTTGCCTTCCCGAGGCGCCCCGCTCCAGCAGGCCCTGCCGGGTACGGATCGCGGCCGTGCTGTCGCTGTCCCAGGCGTTGACCAGCTCAGGCCGCTGCACCGAAACCAGCGAACTGTGCATGGCGTCGCCGATATAGAGCAGGCGGTCCTCGCCGGACACGATCTCAAAGCCGCTGTGCCCCGGCGTATGGCCCGCCAGCGCCACCGCCCGGATCGAGGGCGTCACCTGCGCGCCGGGTTCGAACGTCTCCACCTTGGGCGTGATAGCCGCCAGCAGCGGGCCCGCGCCCGCCTCGGCGGCCCCAGCCCTGGCGTAGTCCCACTCCGCCGCGCTCATGCGGATCACCGCGTTGGGGAAGGTCAGGACGCCATCCTTGCCGGCCAGACCGCCGACATGGTCGCCGTGGGCATGCGAAATCAGCACGTCGGTGACCTGCTCCGGCTCCACGCCTGCCGCGCGCAAGGAGGCGAGCAGCTTGCCCTCGGTGCCCATCTGTCCGCCGGCGCCGCTGTCGATCAGCACCACCCGGTCGCCGTCCCGGACCAGCAGGGGCTGGATGGACAGCCGGATCTGCCCGTCCCCCCGTCCCGCCGCGGTCAACAGCGACGCAACCTCCGCGCTGTCGCTCCACGGGCTCATCTCCCGGTCGGCGGCCGGAAAGGCCAGCTCCCCGTCCTTCAGCGCAACAGCCTGAATCTGGCCGATCCGGAAGGCGTGAATGTCGGAATGCGCGAGGGCCGCCGGGGGCGTCGGCGCCGCTTCCCGCTTCTTCGCCTCCGGCTCCGGAGAACAGGCCGTCGCCCCCATGGCGGCGAGGATCAGGCTGGCGGCGGCGAGGCGGGCGAAGAAGGTCATCTCGATCTCCGGCGAGGGTTCGTGGCTACGCTTACTTGGGAACCGCGACGCCCGGCGCCACCGCACCGGGCCCGTTTCCGCGTCAGGCCATGGCGGCGGCGAACAACTCGTTGGCCTTGTTCCAGTTCACCACCGACCAGAAGGCCTTCAGATAGTCGGCCCGCCGGTTCTGGTACTTCAGGTAATAGGCGTGCTCCCAGACGTCGGCGGCCAGCACCACGGCGCCTTTTTCATCCGCGACGTCCATCAGCGGATTGTCCTGGTTAGGCGTCGAGGTGACCTTCAGCTTGCCGTCCTGCACGATCAGCCAGGCCCAGCCCGAGCCGAACTGCCCGGCGCCCGCGGCGTTGAACGCCTCCTTGAACATGTCCATGCCGCCGAGGTCACGGTCGATGGCGGCGGCCAGTTCCGCCGATGGCTGGCCGGTCTGGTCTTGGGGGGCCAGCAGCTCCCAGAACAGGCTGTGGTTCCAGTGGCCGCCGCCGTTGTTGCGCACCGCCTTGGGCGCCTTCGAGATGATGGCGAAGATCTCCTCCAGAGACTTGCCCTGCAACGACGGATCGGCGTCGATCGCCTTGTTCAGGTTGTCGACATAGGTCTGGTGGTGCTTGTCGTGGTGGAAGGTCATCGTCTCCCTGTCGATGGCCGGCTCCAGCGCGTCATAGGCATACGGGAGAGGCGGAAGCGTAAAGGCCATGGGGAGGCTCCTTCGACGGGTTTCGGGGGAGCCCTCATCTAGGCGCCCGTTCACCGAACCCAAGCCCGGCGGCCGAATTCCCTTCCTCTTCCTCCCCCTCTGGAGGAGGGGGTCCGCGTGGCGGTGGAGGGGTCTTGTCCAGCCGCTGGCGAAGGGGGTTAGCCCCCTCCACCCCCCTTCGGGCGGTCCGCGTCCCCCCGCGGGTGAGGAATGTTGGCCTTCAGACAGTCGCGCACCGCCCGCCGCAGATCGCCGGACGCGGAGACGAAATCCACCCCCTCCGCCTCGAACACCGCCCGCGTCGCGGCGTCGAGCCCGTTCGGCAGCGCCGCCAGCACCCGCTTCTCACCCTTGGGGTGCAGGCAGAAGCCGATCTCCCGGCACAGGGCGGCGAACATCTCGTCGTGGGCGGCGCTGGAAGGATCGGTCATGGCCGACTCTTAGCATGGCTTCAGGGCAGCAGGCCGCTCAGCCAATGCATTATGTTGAGCCGGAACCGGCCGTTGCCCGGCTCCGCATTCATCCCGAAGCGGCGGTCGGCCTGACCGCTCTCCGCCGGATAGCGGATCAGCTGGGCCGACAGCAATCCGGCCTCCCCAGCACCGCATTGGCGATCACCAGCACGTCCACGCCGTTCAGCCCCCCGGCGTCGAACGCCAGCGTCCAGGCCATCAGGCTGAACGCGAATGCAACGAACCGCACGAGACGCCCTCCATATCCCGCCGCGACCGTGCCACGGGCGGATCAGGACTTCAGCCGCGCGGCGTGGAAGGCGACGTGGTCGGAGATGAAGCTGGCCATGAAGAAGTAGGAGTGGTCGTACCCCGGCTGCATCCGCAGCGTCACCGTCTGCCCCGCCGCCTCCGCCGCCGCGGTCAGCAACTCCGGCTTCAGCTGCTCCGCCAGGAACGGATCGGCGTCGCCCTGGTCGATCAGGATGTCATCATAACAGCCCGCCCCGACGCCCGCCTCGATCAGCCGCGCCGCGTCGTGCTCCGCCCACGCCTCACGATCCTCGCCCAGATAGGCCGTGAACGCCTTCTCCCCCCACGGGCAACGCGTCGGCGAGGTGATCGGCGCGAAGGCCGAGACCGACCGGAACAGATGCGGATGCCTCAGCGCCAGCGTCAGCGCCCCGTGCCCGCCCATCGAATGGCCCGAGATCGCCCGCGCCTTCGTCGTCGGGAACGCCTCGTCCACCAGCCCGATCAGCTCGTCGACGACATAGCTCTCCATGCGGAAATGCGGCGTCCACGGCCCTTGGATCGCATCGACATAGAAGCCCGCCCCCTGCCCCAGATCATAGGCCGGATCGTCCGCCACGCCCTCGCCGCGCGGAGAGGTGTCGGGCGCGACGACGATCACGCCATGCCCGGCGGCCGCGCCGTACGCGCCGGCCTTGGTGGTGAAATTGTCCTCGGTGCAGGTCAGGCCCGACAGCCAGATCAGCACCGGAAACGGCCCCTCCCCCGGCGGAACGAACACCGACAGCGTCATCGGTGTCCCGGTCGTCCGGCTGTCATGGCGCAGATAACGCAGGGTTCCGCCATGCACGGCGTGAGACTTCAGTGTTTCCATACCCGGACCTCTACCGCCCTCATCGTCATCCCGGAAGCCGCGCAGCGGCTATCCGGGACGGTGCAGGGCGCAGACCTTGTTGCCGTCCGGATCGCGCAGATAGGCCAGATACAGCTTGCCGAAGGGGCCCTCGCGCAGGCCCGGCGGGTCCTCGATCGACCGCCCGCCCGCCGCCGCGCCCTGGTCATGGAAGGCGTGAACCATCTCCGGCGTCTTCGCCGCGAAACCGATCGTCCCGCCGTTGGCGTGGCAGGCCGCCTCGCCGTCGATCGGCTTGCCGACGGCGAAGGCGCCCCGCGCCGTGCGCCACCAGTAGCGGCCCTTGGGATCCGGCCCGCTCGCCGGCTCGATGCCCAGCGCGCCCAAGGCGGCGTCGTAGAACCGGCGCGACGCCTCGACGTCATTCGCGCCGACGGTGATGTGGGTGAACATTGGCGGCCTCCCTGCCCCGAAATTCTCCAGTCCGTTTCTTTAGCGAACGGACGGAACGGCGCAAGAGGGGTGGGTCAGTCTGATCCTCCGCCGGGGTCCTCCGGATCCGGGAAGTAGAGTTCGTTCCCGTCCGGGTCGGCGACGATCAGCGTGCGATAGCCCCACCAGCCCCGGGTGAAAGCCACGTCCTTGCTTTCCAGCGCCGCCGGCAGCGCCTGCCAGTCGGGCGCCGTCAGTTCGATGAACAGCATGCCCTTGCCGACCTTCCCGGGCCACTGGCTGCACAGGATGATCTCGGCGTCATCCCGATCGACTTGCGAGACGAACTTCCTGCCGGCGTCGTCA
Source organism: Brevundimonas sp. (assembly GCF_035626535.1). Taxonomy (GTDB): domain Bacteria; phylum Pseudomonadota; class Alphaproteobacteria; order Caulobacterales; family Caulobacteraceae; genus Brevundimonas. The sequence continues at coordinate 34,393 of NZ_DASPNO010000073.1, forward strand.
GCGAACGACCAGGCCTCCCGAAAGCCCATCCGGTCGACATAGAAGGCGACGGCCGCCTCCACGTCCGCCACGTGCAGCATAGGACGCGAGTACCACATGCCCATGGGCCGACTCCTCCGTCAGTAGACCACCACGCTGCGGATGCTCTCCCCCGCGTGCATCAGTCCGAACGCCTCGTTGATCCGCTCCAGCGGCAGGGTGTGGGTGATCATCGGGTCGATCTCGATCTTGCCGTCCATATACCAGTCGACCACCTTCGGCGTATCGGTCCGCCCGCGCGCGCCGCCGAAGGCCGAGCCGCGCCACACCCGGCCGGTGACCAGCTGGAACGGCCGGGTGGCGATCTCCCTGCCCGCCTCGGCCACGCCGATGATCACGCTCTCACCCCAGCCCCTGTGGCAGGCCTCCAGCGCCTGGCGCATGACCACGGTGTTGCCGGTGCAGTCGAAGGTGTAGTCGGCCCCGCCGCCGGTCAGCTCGACCAGATGCGCCACCACGTCCGGCACGTCCTTCGGATTGACGAAATGGGTCATGCCGAAACGGCGGCCCCATTCCTCCTTCGTCGGATTGATGTCGACGCCGACGATCATGTCGGCCCCGACCATCTTCAGTCCCTGGATGACGTTCAGGCCGATCCCGCCGAGCCCGAACACCACGCAGTTGGCGCCCGGCTCCACCTTCGCCGTGTTGACCACCGCGCCCACGCCCGTGGTCACCCCGCAGCCGACGTAGCAGGCCTTGTCGAACGGCGCGTCCCTGCGGATCTTCGCCACCGCGATCTCGGGCAGCACCGTGTAGTTCGAAAACGTCGAACAGCCCATGTAATGGGCGATCGCCTGCCCCTTGTAGCTGAAGCGGCTGGTCCCGTCCGGCATCACGCCCTTGCCCTGCGTCGCCCGGATGGCGGTGCACAGGTTGGTCTTGCGGCTCAGGCATGACTTACACTGGCGGCATTCCGGCGTGTACAGCGGGATCACGTGATCCCCCACCGCCACCGAAGTCACGCCCGGCCCCACGTCGACCACCACCCCCGCGCCCTCGTGGCCGAGGATCGACGGGAAGATGCCCTCCGAGTCCAGCCCATCCAGCGTATAGGCGTCGGTGTGGCAGATGCCCGTCGCCTTGATCTCGACCAGCACCTCCCCGGCGCGCGGCCCCTCCAGATCGACCTCGACGATCTCCAGCGGACGTTTGGCCTCGAACGCGACGGCGGCGCGGGTTTTCATGATCAGGGTCCTCCGGTGCCCCCCGCTCGCCGCGCGACGCGCGACGGCTTGCTGCTCGAGGAGTCTTTTTTCAGCAGCCTTGATACGCCCCTTGCGGCCATGCCCAAACGACGACGAGCGCAAAACATTATTGTCGTGCAGCAACAATCATGGTCGAACGTCCCGATGAGCCGCTGGGACGGGATAGACGAGTTCACCGCCGTCGCTGAACAGGCCAGCTTCTCGGCCGCCGCCCGGCGTCTTGGGCTGTCGACCTCCGCCGTCAGCCGCGAAATCGCCCGGCTGGAGGACCGGCTGCAGACCCGCCTGCTCCACCGCACCACCCGCCGCGTCGAATTGACCGACGCGGGCCGGGATTTCCTGGTCCGTTGCCGCCGCCTGATCGACGAGCGGGATGAGGCACTGGCAGCCGTCCAGCCCGACGACCAGGCCCCGCGCGGCCTGCTGCGCATGACCTGCTCCGTCTCCTACGGCGAGCGCTTCGTTGCGCCTGCTGTAAACGCCTTCGCGCGCCAGAACCCGGAACTGAGGATCGAGCTGGATCTCGATAACCGGCTGCGCGACCTGGTCGGCGACGGCTATGATCTGGCGGTGCGGTTCGGGCATCTGACAGACTCCCGCCTGATGGCGCGGCGGCTGACCTCGCGACGGCTGATCCTCTGCGCCAGCCCCGGTTATCTGACGCGGCGCGGCGCCCCGCGAGACCTGTCCGAGATCGCCGGCCACGACGCGCTGATCGGCTCGTCCGAGCACTGGCGGTTCACCGAGGGCGGTCGGGAAGTGACTCACCGCCCCACCGGCCGCTGGCGCTGCAACTCAGGCGCAGCGGTGCTGGACGCCGCGCTGCAGGGTCTCGGCCTATGCCAGCTGCCCGACTTCTACGTGGCCGAGTCCCTCGCATCGGGCGCTCTCGTCTCCCTTCTGGACGAGTCCCGGCCACCGGACGAAGGCGTCTGGGCCGTTCACCCCCATCCCCGCCACGTCCCTCCCAAGGTGCGCGCCATGATCGACTGGCTTCACGAGCGCCTGTCCGGCGCGCAAACACGTCACGCATGAACCTCGTCATCCTCACCGGCTCCGGCATCTCGGCCGAGTCCGGCGTGCCCACCTTCCGCGCCAATGACGGCCTCTGGATGGGGCGCCGTGCGGAGGATGTCGCCACCCCCGAAGCCTTCGCCCGCGACCCGGCCCTGGTGCAGGACTTCTACAACCTCCGACGCCGCCAGTTGGCCGAGGTTCACCCTAACGCCGCCCACCGCGCCCTCGCCGACCTCGCCGCCCGCTGGGTCGGCGACCTGCTGCTGGTCACCCAGAACGTCGACGACCTGCACGACCGCGCCCACGCCGCGACCCCGCCCGCGCCCGGCTTCGACCTGATCCACATGCACGGCGAACTGCTGAAGGCGCGGTGCACCGTCACCGGCCGCGTCTGCGACTGGCCCGGCGACCTCGCCCCCGAGGAGCCCTCGCCCTTCCATCCGCGCGGGACCCTGCGCCCGCACATCGTCTGGTTCGGCGAGTGGCCGCTGCAGATGGACCGGATCGAACGCGCGCTCGCCGCCTGCGACCTGTTCGTCTCGATCGGCACGTCGGGTTCGGTCTATCCGGCGGCGGGGTTCGTCCAGCAGGCCAGTCGCGCCGGGGCCAGCACGGTTGAACTCAATCTCGAGCCGTCCCTCGGCCGCCACCTGTTCGACGAAGGCCGCTACGGACCGGCGACGGAGGTTGTGCCGGCGTTCTGCGAGGCGCTCGGAACCCCACCCTTCAGCCGTCATCCTCGGGCTTGACCCGAGGATCAGACCATCCGGTGCTCGGTGGAGGAAACTGTGGTCGCACGCGCGGGGCCGTCTGAGCCGCACATCCCGGCTCCCGCCTCTGATCCTCGGGTCAAGCCCGAGGATGACGGGCGGAGAGAGGACTCACCCCTCCCCCGCCGCCTTCTTCGCCGCCAGCTTGGCCAGCACCCGTCCCCGCCCCTTGGCCAGCGCGTGGATGACGCCTCTGAAGGTCGCCACCTCCTGCTCCGTGAACTGCGCCCGGCCCAGCATGACCCGCAGGTTCTGGCTCATCGACCGCTTCTTCTCGGGCGGGTGGAAGAAGCCGCCCTCGTCGAGCTCCCTCTCCAGATGCTCGTACATGCCGATCAGCAGTTCGTTCGACGCCGGCGGATCGCCCTCCCGGAACCGCGGCGGCGGCGCGTCGAGGATCAGGGTGCGCCACTCATAGGCGTTGATCGCCACCGCCTGCGCCAGATTCAGCGAATGGTGCTTCGGGTCGATCGGAATGGTGACTATGCCCTGCGTCAGGGCGATGTCGGTGGTCTCCAGCCCGGCCCGCTCGCCTCCGAACAGCAGGCCCACCGTCAGTCCCGAAGCCCGGTCGTCATACAGCAGCCGCGCCGATTCTCGCGGCGTCCGCACCGGCATCCGCGTCTCGCGCGGCCGGGCCGTGGTGGAGAACACGGTGTTCAGGTCCGCGATGGCCTCGGCCACGCTGTCGAACACCTTCACCCCGTCCAGGACCCAGTCGGCGCCCGAGGCCGTGGCCCAGGCGCGGTCCTGCGGCCAGCCGTCGCGCGGCGCGACCAGCCGCAACTCGGACAGACCGAAATTGGCCATCACCCGGGCCACTGCACCGATGTTGTCGGCCAGCTGCGGCTTGTCGAGGATGACGACGGGCGGGATCAGATCGGCCAAGTCCGCCTCAGTCGTCGCCGTACATGGCCAGCCATGGATCGGCCGTCCCGGCCTCGACCTCGGCCACCTTGACCGCCGGCCAGCCGATACTGTCGTCCGCCGAGTCCCGCCACGCTAGGATGAACAGGTCGCGCAGCTCCGAGGCGCCCGCGGCCAGCCGGGCGGTCACGAACGTCCCGCCCCGCGCGTCGCTCTCCGTGAATCCGCCGGCCTTCTCCAGCCGGTAGAAGGGCAGCACCTCGGCCAGCGTCGTCTTCAGATAGGCCGGCACCCGCGCGCGCAGGTCGAAGCCCTCCAGCTTCGGCGCCGCCATCGCCGCCTCGACCGCGTCCAGCCGCGCCACCCGCGCGGTGAACGCGCCCTCGAAGGCGCCGTGCGTCTGTCGCGAGGTCGTGAAGCCTTCGGGGTTCGGGGTGTCCCGGTTCCAGCCGTTGTAATGGATCGTCGTGTGGTGCGGCTGGCTGCCGTCGCCGACGTAGTGGCCCAGATAGCCCATGTCGCGCAGGATCAGCGCCTCGCGCCGCAGCCGGTCCTCGCGGTACCAGGCGCGTTTGCCCGGATCGGTCTCGCGCGCCTCGGCGGCGTTCAGCACCCGCCACGTCGCGAAGTCGCGCACCAGCTGCTGATAACCGTCCATGATCGCGTACGGCAGGTAGCCGGCGTCGTCCACGTCCAGCCCCGCTGCGACCAGAGCCGCGTCGTATTCCGACTTCAGGCGCGGCAGGGCGTCGATCGACATGCCTCGCTCGTTCATCACCCGCGCCTGGTCGTCCATGTCGATGAAGTGGGCGGTGTCGCGTTCGCGGTCGTGCGGCTGGCCGCCGCCCTTGGTGCGGTCCGGCTCGCGGGCCAGTTCGCCGACCTCGGCCGCCGCGCCCGGCGTGCGCAGGAAGGCCGGCAGCTCCTCCGGCAGGCCGCGCACCGCGGCGACCCCGATCAGCCGGTGGCCGGTATTGCCCCAGGCCGAAGCCTGCAGGGCCACGCCGCCGACGGCGACGGCGGCGAGGGCGGCGGTGAGGATGCGCTTCATGGGACGGCTCCGGCGAACGACGCCGATGCTCTAGCTGATCCCGAACGCCGTCTCCACCCGTCCGATCCACCGACGGATCGCCGGACAGGGGGTCAGGTCGAAATCGCCCTCGTGCGCCCACCGGGTATAGGCGACCAGCGCCAGATCAGCGAGCGTCGGTCCGCCCCCGACCAGCCAGTCGGCCGTCGCCAGCGCCGCCTCCATCCGGTCCAGCGCCGCGCGCCCCCGCTCCATCAGCCGCGGCTCGATCTCGGCCGCCGGCCTGCCGAGAAGCGCCCGCTGAAAGCGCACCACCGCGATGTAGGGCTCATGGCTGTACTGCTCCCAGAACAGCCACTCGTACATCTTGGCCCGATCCCAGGGATCCGCCGGGACGAAGGCCGTGCCCTCGCCGAAGAACCCGATGATCGCATTCGACTGCGCCAGCGCCCTGCCGTCGTCGAACACCACGGCCGGGACCTGCCCTGCGGAATTCATGGCGAGGAATTCTGTGGATCGCGTCACACCCGACATGACGTCCGTTTCGATCCAGCGATAATCATGGCCAAGGCGGTCGAGCAACCACTTGACCTTCAAACAGTTGCCGGAGCGAACATCTCCAAAGACAGTAAGCATCTTGCCCCAGCAAAGTGTTTCTGATCTGCGAATACAGCTTACAGAATTGCGCGCGCTGGCCCAACGAGATTCGGCTTAACCATCACAAGCCCCACTTATCCACCGCTCGACCGGACAGGTGGTCGCACCGCGGTCCGAATGTCTGGTTTTCGCCGCATTTGTTGACGACAAGCGCCGCGCCGGACGCGACAGGGGCCGGTGCTTACGTGAGTCGAAATATGCTCGGTGCAGCCGCTGCAGTCGCCCTCGTCTGGGCGATGGCCTTCCCCGCCCATGCGGCGGAACAGGGTGATCCCGTATCCTACGAAGCCGCGGTTGCATCCGGCCTCGGCGAGGAATCAACGGCCCCTGCCGATGAAGGTTCCGACAGCGGCGTGACGGGTCTGACCGCCGAGCAGCAGGCCCTGATGGCCGAGGACGCGGACTGGACCGCCCGCGTCAATCTCTACCATGCGGGCGGCGGCGGAGCGACGGGCAACGACAGCCTCGGCTGCCGGCCGATCCCCATGCGCACCATGGCTGTGGACCCGCGCTACATCCCGCGCCGCACCCGCCTGTTCATCCCCGAGACGGTGGGAATGCGCATGCCCGACGGCACGCTGCACGACGGCTACTGGTACGCTTCCGACACCGGCGGCGCGATCAAGGGCCAGAAGATTGACCTCTACACCGGTCACGGCCGCGGTTCGATGCAGCCCGCGATGCGCTTCAATCAGCGCCGCCTGACCCTGATCGACGCCGGCCGCTTCGATGGCTGTCCGCCGTCCTGGGATGCCCAGCCCAGCCAGACCCTGATGGCCTCCGCCCCGACCAGCGTCGGCTCCAACTAGCCCCGACGGTCACGTCTGACCGATTGCCGTTCTCTGAAAGCGGCGTAGTCTGCCTTGGCGGCGGCCAGGGCCATCGCCAGATCCTCTGGATCACCTTTGACCGCGAACCCCTGTCC
>NZ_DASPNO010000074.1:0-7051 GCF_035626535.1 Brevundimonas sp.
GCGAAGCCGGTGACGTCGCCGGGCGAGGAGGTATAGGAACCGGCCATCACGCCGACGCCGAGGCGGCGAACCGTACGGCCGTCCGCCAGGGTCTCGACCACCTCGTCCTGGCCCTCGAGGCTCGGAACCGCGGTGCGGTTCATGTCCAGCACCGTGTAGCGAGCCACGAAAGAGTGGGCGTTCTCGACCTCGGCGCGGAGCAGGGCGCCGTTGTCCTTGATCCATTCACGGGTCAGGAAGATCGCGATCTCGGCCTTGGTCAGTTCGTTGTCGCGGGCCTGCTCCAGTTCGCGGGTCATCGACTTGAAGGCGTCGGTGCCTTCCGCCGGAGGCGCGCCGGAGGCGTCGCGCGAGCTTTCCTCGATCGAGGCGACCAGGCGTTCCTTCAGCTCCGGCGTCAGCACCGGGATCGGCAACTGGTTCGAGGTGTAGGTGAAGGTGTTGCGGTAGGTCGGGCCTTCCAGCTCCGCCTTGGGCGGCGAACCCTCGAAGGTGTAGGGCGTCGCATAGGGGATGGCCGTGTTGTTGTAGGCCAGGGTGACGGTGACCTGCAGGGTGCTGGAGTCTTCCGACAGGCGGTAGAAGGCCGAGACCTCGACGGCGTCATCGACCACGCCCGGAGCGGTGATCTTCTGGACGGTCGAGACATCCGAAATCGAGACGCCTTCGCCGCCCGCGGCGGCTTGACGGCGGAATTGCTCGGCCAGCGAGGCGTTCAGGGCGTCGACGGGCATGATCTCGGCGATCTCGTCGGCAGCCTTGGCGGCGCGCTTGGACGGGCCGTAGTTGACGATGGCGTCGATGGCCGTCGACACAAGCGCGCCAATCAGTCCGAACTGGGCGCCCGCCTGGGCGCTGCTCGAGTAGAACCAGCTCTTGGTGACGCCCATGTTGTCTTCGACGACGACGACCGGCGTCGGGCCCATGGCGGCGATCTGGCTCTCGTTCAGCGGCCGCATGGCCGGGACCGGCGTGCCCGCGCACGCAGCCAGAGACAGCGCGGCTAGCGCGCAGATTGCAATTTTACGCATGGAATCCCCCAAACCCGTTCCCCACGGAACGGTCCCGTGGTGACTCTGCCAAAGCACCGGGCGGAGTCAACCGGACGCTGTGCGATCTATTCGTAGGACTGCGGGTAGCGGCCGTCGTGGGCGAGGTTCCCGAACTTGGTGGTGTCGGCGTCGAAGGACAGTTTGACGATGCCGATGGGGCCGTGGCGCTGCTTGCCGATGACCACCTCGGCCTGGTGCTTGAGGCGGTCCATGTCTTCCTGCCACTTGAGGTGCTCCTCGGTGCCCTCGCGCGGTTCGGCGCGGCCGAGGTAGTAGCTCTCGCGGTAGACGAACATGACGCAGTCGGCGTCCTGCTCGATCGAGCCGGATTCCCGCAGGTCGGACAGCTGGGGCCGCTTGTCCTCGCGCTGCTCGACCTGGCGCGACAGCTGCGATAGGGCGATGATCGGCACGGACAGTTCCTTGGCGAGAGCCTTCAGGCCGCCGGTGATCTCGGAGACCTCCTGGACGCGGTTCTTCTGGCTGTTGGACTCGCCGGTGGTGACCAGCTGCAGGTAGTCGACGATGATCAGGTCGAGCCCGTGCTCCATCCGCTTCAGCCGGCGGGCGCGGGCGGCCAGCTTGGACATCGACAGGCCGCCGGTGGCGTCGATGAACAGCGGGCTTTCGCCGATCTCAACGGCGGCGTCGCGGATGCGGCCGAAGTCGGCGGCGTCGATCTCGCCCTTGCGCAGCTTGTCCGAGGACACGCCCGAGGCGTCGGCGAGGATACGCATGGCCAGCTGTTCGGCCGACATTTCCAGCGAGTAGAAGGCGACCACACCGCCGCTCACCGTCTTGCGGCCCTCGGGCGTCGGCTCCCAGCGGTAGTTCCGGGCCACGTTGAAGGCGATGTTGGTGGCGAGAGCGGTCTTGCCCATCGACGGGCGGCCCGCGAGGATCAGCAGGTCGGACGGGTGCAGGCCGCCCAGCTTCTGGTCGAGATCATCGAGATTGGTGGCCAGTCCGGCCAGCTTGCCGTCACGCTGATAGGCCTCGGCGGCCATCTGGACGGCGCCGGACAGGGCGCTGGAGAAGCTCACGAAGCCTGAGGAAGGCTTGCCGGTTTCGGCGAGGGTGTAGAGCTGCTGTTCCGCGCTCTCTATCTGGTCGATGGCGGCGGTTTCGGGCTGGGGCGCCTCCTTGATGATCTCGCCGCCGATGCGGATCAGGTCGCGGCGCAGGGCGAGGTCGTAGACGACGCGGGCGTAGTCGGGCGCGTTGGCCGCCGGCGGGGCGCGGTCGACCAGGTCGGCGAGGTAGCGCAGGCCGCCGAACTCCTGGAAGGCGGGATCCTGCTTGAACCGCTCCATCAGAATGGTGGGCTCGGCCAGCAGGCCCTGGCGGACGTGGTCCTCGATGGCGTCGTAAAGCCGCTGGTGGAAGGGCTCGTAGAAATGGCTGCCGCGCAGGCGGTCGGACAGGCGCTCGAACACCGAGTTGTCGAACATCAAACTACCCAGCAGCGCCTGCTCCGCCTCTAGGTTGTGGGGCAGGGACGGGATGGACGACGGGTCCATCGGCGACGGGAAGGAGACGGGAGCGAGGGCGTTCATCGACGAAGGCATAGCCTCGCGATGCGTCGAAATCGGACGGAAAAGTCGGTCCTCCGTCAAATGAACGGGGACACCCCTGTGGATGGCCCGAAAAGGCCTGACAGATCAGTGGTGGCTCAAGCGGGGCAGGGGTGACGCTCGGCCATCCACTCGCGGATGGCCTGGGTCACGCTGATGTTCCGGCGCCGGTCAGGGATGGCCTTGAGCCGGGCGAGGAGCGTCTCCGGAGTAATGCCGGTCCCGCGCGCGGGGATGCAGTGGGCGGGCCGCCGGCCGGCCCGGATGGCGGCCGCCTGCTCGGCCTTGATGGTATTGACCGCGGTAGCGACCTCATCGACGAGCCGGCGTCCGTCGGGGCGCAACACGGCGGTGGCGTTCTGCGGCAGGCGGTCGGCGATAGCGAGGAACTCGCGCACCGACATCGCCTCGGCGGCGGTGGCGAAGAGGGCAAGGGCGATGCCGAGGGCGGCGGTCCGGATCATCGAAATTATCTCCGGCGGTCCCGATAAGGGGCGACGGGGCGCATGGCAACGCCTGTCGCCCCCCGGGGGACGGCGAAGTGTGGTGGGCGGCGCGGACCGTGACGATGCCGCGCCGCCGCTCACCAGTTCAGGCCGACGCGGGCGTAGACATAGCGCCCGTTGAAGCCGAACGGCGAATAGTAGGGGAAGCCCAGCACGCCGTTGCTGTTGAGGTTGGCCGGCGTCGCGTCGGGATATTCGTCAAACGCGTTGTCGACTCCCAGCGACAGGGTGAGCCGCTCGTTCGGCTGGAAGCGGCCTTCGAAGTCGAAGACGGCCTTGTCGCCGGTCGAATAGTCGTTCGCGGCGGTCGAGCCGGGTTGCACGACGCTGGCGTAGTAGGTCGTCCGCGCCGTGGCGCCCCAGCGCCCACGGCTCCAGTCGGCATTGGCTGACACCTTGGTGTCGGGCGTGCCTTGCTGGATCGTTTCGATCCGGCTGCGGGCGAGGAGCGGCGGCACCGGATTGAGCACCGAGGACGAGGTCGGGACGCGGGTCACCTCGACGTCGTTGAAGTTGGCCGCCACGGTGAAGTCGAAGTCGCCGTATGCATCGGTCCCGAAACGGTAGCGGCCGACAACGTCAACACCTCTCGTGGTGGTGTCCACGCCGTTCAGGAAGAATCGGGCCGCCTGCACGCCGAGGGGATCGAGCAGGGAGGCGACCTGCGGGCTGAAGCTGCGGTTGATGTTCTCCGACAGGACGATCTGATCCTCGATGTCGATCTGATAGGCATCGACAGTCAGGTCGAAATTCCCCAGCCGGATCACCGTGCCTAGGGTATAGTTTACCGAGGTTTCCGCATCGAGCGGTTCCGCGCCCAGCGTCGCGGCGACGAGGCTGGTGGCCGGGAAGGTGCCGGTTTCCACCACGACGCCGTTCTGTACGACGGAGGCCGTCGAGGTGAAATACGACTGCTGCAGCGACGGGGCGCGGAAGCCGGTCGAAACGGAGCCGCGCAGGGCGAAAGCCGGATTGAAGTCGTATCGCGCCGAAACCTTGCCGGTTGTGGCGGCGCCGAAGTCCGAATAGTCCTCGAAGCGGACAGCGCCGGCCACGGTGAACTGTTCGGTCACCGGAACCTCGACATCCAGATAGACGCCGACGGCGGTGCGGTCCTCGTCGACCTCGTTCGATGGCTGGAAGCCGACGAAGCCCTGGGCGCCCCCCGCAAGAGCGGTGTTCCCGCCGAGCGGACCGCGATCGTAGGACTCCGGCTGCCCGGCCTCGATCTCATATCCCTCACGCCGCGCCTCGAGACCGACGGCGACATTGAGGGGCGCGTACAGGCCGAGGTCATATTGGCGGGCGAAGTCGGCGCCCAGCACGACCTGGTCATAGATCAACGAGCCGGAATCGAAGCTGGTCGGCGACGCGGCCCCGTAGGTGGCGTTCAGCGAGTTCTCCGTACGGAAGTCCAGCGCGTTGCGGCCGTATACGAGGTTGATGTCGGCGCCCCAGCCGCCGATCTCGCCGCGCATGCCCGCGGCCGCCGAGATGTCCTGCGAGTTGATGGCGATGAGCGGCAGGAAGCCGTTCGGATAAAGGGCGGGCACGTTGTTGGCGTTGCCGGCGAGGCGCGGGAAGGCGGCGCTTTCGCTGTCGCGATCCTGGTATCCGACCCAGCCATACGCCTCCCATCCGTTGCTCAACGGCTTGCCGGCGTTGGCGAAGACCGTCCACTGGTCCACCTCGGGATCGCCGAATCTCGCCGTAATTGCGTTCGGGGTCACGCGCGGATCGAGGTCAGCGCGGTTGGTAGGGTCGCGCTGCAGGTATTCGGCGCTGAGCGTCAGGTAGCCGTCATCGCCGAGGCCGAAGCCTTGCCAGGCCGAGGCGGTCAGCGTTCCTCCGTCCTGTTCGTCGCGGCCCGGCGAACGGGCGGTGTCGACGGTCGTGTAGTATTGGCCCGCTGTGAAGGACGCGCCGCCGCCATGATCCGCTTCGCGCAGGCGCAGGTTGACGACTCCGGCGATCGCGTCCGAGCCGTACTGGGCCGAGGCCCCGTCGCGCAACACCTCGATACGGTCGAGAGCGCCCGCCGGAATGGTGTTCAGATCGACGGCGGCCGAGCCGCGCCCGACCGATCCGTTGACGTTGACCAGCGCCGAAGCGTGCCGACGCGTTCCGTTGACCAGCACCAACGTCTGGTCGGGAGAAAGGCCGCGGAGGGTGGCGGGGCGGATGGAGTCCGTGCCGTCCGTCACTGAGGGCCGCTGAAAGGTCAGCGACGGGACAGCTTGCGCGAGGGCGGCGGCGAGCTCGGTCGTGCCGCGGTTCCGGAGATCCTCGGCGGTGACGACATCCACCGGCGAAAGGGTATCGAGGCGCGACCGGTTCGGAGCACGGGTGCCGGTGACGACAACGTCCTCGACCGCCGTATCGGGTTCCGGGGGGACGGTCTGGGCCGCCGCGGGGGCAGCCAAGGCGAGCGTAGCACCTGACGCTGCGGCGAGCAGGAACAGGCGGTAGGAGGCGTTGATCTGGGTCATGTTCGGGTTCTCGATAGGCGCAGCGGTCCGCGCCGCGCCGCCGGTGGCGAGCGCGGGTCAGCCTCTGCTGTGTTTGAAAGGTCAGGTGTGGCGCGGACGCCGGTCGGTCAGCCGCTTACAGCGAACGTCGACATCGCATCGGCTCCATGTGTGAGGAGCACAGGCGGGCCGGCAGGACGAATGGATCAGAAGCCGCAGGGTCACGCATCGTCATCTCCCGCTCTATCGAGAACTGCGCCGGTGGCGAATGGGGAGCTGGGGGAGTGACCCTCCATCCCTCATCTGCCGCGACCCTGAGGGGTCCCGAAGGAGTTGGCACCTTACGGATATCCGCAGGTTGCCCCGGCGTCGCTGGGCCTAGTCCCTCGACCGGTCTCGATGAGCAGTTGCGATATTGCGATGCGGCATAAACGCGTCAAGGGTCGGCCGGAAAAAAGTTCGGCGGCGCAGGGTTTCCCCCACGCCGCCGTGACTTGTCAGCGCTCGGGCCGGTTTCAGGCTTCCGAACCGAGGCCTTCCTGCTGGCCGGCGCCGCCGGCGATCATGTCCTGCGCCGCTTCCATCGCTTCCGCGCGGTCCTGGTCGTAGGCGGACTTGATCACGTCCTCGCCCTTGGCCTGCCGCTCGGCCTCGTCGACCGAACGGGCGACGTTGATCTTGACCGTGGCGGTGACCTCGGCGTGCAGGCGAACCAGCACTTCGTGGACGCCGAGGGTCTTGATCGCGGTGTTGAGCACGACCTGCGAGCGCTCGATCTTGCCCCCTTCGGCCTGGACGGCCTCGGCGACGTCGCGGCCGGCGACCGAGCCGTACAGCTGACCGGTCTCGCCCGCCTGGCGGATCATGACGTAGGTCTGGCCGTCGATCTTGTCGGCCACCTTCTGCGCCTCGGCCTTGTTCTTCTCGTTGCGGGCCTCGATGGCGGCGCGGTCGAGTTCGAAGGCCTTCAGGTTCGCCGACGTGGCCCGACGGGCCTTGTCGCGCGGCAGAAGGAAGTTGCGGGCGAAGCCGTCCTTGACGGACACGACGTCGCCGATGGCGCCGAGGTTCTCGACGCGTTCAAGCAGAACGACCTTCATCTTACTTCACCACGTAGGGCAGGAGGGCCAGATAGCGGGCGCGCTTGATGGCCTTGGCCAGTTCACGCTGCTTCTTCTGGGAGACGGCCGTGATGCGCGAAGGAACGATCTTGCCGCGTTCGCTGATGTAGCGCTGCAGCAGCTTGACGTCCTTGTAGTCGATCTTCGGAGCGTTGGCGCCGGAGAACGGGCACACCTTGCGGCGGCGATAGAAGGGACGGCGGGCCGGGCCGGAGCCGGCCGGCGCGCCCGGCGAGGGAGCGGTGGTGTCGGTCATGTTCCGGGTTCCTTAATCGACGGCTTCGACAGCGTCTTCGCGGGGCGTGCGTTCACGCTCGCGCTCACGCTCGC
>NZ_DASPNO010000075.1:0-42375 GCF_035626535.1 Brevundimonas sp.
AGCAGCGTCTTCACCACCTGCTCGGCGCAGGCGACATGCATGGCCGTCGGATAGGTGTCGTTCGACGACTGGCTCATGTTGACGTGGTCGTTGGGGTGCACGGGCTTCTTGGAGCCCATCTCCCCGCCCAGCATCTCGATGGCGCGGTTCGAGATCACTTCGTTGGCGTTCATGTTCGACTGGGTGCCCGAGCCGGTCTGCCAGACCACCAGCGGGAAATGGTCGTTGAGCTTGCCCTCGATCACCTCGTTCGCTGCCGCGACGATGGTCTCGCCGAGCTTCGGGTCCAGCTTGCCCAGCGCCATATTGGTCTCCGCCGCCGCCCGCTTGACGATGCCCAGCGCACGAACGATCGGCAGCGGCTGTTTTTCCTCGCCGATCCGGAAATTGCCCAGCGACCGCTGCGCCTGCGCACCCCAGTAGCGATCCGAGGCGACCTCGATGGGGCCGAAGGTGTCGGTTTCGATGCGGTTCGTCATGGCGCGGCAGGCTCTTCAGGCGTGGCGGGAGGATGCGCGGCGGTGTAGCACGGGCAGGCGAGGGGACAAGGCGGAGGAGCCGGCGATGCGGACGATGATGATGGCGGCGGCGCTCGTGCTTTCCGCCTGCGCGACTACGGCGAACGGCGCCGACAAGCCCCGCGTGATGCTGGAAACCGACGCCGGCCGCATGGTTCTGGAACTGGATCTGGAGCGCGCGCCCCTGACGGTCTGCAACTTCCTCAGCTACGTCACCGACGGCGACTACGCGGGCGGCAGCTTCTTCCGGACGGTGGTCCGCGCCACCAACGACAACCCGAACCCCATCGACGTCATCCAGGCAGCCACGCCGCGCGGGGCCGATGACACCCTGCGCCCGCCGGTCCCTCTGGAGCGCACCCGCGACACCGGCCTCAGCCACGTCGCCGGCGCCGTCTCCATGGCCCGGGACGGCCCCGACACCGCGACCTCCAGCTTCTTCATCGTCACCCACGACACGCCGGCGCTCGACTTCGGCGGCGGCCGCAACCCCGACGGCCAGGGCTTCGGCGTCTTCGGGCGGGTGGTCGAGGGACTCGACGTGGCGCGCCGCATCCAGATGTCGCCCGCCGACGCCGGGGAGCAGCTGACCCCGCCGGTGATGATCCGCACCGCCACCCTGATCGGCGAGGTCCCGCCCGAGTGCCGCCCTTGACGGTGGGCTGGATCGGCACGGGCAAGGTCCGCCTCCGCGAGGCCGGCGACGCCGTCGAGATCACCATCGACGGCCTGACCACCCAGGCCAAATACTACAAGCCGCTTGTCTATGAGTTCATGCGCAAGCAGTGGCCGTCGCGGCCGTCCTGGGGCGACTTCGTGGTCGAGATCCGCATGGAGCACGTCGGCGATCCGCCGCACATCGACCTCGACAACCTCGCCAAGGCCCTTCTCGACGCCATCAAGGGCTACCTCTTCCACGACGACGCCCAGGTCGCCCGCCTGCTCGTCGAACGCCACGAGGGCGAGCGCGAGCGGATCACGATCCGGGTGTTTCCCCGTCCATAACCCGATCTCGGCCGTCATCCTCGGGCTTGACCCGAGGATCAGACGATAGGGCGAGCTGTGCGCCCGAGACGGGCCTGAGGCCGAGACCGCTTCCTGTCGCACTGAGCACCGGACGGTCTGATCCTCGGGTCAAGCCCGAGGATGACGGTGTCAGTCGGATGATCGCGGGATGTACCGCAACACCCCGACCACCCCGCCGCCGCCGTCGCTCGGGTGGCGCACCCCGTCGTTGATCAGCACCTCGGCGAAGTCGAACGGGCTCACCCCCTCGAGGCACGCCGCGTTGACCCCGTACTCGTTCGGGTTCGAACGCCGCCGATGGTGGGTGTAGATGCCGCATTTCGAGCAGAAGAAATGCCGCGCCACGCCGGTGTTGAACCGGTACTCCGTTAGCGCCTCCGCGCCCTCCAGCACCTCGACCCCGTCCCGCCCCGCGGTCACCGCCACGGCGCCGCGCATCCGGCACAGCGAACAGTCGCAGCGCCGCGCGCTCGCCAAACCGTCGCTCAGCCGCACCCGGAAGCGCACCGTCCCGCAGTGACAGGCCGCCGGCGACCAGCCCTCGCTGTCCACGGTCAGGCTCATGCCGGTGGCCGCTGGAAGCGCAGCGTCGGCGCCCGCAACTGCATCTCCGCCCCGAGGAACATCTGCGGCTCGGATGGGACTGCGACCCCCGCCTCCTGCTCCTTGCGCGCCACGCACGCCCGCGTCCCCGCCGCGAGGGCGAGGAAATCCGTCGCCGTCGGCAGGGTCTCGATCACGCAGCCGTCGAACCACGGATAGGTCTCCTCAGCCCCGCACCCGAATGACGTGCGCTCGCGGCTCGCGGCGGTCAGGACCATCCGGTTCGGCGCCGCCAGCGCATTGACGAAGACGCCGGAATAGCAGGCGGAGACGATCACCACCGTCGGCCGCGTCCCGCACCACTGGCGCACCAGATTGGCCATGTCGGCCGGCGCCAGCGTCGCGTCAGGGCCGAAGACCATGCCTTCGGGGGAACCGTGAGAGGTGAAGTACAGCAGGCAGCCGCGCGTCGCCCGGCTGGCGGTTTCGGCGACCTCGCCCAGCACCTCCGCCACAGTGACCGGCTCGGCCGCGTCGGGCCTCAACGAGAAATCGACCAGGCTGTCGCGCGGCAGGCCCGCCGCCAGCAGACCCCGCGTCACGTCGCGCCGGGCGTTGTCGAAGGCCTCGATCGGCTGGCCGCCGCTGTCGCGCCAGTCCCCCGCGATCACCGCTGTGGTCCATCCGTCGAAGCGTCCGCCCCACGTCTGGGCGAACCCTGGACCGGCCGCCGCCAGCAGCGCCGCCGTCACGATGAGCGAAAATCCCCGACACATGCGCCTTCCCGAGCTCAAGTCGGCCCCGAGGTTAGCGCAAGCGGCGCCGGGGAAAAGGGCCTACTTCTTCCGGAACTGGTCCAGCGAGACGACCTTGGGACCGTCGTCGCCGCCCGGGGGCGGCGGCGTGTCCACCTCGGCCTCGGCCTCCTCGGTCGGCGCCTCCTCTGCCATGGCCGGGGACTCGAACTGCAGCAGGAACTGCACCGACGGGTCGTAGAACCGCGTCACGGCCGTGTAGGGCATCGACAGCACCTTCGGCATGCCGCCGAATTTGAGCATCACCGAGAACCGGTCGGCGTCGACCTTCAGGTCCCAGTACTGGTGCTGCAGCACCACCGTCATCTCGTCCGGATATTTGGCTAGCACGTCCGGCGGCACGCTGACGCCGGCCGCGCGGGTCTTGAAGGTGATGTAGAAATGGTGCGCCCCGGGGATGCCCTCGGGCTCGGCCGCGCGCTCCAGCGCCGAGCGGACGACGCCGCGCAGGGCGTCCTGCGCCAGCTGCTCGTAGTGCATCTCGTCGACTGGCGGGATCTCGTCGGCCATCAGGTCCTCGGCTTTGCAGTCGAGGGTTTAGCCGCGCAGCGACGCGGGCGGAAGATGGCGAGAAGGTAAAGCGGGAGGAAAGTGCCGGGATTCTGTTGCCAGGCTCCCGGCGGCCCCGCCCGAGGATCTGAACCCCCGGGACTTAAGTGTTCGAAATCACCCGAACCGCTTACGCGGCGAGAGCGACTTCTCCAGCGAAGTTATCGTTCGCAGTTAGTTAAAGGCCCGATACGGTGGGCCAGGACGGGCGAAAGCAGTCCTCTTTACACGTCCGTCGATGCTAGTCGGCCCCGCACCGCCCGCCGATACACGGGAGGGAATGGTGGAGCCGCCGGGAATCGCACCCGGGTCCGGTCCGCTTATTACAGGCGCGTTTATCGCCATAGTCCGGGCGAACCCGGACAAGACCAATATAGGGACAGAGGCCTCAAATTCCAAGGTCCTCGGCGACTCCGCTCAGAATGGCGCGTCGCGCTCCCACGGACCTGCGGTCCAGTCCACCTCCTCGATGATCAGCGCGGGAGCCGGCGCCGGGCCGCCCAGCGCGAGCACCTGACCATTGCCGAAGCGGATCTGCTCGACCCCGTTCAGGACATCTGAACCGTCGCGCCCTGCGGTCATGTCGATCACGCGCCAGCTGCCGCCGCCGAGGTCGGTGATCTGGTAGTCGGCCATCAGGCCCAGCAGTTCGACGATGTCGGAGCCGCCGCCGCCGTTCAGGATATCGTCGCCGCCGCGTCCTGCCAGCACGTCGGCGCCGGCGCCGCCCGTGAGGGTGTTGGCGGAGGCGTTGCCGACGCCGCGGAAGCCTCCCGCGCCGGTGAAGGTCAGATGCTCGACATTGGCGGCCAGGGTGTGGACTGCGAGCGATGTCTCGACGGTGTCGGTTCCTTCCCCGGCCAGTTCCACGATCGTGTCGGCGGCCGAGACGACATAGCGGTCGTCGCCGGTCCCGCCCTGCAGCTGGTTCGCGGCCCCGGACCCGCCGATCAGCACGTCGTCGCCGCCCATCCCCGCCATGGAGTCGCGCGCCGTCCCGCCGGTGAGGATGTTGTTCAACCCGTTGCCGGCGCCGATGAACTCGCTCGAGCCGGTGAAGGTCAGGTTCTCGACGTGGGCGGGCAGGGTGATCCGGGTCAGCGCCGTCTGCACCGTGTCCGTCCCTTCGCCGGCGTATTCGATGATGGTGTCGCGGGCCTGCAGCACATAGCGGTCGTCGCCAGGTCCGCCGTACAGCGTGTTGGCGGCGCCCGCCCCGCCCTCCAGCGCATCGTTGCCGCCGAGACCGATCAGCGTGTCGCGTCCTGTCCCGCCCCGGATTGTGTTGGCGACGTTGTTGCCTTGGCCCACGAATCCGCCGGTTCCCGTGTAGATCAGAACTTCCACATGCGCCGGCAGGGTGAAGCTGCTTCGGGTCGCGGTCTCGACCGTGTCGATGCCGCCGCCCGCCAGCTCGACGATGGTGTCGTTGGCCTCGACCCGATAGCGGTCGTTTCCGGCGCCGCCCTGCAGCTGGTTGGCGACCCCCGCGCCGCCGGTCAGGATGTCGGCGCCGTCGAGGCCCAGCAGAACATCCCGTCCCGCGCCGCCGATCAGGGTATTGGCTCCGGCGTCGCCGAACAGCGTGTCGTCGAAGGACGACCCGATCACCGTTTCGATGGCGGCCAGCGTATCCGTCCCGCCCTGGCCGTCGTTGGCCTGCGCCAGGTCCAGCCGCACCCGCACCGCTGCGGGCGCGGCGGAATAGTCGGCGGCGTCGTTTCCCCCGGCGCCGTTCAGGGCGTCATTGCCCGCCGCTCCGACCAGAACGTCGTCGCCGAGCCCGCCGAACAGGCCGTCGTCGCCGTCGTCGCCTCCGATCAGGTCCTCGCCGACCCCGCCGTGAATCGTGTCGTCGCCCGCGCCGCCGTTCAGCACATCGGCCACGTCGCCCGCGGTCTCTGACGGGGTGAGCCGGTGGATTTCCCCGTCCAGGCCGATGACGTACAGCCGCCCGCGTCCGTCCTGGGCGAAGGAGGCCATCTGGTTGACGGTTCCGGCGTCGATGGCCAGCTGGCCGTTGCGGCGCGCGAAATCGACCGCCACGCCGTCGACGATCCGGGTCGTCCAGAGATTGCCGCTGACGAAGTCGGCGAAGAAATACAGGCCGTCGCCTCCCTCCGGGCCGTGATAGACGTAGCCGCCGGTGATCGATCGGCCTTGCATCGGCCCCGAGCCGTGCGAATAGCTCAGCACCGGATCGGTCAGGCCACCGGGGTCCGTCCCGTTGAAGGGCAGGTCGCCCTCGAAGATGCGCCAGCCCAGGTTGCGTCCGGCGCCGGTTCCGGCGGGGATGACGTTCAGCTCCTCGCGCGCGTTCTGGCCGACGTCGGCGATATACAGGTCGCCGTTGACGTCGAAGCTCATCCGCCACGGATTGCGGAGGCCGAGGATGAAGACCTCGTCTGCGCCCGCCTGGCCGACGAAGGGATTGCCCGGCGGAATGCCGTAGTTGCGGGCCGGATCGCCCGGGAAGTCGTCCCGGTCGACATCGATGCGCAGCACCTTCCCCAGCAGGCTGTCGATGTTCTGGGCGTTGTTGTTCGGATCGCCCGCCGATCCGCCATCTCCCGAGGCGATGTAGAGCAGGCCGTCCGGCCCGAACGCCATCCAGCCGCCGTTGTGGTTGGAGAAGGGCTGGTCGTAGCTCAGCACCAGGGTACGCGACGCCGGATCGGTGAAGTCGGTCCCCGTGCGGGTGTATTCCCAGATCTCGGTGTCGCCGGCGGCGTTGGTCAGATTGACGTAGAACCGGCCGTTGGTCGCGAAATCGGGATGGAAGGCCAGGCCCAGCAAGCCCCGCTCGCCGCCGGTCGACAACTGCTCCTGTGGAATGTCGAGGAAGGGCGTGGCCGCCAGGGTGTTGTCGGTCAGGTCGAGAATGCGGATGCGGCCGGTGTTCTGCTCGACGATGAACAGCCGGTCCGGGTCGCCCGGCGGCGAGGCGGCGAACAGCGGATTGGAAAGGCCCGAGACGATCCGCGTCGCCGTGATCAGCCCCGCGCCCGGCTCCGTGTCGGCCTCGCTGAAGCCGTAGATGAGGTCGTTCCCGTCACCGCCCTGGATAATGTCGGCCCCGCCGCCGCCCGACAGCACGTCGGCCCCCGCGCCGCCGTCGACCGTGTCCGCGTCGGGCGTCCCGGTCAGGGTGTCGTTCCCGCCGGTGCCGCCGATGACGGCCGCCAGAGGCTCCTCGTCCACCACCCGCGCCATGGCCTGACCTCCCGTTGGTCCTGCCTGACTACGCCCGGGCGGCACGGCGGGATGCGCCGAACCGGCGAACGGCGGTCACTTTCCGTTGATCGGCGGCGCGACCCTGCGCCAGTCCGGCGTCTGGTTCCGGAACCAGGTCAGCTGGCGCTTGGCGTAGTTCCGCGTCGCCTGCCGGGTCGCCTCGACCGCGGCCTCGAGCGAGATTTCTCCCGCCAGCCCGGCCGCGAACTCGCGTACGCCGACCGCCTTCATCGCGGGCAGGGCCGGGTCCAGCCCACGCGCGACCAGCGCCCGCACCTCGTCCAGCGCCCCGGCCTCAACCATCCGCGCCACCCGCGCGTCGCAGTTGGCGTAAAGCGCCGCCCGGTCCGGCTCCACCACCAGCCCGGTCCACGATCCCGGCGCCAGCAGCGGCGTCGTCTTCGCGGTCCAGTCGCTCAGCGCCCGTCCGGTGTGCCCGGCCACCGCCCAAGCCCGCGTCAGCCGTTGCCGGTCGCCCGCCTCGATGCGCGCCGCCGCCGCCCCGTCCACGGTGGCCAGCCGCGCCCGGAACGCCGCCTCACCGAGCCGGTCGTAGAGCGCCTCCGCCGCCGCCCGAACTTCCAGCGGCACATCCGGAATATCCGCCAACCCCTTGGTCAGGGATGTGAAATACAGCCCCGTTCCTCCGACGATCAGCGCCGGCCGCCCCGCCGCTTCCAGCTGCGCGAGCATCGGCGCCACCGCCCGGCTCCAGCGCCCGACCGACCAGACGTCCGCCGCGTCAGCCACTCCGTAAAGCCGGTGCTCCGCCCGCGCCTCCTCCTCCGCTGTCGGCCGGGCGCTCAGCACCCGCAGGTCGGCGTACAGCTGCTGGCTGTCGGCGTTGACGATCACCGCCCCGGTCCGCGCCGCCATGTCCAGCGCCAGCGCCGACTTGCCCGAGGCGGTCGGCCCGGCGATGAGGGTGATCAGGGGCTGGGACAAAAAAGGCGCTCGCGGGGCGTGGCGAAAATCGGGTCCGAGGTTCGGCCGGGATCGGATTTTCGTCCAGACAGGAAGGGGCGTTCGGCGATAGAACGCGGGCTCCGACCCGGCAACCCGTCAGGACCGTCCCTTGCCCGACCGCGCTACCGTCATCGCCGCCCTCGACGCCATCCGCGACCCGAAGAGCGGGCAGGGGCTGGTCGCCGCCGGTCTGGCGCAGGGCCTCACCGTCGCAGACGACCGCGCCGGCTTCGTTCTCGAGGTCCCCGCGGGTGAGACCGCCCTCTACGCGCCGGTCCGCGACGCCGCCGAGGCCGCGCTGAAGGCCATCCCCGGCATGGCCCGCGTCTCTGTCGTCCTCACCGCCGAGACCGCCCCCGCGACCCGGCCGGCCCGCACCGCCTCCCTGTCGCCGCAGGCCGTCCAGCAGACCCGGGCGAAGGCTCCCGTACCCACCGATCGCCCGGCCCACGTCCGCCGCGTCCTCGCCGTCGCCTCGGGCAAGGGTGGGGTCGGCAAGTCGACCGTCGCGGTCAACCTCGCCGCCGCCCTCGCGGCGCGCGGGCTCTCCGTCGGCCTCCTCGACGCCGACGTCTACGGCCCGTCGATGCCGACGATGCTGGGCGTCTCCGGCAAGCCCGAATACCGCGACGGCCAGATCGAGCCCCATGTCGCCCATGGCCTCAGGGTCATGTCGGTCGGCCTGCTGACCGGGGCGAACGACGCCATGGTCTGGCGCGGCCCGATGGCCTCGCAGGCCCTGACCCAGATGCTGACCCAGACCCGTTGGGGGACGGAGGAGCGGTCCCTCGACGTCCTCATCGTCGACCTGCCGCCGGGCACCGGCGACGTCCAGTTGACCCTGATCCAGAAGACGCCGCTCGACGGCGCCGTCATCGTCTCGACCCCGCAGGAGGTCGCCCTCGCCGACGCCCGCCGCGCCCATGTCCTGTTCCAGAAGGTCGGCGTGCCCACCCTCGGCCTCATCGAGAACATGTCCGGCCACGTGTTCGGCCGCGGCGGGGCGGAGGCGGAGGCCGGCCGTCTCGGCGTCCCCTTCCTCGGCGACCTGCCGCTCGACGCGGCCCTGCGCGCGTCCGGCGACGCCGGCCGCCCGCTGGTCAGCACCGATCCCGACGGCGCGATCGCCCGCCGCTTCGCCGTGGCGGCGGCGCGGGTGGCGGACGTGCTGGGGATCTAGCCGCCCAAACCCACGTCGTGTTCGGCGACGGGCGTGCTCTCGGCGATCCGACGCCACGCCCACCCCCGAATGATGACAGGGACAGCGCAGATCGCGCCGCACAGGGCGGCGCCTCCGAGGACGAAGGCAAGGAGGTAGGGAAGAAAGCCGAGCCAGTGCGCCAGGCTTCCGAGGAACAGCGTCTTGATCGTCAGTATGGTCCCGGCCGGCGCCGCGATGGCGCCGAACGCGGTCCAGAACGCCCGCCAGGGGCTGGACGGGCTGCGCAGGATCGGCCGGGCCGCCTCATTCCGGCTCGACCACCACCGCCGTCCCGTAGGCCAGCACCTCGGTGATCCCCGGCATGATCTCGTTGGCGTCGTAGCGCATGGCCAGCACCGCGTTCGCGCCCATGGCCCCGGCGTGCTCGACCAGTTCCTGGTAGGCCTCCGCCCGCGCCGCCTCGGCCAGCTTCACATAGGCCCCGACGCGCCCGCCGATCATCGACTGCACTCCGCCGACCATGTCGCTGACGACGTTCCTCGACCGCACGGTGATGCCGCGCACCACGCCGAGGGTGCTGACGATGCGATGGCCGGGAATGTCGTTGGTGGTCACGATCAGCATGGCGACCCTCCCGTTCAGCGCCGCTCCAGCACGCGGAAGACGAAATCATGGTCGTCCTTCTCGCCCGCCGGATACGCCTCGGACGTTACCTCTTTCCACGCCCCTTCGTCGAACGCCGGAAACTCCGCGTCGCCCTCCGGTTCCGCCTCGACCTCGGTCAAATAGAGCCGCTTCGCCCTCGGCAGCGCCATCTCGAACAGCGCCGTTCCGCCGATGACGCAGATCTCGTCGACCCCGTCCTCCTCGGCGGTCTCGCGCGCGATCTCCACCGCCTCGTCCAGCGTGGTGCAGACCAGCGCCCCCCTGGCCGTGAACGACTCGTCCTTCGACAGCACGAGATTCAGCCGGCCGGGCAGGGGCTTCAGCGGCAGGCTCTCCCATGTCCGCCGCCCCATGATGCACGGCTTGCCCAGGGTCACCGCCTTGAACCGCTGCAGATCGCTGCGCAGCCGCCACGGCAGGCCGCCGGCCCGGCCGATCACCCCGTTGCGGGCCCGGGCGACGACGAGGGCGAGATGGGGCAGGGGCAAGCGAACCTCACGACAGGCGGGCGGCGACCTGCTGGCCGCCGCCCGTTCTTACGCCATCAGGCGACGGGTTCCAGCACCTTGAAGCGGAACAGCAGCGCCCCGATCACGGCCCCCGCGGCCGGGGCCGCGAAGAACACCCAGAGCTGGCTCAGCGCCTCCCCGCCCTGCAGCAGGGCCGGACCGAAGCTGCGCGCCGGATTGACCGACACGCCGGTCACCTGGATGCCGACGATGTGGATCACCGCCAGGGTGATGCCGATCGCCATGCCGGCGAAGGCGCCGTGCTTCTGGTCCCCGCTGACGCCGAGGATCACCACCACGAAGATGGCGGTCATCACCACCTCGAAGATCAGCGCCGCCTGCAGGCCGTAGCCGCCCGGCGAACCGGCGTCGAAACCGTTGGCGCCGAGATTGGCGAAGCCGGTCTTGGCGATCAGCCCGATGATGGCCGCCCCTGCGACCGCGCCCAGGAACTGCGCGACCCAATACAGGCCCATATCCTTCAGCGACATCCGTCCGGCCACGAAGGCCGCCAGGCTGACCGCCGGATTGACGTGGCATCCCGAGACCGGCCCGATGCCATAGGCCATGGCGATGATTGCGAAGCCGAACGCCAGTGCGATGCCCAGCTGGCCGACATGGTCGAACCCGCCCAGCACGGCGGCCCCGCATCCAAACAGCACCAGCACCATCGTGCCGACGAACTCGGCCGAAAATTTATTGATCATCATAGCCTCCCCACAAGGTTCCGCTCAGCGCGGACGAGCGAGGATGCACACGAGTCGCGGCTACGGCCACGCTTCGAAGAACGAAGTTACGTTTCTTTACAGTTCGGCGGCCTCGCCCCGAAATCGGGTCAGTCGCCCGGCCGCGCCTCCAGCCAGTGCAGCCACTTGCGCTGCATCGCCGCCTCGAGATCGATCCCGGCCCGGTCGCAATAGATCAGCAGC
This sequence comes from Brevundimonas sp., assembly GCF_035626535.1. Lineage (GTDB taxonomy): Bacteria > Pseudomonadota > Alphaproteobacteria > Caulobacterales > Caulobacteraceae > Brevundimonas. The sequence goes on from NZ_DASPNO010000075.1 coordinate 10,918, forward strand.
ATCCCCAGCACGTCCGCCGCCTCGTCGCCCAGCTTGTCCGCGTCCGCCGCGCCCCGCGCGCGCCCGCTCATCCGCAGATGCTCGGCGACCAACTCGCCCAGCTCCTCCTGCACCTTCAGCAGCGCCCAGTCGCCCGACCGTTCGATGCCGTGCTCGGCGGCGTAGATGTCGGAGATGCGCAGGACGTCGGCCTGCAGGGTCTTCAGGTGCATGGCCTCAGATCGCCACCGGCGCCTTGATGTGCGGCCAGGGCTCGTAGCCGGTCAGGACGAAGTCCTCCAGCCGGTAGGCGAACAGGTCGTCCCTGGGCGTGATCGTCATGACCGGCAGCGGCAGCGGCTCGCGGGTCAGCTGCGTTTCCGCCTGTTCGATGTGGTTCAGGTACAGGTGAGCGTCGCCGAAGGTGTGGACGAACTCGCCTGGCTCCAGACCGACCACCTGCGCCACCATCATGGTCAGCAGCGCATAGGAGGCGATATTGAACGGCACGCCCAGGAAGACGTCGGCGCTGCGCTGATACAGCTGGCAGCTCAGCTTGCCGTCGGCGACGAAGAACTGGAACAGGCAGTGGCAGGGCGGCAGGGCCATGTCGTCGACGTCGGCCGGGTTCCAGGCCGAGACGATGTGCCGGCGCCCGTTCGGATTGGTCTTCAGCCCGTGGATCAGCTTCTCGATCTGGTCGATGACCCGCCCGTCCGGCGCCGCCCACGAGCGCCACTGCTTGCCGTAGACCGGCCCCAGCTCGCCCTCGGCGTTGGCCCATTCGTCCCAGATGCTGACGCCGTTTTCCTTCAGCCAGCCGATATTAGTCTCGCCGCGCAGGAACCACAGCAGCTCGACGATGATCGACCGCAGGTGCAGCTTCTTGGTGGTCAGGACCGGAAAGCCCTTGGCCAGATCGAACCGCATCTGCCGCCCGAACACGCCCCGAGTTCCTGTCCCCGTCCGGTCGTCTCGCGTCGCCCCGTTGTCGAGAATGTCGCGCAGCAGGTTGAGGTACTGCCACTCCGGATGATCGGCCGCGACCGCTCCGGAGCGGGCCTGCGGATCGGCGAGGGCGACGGCGGCGTTCATCGGGCGAGGATGCCGCTGATTCGCGACGCTGGGCAGACCGTTGATTCGGTTGCTCACAGATACGTGGCCCGGAGCGCGCTCCTGCCTCCTCCCCATCACGTCGCGACAGGGAGGAGACGGCCGATTGCTGCGCTGCAAATCCGCGCCCAGCCATCCTATTTTCTGGAGCCAACGCACTGTTTTCCCGCGACAACACCTCCGGGCCAGCGTCCTGAGCCCGCCGCAGGAAGCGGCCGCCGTAAACTACGCCTCTTCAACCGGAGAGACGCCCATGACCGACGACCCCGCCGCCGACGAGGCCACGCGCCCCGGCCACCGCATTCATCCGCCCGAAATCTGGGACCTGGCCCGCCGCGACTATCTCGCCGGCCTCGGCGGCCCCGCCGTCTGCGCCCGCTACGGGCTCGGCCTGGCCGCCTTCCGCAAGCGCGCCGCCAGCGGCGGCTGGCGCCGCATCGACCAGCCGGCGCCCCTGCCCACGGGGCCGCTGGAGATCGACGGCGACCTCGACGAGGCGGATTATTTCGACCTCGCCGAGATGACCGTCATCCATCTGCGCGAGGCCATCGTCAACGGCTGCGTCAGCCAGGCCGAGGCCTGGTTCCGGCTGCACCTGCGGCTCCATCAGGCCTCCTGCGAGGAGTTCGCCCAGCTCAGGGCCCTCGGCGCCGACGACGACGAGCCGATAGACGAAGTAGACGGAATAGACGGAATAGACGGGGGTACCCCCGTCCCGGAGTCTACTCTCACCCCCGGAACCCGTCCTGCTCCAGAAACGCCTGTTCCTCCGCCGTCGTCTCCCGTCCCAGGGCGCGGTTCCGGTGCGGAAACCGCCCGAAGCGTTCTATGATGGCGTGGTGATGCTCGGCCCAGCGATCGTCGGCGGGCCGCTCCATGGCCTGGAACAGCGCCACCTGCCGGTCCTGAAGCGCCCGATCCTCGGCGTGCTGCAGCGGCAGGTAAAAGAACCGCCTCAGGTCGTTCTCCACCGCCCGGTCGAAACCGGCGTCCAGCGCCCGGATCGCGAACATCCGCGCCAGCGGGTCGGTCGCGAAGGCGTGGGCCGTGCCGCGGAAGCAGTTGCGGGGGAACTGGTCCAGCAGGATCAGCAGGGCCAGCGTCCCCACCGGCGTCTCCGCCCAATGATCCAGCTCGCGCCGCGCCGTGGCGAAATGCGCGTCCCGGAAACGATCGTTGAACAGGGCGTCGAAGGCGTCCTCCTTGGCGAACCACTTTTCGGGACCGGCCTCTTTCCAGAAGGAGACGACGTCGGAAGGCGTTATGTCTGTGCTCATGACCGATAATCTAGCGACGCCGCTCCCCGTCTTCCATGACCGCGACTGCGATCTGTCGATCATCCGCGGCAAGCGCGTGGCCGTCATCGGCTACGGCAGCCAGGGCCGCACCCATGCGCTGAACCTGCGCGACTCCGGGGTCGTCGACATCGTCGTCGGGCTGAAGGCCGGGTCCGCCACCCGGACGAAGGCCGAGGCCGACGGCTTCCCCGTGCTGACCGCCGGTGAGGCCGCCGCCGCGGCCGACGTCGTCGCCGTCATGGTCTCCGACGAGGCCCACCGCGACCTGTGGCGCGACGAACTGGCCCCGAACATCCAGCCCGGCGCCGCCCTGATCTTCGCCCACGGCCTATCGGTTCGCTTCGGCCTGGTCGAGCCGCGCGGCGACCTCGACGTCATCCTCGCCTCGCCCAAGGGCATCGGTCCACGCATCCGCGACCTCTACGTGGCCGGCGAGGGGGTCTTCGCCCTGTTCGGAGTGCATCAGGACGCCACCGGCGGCGCCCATGCGCTGGGCCTGTCCTACGCCGCCGCCCTCGGCTGCGGCCGCAAGGGTATCCTCGAGACCACCTTCGCCGCCGAATGCGAGAGCGACCTGTTCGGCGAGCAGGTCGTCCTGTGCGGCGGCGTCGGCGAGCTGATCGACGCCGCCTTCAGCAAGCTGGTCGAGGCCGGCTATCCGCCCGAGGTGGCGTGGTTCGAATGCTTCTACGAGGTCAAGCTGGTCACCGACCTGATGTTCTCGATGGGCATCGCCGGCGCCTTCGGCCGCATCTCCAACACCGCCGAATACGGGGCCTACCTGACCGGTCCGCGCGTCATCGGCGAGGCCTCGAGGGTGGCCATGGACGAGGTGCTGGCCGAGGTCCGCTCCGGCGCCTTCGTCAAGCGGCTCATGGCCGACTACGACGCCGGCTCGCCCGACCTGCTGGCCCGCCGGGAAGCCCTCGCCCGCCGCCCCATCGAGGCGATCGGCGCCCATCTGGCCGCGGTGGCCGCGAGGGCCGGGAAATAGGGGAGGAAGACGGCGCCCTGGACAGCGCCGGAACAGCGATCAAGCAGTGAGCCCCCGCGGGGCGAACACTATCGCAAAAAGAATGGTCGGAGTGGCAGGATTCGAACCTGCGACCCCTGCGTCCCGAACGCAGTGCTCTACCAGACTGAGCCACACTCCGACTTGAGGAGCGGGCTTATAGCGACGGGGTTTGCCCCCCGCAAGCGAGGAAACGCCCCGCCGCGAAATAGTCTCCAAACCGGTTCTTGCATCGCCCGCGGCCTTGTCGTATCTCGCACGCCTCCCGGCGCTCCGCCCCGGGAAACGCCGGACCTGCTGGGGAATGGTGTAATGGTAACACTCCGGTTTTTGGTACCGTCATTCTAGGTTCGAGTCCTAGTTCCCCAGCCATCCGCCCTTTTCCGAAAGCCCCCGCTGAAGCCGCTCGCGTCCGGCTCTGACCGCCGGCCGTTCGAGTCCCTGAACGGCCGGGCGGATGATTTCAGTGAGCCTGAACGGGTTCCAGCGGCAGGCGGATGCGCACGCCGACCCCGGCTTCGGGCGCGGTCTCGATGCTCATCGATCCGCCCAGATGCTCGACCAGCCCCTTCACCAGCGCCAGGCCTTCGCCCGGCTCCAGCGTCTCCGCCCCGACGCCCGAATCGCGCACCACCAGGCTGACGCCGCCCACCGCGCGCGAGAAGGCCACCGCGATCGAGCCGCGCCGCTCGTCCGGGAAGGCGTGACGGCAGGCGTTTGAGAGCAGTTCGTGGGTGATGATGGCCAGAGGCAGCAGGTGGCTGTCGGGCAGCAGGGCCGACTGCCCGCGCACGTCCAGCCGGACCGGACGGCCCTCGCAGGCGCGGGTCCAGAAGGCGGCCACGTCCTCGAGGTAGCCGGCGAAGTCCAGCGGCCCGGCCGCGGTCATCCTGCGGCTGATCAATTCCATAGCCGCGGTGACGTCGCTCAGCCACGTCAGATGGCGGACGCTTTCGGGGTCGGTGACGCTGCGCAGCCGGATTCCGACGAGCGTCTGCAGCAGCTGATAGCCGCCGAGCAGCCGACGCTGCAGTTCGACGATGCCGTCCCCCGCGGCCGTTGCCATCATTCCCCCACCCACTGAAAAGCCCTGATTTTTCTACTCCACACAGAACCAAATAGCCACCGAGGCGTTTGTCCGTCCGCTATCGGACACAGTGGTGGTAAACGGGTCTGGTTAGCGTTCGGGGGAACAGTGGTGTCCGAGTCGCCAGACCTGCGGGTCATCATCGTCGAAGACCAGGCTTTGCTGGCGATGGAGCTGGAACTGGTGCTTGGCGAATCCGGATGCGACGTCGTCGGCTGCGCCATGGATCAGACCAGCGCCTTCGCCATTGCGGATCGCGAACGGCCGGATCTGGCCCTGATCGACATTAACCTCCTCGACGGCATGACCGGGCCGCGGATCGCCCAGCGGCTGGTCGGCGACTACGGGACCGCGGTGGTCTTCCTCACCGCCAACCCGGAGCAGATCCCCGACGGTTTCGCCGGCGCGCTAGGGGCCGTGTCCAAACCCTTCGACGAACACACCATCCGCGCCGTGGTCGATTTCGCGCGCCAGTTCATCCACCACCGGACCGTGGGCGAGCCGCCACGCCGCTTCCGGCTGGCCCCCTGGTTGGGCACCCCCCCCGACGACATCGCGCCGCACTGACGAAAGCCGGTGCGGCGCGACGCTATCTCAGTCGATCTTCAACCGGACGAAGACCATGCCGCCGTCCGGGTCGCCGCCATAGGCCGGCTCCAGCGCGGCGGGGACACGATTCAGGCTATACAGCGCTCCGATTCCGAAGCGCAGGTGTTTCGCCAGCCGCCAGTCGTGCACTGCGCCGACCGACGCCTTTGACACCGTGTACAGGTCGCCATGGCCCCCGCCGGGTCCGGGCAGCAACTCGTCCGTCTCGATCCGTTCGGCTCGCGCGAACAGAGTCCACCGGTCGTCGGAGCTGACGGCCGTCTCCAGCAGCCAGGCGTCCTTCGACTCGTCGTGATCATTGGTCTTGCGGCCCCAGGCCAGGGTCGAGGACCACCAGCCGTCCGCGCCGAACCGGCGCGCATGGATCGCGCTGGCCGACCATCGGGTCTCATCCTCGCCCGGCTCCAGCTGTTCCGGCGACGTCACGTCCGCATAGGACGCCTGCAGCGACCACTCCGGCGAGGGATTCCACGACGCCCGGGCTGACCAGCTGTCCAGTTCGGGGCGTTCGATGTCGTAGCGATCCTCGTCCGGCTCGCGACCGCGGAACGACGACGCCTCCAGCTTGAAGCCGTCGTGGACCCAGCCCAGCGTCGCCACGCCGAACACGATGTGGGTCGAGTCCAGCCAGTGGTGGGTGATCGGCGCCTCGGGGCTGTCCATGGCGCTCATGCGGTGCATGAAGGCGGGTGGACCGAAGGCTGGCTCTCCCGGCAGTCCGATGTAGGCGAAGACGCTGTCGCGGCCGGTCAGCCGTCGGGCGTAGCTGGCCGACAGCTCCATCACCAGCTCGTGCGGGTGCTGCCGGTCGACCAACGGCGTGACCCCGTCCGCCGTCTCCCCGGCGGCCAGCAACAGGGGGAAGCCGTCCCTGCCCATGAACGGTTCGGGGCTGAGCATGGCCCGCAGGTTCAGGGTCGAGCCGTCGGCGAAATCGCGCCGCGCCGATCCCATCAGCATGCCGCCGACGAAGGTCTTGTCGTCGCCGCGCGGGCCGTTCTGCCAGTCATGGACCAGGCTGAGCTGGGCGTGGCCCATGAAGGACCAGTCGCCGCGCGTGGCGTGGACGCCGCCGTGCTCCGACAGATCCGGTTGCCAGCTGGTGCCGGAAGCGTCCCGGGCCATCGGCCAAGGACCAAGCGGGCTTTTGGCCGCGCGGTCCATGCCGGACGCGTCATGGCCCTGATGTGAGGCGGTGGGCGGCTGCGGCGTAGGCGTCATGCCGTGACCGGCGTGGGGATCGACCGGGATGGGCGCCGGCGGCGGCGTCGCGGGGTGTTGCGTCGGCGGCGCGGGGTGATGCGAATGATCCTGTCCCGCCGCCGGCAGGGCGAGGGCGAGCAGGGATGCGCCTGCGAAAGGCGCGAGTAAGCGGGCAGCCATCATGGCCTCCTGAATGAGCAAGGGGCGCGGCGGTCTCACCGCCGCGGACGTGTTCAATCGAGGAGCGGGCGGGGCGGGTGCGGTTCGGGCGCCGGCCGTTCGCCGGCCGGCACGGCCATGGGAGGGACGGCGACGGACGGAGGCGGCGCCGACAGCCGGGGTCTTGCGGGCGGCTGGAGCGCGGGCGCTCCCACGCAGGCGACACAGCAGTCCATCGCCTTCATCGCCTTGCCGGGCGCGGGCGAGGGCGTCTCCGCCCCGACGTGGTGCGCCGTCGCCTCATGACACGGCGGCGCGGATGACGTCTCCGCCAAGGCCTTGGCCGGCGCGGCGCCCGTCATCAGCACCGCGAGGGCGCCGAGCAGCATCAACATGGCGTGGAGTGCGCGCATTTCGCTCACCTAGGCGCTGTGGTTCAGCGCTTCAAGCCAGGCCGCCGGTCAGGTCAAGACCCGACGCCGTCGGCGGCTCGCCTTCGGGCGCGAGATCGAGCTGCATCAGCGTCACGTCCAGCCAGCGGTCGAACTTCCAGCCCACCTGCCGGTAGACGCCCGCGTCGCGGAAGCCGAGCGCCCGATGCAGGGCAATCGACGCGGCGCTCGAACGGCTGTCGCTGATCGCCCCGATGACGTGCCGCAGGCCCATGGCGCGCACGCGTCCGATCAGCGCCTCCAGCAGGGCGCGGCCGACGCCCTGACCCCGCGCCGCCTCCTCGATATAGATCGATCCCTCGACGCCGTAGCGGTAGGCCGGCCGTGGCCGGAACGGCGAGGCGTAGGCATAGCCGGCGAAGGTTCCGTCGAGCTCCGCAACCAGCCACGGCAGGTCGTGCCGCTTCACCGCGGCGTAGCGGCGCGCCATCTCCTCCCGCGTCGGGGGCTCAAGTTCGAAGGTCGCCGTGCCGTTCAGAACCTCGCGCCCGTAAAGCGCTGCGATGTGCGCGAGGTCCGCCTCGGCCGCGTCCCGGATCGTGCGGATCATCTGGTCAGCCCCTGCCTGGATGGCGTCCCCAACTGTCGCTGGATTCGCCCCCGGTCCGTGATACCCTGGCGGCGGCTATCGGGGGAGACCAGGCCGATGAAATCCACCTTCATTGCGGCGCTCGTCGCCGCGTCCTTGTCCACGCTCGCGCCGGACATGGCCATCGCCCAGATCAAGAAGAACAAGTCGACCTCAGCGACAGTCGACATCCGCGTCTGCAATCAGAGCGGCCGCGACGGCACCGTCGCCATCTCCTATGTCGAGGTGGGCACCAACCAGTTCATCAACCGGGGCTGGTTCGAAGTCGCGAACGGGTCGTGCAGCTTCATCGTCAGCACCGACAACGCCAACTTCTACATGTACGGCGACACGCTCGACGGTTCTGGACGGACCTGGTCGGGGAACCACGCCCTGTGCGTCCAGTATCCGGGTCCCTACACCTTCTGGTCCGACGGCAGCGACACCTGCCCGGCCGGCTACGAGATCCGCAATTTCGTGCCCATGCACGCCGATGCGACGGGCGACTACACCTGGACGCTTGATCCCTAGGGCGACGGGAGCGGTCAGGTCCGCTCCCAGCCCCTTTCGATGGCCCACACCGCGAAGGCGTAATCGTGGGCGACCTCCTTCAGGTAGTCGAACCGGCCCGAGGCGCCGCCATGTCCGGCCTCCATGTTGATCTTCAGCAGCACCGGCTTGCCCGAGGTCGTGGCCGGCCGAAGCTTCGCCACCCACTTCTCGGGCTCCCAATAGGTCACGCGCGGGTCTGACAGACCGCCGGTGGCCAGCACCGCCGGGTAGGCCTTGGCCTCGACCTGGTCGTAGGGGCTGTAGCTCATCATGTAGTCGTAGGCCTCGGCGTCCTCGATGGGGTTGCCCCACTCGGGCCATTCGGGCGGCGTCAGCGGCAGGCTGGTGTCGCTCATGGTGTTGATCACGTCGACGAACGGCACCTGGCCGATGACCCCGGCCCACAGGTCGGGCCGCATGTTGTTGACCGCGCCCATCAGCAAGCCGCCGGCCGAGCCGCCTTGGGCGACGATGTGGCCCGCCCTGCCGTGGCCGCTCGAGATCAGGTGCTCCGCCGCGGCGATGAAGTCGGTGAAGGTGTTCTTCTTGGTGAAGCGCCGAGCGTTGAGGAACCAGTTCCAGCCCTTGTCCGAGCCGCCGCGGATGTGGGCGATGGCGTAGATCCAGCCCCGGTCGACCAGCGACAGCCGGTTGGTCGAGAAACTCGCCGGCATGGGGATGCCGTAGGAGCCGTAGCCGTACAGCAGCAGGGGCGCGGAACCGTTCACCGGCGTCGACTTGCGGCGCAGCACAGTCACCGGCACCAGCTCGCCGTCCGGGGCGGGGGCGTTCAGACGCTCGACCACATAGTCGGCCGGGTCGTGGCCCGACGGCACCTCCTGCACCTTGCGCAGGGTCCGCTCGCGAGTCCTCAGGTCGTAGTCGTAGGTCGAGGTGGGTGTCGACGGGGAGTTGTAGCCGTAACGCATGACGGTGGTGTCGAACTCCGACGCCCCGCCCAGCGACAGGGAATAGGCCGGCTCGTCGACGGCGATCTCGTGCTCGGCGCCGGCGCGGTCGCGGATGATGATGCGGGTGTTGGCGTCGGCCCGCTCCTGACGGCCGATGTAGTCCTTCACCAGCGCCACCCCCTCGATGTAGCGGCCGGGCGTATGCGGCACGAGGTCCTTCCAATTCGCCTTGGCGGGGTTGGCGGTCGGGGCCTCGATGATCTTGAAATCAATGGAGTCGTCGGCGTTGGTGCGGATCACCCAGCGGTCGCCCCAGTGGTCGGCGTCGTACAGGCGCGCCACCTGCCGGGGCTCCAGCACCACGGGCGCGGCGGTCGGATCGGCGGCGGGGATAACCCGGGCTTCCGACGTCTCCTGGTTGGCGATGGAGATGACCACGAAGGCGTCGTCGGCGGTGCGGCCGACGCTGATGAACATTCCCTCGTCGGCCTCCTCATAGACCAGCGCCGTTTCGCCGCCGCGGGCCGGGCGGCGGAAGATCTTGTCCGGCCGGCCATTGTCGTCGCGGTTGGTCCAGAAGATCCACCGGCTGTCGGGCGAGAAGGTGAAGTTGCCCGTCGCGGACTGAATCGGGTCTGGCAGGACCGCGCCGGTGGCCAGGTCCTTGACGTAGATCTGATGCACCTCCGACCCCTGCGCGTCCTCGGCGTAGGCGAACAGGGCGTGGTCGGGGCTGTGGTCCGCCGCCGACACCTCGGAATAGGCCTTGCCGGCGGCGAGAGCGTTGGCGTCGAGGAGCATCTGCGGCTCGCCGCCGCCGCGCGGCTTCCGCATGAAGCGCGGGTGCTGATCTCCGGTCTTGTACTCGGTGTAGTACTCCCACGGCCCGTCCGGGGAGGGCACCGAGCTGTCGTCCTCCTTGATGCGTCCCTTCATCTCCTCGAACATCTGCGTCTGCAGGGGGAGGGTCGAGGCCATCATCGCCTCGCGGTAGGCGTTCTCGGCGGTCAGGTGCTCCTTCACATCCGCCTTGATCAGCGTCGGATCACGCAGCACGGCCTGCCAGTTGTCGTCCTTCATCCACTGGTAGTCGTCGACCCGGACGCGGCCCAGCTGTTCGATCCGCACCGGGATCTTCTTGGCGACGGGCGGGACGGGCGTGGTCTGAGGCATCGAGGCTCCGGAGGTGCGGGCTTGAGCGGGCAGGGCGGTCGCGGCCAGGGCGGCGGCGGTGGTGGCGAGCAGGTCGCGGCGGTTCATCGTAAGGCCCCCGAAGGCGATTTGGACGCGGACCTTGTGCGAGCAGGCGGGCCGCCGTCAAATGAACAAACGGCCACGGCGTGATCCGCGCTCATGTTCGATCTGCAACTTCCTCCCGATCCCGTCCCGGAGCCGCCCTCCGCGGTATTGCCGGCCCCTGCGTGGGACCTGACCGTCGGCCTGATCGCCGCCACCGTTCAACTGGACCAGCGCAACGACGAGAGGGCCACCCGCCGGGTCGGCACGGGCTTTCTCATCGACGCGCCGCGTTCCGACGGACAGCCGCGCACGGTGCTGGTCACCGCCCATCACGTGCTGGAGGGCATGCCGGGGCCGGACGCCCGGATCGGCTGGCGCGTGCAGATGCCGGAAGGCCGCTGGCGGTTCGCGCCCGAGCCGCTGCGCATCCGCGAGGAGAACGGCGATCCGGTCTGGGTGCGGCATCCCGAGCGCGACATCGCGGTGATGGAGGTCTCGGCGCCCCCGGCGTTCGCCCGCGCCGCCATTCCGCTGGGCTGGCTGGCCGACGCCAACGCCTTCGAGGTCTGGCAGGTCGGGCCGGGCGACGAGCTGCTGACCCTCGGCTACCCGCACGGCTATTCGTCGAACACGGCGGGGTTCCCGATCCTGCGCGTCGGCCGGGTGGCGTCGTGGCCGCTGACGCCGATTGAGGCCTTTCCGGCCTTCATGCTCGACTTCCCCGTCTTTCCCGGCAACTCGGGCGGGCCGGTGTTCTGGACGCCCACCGCCCGCAAAGCGCCCGGCTCGACCCAGCCGGAACACCCCTTTATCGCCGGGGTTCTGGTGTCCGAGGCGCAGCCCGACGCCGGCGCGCTCCGCATCGGCATCGTCGCCCACGCCCAGTTCGTGCGCGAGGCCATCGCTCTGCTGGAGGCGCCTCCGGGGCCGTAGGGCCTTCGCGGGACGACGGCGCCCGGATCGGGATTTCGCCCGGGCAGAAAAAACGCAGTGGCAGAGTCGGCAGAGTCTCGTGCGCAAAAAACGCAGTGGCAGAGCCGGCAGAGTCTCGTTTCCAAAAAACACAGTGGCAGAGTCGGCAGAGTCTACAGGGTCTCGAGCTTGAGGCCGCGGGGCACAGGGCGGCGGCGGATTCGATTGTCAAAGACCCCGGGCCCGGTGACGGACGCGGTGAACAGTCTACGCCCGCTGTTTCCTCAGGCGCGTCAATTGACTGGAGAAATCAGCAAGCTGTTGATCCCACGTGATTTCGTTCGGGCAAACCGGCCGGTATCTCGAGAACGGCCAGCATTCCGGGCGGCCCGAACCTATCCGGCCAGCACCTCCGCGCTCATCCGCTCCAGCAGGGCGCCGCCCTGACCCACGGCGGCCAGCCGGCTCGAGGCGTGGCCCAGCACGTTGGCGGCGTAGACCTCGTAGAGGGTGATCCGCCCCTCCAGCCACGCCGGGTCGCCCTCGCCGGCGTCGAGGATCTCCCGTGCGGCAAGGGCGCCCTTGGCCAGCATCCAGCCGCCGACCACGTCGCCGAGCAGTTTCATATAGGCGTCGGCCCCGGCCAGGACGTCGGTCGCTCGCGCAGGGTCGGCCTTGGCGTCCAGCAGCCACAGGGTGGCGTCCTCGACCGCCTCGACGGCGTTGGCGAACCGCTCCACCGGCTTGCCCGAATACAGGCGGGGCAGCACGGTCAGGGTCGCTCTCATGTCGGCGATCAGTTCCCGCGCCGACTCGCCGCCGTCCTGCCCCAGCTTGCGCCCGACCAGATCCATGGCCTGGATGCCGTTGGTCCCCTCGTAAATCGGCGCGATCCGGGCGTCGCGGTAGTGTTGCGCGGCTCCGGTCTCCTCGATGAAGCCCATGCCGCCGTGCACCTGCACCCCTAACGAGGCGACCTCGACGCCGACGTCCGTCGACCAGGCCTTGGCGATGGGGGTGAACAGGTCCTCGCGCCCCTTCCAGCGGCGGCGCTCTTCCCCGGTGGCCGCGTGCCGCGCCAGATCGGCGGCGACGCCGGTGGACAGGCAGATGGCGCGCGCGGCGGCGATCCTGGCCTTCATCACCGACAGGGTCCGCCGCACGTCAGGGTGATCGATGATCGGGGCGTTGGCCTCGCCGGTCCACGCCGAGCGGCCTTGCCGCCGTTCCCGCGCATATTCCAGCGCCTGCTGGTAGGCCCGCTCGGCGATGCCGACGCCCTCGACCCCGACCGCCAGCCGGGCCGCGTTCATCATCACGAACATGTGGGCCAGTCCCTGGTTCGGCTGGCCGACCAGCTCGGCCGTCGCGCCCTCATAGGCCATGACGCAGGTCGGCGATCCATGGATGCCCAGCTTGTGCTCGAGCCCGACCGGCCGGAAGGCGTTGCGCTCCCCCAGCGCGCCGTCGGGTTTCACCAGATATTTCGAGGCGAGAAACAGGCTGATTCCCTTCGGGCCCGGCGGCGCGTCGGGCAGGCGGGCCAGCACCATGTGGACGATGTTGTCGGTGGCGTCGTGGTCGCCCCAGGTGATGAAGATCTTCTGGCCGGTCAGCGCATAGGTCCCGTCTCCGTTCGGAACCGCCGTCGCGGTCAGGGCGCCGAGGTCCGAGCCCGCCTGCGGTTCGGTCAGCACCATGGCCCCGGTCCATTCGCCGGACACCAGCTTCGTCAGATAGGTCGCCTTTTGCGCCTCGGTCCCGACCGCCTCCAGCGCTTCGATCGCCGCCAGCGACAGCATGGGGCAGAGGCCGAAGGCCATGTTCGCCGCGTGCACTGTCTCATAGGCCGCCAGCTCCAGCGCCTTGGGCAGCTGCTGCCCGCCAGCGTGGGCGGGAGCGGACAGGCCGGTCCAGCCGCCCGCGGCGAACTGGCGATAGGCGTCGGCGAACCCCGGCGTGGCGGTGACCGAGCCGTTGGCGTAGATCGCGCCCTTCTGGTCGCCGATGCGGTTCAGGGGCGCCAGCACGCCTTCCGAGAACTGGCCCGCCGCCTCCAGCACGGCGGCTTGCAGATCGGCGTCGTAGTCCGGGAAGGCGCCGGTCGCGGCCACGGCGTCGAGACCCGCCACCTCCGTCAGGGTGAAGATCAGATCGCGGACGGGGGCGCGGTAGGTCATCGGCTGGCTCTCGGAAATCGTGCGGACGTTCATGCCGCCTTGCCGCCGGGTCAGGCAAGGCGCGGCTTGGCGAACCCTGTGGTCTGGGGCAGGTTGAGGCGAAGCACCGGAGAGGGAGGAAGACCGTGGCCGAGCCGCGCAACCGCTATTCGACCGTATCGCTGATCCTGCACTGGCTGATCGCCGCCATGGTGGTCACGCAGGTCCTGCTGATCTCGGCCCATGAAGCGACGGACGGCCCGATCTCCCGCGAGTTCGTCAACATGCACAAGTCCGTCGGGCTCAGCATCCTCGTGCTGACGCTGATCCGGATCGTCTGGCGCGTCGCCAATCCGGCCATTCCCCTGCCGACGGAAACCCCCGCCTGGCAGAAGCTCATGGCACGCGCGACGCACGTCCTGTTCTACGTCTTCCTCATCGCCATGCCGCTGGTCGGCTGGGCCGCGTCCTCGGCGGCGGGACGGGAGATCCTCTGGTTCGGCCTGTTCGAATGGCCGCTGCTGCCCGTCGGCGGTGGACGCGATACCGCGCGTGATCTGATGGACCTGCACCAGACAGCGGCCAAGGGGCTGTATGTGCTGATCTTCCTGCACGTCATGGGCGCGCTGAAGCACCACTTCATCGATCGGGACAATGTCCTGCACCGGATGATCCCGCTGATTCCCCGCCGGCCGTGAGGCGGCGCGCGGTCGTTCTCGCCGGACTGCCGGCCGCGCTCGGTCTCGCCGCGGCGGAGCCTCCGCCGTGGGTGGTGATCCGCGACGCCTCGACGATCGAGATGACGGTGCGGGCGCTCGGCGGGTCCCACCACGGCCGTTTCGAGGACTGGCGGGGCGACATCGCCTTCGACCCCGAGGCGCCGGGCCGCACGCGGGCGACGGTCGTGGTCCAGACCGCGTCGCTGAGGATGAGGACCGCGGCGCTGACCGGGCGCGCCACCGGGCCGGCCATGCTCGACGCCGCAAGGCATCCGGTCATCCGATTCGAGCTTCGCTCCCTCGACCCGTTGGGCGGCGATCGTTATTCCGCGCACGCCGACATCACCATGAAGGGGCGGACCCGGCCGGTGACCTTTCCGCTGGACTTGCGCGTGACCGGCGACCGGGCGCATCTGACCGGCGCGTTCACTCTCGACCGCACGGACTTCGGAATAGGGACCACAGGCGCGTGGAACAGGTTGGTCGGCCGCGACGTGACGGTGCGGGTGGCGCTCCAGGCGCGCCGCCTTTAGGCGCTCCCCCTCCTGGAGCAACGGACGCCCAGGCGGCCGAGGCCCTGGCGGCCGGCGGCCTCGTCATCCTGCCGACCGAGACCGTCTACGGCCTCGCCGCCGACGCGGGGAACGCCGCGGCGGTCGCCGCCATCTTCGAGGCCAAGGGCCGGCCCCGCTTCAATCCGCTGATCGCCCATGTCGCCGACGCCGTCGAGGCCGAGGCCGTCGCCGTCTTCGACGCCCGCGCCCGCGCCCTGGCCGAGGCCTTCTGGCCGGGCCCGCTGACGATCGTCGCGCCGGTGCGCGACCGCGAGAGGGTCTGCGACCTGGCCCGGGCCGGGCTGGACAGCGTCGCCGTGCGCGTGCCGGGCCATGTCCGCGCCCGCGCCGTCATCTCCGCCTTCGGCAAGCCGGTCGTGGCGCCGTCCGCCAACCGCTCGGGCCGCCCCAGCCCGACCACCTTCGCCGACGCCCTGGAGGAGACAGGCTTCGCCGCCGCCGATGCGGTCGACGGCGGGCCCTGCGCCGTCGGAGTCGAGAGCACGGTGGTGTCGGTGCTGGACGGCCGCGTCGCCCTGCTCCGCCCCGGCTCGGTGACGCGCGAGGAGATCGAGGCCGTCGTCGGCCCTCTGGTGCGGGACGGGGAGGGGCATCGCTCGCCGGGCCGGACGGCCCTGCACTATGCGCCGGACGCGCCGGTGCGGATTGAGGCGACGAAGGCGAAGGCGGGCGAAATCCTCCTCGGCTTCGGGCCCGGCGTCGGCGACCGGCGCTGGAGCCTGAGCCCGACGGGCGACCTGCGGGAGGCGGCGGCCAATCTGTTCCGAAGGCTGCGGGAAGCGGATCGTGAGACGCCGGCGGGGATCGCTGTGTCGCCCATCCCGGCGACCGGGCTGGGCGAAGCGATCAACGACCGGCTGAAGCGCGCGGCGGGGTTTGTGGGGTAGGGGGCAGGCTTCTTTAGCTCGCTAGCCGCCGAAGCGCGAAACGCCCGGAATGTTTGCGAAGATGATATGGGCGGTGTCCCAGTCCCCGAGGAAGAACTCTCCCCCGAGGCTCCGCAACCTCGCTTTCGCAGCGTCCTTGAAGACTCGTTCCGCGTCTTCCGCCGCCTTTCGTCCGGGGTAAGGTTCCGAAAGCGTAGGCTTTCCCCATCTGCCGATGCAGGCCGGCGGAAAGCCCGAGTTCAGTTCACCCAGACGTCGGACGTGGTCATTCGATATCCCGATCTTGAGGAGAACGGACTTATCGCCGAAGGGCTTGTTCTCGCCCAACAGGGCGAAGCTGTCGCCAATGAAGGGGGCTAGATAGAGTTGGGTCGGACCGTCCTCATACAAGGCAGTCCGCTCCCCGAAGCCTCCTGGGAAAGCGCGAGACGGCCGGTAGGCCTGCGCCAGAGGAACCCTCTCCGGGACGGTTCCGAAGATCGGAGGCTCGCCGAACACGCTGGTCTCGGTGACCCTCACTTTCAGGGCCAGGTCGACCTCCTCGGGCAGCAATTCCGGATTCCAGACTGCAATCGCCTGCCCGGCTTCAGGCCGATAGGTCGTCGGTGCGACACGCTCCAAAAGGATCGGTTCGTTGACGCGCCAAGCTCGCACGACCGGTATGGCGTGGGTCCATTTGTCCTGCCAGCCATGGTCCTGTTTGCGCTTCATGCCCACAGGTGAAGCCTTGTCCACGTCTCGGATGGGCTTGGGCTCTATCTGAAGGAAGCCGAGAACGCGGTTGCGCTGGGCTTTGCTGGTTTCGGCGCTTGTCGCGCCGTAGATCATGAAGAGGTCTCCGTCCTCCACCTTTCCCAGCATCCGATCGCGCGGCCCCGGCTCAGTCCAGCCGATGTAGCCGTCTTCCTCCGGCCCGAAACCATAGAATGACCGGAGCCAAATGTGACGGGGGCGGACCGGAAGCACATTCAAGCCCGAACTCCTCCGCCCCCTACTGCGCCGTCCAGCCGCCGTCGATCGAGAAGCTGGCGCCGTTGGCCGAGGCTCCGAGGTCGCTGACCAGATACAGCATCATCCCGGTCAGCTCGTCGGTGGTGACGAACCGCTTGGTCGGCTGGGAGCCGAGGATGACGTCCTTCAGCACCTGGTCCTTCGACAGGCCGCGCGTGCGCGCCTGGTCGGCGATCTGTTTCTCGACGATCGGCGTCTCGACGTAGCCGGGGCACAGGGCGTTGCAGGTGATGTTGTCCTGCGCCAGCTCCAGGGCCACCGTCTTGGTGAAGCCGATGACGCCGTGCTTGGCCGCGACATAGGCCGACTTGTAGGGGCTGGCGACGAGGCCGTGGGCCGAGGCCACATTGATGATCCGGCCGCGGCCCTGGGCCTTCATGATCGGGATCGCCGCCCGCGTCGCGTAGAAGGTCGAGGACAGGTTGACGGCGATGATCTGCTCCCACCGGTCGGCGGGGAATTTCTCGACCGCCTCGACGTGCTGGACGCCGGCGTTATTGATCAGGATGTCGACCCGGCCGAGCTGGTGCTTGCCGTAGGCGACCATGTCCGCCACCTCGTCGCCGCGGCGCATGTCGGCCCCGTGGTAGCGCACCCGCACGCCGCAGCTGGCCTCCATCCCGGCCCGGGTGCGCTCGATCTCGGACGGGTCGCCGAGGCCGTTCAGCACCACCTCGCCGCCGCGCGACGCAATGGCGCGGGCGAAGGCGAGGCCGATCCCGGACGTCGAGCCCGAGATCACCGCCACCTGACCCTTCAGGTCGCCGATGTCGCGGAAGGGCGCGCTTTCGGTTTCCGAGCCGTCACCGCGTTTGGGCCATTGGAACATGGGGTCTCGTCCGTCTGTCTCTCCGATCAGCCTAGCCGTTCGCGCCTGCGAAGGCGACAGGCTGTCACGAATTTCCTGTTCTGATGAATATCCAGTCCGTCTCCGTCGACGCCGCCTTGTCGAAGCGGTAGCCGTCGCGGTCGTAGGCCTTCAGGTCCTCCGCCCGGTCGATCCGCCCGTCGATGGCGAAACGCGCCATTCCGCCCCGCGCCTTCTTGGCGAAGAAGGAAACGATGCGGCTCTCGCCGTCGCGCGATTCGCGGAAGTGCGGCGTGACCACCGGCAGCTTCAGCGCCCGCGCATCGACGGCGCCGAAATACTCCTGGCTGGCCAGGTTCACCAGCGTCGGATCGGCCTGTCCCTCCGCGTCGGCGTTGAGGCATTTGGAGATCCTGTCGCCCCAGAAGTCGTAGAGGCTGGAGCCGCGCCGCGTCTTGAGCCGCGTGCCCATCTCGAGCCGATAGGGCTGGATGCGGTCCAGCGGCCGCAGCAGGCCGTAGAGACCCGACAGGATGCGGATGTGATCCTGGGCCCAGCCAAGCGAGGCGGCGTCCAGCTCGCGCGCCTTCAGGCCTTCGTAGACGTCGCCGGCGAAGGCGAAGGCGGCCTGCACGCCGCCGGTCGAATCGGCGTCGAAGGCCTGGAAGCGGGCCCGGTTCAGCCGCGCCAGATCGTCGGACAGGCTCATCAGCCGGCGCAGTTCGGCGACGGTGCGGCCGCGCGCGGTCCGGGCCAGCGAGGCGGTGTCCTCGCGGAACCGTCTCTCGGAGGCGGGCAGGGCCGGATCGGCTTCGGTGAAATCCAGCCGCTTGGCCGGGGACAGGACGATCAGCAATTCAGCACTCCGGCGGCGATGCCGTCGGAATAGGCCGCTTCGGTGACGAATTGAACCGGGCGCGCCGTCGCGGGCCCGTCCGCCTGGCCGGTCAGCCCGCCCGCCCGTACAGCGCCGCCAGCACGGCGGGCAGGCGCTCCGGCAGGTCCTCGGCGATCAGGCCAGGTCCGAACCCCCGCGCCGCCTCGGCGTGCATCCAGGCGGCCGCGCGGGCGGCGTCGAAACTGTCCATCCGCTGGGCCATCAGGCCGCCGATCATTCCCGCCAGCACGTCGCCCGATCCCGCCGTCGCCAGCCACGGGGAGCCGTTGCCGTTGACCGCCAGCCGGCCGTCCGGCGCCGCGATCACCGTCGCCGGACCCTTGAGGACGACCACCGCCCCGGCGCGCCTCGCCGCTTCCGCGGCCGCCGCCTCGCGCCCGGCGGCCAGCAGGCCCGGAAACACCCGCTCGAATTCGCCTTCGTGCGGCGTCAGCACATCGTCGCGGTCGAGCACCTCGAACAGGTCGTCGGGCCAGCCCTCGAACACCGTCAGCCCGTCGGCGTCGACCACCAGGGCGGCGCCGGTCACGGCGAGGGCGCGGACATTGGCCTGGGTCGCCTCGGTGACGCCTGCGGCCGGGCCGATGACCATCGCGTCCATGCCCTCGGCGGCCTCGGCCAGACCCTCGGGCGAACCGAACGGGCTCAGCATCACGGCCTCGACGGCGGGGGCGATGACCGGCGCGGCGTCCGGCGGGCACAGGATGCGGACCAGCCCCGCTCCGATTCGCAGCCCCGCCCGCGCCGCCAGCCGCGCCGCGCCCGTCTGGGTCGCCTTGCCCGAGACCACGCCCAGCCGCCCGCGCGCGTGCTTGTGCGTCCCCGTTTCCGGCCAGGGCAGGCTGTCGCGCCAGTCGGGCAGGGTGGGCCGGGTCACGCCGCCGTCGCTCTGTTCACGGATGGCGCCGAACGCCGAAAAAGGCTTGCCTTATTGTGCAATGCAATGTCCCTTTACCGCCCGAGCGCGAGGCGTCCTGAGCCCGCCTGGGATCGCTGATGAAAAAGATCGAAGCCGTCATCAAGCCCTTCAAGCTGGATGAAGTGAAAGAAGCGCTCCAGGACGCCGGGGTGCAAGGCATGACCGTGCTGGAGGCCAAGGGATACGGCCGCCAGAAGGGCCATTCGGAACTCTACCGCGGGGCCGAATACGTCATCGACTTCCTGCCCAAGATCAAGATCGAGGTGGTCGTTCCCGACGACATGGTCTCCTCGGTCATCGACGCCATCCAGACCGCCGCGCGCACCGGCAAGATCGGCGACGGCAAGATTTTCGTGTCCGACGTCCTCGACGTCATTCGCATCCGTACCGGCGAAACGGGGGCCCAGGCCGTCTGACCGCCAGCAGTGCCGGCCGCCCCTCCAGGCGGCCGTTTCGTTATCCTCCCCCCAAGAAACGGACCCCGAGAATGAGCGCCAAGAAAATCCTTTCGGAGATCAAGGAGAAGGACGTCCAGTACGTCGATCTCCGCTTCACCGACACCAAGGGGCGTATGCAGCACGTCACCTTCGACATCGACCTCGTCGACGAGGAGTTCCTCGAAGACGGCACCATGTTCGACGGCTCCTCGATCGCCGGCTGGAAGGCGATCAACGAGTCCGACATGCTGCTGAAGCCGGACCTGAACAATTTCTGGATCGACCCCTTCTATCAGCAGACCACACTGTTCCTGTTCTGCGACGTGCTGAATCCGGACACCGGCGAGCCCTACAACCGCGACAGCCGCTCGATGGCCAAGAAGGCGCTGGCCTATGTCCAGTCGTCGGGCGTCGGCGACACGGTCTTCTTCGGGCCGGAAGCCGAGTTCTTCATCTTCGACGACGTCCGCTGGAGCACGGCTCCCCACGACACCGGCTACACCTACGACTCGATCGAGCTGCCGGCGAACACGGGCGCGGAATACTCCGAGGGCAACATGGGTCACCGTCCGGGACCCAAGGGCGGCTACTTCCCGGTCAACCCGACCGACAGCGCCCAGGACCTGCGCGGCGAGATGCTGGGCGTGATGCGCGACCTGGGCATGCAGCCCGAGAAGCACCACCACGAGGTCGCCCCGGCGCAGCACGAACTGGGCCTGAAATTCAGCGACCTGCTGACCATGGCCGACCGCCTGCAGCTCTACAAATACGTCATCCACAACGTCGCGGCGGCCTACGGCAAGTCGGCCACCTTCATGGCCAAGCCGACCTTCGGCGACAACGGCTCGGGCATGCACGTGCACCAGTCGATCTGGCGGGACGGCAAGCCGCTGTTCGCGGGCGATAAATACGCCGGTCTGTCCGACATGTGCCTGTGGTACATCGGCGGCATCATAAAGCATGCCAAGGCCATCAACGCCTTCGCCAACTCCACCACCAACTCCTACAAGCGTCTGGTCCCGGGCTACGAAGCGCCGGTGAAGCTGGCCTATTCAGCCCGCAACCGTTCGGCCTCGATCCGGATTCCGTGGGTCAATTCGCCCAAGGCCAAGCGCATTGAGGCCCGCTTCCCGGACCCGATGGGCAACCCCTACCTGACCTTCGTGGCCCTCCTGATGGCCGGCCTCGACGGCATCGAGAATCGCATCGATCCGGGCGCCGCCGCCGACAAGAACCTCTACGACCTGCCGCCGGAAGAGCGCGGCAACATCCCCGAGGTTTGCGGCAGCCTGCGCGAGGCGCTGGAGAATCTCGACAAGGACCGCGCCTTCCTCAAGAAGGGCGGGGTCATGGATGACGACTTCATCGACAGCTACATCGAGCTGAAGATGGAAGAGGTGATGCGGCTGCAACTGCACCCGCACCCCGTCGAGTTCGACATGTACTACAGCTGCTGATCGGCAGCCGGGACTGACGATCGAAGGGCGCCGGACGGGAAACCGCCGGCGCCCGTTTTTTTGGTCGCAATCCGGCCTCAACCTCCGGCCAAGCTTCGCAAGTCCGCATGGAGGAGAAGGTCATGAATCGCGTCTGGATTGCGGTGCTGGCCCTTCTGGCCCCCGCGTTCGCCACGCCCGCAGCGGCGATTCCCGACGAGGACTGGGCGATCTTTGTCGAGTGGAGCTCAAGCCAGTTCGGTCTCGACGAGGAGCAGGACTGGGAGGATCATCTCTTCGAGGCTGCGGGGGAGGAGACGGACACCTCTCGCGCCGTCGCCCGCTTCGGCCGCGCTGCCCGTCTCGATGCGGAACGGGCCGAGGCCTACGCCGAGGTCATCGTCGCCAGCGTCGCCCTGCGCGAACGCTGTCAGGAGACGGCCTGCACCTTCTCACCTGACACCCCCGAATGGGGCCGGGTGATCTCCCCGGCCCTTGCCGAGCCCAGCGGGGAGCTGCTGTGGGTGGTTGGCCGGAACCTCGCCGGCGGGCGCGGCCCCGTGCGGACCGACGCCTTCGTCCGCCTGGTCCAGGATCATCCGGC
The DNA here is from genome assembly GCF_035626535.1 of Brevundimonas sp. Taxonomy (GTDB): domain Bacteria; phylum Pseudomonadota; class Alphaproteobacteria; order Caulobacterales; family Caulobacteraceae; genus Brevundimonas. The sequence goes on from NZ_DASPNO010000075.1 coordinate 32,465, forward strand.
CCGCGTGCGGGTCATGAGCCGACTGTATGCTTATAGCGAGGACATCGCCCTGCTGGCGGGTTTGCTGCTCGAGCGTCCGCTGGACCCGGTCCTGCTCGAGGCTCTGACCGTCTCCAGCCCCACGGTCAGCGGCGGTCCGGACGCTTGGGACGGCTGGCAGCTGGCGGTCCTCGAGGTCGCGGCCGCGCGCGCGCAGGCGCAGGGAGCCGGCCCCACCGAACAGGCCGTCTATGCCCAGACAGTCCTGACCCGTTATTTCCAGCTTGGGCTGACGGATGACGGCCTGCGCCTCTTCCGCACCTTGCCGGGCGAGGTCCGCAGCCTGCTGCCGCTGGCGGCGCCGCCGTGCGCTTCCGACGGGGACGATGCCTGTGCGGCCCGCCCGGGAAGCGAAGCCCTGACCGACGAGCTGATCGCCGCCCTCGCCCTGGAGGGAGACCGTATCGCCGCCGCCGAGATCGCCGCACGCGCCGCCGCCCACCTCGGGGATCCCGCGCAGTGGGATTCCCGCGAGCGGCACCTCGCCGTCCTCGACGCCTTCGAGCCCTCGGTTCCGGCCGCAGATCTGTTTGGCCTGATGGTCGAGGGCGACGGACTCAATCCCGAGGGTCACCACCCCGGGATGTCCGGCTCCGGGCGAATGTTCCTCGACTTCGGCCCGGCGGCTCGCCGTCTTGTCGCGGCCCGGGTGCGTGAGGCCGGTTATGCCGGCATCGCCCGGACTCTCGAGCAGCGGCCGCTCTACTACCGCGCGGATACCGAGGGCTATGAAGACCTGCTCTCCCGGATCGGCTTCCCGGACGAGGTCGCCGTTCGCCGGGCCGAACTGGCTGCAGCCATCGAGGCGGCATGGGCCGCGACCGGCGACGCGCCGGTGCGCCCCCGCGACGCCACGCCCTCGCCCCCCGCGGGCTGGCGCGAGGCGAGGCTGCCTGAAGGCGTCGCCGCCTGGACGCCACCGGCGGAGTCCATGGCCTGGGACGAGGAGCCTCCTGCGATGCCGACGGAGCTGGCGGGCCTGCCCGTGCCCGCCGGCGCGGTGCTGCGCCACCAGGCGGTGGACGGCGAGCGGTACGCCCTGTTCCAGTCCGCGGAGCTCGACCTGCCCGGCGAAATCCCGGCCTACGGTGTCTGGCTGGCCCGCACCGAGGGCGGCGTCTGGACCGGACCCGCCTATCTCGGCCTGCAGCAGCACTTTCCCTATGTCGTCGCCGCGTCCTCGGCCCTGCCTCTGGTGGAGGACGGCCGGCTGCAGATCGAGGTGCAGGTGCGCGAGATCGCCACTGGATCGATCAGCTTCCCGCCCGTCGGGCTCTCGCTGGCCCGCCAGGAAGATGGGCTGGTGATCTCCCGGCCCTTGGCGGAGGTGTTCGCCGATAGCGATTCCGACGGACTCACCGACATCGCCGAGCTCCGCCTGCGTATGGATCCGCGTCTCCCCGACAGCGACTCGGACGGACTCCTGGACGGCGCCGACCCGGCGCCGCTGACCGCAACGGACGGCCCCGCGTCCCCGGCGCGTCGCACTCTCGGTCTCGCCATTCTGCAGCAGATGACCGGTCATGACGCAGGCGCCATTGTCATCTCGCCCCGCCCTCCGACGGAAGAGCCGATGGAGCTGGACGACATGCTGGCCGCCATGGGGTCGCCGCCACCACCGCCGCCGATACCTCGTTCGATCATCCTCGTGTCGGACGATCCCGGCCTGTTCACGGGCCTCGACCTGCCCTTCCGGCTGCTGGTGTTTACGACCGAGCAGGTCCGGCGGCTGTCAGAGGGCGGGACGCCCTTCTACCCGCCCAAGGTCGATGTCTATTCCTCGCTGGACGGCCGCGAGCACTATGTCGTCTGGTCGGCCAGCTGGGTCGGCGGCGCCTTCATCGCCCGCTGCCCGTCCGATGGAGCGCCGTGCGAGGTCGAGGAGAAGAGCAGCTGGATCACCTGAGGCGGCGGAGCCTGCCCGATCGGGCAGGCTCCGCCGCATACCGCCCTAGCGGTTGGTCGTCTCGACCTCGATGCCGCCCTCGCCGGCGCGGACGGTCGTGCTGTCGCCGTCGCGCTTTTCGACGACGACGGGCGGAGTGGGGACCGGCACCTCGCGCTCGACCACGACCGGATCGGCCGGGACCTCGCGCTCGATGACGGTCGTATTGGTGTCCGTGGCCGCGGTTTCGGCCGCCGTGTCGGCGTCATCCCCGGCCGGCGTGCAGGCGGCGGCGGCGAGCGCCAGGACGCTGGCGGAGGCGATGGCGGTGTATCGAAGAAGTCTCATGGCGGGCTCCTGAAAAGGGGACCCGGGCCAAACGGCCACGCTCCGCGCGGGTTCCGTCAGCCCGCCGCCGCCTCCGCCGCATCGGCCGTCCGGCGGCGCAGTTCGATCAGCCGCACGCACCAGATCGAAATCTCGTAGAGCAGCACCAGCGGAACGGCGAGCATCAACTGGCTGATCGGATCGGGCGGGGTCACCACCGCCGCTACGACGACGACGCCGACGATGGCGTAGCGCCGGCCCTCGGCCATGACCTTGGAGGAGATGATGCCGGCCAGTCCCAGCAGCGTCATCACCACCGGCAGCTGGAAGCACAGGCCGAAGGCCAGCAGCAGGGCGGTGACGAGGTTCAGATAGTCCGACACCTTGGGCAGCAGTTCCGCCGAGACGCCGCTGCCGGTGATCTGCTGGCTCAGCGAGAACCACATCACGAACGGCAGCATGACGAAATAGACCAGCGCCGCTCCCAGAAGGAACAGAAGGGGCGCGGCGATCAGGAAGGGCAGGAAGGCGCCCTTTTCATTGCGGTACAGGCCCGGAGCGACGAATCGGTACAGCTGCCAGGCCAGGATCGGGAAGGTCACGACGATGGCCCCGAAGCCGGCCAGCTTCATCTTGGTGAAGAGAAACTCCAGCGGCGCGGTGTAGATCAGGTTGACCATCTGGCCGTCGACGCCTGGCAGCGCCTTCAGGCCCGCCGTGCCGAGGATCAGGTCCAGCGGCGAGACATGGCCGCCCGGCCCGACCGCGCCATGGAAGGCCGCGGCGGCCGCGAACGGCTTGACCAGGAAGATGTAGATCGGCTCCGAGAAGGCGAAGCACAGGATGAAGCCGAGCACGAAGGCGACAACGCAGATGATCAGCCGGCCGCGCAGCTCGATCAGGTGATCCATCAGGGGCGCGCGCGACGCCTCGATCTCCGCCTCGTCGCGGTCGAGCCGGCTCACAGGTCCACCTTTTTCTTGCGCGAGACTTTCGGCTTGGCCTCAGAGGCCTTGGGACCCGAGGCCTTCCGGGTCGCCGGCTTCTTCGGCGAGGTCGCGGCGGATGCGGCCTTCTTGCGAGGGACCCTGGGCCTGGCCGTGGGCGCCGGGGCGGCAGGCGCCTCCAGCGGCTGCATCACCGGCGCGCTCTCCGGCCATTCCCCGGGCCCGGTCAGCGTCGGCTGGTCCGCGGGCGCGAGAAGCGGCTTGTTCAGGTCGTTGCGGATGTCGCGGAAGGCCGCATCGGCCTCCGCGCCCAGCGCCACCATGCCCTGGCCGGTGCGCAGGGCCTCGACCTCCTTGCGCAATTCGTCGAGCTCGGACTGCCGGGCCATTTCGTCGAAGCTGGAGCGGAACTCGTTGGCCATGGCGCGCGCCCTGGCCATGACCTTGCCGACCTTGCGCAGCAGTACGGGCAGGTCCTTCGGCCCCACGACCAGAAGAGCCACGAGACCAATAACGAGAATTTCGAGCCCGCCGATTCCGGGGCCAAGTCCACCCATCCGTCAGGGTCTCCGACGCGAAGCGGGGGGTTACGACTTCAGATCTTCTTTTTCCGCGTCGGTGCGGGGCAGGGCGCCGGCGCGCTCGTCCTTCGGCTTGTCGCCATCGGTGTCTTTCAGGCCGTCGCGGAACGCTCTCACGCCCTTGGCGGCGTCGCCCATCAAACCGGACAGCTTTCCACGGCCGCCGAACAACAACATCACTACAACGATGACGAGCGCCCAATGCCACCAGCTGCTCATACCCATCACATATTCTCCAGAAGCGACCTTGGTCGCTCGATCGTCAGGTCTCGCCCGACCCGCTCAAACTCTTCCGCCGCATATAGGCCGTTCAGTGGCGCGACGCCAAGCGAACCTGATAGGGACGCGCGCATGAGTCACGTGATCATCCACACCGACGGCGCCTGCCGCGGCAATCCCGGTCCCGGCGGCTGGGGCGCCGTGCTCCAGACCGGCGGCGGTCACGAGAAGGAGCTGTGGGGCGGCGAGCCGCTGACCACCAACAACCGCATGGAGCTGATGGCGGCCATCATGGCGCTGGAAGCCCTGACCCGGCCCTGCCGCGTCGACCTGCACACCGACAGCAAATACGTCATGACCGGCATCACCGAATGGATCCGGGGCTGGAAGGCGCGCGGCTGGAAGACGGCCGACAAGAAGCCGGTCAAGAACGAGGACCTGTGGAAGCGCCTCGACGCCGCCCGGGCGCGGCACGAGGTCAAGTGGCACTGGGTCAAGGGCCATGCCGGCCACGAACTCAACGAACGCGCCGACGGCCTGGCGAATCGCGGGATCGACGAGCTGGGACGCTAGACGGGGCGGACCTTCAGCCTCGGCCCGTCGATGCCCTCGACGATGACGCTCTCCCCGACCAGCGGCGCGGCGCCCTCGATCTCGGCCGGCCATTCGGCGCCCGAAACGAACACCCGGCCGCGGCCGTCGACGAAAGCCTGCGCCACCTGCGCCCGCTGGCCGATCAGCCGACCATCGCGGGCGTTGATGTCCGGCGCGTCCGACGGATTGACCCGCTGGATCAGCCGGCGCGACAGCAGCGTCGCCGCCACGGTCAGCACGGCGAACAGCAGGATCTCGCCCAGCACGCCCAACGGCAGGCCCAGGGCCGTGACCACCGCCACCACGCCCGCCGCCACCGCCGGCCACAGCAGCCACTCGGTCGAGAAGGCGGCTTCGACCGCCAGCAGGATCACGCCGAGCGCCAGCCAGATCCAGTACGGCTGGGCGGCATGCAGTTCGATCAGGGCGTCCATGGGTCAGGTCCTCGGAACGGAGCCGCCGCGGGGCGGGCGCGGCGGAGTCGGGGGCGTGGTGCGCGGGGCGGCGGCCGGCGCGGGGCGGCTTTCGTTGCGAATCTGCTGCTGTTCCTTCGCCAGGCCGACCAGCTCGCCCAGCCCAGCGATGGTGCCGACCAGACCCGACATCTCCGACGGCACGATGACCGTCTTGGCCGTCGGGTTGCGGGCCAGTTCGGCGAAGGCCTCGACGTATTTCTGGGCCACGAAGTAGTTGATCGCATTGACGTCGCCGCGGGCGATGGCTTCCGACACCATGGCCGTCGCCTTGGCCTCGGCCTCGGCCTCGCGCTCGCGGGCCTCGGCGTCGCGGAAGGCGGCTTCGCGACGGCCCTCGGCCTCGAGGATGGCCGCCTGCTTGGCGCCCTCGGCGCGGGTGATCGCCGCCTGCTTCTCGCCGTCAGCCTCGGTGACGACGGCGCGGCGTTCCCGCTCCGCCTTCATCTGGCGGGCCATGGCGTTGGTGATGTCGGCCGGCGGGGTCAGATCCTTGATCTCGATCCGGTTGGCCTTCACGCCCCACGGCTCGGTCGCCGCGTCGATGACGTGCAGCAGCCGGGTGTTGATGGCGTCGCGCTGGCTCAGCACCTCGTCCAGCTCCATGGAGCCGACCACGGTCCGCAGGTTGGTCATGCACAGCTGCGAGATGGCGTAGGGCAGGTCGTCGACCCGGTAGGCGGCCCGCGCCGCGTCCATCACCTGGATGAAGACGATGCCATCGACCTTCACCACGGCGTTGTCCTTGGTGATGACCTCCTGCGTCGGGACGTCGAGCACCTGCTCCATCATGTTCATGCGCCGGCCGATCCGTTCGACGAACGGAGTCAGCAGGCTGATGCCCGGCGTCAGGGTGCGGGTGTATTTTCCGAACCGTTCCACAGTGAATTCACGGCCCTGCGGCACGATCTTCACGACGCTGAACAACAGCACGATGGCCAGAACGACAAGCGCGATGGCGAAATAACTCATGATGGGCCTCCCTATTCCCCTCAAGGTTAGCATCCGGCGGCCCGCTCGCCAGCGAAACCGGCCGCGGGTTCATGAACTCGCTGTAATGTTTCAGGCGCAGCGCGCCGCCGCCGCCGTGAAGATCACCCGCCGCGTCTCGTCCCAGTCGATCAGCGCCTCAACCCGGTGCAGGGCCACGAACCGCGCCTCCAGCGCATCGTCGCCCGCCACCGGCTCGCCGGACAGCCAGCGCGCGGCGTAGTCGATCAGCACATAGTGCCGACCGGCCTCCGGGAAGAGGCCGTCCACCACGTCAACCAGCCCGGTGATCTCCGCCTCCACCCCGGTTTCCTCGCGCAACTCGCGCAGTGCGGCCTCGATGGCGCGCTCGCCGGGCTCGATGCGTCCGCCCGGGAGGCTCCATTCGCCCTGTTTGGGAGGCCGTCCGCGCCGGATCAGCAGCACTTCGTCGCCGCGCAGACAGACGACGCCGACGGCGGGAACGGGGGCGGGAAGGGGAGGCGACATCGGCCGACGATAGCTAAGCCCTTTCGCCGCGCCCACGACTTTGAGACAACGGCCCGATGGTCCCCCCTTCCGCCGAAGCCCTCGCCGCCCTCAAGTCCGCCCTCGGCGACGGCGGCTGGACCGACGATCCGGCCGAGATCGCGCCCTGGCTGACCGAGTGGCGAAACCGCTGGCAGGGCCACACGCCGCTGATGCTGACGCCCCGCTCGACGGAGCAGGTCGCCGCCGCCGTGCGCATCTGCGCCGAACACCGGGTCGCCATCGTACCGCAGGGCGGCGACACGGGCCTCGTCGGCGGCCAGATTCCGTTCGGCGAGGTTCTGCTCTCGACCCGCAGGCTGCGCGCCATCCGCGACGTGACCCCGTTCGACGACGCCATGACCGTGGAGGCCGGCGTCACCCTTCTGGAAGCGCGGCAGGCCGCCGCCGCCGCCGACCGGATGTTCCCGCTCAGCCTCGCCGCCGAAGGCAGCGCCACCATCGGCGGGGTCATCTCGACCAACGCCGGGGGCACGGCCGTGCTGCGCTACGGCGTCATGCGCGACCTGGTGTTGGGGATCGAGGCGGTCTTGCCCGACGGCGAGGTTTTCCGCGGTCTGAAACGGCTGCGCAAGGACAACACCGGCTACGACCTGAAGCAGCTGCTGATCGGGGCCGAGGGCACGCTCGGCGTGGTCACCGCCGCGACCCTGAAGCTGTTCCCGGTCATGCGCAGCCGGGCCACCGCCATGGTCGGGCTCGACAGCCCCCGGGCCGCCATCGAACTGCTGGCCCGCGCCAAGGCCGAGACCGGCGGCGGCGTCGAGGCCTTCGAGCTGATGAAACGGATCGGCCTGGAGTTTGTCCTCGCCAACATCCCGGACACGCGCGAACCGCTCGACGACGCGACGCCGTGGTACGTCCTGATCGAACTGGTTTCCGGCGAGCCCGCCGCCGCCGACGCCGCCATGGAACGGCTGCTGTCGCAGGCCTTCGAGAGCGGTCTGATCACCGACGCCGCCCTCGCCCGGAACGACGCCCAGCGCGCGGCCTTCTGGAAGGTCCGCGAAGAGCAGTCCGCCGCCCAGAAGCCCGAGGGCGGGGGCTGGAAGCATGACGTCTCGGTCCCCGTCTCCCGCATCGCGGACTTTCTCGAGGAGGCAACCGCCGCCGTGGAACGCTTCCACCCCGGCGCGCGCGTCAGCGCCTTCGGCCACGTCGGCGACGGCAATATCCACTACGACGTGCTGTGCCCCCCGGGCGGGGACCACCCCGCCTTCCTCGCCCGCTGGGCCGAGGGCTCGCAGATCGTCCATGACATCGTCGCCCGCCATGACGGCTCGATCTCGGCCGAACACGGCCTCGGTCGCCTCAAGACCGACGAGGCCCGCCGCTACAAGTCGCCCGTCGAGATCCGCGCGATGCAGGCCGTCCGCGCCGCGCTGGACCCCCACCGGATCATGAACCCGGGCGTGCTGTTCTGAGTTCGGTCAGGGGCGAGCTTGCCCCCTTCGCCCTATCGTCCTACCCCTCCGCCTCGATTCACCGGCCCCGGAGCGCTTCATGACCCTCGCCCTTCTGTTTCCCGGACAAGGCAGCCAGTCGGTCGGCATGGGGGCGGCGCTCGCCGACGCCTTCGCCAGCGCCCGCGAAGTCTATGCGGAGATCGACGAGGCCCTGGGCCAGAAGCTCAGCCAGTTGATGCGGGAGGGGCCCGAGGACCAGCTTACCCTGACCGAAAACGCCCAGCCGGCCCTGATGGCCGTCTCGGTCGCCGCCGCCCGCGCTCTAAGGGCCGAGTTCGGGGTCGACGTCACCCGGGCCGGTTTCGTGGCGGGACACTCGCTCGGCGAATACTCGGCCCTGTGCGCCGCCGGAGCGATCTCGCTCTCCGACACGGCGCGCCTGCTCAAGCTGCGCGGCCAGGCCATGCAGCGCGCGGTCCCGGTGGGCCGCGGGGCCATGGCCTCGCTGATCGGCCCCAAGACCGACCTCGCCCTGGCCGAGGATGCCGCCAGGGCCGGCACGGAAGTCGGCGTCTGCGTCGTGGCCAATGACAACAACGCGGGCAACATCGTCATCTCCGGCGACAAGGCCGCCGTCGACCGCGCCATCGAAAAGGCCAAGGAACTCGGCGCCCGCGCCATCCCGCTGAACGTCTCGGCGCCCTTCCACTGTCCGCTGATGCAGCCCGCCGCCGACGAAATGGCTACCGCCCTGGCCGAGGCGACCATCGTCGCCCCCGCCGTGCCCGTGGTCGCCAACGTCACCGCCCGCCCGGAGATCGATCCCGAGATCATCCGCCGCCTGCTGATCGAACAGGTCACCGGCCGCGTCCGCTGGCGCGAGAGCATGGAGTGGATGGCGGGCGAGGGCGGCGTGACCCGCTTCGCCGAGATCGGCTCCGGCAAGGTGCTGACCGGCATGGCCAAACGCATCGCCCCCGACGCGGAAAGCCTGTCGCTGAACACGCCGGAAGAGCTGGAAGCGTTCGCGAAGTCGCTGGGGTAGGCGGATGCGCTGGCCCAGCGTCTATCTGTTCGCCTGGTTCTATTCGACCGTCGGCCTCCTGCTGATCTTCTTCTTCGTCGGTGTCCCGATCTTGGGCCTGGCGAGTTCGGTGGAGGGTAGCCTGCGGTTACCCGCCCTTGTCGCCGCCGGCGCAATCTGGTTGGGATTCGGCCTCAGCTTCTCCAGATTTCCGGCCTGCCCGCGTTGCGGCCACAGCCCTTACCTTCGGGCCGGGGGCGCGCTCTTTTCCTCGATTCCAAGGTCGCGCTGCGGCAAGTGCGACCTGAACCTCCGAAAGTTCGGGCTGTTCGACCCGAGAGCAAAGCGAGAACCCCATGTTTGATCTCACCGGCAAGACCGCCCTCGTCACCGGCGCCACGGGCGGCATCGGCGGCGCCGTCGCCCGCGCACTGCACGCGCAGGGCGCGTCCGTCGTCCTTTCCGGCACCCGCGAGGCCGTGCTGCAGGACCTGGCCAGGGAACTCGGCGGGCGCGCCTTCGCCGCCGCCGCCAATCTGTCGGACGCCGAGTCGGTCGACGGCCTGATCGGCCGCGCCGAGGAGGCCGCCGGCGCGCCGCTGGACATCCTCGTGGCGAACGCAGGCATCACGAAGGACGGTCTGCTGATGCGGATGAAGGACGAGGACTTCTCCGACGTTATCCGGATCAATCTCGAGAGCTATTTCCGCCTGTCGCGCGCGGCCATGAAGGGGATGATGAAGCGCCGCTCGGGCCGCATCATCGGCATCACCTCCGTCGTTGGCGTGATGGGGAATCCCGGGCAGGCGAACTACGCCGCTTCCAAGGCCGGAATGATAGGCTTTTCCAAGGCCTTGGCGCAGGAAGTTGCGACGCGTGGCGTCACCGTCAACTGCGT
>NZ_DASPNO010000076.1:0-24480 GCF_035626535.1 Brevundimonas sp.
ACGTCAGCGGCATGGAGCTGATCCGGATGCTAAGGGCCGACGCGCAATTGGGCGAGGTGCCGATCATGGCGGTCACGGCTTACGCCGCGCAAGGCGATGAGGATCGCATCCGCGGCGCCGGAGCGCAATCCTACGTGTCGAAGCCGATTTCCGTGGTGAAGTTCGTCGCGACCGTCGAGGAACTGCTTGCCGCGCATCTTGTCCCCGACACGAGCGGAGCGGAACCGTCGCCTCGGGCTTGACGCGGGGCTGACCGGCGGTCCCCGCCCTTACTTGATCTTCGCTTCCTTGAACTCGACGTGCTTGCGCACGACCGGGTCGTACTTCTTGACGACCATCTTCTCGGTCATCGTCCGGGCGTTCTTCTTGGTGACGTAGAAGAAGCCGGTGTCGGCGGTCGAGTTCAGGCGGATCTTGATGGAAGCCGGCTTGGCCATCGGGAATTACCTTTGCGACGGCGAAAGCCGCTGAAATGAGAGGCGCGGAACATACTCAGGCGCGTCCGGAAGTCAACCGCGTCGGGACGGCCATTGAGCCGGCGGCCGGAGCGGGTCAGGGTGGGGGGATGAAAACGCTCACGCTGGCCGCCGTCGCCGCCCTGATCCTGTCGCCGCTGCTCGCGGGTTGCGCAAGCACGCCGGAGCCGGCGCATCCGCAGGACGCCTTCATGGCGCGGCTGAACGCCCTGTGCGGGAAGAGGTTCGAGGGGCGGGTGGTGACCGACGATCCCGCCGACGCCAACTTCCGCAGCAACCGGCTGGTGATGCATGTGCGCGACTGTTCGGCGGACGAGGTGGGCATTCCGTTCGCGGTCGGCGAGGACCGGTCACGGCGCTGGATCGTGACGCGGACGGAGGCGGGGCTACGGCTGAAGCACGACCATCGCGACGAGCAGGGCGTGATTCACGGCTATCACATGTACGGCGGAGACACGGCGGCGCCGGGCACGGCGTCGCGGCAGGAATTCCCCGTCGACCGGGAGTCGATCGACCAGTTCGTCGCCGGCGGGGCGACGGTGTCGACGACCAATGTCTGGGCCGTCGAGGTCCATCCGGGGCGGATGTTCGCCTATGAGCTGCGCCGCCCCGGGGGGCGGTTCATGCGGGTCGAGTTCGACCTGACGCGGCCGGTCGCCGACTAGCTCAGCAGAAGGCCCGCAGGCGCTGCAGCAGGGGCGACAGGCCGGGGATGAGCGGCTCGATCCCGGCTGCGTTCTTCTTCCATTTGCCGGCCTCGGGCGGGGTCAGGGTGTGACGCGAGACGGGCAGTTCACCGCCGGTGCGCTCGCCCAGCGCCGCGTCGAACTCGAGACCGGCGAAGTCGCAGACGCCCCGGATGACGGCGGCGGGGTCGGCGAGGAAGTCGCTGTAGCGGACCACGTGGCGGCGGTCGGCGGGGAGCTGCTCCAGATCGTCCATGATGGTCTGGTTGGTGGTGGCCCACTGGTACGCCGCGATCTCCGGCAGGGGCCGGCCCTTGAGCGACTGCCAGCCGGGCGGAAGCAGCAGGGACCATGGGCCGTCCCAGCCGGGCAGCTGCGGATAGGTGACCCAGCCGCCGGCGCGCCAGGCGTCGATGATGCTGGAGATGTTCTCTTCGGGCTCGCGCCACAGGAAGACGAAGCGGGCGTCGGGGAAGAGGGCGTTGAAGAAGGGGATGCGCAGGGCGTTCTTGGGCGTCTTCTCGAGCAGACGGACGGAGTCGGCGTCGGCGCGCTGGCCCGTTGAGTCGACCAGCTTTTCGGCCAGCCGCGACTTCATGGCGAGGGCGATCTCGGGGGTCAGTTTGTCGGCGGTCAGGCGGTTGGAGTCGACGCCGGGCGCGCCCGGCAGGAACATGCGGAACCCCTCGACCAGCCAGTGGGCCTCGCCGCCGGGATTGTGCAACTGGGGCGTGACCGCCAGCGTCTCGAACAGGGCGGTGCTGCCAGAACGGGGCGCGGCGACGATGATCACAGGGCGGTCGTAGTCGGGCGTGCGCACGACCGGACGGGGGGCGGGCGCGGCGCCTGCGGAGGGGCCGGCGGAGGTCGCGCCCATGCCGGCGACGCCGGGGTTCACCGCATAGGCGCCGATGCGCTGGCCGATGACGCGCAGCACCGGCATCTGGTTGGAGCGGACGCGCAGATCGTCGCCGAGGCCCTGGACCTGCTGCAGCAGCATCTCGAGGCGCTTGCGGTAATGGGGGACGCCCCGGTCGCCGTCGGCGAACAGGGACCACAGCTGACGCCAGTCCTGCCGGAAGCCGTAGAGCAGCCGTTCGTAGCGGCCCATCTCCTCGCGGCCGGCCTCGCCGACCTTTAGCGAGACGGTCTCCCCGACCAGGTCACGGAGCAGGTCGTCGACCTCGGAGGGGGGCATGACGCGGTAGACGTTGTGCTGCTCGGTGGCGATGCCGACGCGGGCGCCGGGCTGGTACGGCACGGCCTGGGGCGGCAGGTCCTGTGTCATGGCGGCATGGGCCATGTCCCAGAAGCGGCTGTTGCCGGTGGTGTCGGCGACCAGGTGGATGCGCTCGATGCCGGAGCCGTTCTCGACCTTGTGCGGGCGCCAGTTGTCGAAGATCCACGACTCGCCCTCGGCCATGTTCACGACCTGGTCGTCGCAGAAGAATTTGACCTCGGGCCGGGTCACGATCGGGATGTGCAGCCGGACCCGGTGGTACCAGTGGTAGTTGATGTCGGTGTGCATCGGCACGGTGGCGCCGGGGCCGAGCTTCATCAGCCGCGAGCGGCTCCACACGACGCCGAAATGGGCCAGCACCTGCTGCAGACAGGGCGAGGCCTTGAGGTGGGGCGTCATGGCCATGGGGCCGGCCACGTCGTCGTTCTCGCCGCCGCCGACGGTGATCAGGCGCAGGGCGCTGTTGCCGTCGAGATTGTTGGGGTGGCGCACCCAGGCCTCGGCGGGGAAGGCCGCAACCTCCTCCTGCAGCCGCGCCACGTCGAACCGGAACGGCAGTTTGATGAACGGCGCCTCGAGCTTCATGCCTTGGGCATACCGGCGGGCGGGGCCGGGGTCAAAGCGGCAGCGGGCTCAGATCGCGCGCCAGGGCGAGACAGGCCGGACGGTGGCGCAGGCGGGCGACCCATCCTTGCCGCGGCCGGGCAGGACGACCTCGAGCGTCCGGCCTTCGCGGGCCCGGTCCAGCAGGAGCGGCGGGATGTCGTGGATGTCGATCTTGGCGCGCCGCGTCCAGCACGATCCGTGGTCGCCGGCCATCTGGCCGATGCGGAGGTAGACGAAGCGGCGGGCTGGTCCCTCGCGACGGACGAAGGGGCCGAGGACGCGGTTGTCGGCGGACAGGCGGATGGGGACGTCGAAGGACAGGGGCGCGTCGGAGGCCGTGACCGGCTCGAACGGCGCGTCTCCTTCTGCAGGCTGTAGCGGACGCCGGGGACCGGGCCGGCGATGGTCAGGCGCAGGGTGATCGGCTTGTCGGCCATGGCTCAATCCTGATGTTCGACCACGTGGCGGCCGCGGATCATGCGCACGAAGGGCAGGGGGCGGTCCATCCCGGCCAGCCGTTCGGCGACCTCGGCGAGGACGAAGCGGGTGATGGCGGGGAGGTCGACGGCGCGGGTCTCGTCGAGCGGGAGCCAGGCGATCTCGTCCAGTTCGCCGGAGCCGGCGGTGGGCTCGGGATGCAGCAGGGCGGAGGCGTCGGCCATGAAGAAGCGGGCGTCGAAGCGGCGGGTGCGGCCGGGCGGGGTGATGGCGCGCGCGATGTAGGACAGGGCCGCGAGATCCGGCAGGGCACCGGCGGCTCGGAATTCGCGCCACGGACCGGCGACCGAGGCGGGCGGGGCCGGTTCGGCCAGCAGAAGGCCGGCCTCCTCGAAAGTCTCGCGCACGGCGGCGAGGGCGAGCGCGCGGGCGCGGCGGAGCGTCACCTCGCGGGCGAGGCGGGCAGCGTGGGCAGGCGGCAGTTCCGTAGCGGAGGCGGCCGTGTGGTCGGTGCGCTCCACGCGGCCGCCGGGGAAGACCCATTTGGAGGCCATGAAGACGTGGTCCTTCGCGCGCCGGCCCATCAGCACCTCGGGCGAGCCGTTCCGGACGCGCGTCAGGATCAGGGTGGCGGCGTCCCTTGGACGCTGACGGACGCCGGTGCGGGGAGCGTCCTTGAGGTCCTGGTCGGCGTCGAACGGCTGTGACATGGCGGAGCGCATCGGTTGTCTCTAGCATGGCCGGCGGCCGAGCCTACCGGGAGCCCGCCATGACCCTGATCGCCGCCGAGCCGCAGCTGTTCGTCACCGATATCGACAGGGCCGTAGATTACTACGTCGGCCGTCTTGGCTTCCGGCTTGCCTTTTCCCACGGGGAGCCCGCCTTCTACGCCCACGTCGTCCGGGACGGCGCGCGGCTGAACCTGAGGCATGCCGACGGTCCCGTGTTCGACCCGCGGTTCCGCGAGGCCGAGGGAGACGTGCTGTCGGCCACGATCACGGTCGATGACGCGGAGGCGCTGTTCGCAGAGTTCGAGGGAGCGGGCGTCGCCTTCCACCAGCGCCTGAAGACCGAGGACTGGGGCGCGCGGACCTTCATGGTCGCGGACCCGGACGGCAACCTGATCGCCTTCGCGGGGTAGGCGCGGGCTCACCCACAGCATTCCTCCGCGAAGGGGGAGGGGGACCGCGAAGCAGTGGAGGGGCTCCGGCGGACCGCCGGTGGATGGGTCAGGCCCCCACCACCATCCTTCGGGTGGTTCCGCTCCCCCAGAGGAGGAGGACCGTCTACCGCCGCTTGCCTTTGCGGACGCCCTTCAGCCCCCCGGAGGGTTTGCCGCCGCGGGGCGGCCTGGGACCGCCCGGGCGACCGGCGCCGCGTTTGGGGAAGCCGTCGCCGCCGCGGCCGCGGGTGCGGACTCCGAGGCGGGCGGCGGGGGCGTTGGGATCGCGCGGAGCCGGCTCGGAGAGCATTTCGAAGACCAGTCCGCCGGTGACCGGCGTGGCCTCGACCAGCCGGACCTCGACGGTGCGGCCGAGCGTCCAGCGCTGGCCAGTGCGTTCGCCGACGAGGGCGTGGGAGCGGTCGTCGTGATGGAAATATTCGCCGCCCAGCGAGGAGACGGGCACGAGGCCGTCGGCGCCGGTCTCTTCCAGCCGGATGAACAGGCCGAAGCGGGTGACGCCGGTGATGCGACCGTTGAAGGTCGCGCCGACGCGCTCCGACAGGAAGGCGGCCATGTAGCGGTCCATGGCGGCGCGCTCGGCGGCCATGGAGCGGCGCTCGGTCATGGTCACCTGTTCGGCGATCGCCGGGAGTTCGCTGATCTCGCGGTCGGTGAGACCGTCCTTGCCGAGGCCCAGGCCGCGGATCAGGCCGCGGTGGACGATCAGGTCGGAGTAGCGCCGGATCGGCGAAGTGAAGTGGGCGTAGCGGTCGAGGTTGAGGCCAAAGTGGCCGACGTTCTCGGGGCTGTAGATGGCCTGCATCTGGGTGCGCAGGACGACCTCGTTGACGACCTCGGCGTGTTCGCCGTCGCGGGTCTCGTCGAGCAGTTTGTTGAAGCGCTTGGTGGTGGCGGGTTCGCCCTTGTTCCACGGCTTGCCGATGGTTTGCAGGAAGTCGCCGAGGTTGAACAGCTTCTCCTGGCTGGGCGCATCGTGGACGCGGTAGAGCAGGGGAACGCGCTTCTGCTCCAGCGTCTCGGCGGCGCAGACGTTGGCCTGGATCATCATCTCCTCGATCAGGCGGTGCGCCTCCAGCGACTTGCGCGGCTGGATCGAGCCGATGCCGCCGCCGGGGTCCATCAGCACCTTGCGCTCGGGACTCTCGATGGCCAGCGGGCTGCGCTTCTCGCGGCCCTTGAGCATGGCCCGGTAGGCGTTCCACAGCGGATAGAGGATGGCCTCCATGATCGGGCCGGTGACCTCGTCCGTGCCGCCGCCGCCTTCGGGGCCGTCTATGGCGGCCTGGGCTTGTTCGTAGCTGAGACTGGCGTGCGACCGCATCAGGCCACGCACGAAGCGGTGGCCGATCTTCCGGCCGGTCTTGTCGAAGACCATGCGGACGGCGAGGCAGGCGCGGTTCTCGCCGTGTTTGAGGCTGCACAGGCCGTTGGACAGGACCTCGGGCAGCATCGGTTCGACGCGGTCGGGGAAGTAGGTGGAGTTGCCCTTCTCACGCGCCTCGCGGTCCAGCGCCGTGCCGGGGCGGACGTAGGCGGCGACATCGGCGATGGCCACCCAGACGATCCAGCCGCCCTCGTTCTTCGGATCCTCGTCGCGCTGGGCGAAGACGGCGTCGTCGTGGTCGCGGGCGTCGGCCGGGTCGATGGTGATCAGCGGCAGATCGCGCAGGTCCTCGCGGCCCTTCAGCGACGGGAGCTCCTGATCCTGCGCCTCCTGCTGGACCTTCTCGGAGAAGCCCATCGGCACATTGTGGGCGGCGATGGCGATCAGGGAGGCGGCGCGGGGATCGTCCTCGCGGCCGATGGTCTCGAGGATCTTGCCACGTTTCGGCCCGTAGCGCTGCTCGCCGCGCTCGATGGCGGCGAGCACCAGGTCGCCGTCGCGCAGGCCCTCGGCCTGGGCGTGCGGGACCAGCAGAACGTCCTTGGAGCGGCGGTCGACCGGTTCGACCCGGACTTCCTTGTTGGACTTGCGGATGACGCCGAGGACGCGGTTGGTCTCCGTGTCCAGCTTCTTGATCAGCCGGGCTTCCCAGCCGTCCTCGCCACGGGCGAATTTGGCCAGCACGCGGTCGCCGAGACCTGGGGCGGGTCCGGGCCGGTCGTTGTCGGCCACGAGGATGGCGCGCGGCGCGTCGGGCGAGGCCTCGACGAGGCGGACGTAGAGTTCGCCGTCGACGTCGCGCTCGACCACGTCGGCGACGCCGACCGGGGGCAGGGCGCCGGCTTCGGAGAAGCCCTTGCGGCCACGCTTGCCGAGTTTTCCTTCGGCCTCGAGCTCGCGGATCATTTCGCGCAAGGCGCGGCGGTCGCCGCCCTTGAGGCCGAAATGGCGCGCGATGTCGGTCTTCTCGGCCGATCCGGCTTCGCGCAGGAAGGCGAGGAGAGTGTCTCTATCGGGCAGGCCGGCGGGCGGCCGGCGGGGAGATTTTGTCATTGGAATCCTTGATAACGCGCTTCTCGCCGGTTCGGAGGCGAAATCTTGCGCGGCTTGTCGGGATGAGGGGCGGAGCCTAGCTTTCGGCCGAACCCCTCTGGAGTGATTGAATGTCGCTGGCCCCCGCCCCGGTTCTGACCGGCCCCACCAGCTCGCTGCTGGATCTGATCGGCAAGTCGCCGATGGTGGAGGTGACGAAGATGGACACCGGCCCGTGCCGGCTTTTCCTCAAGCTGGAGTCGCAGAACCCGGGCGGATCGATCAAGGACCGGATCGCGGTGTCGATGATCGCGGCGGCGGAGCGGGAGGGGTTCCTGAAGCCCGGCGGCACCATCGTGGAAGCCACCGCGGGGAACACGGGCCTGGCGCTGACTCTCGTCGGGCAGGCCAAGGGCTATAAGGTGCTTCTGGTCATCCCGGACAAGATGTCCCGGGAAAAAATACAGCATCTCAGGGCGATGGGCGCGGATGTTCGCCTGACGCGTTCGGACGTGCCGCACGGGCATCCGGACTATTACACCGACATGGCGGAGCGGCTGGCGCAGCAGATCCCGGGCGGATTCTACGTCAACCAGTTCGCCAACGACGCCAATTCGCTGGCTCATTTCCAGACCACCGGACCCGAGATCTGGGAGCAGATGGACCAGGACGTCGACGCCGTGGTCGCCGGGATCGGATCCGGCGGCACCATCACCGGGGTGGCGCGGTTCCTGAAAAGCGTCGGCTGTGACGCCAGGATCATCCTCGCCGACCCGGTCGGCTCGACGCTGGCGGGGATCGTCAACGAGGGCGTCCCGGGGCCGGAGGGCAGCTACACGGTCGAGGGCATCGGGCAGAATTTCGTGCCGGACACGGCCGACATCACCCTCATCGACAAGGCCTATTCCATCCCCGACGCCGAGGCGATCGCCACGGTGCGCGAACTGCTGCTCAAGGAGGGCGTGCTGGCGGGGTCGTCGTCGGGCACGCTGATCGCCGCCGCCCTGCGCTGGTGCCGCGAACAGACGGAGCCGAAGCGGGTGGTGAGCTTCGTCTGCGACACCGGGGCCAAATATCTGTCGAAGGTCTACAATGACGCCTGGCTGGCCGATCAGGGGCTGGGCGACCAGCCGATGCACGGCGACCTGTCGGACCTGATCACCCGCAAATACGAGAACGGCGACGTGGTGGTGGCGGGCCCGAACGACACGCTCGACACCGCCTTCAAACGGATGAAGGGGGCCGACGTCTCGCAGCTGCCGGTCATCGACGAGGGCCGGCTGGTCGGCATCGTCGACGAGAGCGACATCGTCCATGTGATGAACACCGACGAGATCACCCGCGAGGCCCGCTTCGGCAAGCCGGTCGGCTCCGTGATGACGCGCGATCTGGACACGGTGCAGGTCGGCGAGAGCCTCGACGCGCTGATCCCCCTGTTCGACCGCGACCGGGTGGCCATCGTGCTGGACGGCGAGAAATTCGTGGGGCTGATCACGCGCAGCGATCTGATCAACCACCTGAGCCTGAACCGGCGGGGATGAGGATGCGGCCGGTCCGGCTCCTGGCGATCGCGTTGGGGCTGGCGGCCTGCGCCCCGGCGCCGGCGGCCCACGCGGCCTGCCCCGACGACATCGCCCATGCGGCGACCCGCGAGCAGGCCAGCTACGCCAGCGGCCAGGCCACGGTGCGAGGGCTGATCTACCGTCCGGCGCGGCCGAACGGGGCCGGGGTGGTGCTGCTGCACGGGGCCAGGGGGCTGGCGGCGGACGCGGCGACCTTCGACCCGCACGCGGTGCAGCTGGCGTCACGCGGCTATCACGTGCTGGTCCCCAACTACTACGACGCGGCCCCGGGGCAGGAGCGGCGCACCGGGCGCGATCTGCGCATCTGGCGGCGGGCGGCGAGCGACGGGGTAGCGTTTCTCGCCGACCAGCCAGGCATGGAGCGGGGGCGGGTGGCGCTGTGGGGCTATTCGCTGGGCGGTTTCCTGTCGGGCGAAACGGCGATGGAGGCGGAGGGCGTGGTGGCGGCGGTCTCTGTGGCGGGCGGGCTGGACGTCGGCGAGGCGGGCCGTGACCGGCGGGCGGTCCCTCTGTTGCTGATCCACGCGCGGCGCGACGCGGTGATCTCGCCGGACTCGACGCGCCGCTGGGGCGACGGCTTGCAACGCCGGGGCGCCGTGGTGGAGGTTCAGGCCCTGGACTGGGACGGGCACGGCTTCGACGGCGCCACCTGGTGCGATGTGTTCGGACGGACGCGGGCCTTTCTGGACCGCGCCCTGGTCGCGGAAGAGGGATGAGGATGAGACAGACGGCAGGCTTCCGACGCGCCGGCGTGGCGCTGGCCGGCGTCGTCGCACTGCTGGCGACCGGCCCGACCGCGCGGGCGCAGACCGCCCCGCAGCCGCCGCAGGTGGGCGTCCCGGGCTGCGCCGACGACGTGCCGGTGAGGGCGTCGCGGGAGCCGATCACCTTCGACAGCCGCGGGCGCCCGATCCGGGCCCATCTCTATACGCCGCGCGGAGAGCCGAACGGCGCCGGGATCGTGCTGCTGCACGGCGGGACGGGGTTCGAGATGAATTCCATCCTGTTCGACGCCCACGCCATTCAGCTGGCGTCGCGGGGCTACCGGGTCATCCTGCCGGCCTATTTCGACGCGGCGGCCTCTGACGAAAGGCGGCGGACCGTGGCGGCCCGGGCCTGGAGGCAGGTCGCGCTGGACGCCGCCGACGCGCTGGCCGCCGAGCCGGGGATGGCGCGGGAGCGGGTGGCGCTGTGGGGCTATTCGCGCGGGGCCAGCGTCGGCGCCGATGCGGCCACGGCGCCGGGCAGCGGCGTGCGTTCGGCGATCCTCGTGGCCGGGGGAGGATCGATCGAGGAGGACCTCGCCGGGCGCGATCTGTCGGTGCTGATGCTGCACGCGCGGCGCGACGAGGCGGTGCCGGTGCGGTCGACCCTGAGGCTGGCGGAGGAACTGCGCGAGGCGGGGGCGGCGGTGGAGGTGCAGGAACTGGCGTTCGACGGGCACCAGTACGACCTGCCGACCTGGTGCGCGGCCTTCGCGAGAACCCGGGCGTTTCTGGAGGCGGCGAATGGACCGGCGTAGCCTGCTGGCCGCGGCCGCCGCGGCGGGTCTGGCGGGGACGGCGCGGGCGCAGGAGCCGGCGCCGGCTCTTGAACCGGCCTATGAAGGGATGACCTTCACCAGCCACGAAAAGACGATCCGGGCCATCCACTACCGGCCGGTCGGAGAGGGTCGGCGGGCGGCCATCGTGATGATGCACGGCTCGGGCGGGCGGATCACCAACCGGGGACCGTGGCACCAGCTGGCCATGCGCTTCGCCGGCGACGGCTACGAGGTGCTGACGCCGCTCTTCACCGACGCCTTCCCGGACGACGGCATCCGGCCCGAGCGGATGATGGAGGCGTGGCGCGACGTGGGCGAGCACGCCATCGACTGGTTCATCGACCGCGGCGTGGACCGGCAGCGGACGGCGATGTTCGGCTATTCACTCGGGTCCTATGTCGCCGTCGACGGGGCGCTGGGCAACAGCCGGGCGGCGGCGGCGATCGGACTGGCCGGCGGAACGGATGTCTACCCCCCGCGCGTGCCGCGGCGGCGCATTCCGGTGCTGGTCATCCGGGCCGAGAACGACACTCATGTGCTGCCGCGCAACACGGCGGCCTGGGTCGGCTTCCTGAGGGAGCACGACGTCAATGTACGGGTTGAAGTGATCGAGGGGGCCGGCCATCTGTTCAGACCCCCCGAATGGGCCGAGATATTCACCCGCTCGGCCGAATTCTACGGCGGCAATATCGGCCGCACCGATCAGGACACCGCATGAGTTCGCTGAAGAACAGCCAGGGCTTCTCCACCCGCGCCATCCATGCCGGGCAGAGGCCCGACCCGACCACGGGCGCGGTGATGACGCCGATCTACGCCACCTCGACCTACGCCCAGGAAAGCCCGGGCGTGAACAAGGGCTATGAGTACGCCCGGGGCAAGAACCCGACGCGGGAGGCGTTCGAGGCCTGCCTGGCCGATCTCGAGGGCGGGGTGCAGGGCTTCGGCTTCGCCAGCGGCATGGCGGCGACGGCGACGGCGCTGGAGCTGCTGGACGCCGGCTCGCACATCGTCACCGGCGACGACCTGTACGGCGGGTCGTGGCGGCTGTTCGAGCGGGTGCGGCGGCGCTCGATGGGGCTGGACTTCGCCTATGTCGACCTGAGCGATCTGGCGGCGGTCGAGGCGGCGATCACGCCGAAGACGCGGATGATCTGGGCCGAGACGCCGACCAATCCGCTGATGAAGCTGGCCGACATCGCGGGCCTGTCGAAGATCGCCCGAGCGCACGGCTTGCTGCTGGTGGTCGACAACACCTTCGCCACGCCATGGAGCCAGCAGCCGCTGAAGCTGGGCGCGGACATCGTCATGCACTCGGCCACGAAATACCTGAACGGCCACTCCGACATCATCGGCGGGGCGCTGGTGACCGGCGATCCGGAGCTGGCGATGGAGCTGAAGTTCCTCCAGAACTCGATCGGCGGGGTGATGGGGCCGTTCGACGCCTTCCTCGCCAACCGCGGGCTGAAGACGCTGGGCCTGCGCATGAAGGCCCATAACGAGAATGCGCTGGCGGTTGCCCGCTGGCTGGAGGACCGTAAGGGGATCGCGAAGGTGGTCTATCCAGGCCTGATCAGCCATCCGCAGCACGAACTGGCGGCGAGCCAGATGAACGGCCGGTTCGGCGGCATGGTCACGGCCATCATCGACGGCGACCTGTCGCGCACGAAACAGGTGCTGGAGCGGGTGCAGGTCTTCACCCTGGCGGAGTCGCTGGGCGGCGTGGAGAGCCTGGTGAACCACCCGGCCATCATGACCCACGCCTCGGTGCCGAAGGAGCTGCGCGAGGCCGGCGGGGTGACGGACAGCCTGATCCGGCTGTCGGTCGGCGTGGAGGAGGTCGAGGACCTGATCGCGGATCTGGATCAGGCGCTGGGATGATCAGGGGGCGACGTAACGCTCGGACGATTCGCGCTCACGTCGTCATCCTCGGGCTTGACCCGAGGATCAGACCATCCGGTGCTCAGTGTGAGACGTTGTGGTTGCGTCCGCGGGGCAATCACCGCCGCAGAGCCCGGCCCCGCGTCTGATCCTCGGGTCAAGCCCGAGGATGACGGGGAGAATGTGGGTATGGACCCTAGGCGGCCTTGCTGGGCAGCGCCGTCTGGTGGCCGGTCGCGGGGACGACCTTCTTCTTCACCGGAGCGCGGGGCTTCTTGACCGTCGTGGCCGGCGCGGCGGCGCGGCGGGCGGTTTCGGCGTCGATCAGGGGGAGGATCTCGGCGGCGGTATTCATCTGCACCGCAGTGCCGGATTCCGACAGGCGCGCGGCGTTGGCGCGCAGGGCCTTGAGGTCGGGATCGCTCATGGCGGGGATCATCTCGGCAAGCGGGGTCATGGCAGTCTCCAGAACGGGAATACGGTGGTCGGGCCGGCGCCGTGATCGGCGGCCGGCCCTTCCGTGAGTCGGAAACTATTCGGCGGCCTTCAGGCGACCGGCCGATTCCTTGCCCGAGCGCGAGTCGCGCTCGATCTCGTAGGAGACCTTCTGGTTTTCGTTGAGCGAACCCAGGTCCGAGACCTCGACGGCCGAAGCGTGGACGAACACGTCCTTGCCGCCGTCATCGGGGGCGATGAAGCCATAGCCCTTGGTGGAGTTGTACCATTTCACAGTGCCGGTAGCCATTTTGAGACCTCCGTTAGGCGTTGGCCGCCGGAAAGAGTCCGGGGCGGCCTGTCGGGTCTGAATGGGATCGGCTTTGGACCTCGGTGCGCGATGCAAAGGGACAGCAGCGTTTCGCAGAGAGATCGACGAGGCCTCAGGTGGGCGCTTTCGGGCCCAATAGCAAGGGCGGACGCCCAGACAGCAAAACGGCGGCGGAGGCTTGCGCTCCCGCCGCCGCTCGAAATCACGCGCCGGAGACCGGCGCCTGAACTCAGCCCTCGGTCTTCAGCTGACCAGCGGATTCCTTGCCCGAACGCTTGTCGCGCTCGATTTCGTAGGAAACCTTCTGGTTTTCATCGAGGCCGCGCAGGCCCGCCTGTTCGACGGCCGAGATGTGGACGAACACGTCCTTGCCGCCGTCGTCAGGCTGGATGAAGCCGTAGCCCTTGGTGCCGTTGAACCATTTCACAGTGCCGGTAGCCATGTTTAGACCTCCGTTTGGCGTTGGCCTCAGGGAAGAGCCCCTGGAGGCCTGTCGGGTCTAAAAGGAGCGGCTAGACCTCAGTGCGAAAGCAGAGGGTGGCGTTTCGCAGAAAGAGATCGACGTCAGGGGTTTTGGACTGTCCCTGCGGCGAAAGCAAGGCGCGGAGGTTCAGCCGGCGCTCTGGTCAGCCGCCGCCTGCTCCGCCGGCGCCACGTAGTGCTCCTGGCAGAGCTTGCGCAGGGCCGCGCTCAGCGTCGGGCCGTACAGGGAGTCCTGGATGCGGTCGAAACCTTCGGCGGAAAGCGCCTGTTTGATGTCGCTGACGGTGCGGCAGCGGCCCTCGCGGGCGAGTTCATAGGCGCGTTCGAGGGTGGTGGGTCTGTGAGTCATACCCCCAAGGTAGGTACGACGGGCCCGGATTGCGAGCCTCAGAAGGCGATGCTGAGCCCGGCCACCAGACTGTCGGCGTATTGTTCGCCGGGAACCTCGGCGTCCGTTCCGTACCAGCGCAGCTCCGCCTCGAGGTTGCGGGTCAGGGCGTAGTTCAGGCCGACGTTGTAGCCCGTGTAATCGACGCTGGTTTCCTGTTCGCGGCGGCCGACGGCGGCGGAGGCGTAGAGCTTGTCCGTGAAGTCCCAGCCGACCTGGGCCTCGACCCAGGTCCACCCCTCGCTGGCCCCGATGCTGTCGGGTGAATACTGCAGGCGGACGCGGCCGCTGGCGGGTCCGATCGACCGCTTCACGTCGGCGGTGAACTCCCAGGCGTCATCGTCCGCGCCCGGATTGGCGTCGATCAGCCACTTGTGCCTGGCGTTCAGGTCGAGGTCGAAGCCGGCGAACTCGGGCCGGACGCCGGCGTCGAGGGCCACCTCGAGCTCGGAGCCGGACGACTTGACCGTTTCGAACGACGGCCCGGCGTAGAACAGGCCGGACGCACTCTCCCACTCGGCCTCGCCCCAGACGAAGGCGTCGCCGTCGCTCTTGGACACGTCCTTGGAGCGGTTGTCGGTGGCGGCGCCGAAGGCGAAGGACCAGGAGCCCGATGCCGGCGCGGCGTCCTGGGCGGCGGCGGGGAGGGCGCAGGCCAGCAGGGCGGACGCGGCGGCGGCGGTCGTCAGGGTGCGGATCATCGGTGTCGCTTCGAATCTGGCCAGGGCCCGGATGCGGGCGGGTCTAGAACCGCTTCTTGTCGAAAACGGCGCAGGCCTCGGCATATTCGTCCCGCAGGCGTCGGACAAGGCCGGCGACGGGCAGGATGTCGTGGACCGCGCCGGCGCCCTGGCCGGCCGACCACACCGTCTTCCAGGCCTTGGCCTCGTCGGCCATGTCGAGCTTGTGCTCGGGCAGGGTCTTCGGATCGATGCCGTTCTCGATCAGGGACGGGGTCAGGAAGTTGGCCGGGATGCCGGAGACCGCCGGGGTGTAGGTGATGTCCATCGAGCCGGCCTCGACGATCATCTCCTTGTAGTGGGCCTGGGCCTGGCTCTCGGTCGTGGCGATGAAGCGGGTGCCCATGTAGGCGAAGTCGGCGCCCATCATCTGGGCCGCCGCCACGTCCGAGCCGGTGGAGAGGCAGCCCGACAGGATGATGGTCCCGTCGAAGAAGCCGCGGACCTCCTCGACCAGGGCGAAGGGATTGACCACACCGGCGTGGCCGCCGGCGCCGTTGGCCACGAGGATCAGGCCGTCGACTCCCGCCTGGGCCGCCTTGCGGGCGTGACGCACGTTCGCGATGTCGTGGAAGACCACGCCGCCGTAGCCGTGCACCGCGTCGACCACGTCGCGGACCGCCCCCAGCGAGGTGATGATCAGCGGCACCTTCTCCTCGACCGAGACCAGCATGTCGGCCATCAGGCGCGGATTGGTCGGGTGGACGATGTGATTGACGCCGAAGGCCGCCGCGTCGGGGCTCAGGCGCGCCTTGATGTCGTGCAGCCATTCCCGATAGCCCTCGGTGGTGCGCTGGTTCAGCGACGGGAAGGTCCCGATGACGCCGGCGTTGCAGCACTCGACGACGAGATCCGGCCCGGAGACGAGGAACATCGGCGCGGCGATCGCCGGCAGCTTAAGTCCCTTTTGCAGCGATGCCGGAATGGCCATGAGATGCGTCCCCGTTGTCTTTCGCTACGGATAGCGGGGTGTCGCCGGGGAAGGCAAATGCTCGGCCCAGGTAATGACGCCGAACTCCGGAACGGCTACATCCCCGTCATGACCACCGACACCTCAGGCCTGCACCAGCTGGGCCAGATGACCGCCGCGCCGACCAGCCCGGAAACCGCGGTGCTGGAACGGGTGCCGAACCCGCACGCCGGGACGCTGTACCTGACGCGGTTCACGGCGCCGGAGTTCACCAGCCTGTGCCCGGTGACGGGCCAGCCGGACTTCGCCCACATCGTCATCGACTATGCGCCGGGCGAGTGGCTGGTCGAGTCGAAGAGCCTGAAGCTGTATCTGACCAGTTTCCGCAACCACGGGGCCTTCCACGAGGACTGCACCGTGGCCATCGGCAAGCGGCTCGCCGACCTGCTGCAGCCGCAGTGGCTGCGCATCGGCGGCTACTGGTATCCGCGCGGCGGCATTCCCATCGACGTGTTCTGGCAGACGGGCCCGGCGCCGGAAGGGCTGTGGCTGCCCGATCAGGGCGTGCCGACGTACCGCGGGCGGGGGTGATCTCCGCCCTCGCGGCGAATCCTCAGAATTTGCTCATGCGCGAACGGCGGGCCTCGGCCATGGTGCGACCATGACCGAACCGCGCCGTCTTCCGCTCGAGCTGTGGGGCCGCCACTGGCTGGAGCGGCTGCAGGTCTGGTCGGACCGGCGGGCGTGGAGCCGGTACGGGTTCGAGTTCCTGATGTTCGGCCTCAAGCAGGGCTGGGCCTGTCTGTTCGGCGGGGCGATGCTGGCGCTGCTGATCGCCACGAAGCTGTGGTGGCCGGAGGGGGCGCCGATCGCGCGCTACGACTTCCTGGTGCTGGGCGCGGTGGTGATCCAGGCGGCGATGCTGACGCTGAAGCTGGAGAGCTGGGAGGAGGCGCGGGTGATCCTCGTCTTCCACGTGGTCGGCACGATCATGGAGCTGTTCAAGACGGCGGCCGGGTCGTGGATCTATCCGGAGCCGTCCCTGCTGAGGATCGGCGACGTGCCGCTGTTCTCGGGCTTCATGTATGCGGCGGTGGGGAGCTATATCGCCCGGGTCTGGCGCATCTTCGACATACGTTTCCGCCACTATCCGCCGCTGTGGACGACGTGGGTGCTGGCGGCGGCGATCTACGTCAACTTCTTCGCCCATCACTGGCTGCCGGATGTGAGGCTTGGCCTGTTCGCCCTGACGGCGGTGCTGTTCGGGCAGGGCTGGTTCTATTTCACCCCGGACCGGCGCAGGCGGTCGATGCCGTTCCTGGTGGGCTTCCTGCTGGTGGCGCTGTTCATCTGGTTCGCCGAGAACCTCGGCACCTGGGCGCAGGCCTGGGCCTATCCGGGGCAGGAGGATGGCTGGGAGCCGGTGTCGCTGGCCAAGCTGGGCAGCTGGTTCCTGCTGATGATGATCAGCGTGGTGCTGGTGTCGCTGGTGCATCGGCCGGAGGTGGAAACCTCCGAGCTTTCGTCATCCCGTGGCGAGCGCAGCGAGACCACGGGACCCAGCGGCGCGCGATAGCGCGAAACTGTCGAGCATACGGCTGTATCCAGCATTTCGCCTCCGCTACGCTCCGGCGCCGCCGGGATGACGAAAGAAGAGAAGCGAATGGCTCAGACCCACACCGACGTCGTCATCCTCGGCGGGGGGCACAACGGGCTCGTCTGCGCCTTCTATCTGGCCAGGGCCGGGCTGAAGGTGACCGTGCTGGAGCGGCGGCCTGTGGTCGGCGGGGCGGCGGTGACGGAGGAGTTCCATCCGGGGTTCCGCAACTCGACCGCCAGCTACACCGTCAGCCTGCTCAATCCGAAGGTGATCGCCGACCTGGAGCTGGCCCGGCACGGGCTGACCGTGATCGAGCGCAAGGTGTCCAACTTCCTGCCGCTGGAGGACGGCCGCCACCTGCTGGCCGGGGAGGGCCGGACGCAGGGCGAGGTGGCGAAATTCTCGGCCCGGGACGCCGAGCGGCTGCCGGAGTACGAGCGGCGGCTGGAGGTGGTGGCGGCGGTCCTGCGCGACTGGATCCTGAAGGCCCCGCCCAATGTGGTGGAAGGCGGCTGGATGGCCATGCTGCCGGAGCTGCTCAAGGCGGGCGGACTGGGGCGGCAGGCGGCGGGGCTGGATACGCAGGGGCGGCGCGACCTGCTGGACCTGTTCGCCAAGTCGGCCGGCGACTGGCTGGACGGGTGGTTCGAGAGCGATCCGATCAAGGCGCTGTTCGGCTTCGACAGCGTGGTGGGCAACTACGCCAGCCCCTACACGCCGGGCTCGGCCTATGTGCTGCTGCACCACGTGTTCGGGGAGGTGAACGGACGCAAGGGCGTCTGGGGTCACGCGCTGGGCGGCATGGGGGCGATCACCCAGGCCATGGCGAGAGCCTGCGCCGAACAGGGCGTCAAAGTGCGGCTGGACACCGCCGTGGCCGAGGTTCTGACCGAGAAGGGCCGCGCCGTGGGGGCGGTCACCGAGGGCGGCGATACGGTGCGGGCGCGGGCGGTGGTGTCGAACCTGCACCCGCGGCTGCTGTTCGGGCGCCTGGTGGACGACGCGGTGGTCCCGGCGGACTTCCGCGAGCGGATGGGCAACTACCAGTCCGGGTCGGGCACCTTCCGGATGAACGTGGCCCTGTCGGAGTTGCCGGGCTTCACGGCGCTGCCGGGGCAGGGGGATCACCTGACCGCGGGGATCATCATGGCGCCGTCACTGGCCTATATGGACCGGGCCCACGCCGAGGCGCGGCTGAACGGCTGGTCGTCGAAGCCGATCGTCGAGATGCTGATCCCCTCGACCCTGGACGACAGCCTGGCGCCGCCTGGACAGCATGTCGCCAGCCTGTTCTGCCAGCATGTGGATCCGACGCTGGCG
The DNA here is from genome assembly GCF_035626535.1 of Brevundimonas sp. GTDB lineage: Bacteria > Pseudomonadota > Alphaproteobacteria > Caulobacterales > Caulobacteraceae > Brevundimonas. Next base: position 18,260 of record NZ_DASPNO010000076.1, read on the forward strand.
GACGAGCATCGCGAAACGGTGGCCGACCTGATGATCGACACGGTCGACGCCCACGCGCCCGGCTTCAAGGCCTCGGTGGTGGGGCGGCTGGCGCTGGGGCCGCGCGACCTGGAGCGGCGCTTCGGCCTGGTCGGCGGCGACATCTTCCACGGGCGTCTGACGCTGGACCAGCTGTTCAGCGCCCGGCCGGTGCTGGGCCACGCCGATCACCGGATGCCGGTGCCCGGACTCTACCTGTGCGGATCAGGGGCGCACCCGGGCGGCGGCGTCACCGGCGCGCCGGGGCACAATGCGGCGCGCGCGGTGCTGAAGGATCTGGGGCGGTAGCTCAGACGTCGGCCATACCCATGGCCTTCATCAGGGCGTCGCGGACGGCGGCCTCGGTGAAGGGCTTCTGCAGGGTCGGCAGGCCGCGCCATTCGTCGGGCAGGCCGCCCTCGCCGTAGCCGGTGGAGAAGACGAAGGGCACGCCGCGCGCCCTCAGCGCCTCGGCGATCGGGAAGACCTGCCGGCCGGCGACGTTGACGTCCAGCAGGGCGGCGTCGATCGGCTCGCCGTCGTTGGCCATCTGGAGCCCCTCGTCGACCGTGGCCGCGGGACCGACCGGAACGCAGCCCATGTCCTCGAGAATGGTCTCCAGCAGCATGGCGACGAGGGATTCATCCTCGACGACCAGAACGCGGCGGCCCGCAAACGCCTGGCTCATGTGCCCGGCTCCCTGTCCAGTGGAATTGAAAAAGTCGCGATCAGCCCGTCGCTTGCGTAGTCGAGTTCGACATCTCCGGCCAGATCATGGCGCACATTGCGCTCGATCAGGCGGCTGCCGAAGCCCTTGCGGTCCGGTGGAGAGGCGGCGGGGCCGCCGAGTTCGCGCCACACCAGCTGAAGCCGGCGGCGGGTCTGGTTGGCGACGGCCCAGTCGACGAGCACCCGGCCGCCCGGCGCGGACAGGGATCCATACTTGGCCGCGTTGGTGGCCAGCTCATGGAAGATCATGCCGAGCGACAGCGCGGCGGCGGGGCTCAGGGCCACGCGCGGACCGTTGGCCGAGACCCGGGCGCTGCCGTGGGCCTCAGTCTCGTGTTCGAGGATGTCGCCAAGATCCGCGCCCTCCCAGTGGCTGCGGGTCAGCAGGTCGTGGGTGTGCGACAGCGCCAGCAGCCGGGCCTGGAAACCCTCCGCGAAGGTGCGCGGGTCGGCATGCGACCGCGCCGTCTGCATGGCGATCGACTGGACCGTGGCGAGGGTATTCTTCACGCGATGGTTCAGCTCGTCGATCATCAGCTTCTGCCGTTCGGCCGAGAGAACGGCGTCGGTGACGTCATGCCCCTGGGTGAAGATTCCGACCACCGCGCCGGAGGCGTCCCGGATCGGCTGATAGACGAAGTTCAGATACACCGACTGCAGTGGGCCTCCGGGATCCCGTTGCAACTGCACAAGACTGGCTCGGCCCTCATACGGCTCGCCGGTCGCATAGACATTGTCCAGCAGGTCGAAATAGCCCTGGCCGACGAGTTCGGGGAAAGCTTCGCGGGCCGGCTTGCCGGTGATGTCCCTGTGACCGATCAGTTGCGCAAAGGCCGCGTTGTGCATCTCGAAGACATGGTCCGGGCCCGTGACGACGGCGAGGAACCCCGGGGTCTGCATGAACATGCCGACCAGTCGGTTGCGTTCGTCCGCGAGACGGCGATTGTCTTCCTGGACCTGCCGGGCCCGCCCCAGAACCACTCCGCCCAGCATGATATCGAGGGCGCTGACCCGTTCCGGCGCCGCGCGCAGTTCTCTCAGGCGCTGCAGTTCGGTGATGTCGTTGGTGTGCTGGAGAATGAAGGCAACCTTGCCCTGGTCGTCGAAAATGGGGGTATGCGTGGCGCTCCAGAAGCGATCCTCGAAGACGTCCGCGCCGTCCTCCCCCCTGCGCGGAATCGAGAATTTCACGAGCGCCAGGTGGTCCCGCCGGCGGCTGTCCCGGGCGCGCTCCAGGGACGCCCGGACCTGGCGAACGTTCTCCGGGGCGTCTTCGCCTGGCCCTGAGTCGAAAGCGGCGAACAGCGGCTTGCCCACGATCTCGTCGCGAGTGCTGTTGGTGACGTCGAGATAGGCCTGGTTTACGCCGGCGATCCGCAGATCGGGCGTGAGCAGCACATAGGGATTGGGCGAGGCGTCGAACGCGCTCGCCAGATCGACCGCCAAGCCGCCCGATTTCGCCAGTTGTTTCAATCGCGTCCCCCGACCTCCGGCCGCTGTAACGCCTTGAGCGGACGTCGGTTTCACGCGTGGTGCGTGTCCGGTGCATTTTGTCGTTTGGGTCCGGGCGGCAGACCCCGCTAGGCTGCGGACATGATCCTGGCTTCGTTTGTGGCGGCGGCGGTTCTGATGATCTCACCGACGGGTTCCGCCGATCCCAGCCCCCGGGTGACAGTGTCGCAGGGCGTGCTGGTCGGGCGGACCGCGGACGGCGTGCGCAGCTTCAAGGGCGTGCCGTATGCGCGGCCGCCGGTCGGGGAGCTGCGCTGGCGGGCGCCGCAGGAGGCGGAGCCATGGGGCGGCGAGCGCGACGCGGGACAGGTCGGCGCGATCTGCATCCAGCCGCCGGCCAACGGCGACAACGGGGTCGGGCCGCCGCCGATGAGCGAGGACTGCCTGACGCTGAATGTCTGGGCGCCGGCGGAGCGCCCCGGGGACCCGGCAGCGCCGCTGCCGGTGATGGTCTGGATCCACGGCGGCGGGCTGAACAACGGCTCGGGCACGGCGGCGCTGTACGACGGGACCCGGCTGGCGAAGCGCGGCGTGGTGGTGGTGACCATCAACTACCGGCTGGGGCGGCTGGGATTCTTCGATCATCCGGCCCTGGCGGCGGAACGGCGGCCGGGCGAGCCGGCGGCGAACTACGGGCTGATGGACGTGATCGCCGCCCTGCGCTGGGTTCGGGAGAACGCGGCGGTGTTCGGAGGCGACCCGGACAATGTCACGATCTTCGGCGAGTCGGCGGGCGGGGCGCTGGTGACGCGGCTTATGATCTCGGAACCGGCGCGAGGGCTGTTCCACCGGGCGGCGGTGCAGTCGGGTCTCGGCCGCGACGAAGGAACGCCGCCGGACTCGCCGCGGCGCGACGGCGGGTTGTCGATGCAGGCGAGGGGAGAGGCGTTCGCCGCCGCGCACGGGGCGAGTACGGCGGAACAGCTGCGGGCGATCCCGGCCGGGGCCCTCCTGCGTCCGGCGCCGAACTTCTATGGCGGCGACCTGCTGGTGAAGGACGGGCTATATGTGGCCGAAGAGGTCGAAGCTGCGTTCGCCGGGGGTCGTGAAGCGCCCGTTCCGCTGATCATCGGCACGAACAGCGCCGAATTCTGGTGGATGAAGCCGTCAGACCTGAGTCCCTACGGAGCGCTCGACGACGCCATGACGGACGCGGAACGGGCGGCGTTCCTGGCGACCTATGGCGGGCAGGGGGGCTACGACCAGTTCGTGCTCAGCGACCTGGTGTTCAACGAGCCGGCGCGGCGCCTGGCGCGGCTGCACGCGCGGAACGGCCATCCGACGTATCTGTACCGGTTCGACGTGGTCTCGGCGGCGATGCCGGAGCCGCACGCCGGGGCGACCCACGCCTCGGAGCGGCAGTATGTGTTTGACAATTTGACCGCCTCCCCGTGGCCGACGGCGGAGATGGACCAGCGGCAGGCGGATGCGATGGCGGGCTACTGGACCACCTTCGCGGCCAGGGGCGATCCGAACGGCGGCCGCCGCCCGGCGTGGCCGGAGTTCGGCGCCGCGCCGGACCGGCTTCTGGAGTTCACCAATGACGGTCCGGTGGCGAAGCCGGTCCCGTTCGCGGACCGGCTGGATCTGATCGAGGCGTATTACGAGAGGGTGCGGTGATCGTCAGGGTCTGACCCATTCAACGTTTTTCCTCGGGCCTATGCCTTCACCGCCGTCATCGGGCCTGACCCGAGGATCAGACGTGGGGCCGGACTGTTCGATCGAGGCGGCCCCGAGATGGCGACCGCACCCCGCTCGGCTGAGCACCGGCCGGTCTGATCCTCGGGTCAGGCCCGAGGATGACGGGGAAACCCTACAGCACGCCGCCGTTCGACCGGATCACCTCGGCGTAGAGCAGGCCGGAGTCCTTGATGGTCCGCTCCTGCGTCTGGAAATTGACGTGGGTGATGCCGAAGCGTTTCGAATAGCCCAGCGACCATTCGAGATTGTCGAGCAGCGACCAGGCCATGTAGCCGCGCACGTCGACGCCCTTGCCGATGGCGTCGTGCAGGGCCTTGAGGTGGTTCTTCAGATAGTCGACGCGCATCGGGTCGTGGATGCGGCCGTCGATGGCGTGGGGCGGGTCGTACCAGGCCGAGCCGTTCTCGGTGACCATCAGCGGCAGCTTGCCGCCGGTCTGCTCGTGCAGCCAGACGAGGGTGTCGGTGAGGGCGAGGGGATAGACCTCCCAGCCGGTCTCGGTGTGGGCGTGCTGGATCTGCTTCACCGGCCGGGCGCGGACGGGCCAGGCGTCGGGCGCGTTCTCAGGTACGGAACGGGTGTACCAGTTGAGCCCCATCCAGTCGGTCGGCTGGGCGATCAGGTCGAAGTCTTCCTGCGGAAACTCGCGGTAGGCTTCGCCATAGACGTCCTTGAGTTCTTCCGGATAACCGCGGCCCATCAGCGGGTCGAGGAACCAGCGGTTCATCTGGGCCTCGGCGCGCCGGCGGGCGGCCTCGTCCTCGGGTTTGTCGCTGGCGGGATATTTTGGCTCGATGTTGAGGACGATGCCGATCCGGCCTTCGCCGACCTGACGGAACCGCTTTACGGCCGCGCCGTGGGCGCGCAGGACGTTGTGGCCGGCGATCATGGCCTCGAAGGCCGAGCGATGGCCGGGGGCCAGGGCGCCGTGCAGATAGCCGCCATCGACGATGACCCAGGGCTCGTTGATGGTGCCCCAGGTGCTGATGCGCCCCTTGAACTTCTCGAACAGAACCTCGCTATAGTCCGCGAACCAGTCGGCGATGTCGGGGTTGAGCCAGCCGCCGCGATCATCGAGCGCGGCCGGCAAGTCCCAGTGATACAGGGTGCAGAGCGGCTCGATCCCGGTCTCGAGCAGGCCGTCGACCAGCCTGTCGTAGAAGTCCAGGCCCTTGGCGTTGATGGCCCCGCGGCCCTCCGGCATCACCCGGCTCCAGCTCACCGAGAATCGGTAGGCCTGGAGGTTGAGCCGCTTCATCAGCTGGATGTCTTCACGCCAGCGATTGTAGTGGTCGCAGGCCACGTCGCCGGTGTCGCCGCCCGCCATATTGCCCGGTGTGTGGCTGAATCGGTCCCAGATCGAGGCGCCCGCGCCGTCGGCCATGGACGAGCCTTCGATCTGATAGGCGGCCGTCGCCGCGCCCCACAGGAAACCTTCTGGAAACAGATAGTTGCCGGTGTTTTCCGTGGTCATTTGTCAGGCTCGTAGGACGCGGGGGGAACAACTGGGACAGGCGAAGCGGGGGCCGCCGGTTACGCGTGTAGCACCGTGAGCACAACCTGCCTGTGACCAAACTAGGGCACTTGCGGGCGACATTGCTAGTGTGTCATGTAATCGGTTACACGGAATTGTCGAACGGACCCGCGCAAAGCGGGCCGGGATCGCGAGCCGGTCAGGGAGAGAAACTTTGGCGCCTCGTGCGACTCCGAAAAACCGCATGGACGGCCGCGCGTGAAGCCCGCCACGATCCGCGACGTGGCGGAACGGGCGGACGTCTCCGTCGCCTCCGTGTCGCGCGTCCTGACGGGGGCCGGCCCCGTCACCGACGCGACGCGCAAGAAGGTGATGGAGGCGGTCGAGGCGCTGCAGTACGTGCCCCACTCCGGCGCCCGCAGCCTGTCGACCAGCAAGACCCAGACGATCGGGGTCATCCTGCCGGATCTCTACGGCGAGTTCTTCTCCGAACTGATCCGCGGCATGGACGTGGCGGCGCGGGCGCTGGGCTATCATCTTATCGTCTCCAGCTCCCATGACGACGCCGAGGAGGCCTCGGCCGCCATCCGCTCCATGCGCGGGCGCGTCGACGGCTTGATCGTGCTGTCGCCGCATCTGGACGCCGCCAACCTGGCGACCAGCCTGGCCGGCCGCCTGCCGATCCTGCTGATGAACGGCGGCGCCGGAGCCGAGCGCCCCTCGATCATCGTCGACAACCATGGCGGCGCGGTGCAGGCGGTCGAGCACCTTGTGGCCACCGGCCGGC
>NZ_DASPNO010000077.1:0-26074 GCF_035626535.1 Brevundimonas sp.
GCGCACGTCGGAGGCCTCGCGGTCGACAATGATCCGGTCGCCCGCGCGGTAGACCGGCGCCATGGAATCGCCGGTGACGCGCAGGCTGAGCAGCGTCTCTTTCGGGCGCGGCAGCTCCGTCTGCTCCCAGCCGTCGCCGACCGGCAGGCCGGCGTCGTCGAAGAAGCCGTCCTGACCGGCTTGCGCCATGCCCAGCATGGGCACCGTCGACGGCCGTTCCGGCGCGTCGCGGGCAAGCGCCGCGAATTCGCCCAGCGACAGGCCGGTGGCCTGCAGAATGCGCGTCAGGCTCTCGGTCGAAGGCCAGCGCGGCCGCGGCGGATCGCCCGGCCCGAACCGCTTCGAGGGGTTGAAACTGGTCGCGTCCAGCCCCGCCCGCCGCGCCAGCGCCGAGACGCTGATCCCCTCGCGCCGGGCCAGCCCATCGATCGCCTTCCAGATCTGGCCGTGAGACAGGGGCATGGGGCAGGGCGTTCCACCTCGGCCCGGGTGGCCGATTCGAGCGCAGGTTACCGGAGGGAGATAGGAATATCCACCTAATCGAGCGCGCTACTCCAGTCCGCGGCGCGGCGGTCCCGCCAGGCCTGGACGACGCCGAGCGCGAGCACGAGGAGGACGCCGTAGCTGGCCAGATTGACCACCGCGTAGAAGGCGGCGATCGGCGGCCGCATGTCCGTGGTGGTCAGGATGTGGCTCATCACCGCCACGGACTGGAAGGCGCAGGCCCAGATCGGCCATGAGCGGCGGCTTTTCCATGCCAGGGCGGCCCAGGCGACCAGCATGACGGTCTCGACGATCATCAGCCCCCATTGCGGGCCGTACAACTGGCTGTCGTTCTGCACCAGCAACGAGGCGAGCGCGCCGAGGGCGTAGGCCCCGCCCCCGACCCGCTCCGGCTCGTCGCCCTTCAGGAAGGCGAAGGTCACGACGATCACGCCGAGCGCCGCGCCGATCTGGGAGTAGAGGGTGTCGAACACCTGAGATCCTCCCGCAGCATCGCCCGGTTACCGGGGGCGACCGCCTTCTAGCGTTTTTCACTCATGGCGGCGGCGCGCCGCTCTTGCCAGGCCCAGAAAGTGCCGACGGCCATTGCGATCAGCAGCCCATAATTCGACATATTATAGGCAGCGGCGAAGGCGTCGGACGGGGGTCGCAGGTTGGCGGCGACAAGTATGTGAACGGTGACGATCAGGGCCTGAAAAGCGGACGCCCAGACGAGCCAGGCCCGGCGGCTGTGGAAGGCGAGACCGAGAAAAACCACAAGCAGGACGATGTCCATGGCCATGAGGCCCCACTGCGGAATGCTCAGGTCGCTGCTGTCCGGAACCATCAGGGAGCCGAGGAAGACCAGCGCGTATGCCGCAGCTCCCATCCGCTCCGGCTCATCACCTTTCCAGAAGGCGAAAGCTACAACGACGACGGCGGCCGCAAGGACCAGTTGGGCGTATATAGTTGGTAACACAGAATCGCCCCCGCACTATGAGCACAGGGGCGATCATGCCTGAAGTCAGCACCAGCGGGAATGACCGCTAGCGGACATTACCTCGAATTAAACCGCGCGAAGCAGGGGCTCGATTATCCGCGGAGCGTCGCCCTGGCCCTTGTTCTGGCCCTCTCCGGCGTAGGTCCCGAAGCCCAGGCGCCGATGGTCCTTGGCCAGCTCTTCATGGCAGGCGACCACGGCCTGGCGCGCTGCGCCCAGGGCGGCGATGGCCTCGAGAGCCTTGCCTTGGGCCCCGGCGCCCATAACCGGCGACAGGTTGAGCGACGCACGGGAGCCGATCATCGACTGCACCAGCGTCGTGGCGCGGGCGATAGCCTCGTCAACGGACTGCTCCGTCGCATTCAAATCGCCGGCGACGCTGGCGATCACTTGAGCCTTGTCCATAGAAGCCTCCCAAACTGAACAGGTAAACGAAGCCTTAACATAACTGGGCGGTGGTCGGTAGGGATTTGTTCATCATCTGGTAACCGGTGTCGCCTTCCGGACACACCCCTCCGCCGACCGGGGGCGTGTCGCCCGGCTTGTCGACCGGTCCGACCGCCAGCGCCTCGAGCCCCAGCTTGCGCGCGAGGGCCGCCAGGGTGGCGTGGGTGTCCACCAGATGCCCGCGCGCCTCGGCCAGGGCGCCGATGGCGGCCGCCGCCCCGCTGAAGGCCCTCTGGCCGGTGACCGCCGACAGACAGGCGTCCGCCCGCGCGCCGGGCAGGGCGGCGGCGAGGGCGGCGGTCTCGGCCATGGCCCGGTCGATGGCGGCTTCGGCGGCGTAGAGGCGGGCCGCGAGGGCCTCGCCGATGCTCTGTCTCGTCATGTCTTCCTCCCGTGATTGACCATCACGTAGAGCAGGCAATCGGACGTTACAACGAACTACAACTAGAGATCGTATTCGGCCACGAGGAAGTGGGCGGTGAGCGAGGCGATCGGCTGCGCCTCGTCCTCCTGCCAGGCCTCGGCCAGCACATGGGCCACCCGCCGCCCGGCCTTGCTGATGCGGGCGCGGGCGCGGACGTCGAACGCCCGGCCGGTGCGCAGATAGGCCACGGTGAGGTTGATCGGCCTCGGCAGGCGCAGGCGCGGATAGGAGAGCGCCACCTGGGCGACGGCGGTCAGTTCGAGCAGGGCCGCCGTGGCCCCGCCGTGCAGCGCAGGCAGCATGGGGTTGCCGATCAGGCTGTCGGCGAACGGCATGGTCACGGTCAGGTGGTCGCCCTCCAGCGCCGAAGTCAGCCCAAGGAAACGGGCGTATGGGATCCGATCCAGCAGGTCGGTCATTTCGCCGGCTCCCGCGGGCTGAGCACATAGGTTGCCTGGGCCGCCGCCACCGGATCGTCCGGCCCGTCCTCGAACGCCCAGGCCCGCGCGAAGGCGATCGAGCGGGTCAGGCGGTAGCAGCGCGCCTCGGCGATCAGGTCCCGCCGCGGCTCGGCGGCGCGCATGTAGTCGACGCGCAGATCGAGGGTGGCGATCGGCTCGAACCGATCCAGGGCGATCCACACCGCCAGTCCGCCGACGTGATCGAGCAGGGCGGTGACCAGGCCGCCCGCCAGCACCCCGGTGTCGGGATCGCCGACCAGATCCTCGCGCCAGGGCACGCGGATGCGCACGCGATTCCCTTCCAGCCGGTCGAAGGCGAAGCCGAGCGCGTGGGTGTGGGCCGCGCCCGAGGCCAGCTGGGGCAGCAGGGAGACAAGGGTGGAGGAAGCCATGTCCTGCTATCAACCCGCGGCGGGCGTGGACGCAAGCGCGGCTCGCGCGTTCCCGACAGGCTGCGAGGGCCCATATCCGATCCATGATCCGCTTCGAGGACCTGCTCAGGCCGACCCCGGCCGGACTGTACTGCCCGCCGGGCGACTTCCACGTCGACCCGGTGCGGCCGGTCGACCGGGCGGTGATCACCCACGGCCATTCGGACCATGCGCGGGCCGGGCACGGGGCGGTGCTGGCCACGCCGCAAACTCTTGCAATCATGGCCGAACGCTACGGCGCGGATTTCGCCGGCAGGCAACAGCCCGCCGCCTACGGGGAAACGGCCTCGCACAACGGCGTGGAGGTGACCCTCGTCCCGGCCGGGCACGTGCTCGGATCGGCCCAGGCGGTGATCCGCTGGAAGGGCCTGACCATGGCGGTCTCGGGCGACTACAAGCGTCGCCGCGATCCGACCTGCGCTCCGTTCGAGCCCGTGCCCTGCGAGGTCTTCATCTCCGAGGCCACCTTCGGCCTGCCGGTCTTCACCCATCCGCCGGACGGGGAGGAGATCGGGCGCCTGGTTCACTCCCTGCGGCAGTTTCCGGAGCGCGCCCATCTGGTCGGGGCCTATGCGCTGGGCAAGGCCCAGCGGGTCATCCGCCTGTTGCGCGAGGCGGGCTGGGAGCGCCCGATCTACGTTCACGGGGCGCTCGATCGGCTGAACAGGCTCTATGAGCGCGAGGGCGTCGATCTCGGTCCCCTGTTGCCGGCCACGGGGCTGAAGCCGAACGCGCTCGGCGGGGAGGTGGTGATCGCCCCGCCCTCGGCCACCCAGGATCGCTGGTCGCGCCGCTTCGCCGATCCGGTGCTGGCCTTCGCTTCGGGCTGGATGGGCGTTCGCGCCCGGGCGCGGCAAAGAGGCGTCGAGCTTCCGCTGGTGCTGTCGGATCACGCCGACTGGCCCGAGCTGACCGCCACCTTCGACGAGCTACGGCCCGAGGAGGTGTGGATCACCCACGGCCGCGAGGAGGGCCTGCTGCGCTGGTGCGAACTGAACGGCCAGAAGGCAAGGGCGCTGCGCCTGGTCGGCTACGACGAGGACGACGAGGAAGCGCTGGTGGAGACAGCCTAGGCCGCCGAGCGGGAGGCGCGGCCCTTCGAGGTGGGCTTGGCGGGTGCGGCGGCGGTCGCCGTCGCCTGCTCCAGCGCGGTGTTCATGGCCATGCGCAGGCGTTCGGGCTTGATTGGCTTCTCCACCACGGCCGCCATGCCGCAGGCGAGGTATTTCCTCGCGTCGTCCGGATCGGCGTTGGCGGTCAGGGCCACGATCGGCACGGCGCGGGCGGGGCCGTCGAGCGCGCGGATCGCGCGGGTCGCCTGCACGCCGTCCATGCGGGGCATCTTGATGTCCATCAGCACGAGGTCGAACTGGCGCTCCTGCACCGCTTCCAGCGCCTCGGCTCCGTCCTCGGCGGTTTCAGAGGTGCAGCCGAACATCTCGCACAGCGCCTGGGCGACGACGCGGTTGGTGGCGTTGTCGTCGACTATCAGGACATGCGGCGAGGAGGACATCTCCAGCTCGGCCATGGCCTGGACGTTCGAGGCGGCCCTGGCCTCGACGCGGGTCCGGTCGACCTCGAGATCAAAGGCGAAGGTCGCACCGCGTCCGGGGTTGTTCTCGGCCCAGATCCGGCCGCCCATGCGGCGGATGACCTGGCGGCAGATCGACAGGCCGAGGCCGGCGCCGTCCTGGGCCGATCCGTGAACGAAGGGCTCGAAAATCTGGTCCACGCGGTCGGCGTCGACACCCGGCCCGTCATCGCGGATCCGGGCCTCCAGCGTGATGCGGTCACCGGCGGCCACCGCCTTCAGGCTGGCCTCGACCACGCCGTTGCGGGCGAACTTCAGGGCGTTGCCAATCAGGTTGTTGAACACCTGCTTCAGACGCGCGCTGTCGACGATGGCGGCCAGCTCGGTGTCGCCCTCATAGCTGATCATCAGGGTGGCGTTGTCCTGCGAGGCGCGGGGCGCCCACATCGTCTGGATGTCGTCCATCAGGCTGCGCAGCGGCGTGGGTTCCACCTGCAGCTCCAGCTCGCCGGCCTCGGCCCTCGACAGGTCAAGGGCGTCCTGCAGGATGCGCAGCAGGGTTTCGGACGACTCCACGATGGTCGTCACATGGGCATGGGCCTGCGCGTTGAGCGGTTGACGGCGCAGCAGTTCGGCCACCGCCAGCACGCCGTTCATCGGCGTCCGCAGCTCATGGCTCATGATGGTCAGGAACTGGCTCTTGGCGCGGGCCGACATCAGGGCCTGGGTGCGGGTGTCGTTCAGCTCCCGGACCTGATCGCTCAGGTCGGCGTTCTGGAGCCGTTGGCTCTCATTGACGGCGCGCAGCAGGGACACCCCTGTGCCGACGCCGTGATAGCGCCCGTTGCGGGTGACGATGAAGCCGCGCATCAACTCGCCGGGACCGCCCTTCATCAAGGCGTCGCAGACGGTGTCGATGGCCACGCCGGCCTCGACGATCGCCGGCTCGCTGTCCATCACGCAGGTGACCGGCCGTCCGGCGTAGAGGGCGTGGCCGAAGGGCTGGGCGATCTTCAGCAAAAAGTCGCGGCGTTCGATCAGCCCGACCGGCCGCCGGCCGTCGACGACGGCGATCACGAGGGTGTCGGGATCGCTCTCGAAGCGGGCGAAGACCTCGCTTCCCAGCGTCTGAGGCGACACCGCCTCGGCGCGCTCGGTGAGATCTTCGATTGTCGGCATACTCACCGGCACTCCACTGCGACCGGTGGACATTGCAGGGAACCGTTTGCGGAAGGGTTAAGGCGCGCCGCCCCCATTGCGCCGCTTTTGCGCGGGACTTCGCGCTGGTGTAGAAGGCCGGCCCCGTCCCTGGCCCGATCCTCGAACGGCCCTATCACCCTTGTCCATGCGCGCGGCCGACCGGCCGACCGCAGGTTTGTCATGAGCGATTCACTGCAAAAACCTGCAAATTCCACTCTCGTCCTGTTCTCCGGCGGGCAGGACAGCGCCACCTGCCTGGCGTGGGCCCTGGCGCGCCATGAGCGGGTCGAGACGGTGGGGTTCGACTACGGTCAGCGGCACGCCGTCGAGATGCGGGCGCGGCTGGCGGTGCGCGAGGGGATGAAGCGGGTGCTGCCGGGCCTGGCGGACCGGCTAGGCCCGGATCACGTGATCGACCTGACCGGCTACGGCCGCATCGCCGAGAGCGCCCTGACGGCCGACAAGGCGATCGAAATGGATGCCCGGGGCCTGCCGACCACCTTCGTGCCGGGCCGCAACCTCGTGTTTCTGACTGTCGCGGCCGCGCTCGCGGACCGGCGCGGGCTGGAGGTGCTGGTCGGGGGGATGTGCGAGACGGATTACTCGGGCTATCCCGACTGCCGGCGCGACACGATCGACGCCATGGCCCGCGCCCTCAGCCTGGGGCTGGACCGGCCGGTGGTCATCGAGACTCCGCTGATGGCCCTGACCAAGGCGGACACCTGGGCGCTGGCGCATGAGCTGGGCGGCCAGCCGCTGGTCGATCTGATCGTTGAGGCTTCGCACACCTGCTATCGCGGCGACCGCGACAACCGACAGGTCTGGGGCTACGGCTGCGGCGACTGCCCGGCCTGCGAGCTGCGCGCCATCGGCTACGGCGAGTGGGTGGCGCGCCCATGACGTATTCCGCGAAGGAGGTCTTCCTGACCGTGCAGGGAGAGGGCGGACAGGCCGGGCGCCCGGCCGTCTTCCTGCGCTTCGCCGGCTGCAATTTGTGGAACGGGCTGGAGCGCGACCGCGCCGCCGCCGTCTGCACCTTCTGCGACACCGATTTCGTCGGCGCCGACGGCGACGGCGGAGGCAAGTTCGCGACCGCCGACGCCCTCGCCGACCATGTCGCCTCGATGTGGCGGGGCCGGGCAGGGGACCCCAGGCTGGTCGTCTGCACCGGCGGCGAGCCGCTGCTGCAGCTGGACGCGCCGCTGATTGAGGCCCTGCACGCCCGCGGCTTCGAAATCGCCATAGAATCCAACGGCACATTGGCCGCGCCGGCCGGGATCGACTGGATCTGCGTCAGTCCCAAGGCTGACGCGCCGGTGGTGCAGACCTCGGGGCAGGAGCTGAAGCTGGTCTATCCGCAGCCGGCCGCCATGCCGGACCGGTTCGAAGACCTCGCCTTCGAGCGGTTCTGGCTCCAGCCCATGGACGGCCCGAACCGCGAGGCCAATACGGCCGCGGCCATCGAATATTGCCTGAGCCACCCCAAATGGCGGCTCAGCGTCCAGACTCACAAATACATCGGCGTCAGATGAGCGTTTTCGAGATCACCAAGGCGGCGAATTTCGACGCCGCCCATCACTTCCCGAGCGAACCGGAGGGCAGTCCCTACCGGCGCATCCACGGCCACTCCTTCCAGGTCGAGGCCACCGTGCGCGGCGAGACGCTCGACGCCGAGCACGGCTGGGTCGCCGATCTGGGCGCGCTGGACCGGGCGCTGAAGGCGGCGGCCGAGGAACTGGACCACGGCATGCTCAACGAACACGCCGGGCTCGATCTCCCGTCGCTTGAGAACCTCTGCCTGTGGTTCGCCAACCGGCTGAAGCCGGAATGGCCCGGCCTGAGCCGGATCGCCGTATCGCGCCCGACGATCCACGAGCGATGCGTGCTGACGCTTTAACCGCCTGAAGTCTCACTTGTCGCCGATGTGGCGATTGTAGCGCGCCGGGAATGTCGCAGTTGTAGCGGCCTTCTCTAGCAGTCGCGGCCCTGGCGCTGGCGCTGTTTGCAGCGGCGCTGCTCGCGCTCGTATTCGCGCTGTTCCCGCTCGCGCCTCGCCTTGGTTTCCTCGTCGGAGGTGGTGACGGCGTCGACCCCCGCGCCGACCACCGCGCCGGTTACCTTGGCGGCCCCGCCGACCACGGCGCCCGCCGTGCCCACCGCGGCCCCCACCAGACAGCCCTGCAGCATGAGAGCTCCGCCCAGGATGGCGGCGAGGGCTGCGCTGCGTGTGATCATCGACTTCATTGAAACTCTCCCGACACCGCATCCTGAAGCAGGAATGGTGAACGTCGCCTGACCGCGAGCGGATGGTGGGCGGCGAGGGGTTCGAACCCCCGACCCCCTCGGTGTAAACGAGGTGCTCTGACCAGCTGAGCTAGCCGCCCGTCCGTCGATCCTAGAACCGGAAGCTGGCCCGCAGGAACAGCATGTAGCGGATGTAGTCGTCGATCATCTCGGCGTCCGCGCTGACCGACAGCATGCCCAGTTCGTTGCCGACGTTGAGACGGAAGCCCAGTATCGGACCGCCGCCCTCGATGGTGTCGGGCGTCAGGGTGAAGTCGCCGCCGCCCGAGCGGAAGCGGGCGATGGTTTCGCCCGGATCGACCGAGATGTTCTGGCGCCAGCCGAGCCGGATTTCCGGACGCAGCCAGTCGTCCTGGCCCATCTTCATGCCGACGTTGATCGCCGCCGTGGCCGAGAACATGTGACCTTCGCGATCATCGATCTCGAGGTCGAAACCGTCGCCGCCGCCCTCCTCGACGTGGCCGTCCTCACTGAGCGAGAAGAATTCGGCGTAAGCCTCGGGCCGGATGGTGAAGCGGCCGAACTCACGCTCGTAGGAGATGCCGCCGGCCGCCGCGAGGGTGAAGCCGTTCCAGTCGGACTCGTTGGACAGGTTCAGGCCGGCCCCGACGAATCGGCGCTCGGACGTGAATGACGCATAGCCGGCCGCGGCCCGGGCCCAGGTGGTCCAGTACTGACCCTGGGCGCGCCAGTAGAGGCCGAGCTCCAGAAGGTTGGCGGACAGGACTTCCTCGGCCTCGGCTTCGGGATCCTCGAGATCTGAGGAGGTGAAGGCGAGGCTCAGGCCGACGGCGCCGAGGCCGGACCCGCGCTCGATGCCGCCGGCGACGCCGAAGCCTTCCGAGCGGAAGCCGTAAGACTGGGTCTTGTCCTTGTCGGCGTAGAAGTTGATCTCCTGCACCCAGGCGCTGGTCTCGCCGGGCGCAGCCGCGGCGTTGCGGCCGGTCAGGGCGCGGGTGACCGCGTCAACCCCCGAGGCCAGCGACAGCAGCGGCCCGCCCGAGTGGTCGGGCAGCAGTTGCTCGTACAGGTTCAGGAAGTCGTCGCGGCCGGTCTGGTCGAGGAAGCCGTCGCGGATGTCGCCGGCCTCGGCGCCGCCGAGCGCACCGTAGAAGGCGTCGAACATCTGCGCCTCGACGGTGATCAGCTCGGCCTCTTCCGCGGTGCGGCGGCGAACATCGGCGAAGACCTGGCCGGCAGCCAGGTCGGCCCCGGCCTCGACGACGTAGAGGAAGGGCGAGTTCTCCTGGATCGAGCTCAGGTCGATGTCGCCGAAATTCAGCGTCGTTGCGTCGATCAGCGTGAACCGCTCCGGTGCCTCCAGCAGGGAGTTGAAGCGGATGCCCAGGCCAGCGCCGTCCGCCAGCGTCGCTGTCCCGGAGACGTTAAAGGTGCCGACCGCGCTGTTGGCCGGGTCCACCGTCACGATCAGATCGCCATCGGCGCCGATGTTGAGGGTGGTCAGATTCAGCGCCGTGGTGTGACGGCCCTCGAGCGTGCCGTCGGAGACGTCGATCTCCAGCGCTCCGTCGCTGTCCGTCAGGGATCCCCGTACGAGGGCGCCGCCGGTGATTTCCAGACTGTCGGCGCCGTCGCCGAAGGAAATGTCGCCGACCACGATGCCGTTGCGGATGTCGAGGGTGTCCCCGCCACTGCCCAGGTTGATGGCGCCGAAGATGTTCGGCTCATTGTTGTCCGGAACGCCGTCGCCGTCCGTGTCCGGGTTGGTTTCCGTCGGCGTGGCGGCGATCCCGTCCTGGACGATGGTCACGCCCGTGGTGTTGGCGCTGACGTCGATGGCGGTCGCGACGCCGGTGATCGGGTCGTTGTCCTCGTTGGCGTTGACCGTGGCCTGGATCGACCGGTTGTTGGTGATGGAGGTCAGGGTGCCGCTGAGATCGCGGATGGCGAAGGTGTCCGCCGTCCCGCCGCCGGTGCTGGCCAGCACATTGCCGCTGTTCACGAAGCTGTTGACCGTGGCCCCGGCGTCGATCTGGATCGCCGTCGTCGTCGTGGCCAGATCGCTGTTCGAACCCGCGGTGATGGCGTTGGTGTTGATCAGGCTCGGGGCGGTGGCGCCCTCGCCAAACCGGATCGCCGTCGAGTCGGCGTCGAAGGACAGCGACACGATCGTGCCTTCGTTGCGGAAGCCGCCGGAGAGGTCGACCGTCTGGCCTGCATTGTCCCCGATGACGACGGCGTTGGCGGCGATGCCGTCATAGTCCACGCCGTTGATGGTCATCTGCCCGTAGACGCCCTGCGCCGTGATAGTGCCCCGGTTGATGAAACCGAAGGCAGCGTCGCCCGTGCCGACGTCGCCAAGGGTGATCGACTGCGTGGCCGAGCCGATCTCGAGGGCCGGAGCCGAGCCGAAGACGCTGATCGAGGCCGTGCTCTCGGTCGTGTCCACCAGCCCGTCGCCGTCGCGGTCGGTGTCCGTCCGGTTGATGGTGCCGTCGCCGTCGTCGTCCTCGTCGCCGTTCTTGACGCCGTCGCCGTCGTCGTCGCCCTCCAGACCCCCTGTCCCGTAGGTGGGGCCGCGGTCCAGCAGGACACCGCCGGCGACGTTGCCCTGGATGCTTACCGCGGGGCCGCCCTGCAGCAGATCGTCGGGGTCCAGTTCGTCGAGGAACAGGACGCCCTCGTCGTTCTCCGGGGTCTCCACAAAGCCCTCGGGGCGCTCGGGCGGCCGGGACGTATAGCGGTACCCTGACGCCGTGATGTTGGAGTGGATGACCATCGCGCCGCCGACATCGCCCTCGACCGAGAGGGCGGCCGAGCCGGGCCCGCGCGCCGTGATGGAGCCCCCGGTCCTGACGTCGCCGCTGACGTCTCCGGTCACGCGTACGCCGTAGTTGTCGTTGCCGATCACCGTCACGGCGCCAAACATATCGAAACGGCCGTCCAGCGGCCCTTCGAGCGAGATGCCGTAGGAATTATTGCCGTCGACACCGATCGAGGCGCCCGAGTTGACGAGGATGTTGCCGGTCAGGGGCGCGGCCCCCGTCAGGCGCACGCCATAGCGGCCCGAGCCGTTGGCGAACGCGCCGTCGATATCGCCGTCATTGTCCGTGTCGGTGTCGGTCGTGGCGATGATGTCGTCGAAGAGGGTGACCGTCCCCGTAATGCTGACCGTGGCCGTGTTGCCGCCCTCGATCAGCACGCCCGTGGAGCCCGGGGGCGAGTTGTCGAGGGAGATCGTGCCCCCCTCCATGGTGAAGTTGTGGCTCGAATTGACCGTGACGCCCACGCCGCTGTTCAGGACGATGGTTCCGGTGCTTGTCATCCGGATGCTGTCGGCGCCGCTCCCGCTCGCATTGGCCGTGGTGATCGGCGTCGTCCGGGTCGTCGAGATGACGACTTCAGCCATGGCGCCGGAGGCGGCCATCAAGGGAGCGATCGCCACCGCGGTCGCGAGCATAATACGCATTCAGAAGACCCCTGTGGACGACACGCGCAGAGACGCCGGCGATCCTCTAACAGGGACCGCGCCAGCCTGCCTCAAGTTTCTCGAATTTGAGGCGAATGCAAGGCCGAAGGCGCCCTTCCGATGACGACCGCGAGCGTGGCCATTGCCGAGCTCGCAATCATTGTGATATCGCTTTCATATCGAATCAGGAGGGACTGATGACCACCACGCACTCGAAATCCACCGAGCGCCCGGCTTCCACCGCCAACGGCCTGCTCATGCTGCTGCTTGGCCTGCTGCTCATCGTCGCCGGCCCGGTCATCGTGGCGCAGGACCCTGACAACGCCCTGCTCGTCGTCGGAGGAGTCGTCACTGCCGTGATCGGCCTGCTGCTGGTCTGCGGTCTCTATTCGCTGCAGCCGAACGAGGCCATGGCGATCCTGCTGTTCGGCGACTACCGCGGCACCGACCGGAAGACCGGCCTGCGCTGGGTCTTGCCCTGGTACAGCCGCAAGAAGATCAGCCTGCGCGTCCGCAACCTGACCAGCGACAAGCTGAAGGTGAACGACAGGCGCGGCAGCCCCATCGAAATCGCCGCCAACGTCGTCTGGCGCGTCGAGGATTCGGCCCAGGCCCTGTTCGACGTCGATGACTATCAGGCCTTCGTGAACATCCAGGTTGACACCGCCCTGCGCGACATCGCCTCCCACTACGCCTACGACCATGGCGACGAGGCGGACGAGCCGGAAATGACCCTGCGCGCCGATGCCGAGGACGTCGCCGGCCGCCTGCGGGACGAACTGGTCGGCCGTGTCCGTGTCGCCGGAGTGGCCGTCGACGAGGCCCGCCTGGCCCACCTGGCCTACGCGCCCGAGATCGCCGGCGCGATGCTGAAGCGTCAGCAGGCCGAGGCCGTCCTGTCCGCCCGCCGCCTGATCGTCCGCGGCGCCGTGGGCATGGTGGAGAACGCCCTGACCGACCTCGGCGAGCGCGGCGTGGTCGAGCTGGACGAGGAGCGCAAGGCCGCGATGGTGTCCAACCTTCTGGTGGTGCTTTGCGCCGACCGCGAGGCCCAGCCCGTCGTCAACACCGGCACGCTGTACGGCTGATATGGCGCGAGACAGGAAGCCGTTCCTGATGCGCGCCTCCCCCGGGGTGATGGCGGCGGTCGAGCGATTGGCCGCCGCCGAACTCCGCTCGGTCAACGCCCAGGTCGAGACGCTGCTGCGTGAAGCCCTGGCGCGGCGGGGCGTCGTCCCCTCCGAAGATCCCCCGCCGGCGAAGGAGAAGGACCGGTGACGTCAGAGGATGGTGCTTGAGCTTCGCCGTCGCGGGCGCTACGGCGCGCGGATGGTGAAGTCGCATATGTCCAAGGTTCGCAAGGCCCGTCGCATCCAGAAGCGGGTCCGGCGCGTTGGCCCCCTCGGTATCAGCGCCGCGGAGAAGGAACTGATGAACCTGGCCGGGCTGGAGGTTCAGGAGGGCGAGCTTCGACTGATCCCGGGCTGGGACGAGGAAGTCTCCGAGACCCTCAAGGCCACCAAGGCCGCCGGTGAGGACGGACGCCCCCGGCTGGTCGATACGACCATGCTCTATGCGCCGCGTTCGGGCGGGGTGAAGCGCTATCTGCTGTCCAAGAAGGTCTGGCTGGAGGCGAACCGGCCCGGTGTGGCCCATTCGCTGGTCGTGCCGGGGCCGCATCACAAGGCCGGCGACGACGGCATCGTCCACCTGCACGCCACCAAGCTGCCGTTCGGCGACGGTTATCGCTGGCCCACCTCGGTGCGCCGCTGGGGGGCCTGGGTCGCCTCGCTGAACCCGTCGGTGATCGAGGCCGGCGATCCCTATACGCCGGGGCAGGGCGCGCTTGAGGCCGGCCAGCGCGCCGGCTGCCCGGTCGTCGGCTTCTGCCATTCCGACCCCGCCGGCCTCGCCGCGCTCCACTTCGGCGAATGGGCCAAGAAGCCGGTCGAGAAGCGCTGGGCCCGCCTGTTCGGCCAGTTCGACCGCGTCGTCTCGCCCAGCCGATACATCGCTCGCCGGCTGGAAGAGGCCGGAATCAAGGACATCGTCATCCAGCCGCTGGGCGTGGAGGTCGATACTTTCCGGCCTGACCGCCGCGATCGGGACTGGCTGCTGAGGAAGTTGGGCCTGCCCGCCTCGGCCCGGCTGCTGTGCTTCGCCGGCCGCCCGGCGCGCGAGAAGAACATCGACGTGCTGATCGAGGCGGTGCAGCGTCTCGGCGATCCCTATCACCTGGTGCTGGTCGGCGCCGGCGCGGGCCTGCCGGCCGAGGAGCGGGTCATCTCGCTGCCGTACGAGGCCAATCCCAAGGCCGTGGCCCGGATCATCGCCTCCTGCGACGCCTTCGTGCACGCCAACGACAAGGAGCCGTTCGGCCTGATCGTGCTCGAGGCCATGGCCTGCGGCCGCCCGGTGGTCGGCGTCAACGCCGGCGGGGTGAAGGAAACCGTCGACGACAGCGTCGGCCAGCTGGCGAAGAGCGCCGATCCCGTTCACTACGCCGCTGCCATCGAGGCCCTGTTCGCGCGCGACATCGAGGCCATCGGCGCGGCCGCCCGGGTCAAGGCCGTCGAGCGCTTCTCGTGGGGGCGGGTGTTCGAGGACCTGTGCATGACCTACGCCGAGGTTAGCGGCGAGCGCGCCTTCGTCGAACCGCGGGGCGAGTGGGCCGAGCACTGAGCCGCCGGGACTGCCCGGCGGAGCGGATTATGACAGGAAGTTATCTTGCCTGATCCCGTCATCGGCCCTAGCCGTGGGCGAACCTCGGGGGACATCATGAAACGCCTTCTGCTCGCCGCCGCGATTTCGCTCGCCACCGCCCTCCCGGCCATGGCCCAGACAGTCATCATCGTCCGGCACGCCGAGAAGGCCGACGCCAGCGCGGATCCACTGCTGTCCGAGGCCGGGCAGGCGAGGGCGCAGGCGCTCGCCGCGGAACTGGCCGACGACCATCCCTCGGTGATCCTGACCAGCCCCCTGCAGCGCACCCGCTTGACCGCCGCGCCAACGGCCGAGCATCATTCCGTCACCCCCGAAGCCGTGCCGCTGAACACCGGCATCCAGGCCCACCTCGCCGCCATCCTGGCGAAGGTCGAGGCCGCGCCCGATGACGCCACCATCCTGATTGTCGGCCACAGCAACACCGTCCCGCTGATCGCGCGCGCCCTCGGCTACCCCGAAGCCGCCGACATGCCGGAATGCGAGTACGACCGCCTGACCACCCTGCACCTGCTGGGCGAAGGCCGCACCCACGGGATCGTCAGCCGCTATGGCGCACCGACGACCTGCTGAGGCCGACGGTCTGAGCCGTCAGGTCTCCGGGAGCACGGATTCCGGACCGCCCTGCGGCATCGTCTCGAACACCGGATAGCTCCGGTTCACCTGCGCCCATGACGGTGCGCGGCTGGCGTAGACCGTCATCTGCGGCACGGCCCGATCCGGATCGTCCATGCTCGACACCCGGATGAAGGCCATTCCCGGCATGCCGAGGTTGGTCGAATAGATCGCCGATCCGCAGCGGCCGCAGAAGCCGCGCCGGACCACGTTTCCGCTATCCGCCGCTCTCTCGTAGAAGGTCGGCTCGCCAGTGACCGTCAACGCGCTTTCGGGGATCACGGCATGGGTGCAGTGGCTGGTGCCGCTGGTGCGGCGGCAATCGGTGCAATAGCAGTCCCCGACCACCCCCGGCTCCGCCTCGACGCTGTAGCTGACCGCGCCGCAGAGGCAGCGCCCCGTAAATGCTGTCGTCATCTGGTCCTCCCTTGAACGGTCCAGATAAGGACTCATTTACTTGTTAGTTGCAAGTGACAAGTTACAAGGGCCGCCATGTCACCGCCTCGCTCCGGATGTCCGATCGCGACCACGCTCGACCTCGTCGGCGACCGTTGGACGCTCGTCCTGTTGCGCGACATGTTGAACGGGAAAACGAAATTCTCGGAGTTTCTGACTTCCCCCGAGCGGATCACCACCAATGTCCTCGCCGACCGGCTGCTGAAGATGGAAGCGGCGGGCCTGGTCGAGAAGCGGCCCTACCAGACACGGCCGGAGCGGTTCGCCTATGCCCTTACCCCGAAGGGGCGGGGCCTGCATCCGGTGGTCCGCGAAATGTGCCGCTGGGCCAACGCGCATGTGCCCGGCACCTGGACGGCGCCGGACTCCTTCATGCGGGACCCGGACCGGATCTGACGGTGGTCACACGTCCAGCTCGTCGACCACGAAGCGGGCGTTGTCCTGGATGAACTGGTAGCGGGCCTCGGCCTTCTTGCCCATCAGCCGCTCGACCAGGTCCTCGATGTCGTCCTCTGAGGCGGGCACCGTGACCCGCGCGAGGGTGCGCTTCTTCGGATCCATCGTGGTCTCCTTGAGCTGGGAGGCCATCATCTCGCCGAGACCCTTGAACCGGCCGATCTCGACCTTCTTGCCCTTGAATACCGTGGCCAGCAGCTCGTCGCGATGGGCGTCGTCGCGGGCGTATTCCGACAGCGGCCCGGCCGAAATCCGGTAGAGCGGCGGCAGGGCCATGAACAGCCGGCCCTGACGGATCGTCTCGGGCATCGAAAGGTAGAAGAAGGTGATCAGCAGCGCCGCGATATGCGCTCCATCCACGTCGGCGTCGGTCATGATGACGATGCGCTCGTAGCGCAGGTCGTCGATGTTGAACCGGCTGCCTGTCTGCACGCCCAGCGCCAACGCCAGGTCCGACAGCTCGATGTTCTGACGCAGTTTGTCCGCCGTCGCCGACGCCACGTTCAGGATCTTGCCGCGCAGGGGCAGGATGGCCTGGGTGGTGCGGTCGCGGGCCTGCTTGGCCGAGCCGCCGGCCGAGTCGCCCTCGACGATGAACAGTTCGGTGCCCTCGGCAGACTGGCGGGTGCAGTCCGACAGCTTGCCCGGCAGGCGCAGCTTGCGGGTGGCGGCGGCGCGCTGGACCTCCTTGTCCTTGCGGCGGCGCAGGCGGTCCTCGGCCCGGTCGATGACGAAGCCGAGCAGGGTGTTGGCCTGTTTCGGGCTCTCGGTGAGCCAGTGGTCCAGCGGATCGCGCATCAGCTGCTCGACCAACCGCTGGCCTTCGGGGGAGGAGAGCCGGTCCTTCGTCTGACCTTGGAATTCGGGGTTTCGGATGAACACAGAGATCAGCGCGCCGGCGTTGGCGATGACGTCCTCGGCGGTGATCAGCCCGGCGCGCTTTTCGTTGACCAGTTCGCCATAGGCCTTCAGCCCCTTGACCAGGGCGGCCCGGAATCCAGCCTCGTGGGTGCCGCCGTCCGGCGTCGAGACGGTGTTGCAGTAGGACGAGACGAAGCCGTCGGCCTCGCCGAAACCGATCGGGCTCCACGTCACGGCCCATTCGACCGCGCCCGCCTCGCCCTTGCGCTCGACGCGTCCGGCGAAGGCCGGGGTGACGGTCTCGATCTCGCCGATCCGCTCGGCCAGCGCGTCGGCCAGCCCGTTGGGGAAGTGGAACACCGCCTCGGCGGGGGTGTGGTCGGTGATCCGTTCCGGGGCGCAGGTCCAGCGGATCTCGACGCCGCGGAACAGATAGGCCTTCGATCGCGCCATGCGGAACAGGCGGGCCGGCTTGAAAGCCGCGCCGACGCCGAAGATCTCCTCGTCCGGCCTGAAGCGGATCAGGGTGCCCTTTTTCTTCGACGGGCCGACCTGCTGGATCGGCCCGCGCGCGTGGCCGCGGGCGAACGACTGCCGCCACTCGTAACCGTCGCGCCAGACGGTGACGTCGAGGTGCTCCGACAGGGCGTTGACCACCGAGACGCCGACGCCGTGCAGGCCGCCGGAGGTCTCATAGGCCTTGCCCGAGAATTTGCCGCCGGAGTGCAGCACGGTCATCACCACTTCCAGCGCCGACTTGCCGGGATGCTTGGGGTGCGGGTCGACCGGAATGCCGCGGCCGTCGTCACGCACCGAGAGCCAGCCGTCGGCGTCGAGGTCGACGGTGATCAGCTTCGCGTGCTTGGCGACGGCCTCGTCCATGGCGTTGTCGAGGACTTCGGCGAACAGGTGGTGCAGGGCCCGCTCGTCGGTGCCGCCGATGTACATGCCGGGGCGTTTGCGGACCGGCTCCAGCCCCTCGAGCACCTCGATCGACGAGGCCGAGTAGCCGGTCGCCGCCGCCAGCGGGGCGGAGGAGGGGACATCGGCCGGACGCGGCTGCGGCGCAGGCGCAGGCGCGGGCTTCGGCGCGGCCGCCTGGGGCGTCAGGGCCGGATCGGGCGCGGCGGTCGCGACAGGTGTCGACGCCGGGCCTTGCGGCTCGGGGATGTCATCGAACAGGGAAGGCGCGGCGTTGGGACCCATACCGATACTGTGCTGCGATTCGGGGACCGGTCTGGTAGGCCCGGCGGCGCTTCTCCACAAGCGGGACGGCGGCCGGCGCCGGCGCCGGCAGGATCGCGCGCGTCATCACGGCCATGAACAGCACCCACGGCAGGCCCTGGTGGGCCAGCAGGATACTCTCCGACAGGCTCAGGACGAGGAAGGCGGCGAGAAAGCCCAGCGCCCACCAGCCTTCGCGCACGCCCTGACCCATGGAGCGCAGCACGGTGATCAGCCCCGTCGCCGCCATCAGCGCCCCGACGAGGATCGCTCCCGGCCAGCCCAGCTGCACCAGCAGGTCGATCCAGCCGTTGTGCGCCGATGGAACCGTCCAGCCCGTCTCCTTGCGCACCCAGTCGGCGGGCACGGACTCGCCGACCCGGCCCCAGAAGGCGCCGTAGCCGTAACCGGTCCACGGCTTGTCGGCGACCTTGCGCATCAGGCTGTCCCAGATGTCGGTGCGCCCGGTCAGCGACGGGTCCTTGCCCAGCGCCTCCAGCAGCGCCACCGAATGCGACTCCCACAGCCATACCCCGACGCCCGCCAGCACCACGCCGGCCCAGACGGCGACGACGCTGAAGGCCGCGCCGCCCTTTCGCAGCGTCCAGAAGCAGCCCACGAAGGCCAGCCCCAGGATCAGGCACAGCAGCGAGGTCTTCGACTGGGTCGCCAGCACCAGGCCGCTCGACAGCACCAGCGCGATCGCCGGAAGCAGCCGCCGCGGGTCGGGCGAGGCGAGACAGGCCGCCGAGGCCGTGGCCCCGATCACCATCACCGCCCCCATCTGGTTCTTTTCGTACCAGAGCCCGCGCCACAGGCCAGCGTTGTCGTACTGGTGCACCCCGATCTCGGGGAAGGCGAAGACCATGACCAGACTGCCCACCGCCATCAGCAGCGCCGCGTGCATCAGCAGCCGCGGCAGGTGCGGCCCCCGGAATACGGCCCCCAGATACAGGGCGAACACCCCGCTGATGGCCAAGGCGATGACCCGCCGGCTGGTCGTCTCGAAGTCGATCGACCAGTAACGCGAGGCGAAGGCCAGTCCGACGAGCAGCACCACCGCGATCGCCGCCGGCCAGGCCCGCCACAGCCGGTCGATGCGATACAGGGTCATGCCGAAGATCGCCGCATAGGCCGGCAGCCAGACCAGCCGCAGCACCGGCGTCTCTTCCTGCAGCGGCGCGAACACCGGCCCGATCAGCGCCCCCGTCAGCATGGCGATGATGACGGCGCAGACCGCCCGCTCCCACAGGGACGGAGGGGTTTCGATCAGGACCTCGTCTGGACGGGATTCGCGCACGCGTGCAGGGTCGGCGAACGGGCTTAATGAAGGATTGGCGCCCATCGTGCTCACAGGAGGCGGTGCGGCTTTCACACCTGCAAACGGTTAAGCTAACCTGTTCTTATATATGCAATATTGGTTGAAGAGCGGGAACAACGTCGGCCGAGGTCGCTTTATTCAGCAACCAAGGAGGTATCCATGAAAGCGCTTAATCTCATCACGCTCGTTCTGCTGATCGTCGGCGGCCTTAACTGGGGCTTGGTCGGCGCCTTCGAGTTCGACCTCGTCGCCGCCATCTTCGGCGAAGGGTCCGCCCTCTCGCGTCTGGTTTACGTGCTCGTGGGGCTGTCCGCCCTGTGGCAGATCATGCCCCTGATGAAGGCCTTCCGCGTCGGTGAAGTCGACGCTGAAGCCAACCGCCGCGCCACCTCGGTGCGGATGTGAATCGGGCGGTGGCGGGCCGGGCAGGCCCGCCACCCTCGTCCCCCCTAGAAGCCTGCGAGCGCCTCGTTGATGCGTCGCACGTCCTCGGGCCGGTCCTTCCGGCTGAGCCTCAGCGCCTCGCCATCCCGTCTAACGGTGGCGCAGCGCAGGTTATTCAGGTTCCGGTCGATGTCGGTCCGCCGCGCACCATCGTAGGGCTCCTCGCCCATCCAGTGCTCGCACATCTCCGCCCGCTCGAGGAACCGCGTCACGGCATCGTCGCTCCACGTCGGATCGGCGCAGCCCGACAGGGCGACCACGGCCGCTCCCAGAACCAGCCTCCGCATCACGCCTTCTCCACGAACGTGTCGATCACCTTCTTCTCCCCCGCCTTGTCGAAGGTCACCGCCAGCTTGTTGCCCTCGATGCCGATGATGTGGCCGTAGCCGAACTTCTGGTGGAAGACCCGCTCGCCCTTCGACCAGTTCCCGCCCGCCCGCGGGTCCGCCGTCGCCACCAGCCGGCCGTCTCCCTCGATCAGCGTATGCCGCGCCGGCCTTGCCGCCGGGGCCCGCGCGGCCGCGAACGACTGCGCCCGCTTCCAGCCCGGCGACGAATAGCCCGAACCGAAAGTCGGCATCTCGTCCCAGCGGCTCTTGGCCTCCTTCATGCCGGGCGTGACGCCGTAGTAGCCCGTGTCGCTCTCGGCCTCCACGTGGTCGATGGGCAGTTCGTCGACGAACCGGCTCGGCAGCTGCGAGGTCCAGCGCCCATACACCAGCCGGTTGGCCGCGAATGAGATGCGTGCGTCCTGCTTGGCCCGGGTGACGCCGACATAGGCCAGCCGGCGTTCCTCCTCGAGTCCCTTCTCGCCCTTCTCGTCGATGCTGCGCTGGCTCGGGAAGACCCCTTCCTCCCAGCCGGGCAGGAAGACCAGCGGGAACTCCAGCCCCTTGGCTCCGTGCAGCGTCATCACCTGAACCGCGTCGTCGGCGCCGCCGCGGTCGAGGTCCATGACCAGCGACACGTGCTCCAGATAGGCCGGCAGGCTGTCGAAGGCCTGCATCGACTGGGTCAGCTCCTTGAGGTTGTCCAGCCGCGTCTGGCCGGTCGCCCGGTCGGCCTTCTGCATGTCGGTGTAGCCGCTCTCCTCCAGCACCGTCTCGGTCAGCTCCCAGTGCGTCGTGGTCTGGGCCAGGGCCCGCCAGCGGTCGATGTCGCGCACGAAGTTCGACAGGGCTGTCCGCGTCCGCGCCTGCAGTTCGTCGGAGGTGATCAGGTCGCGCACCGCCGCCATGGCCGACACCCCCGACAGCCGCGCGATCTGCAGCACCTTCTGCACGCTGGTGTCGCCGACGCCGCGCTTGGGCACGTTGACGATCCGCTCGAAGGCCAGATCGTCATCCTCGGACAGGATCAGCCGCAGATAGGCGTGGGCGTCGCGGATCTCGGCCCGTTCGAAGAAGCGCGGCCCGCCGATGACCACATAGGGCACGGCCAGCATGACGAACCGTTCCTCGAACGCCCGCATCTGGAACGAGGCCCGGACCAGCACCGCCATGTCCTTGTAGGCCATGCCCTGGCGCCGCGCCGTCTCGATCTCGTCGGCGATCAGCCGGGCCTCGGCCTCGCCGTCCCAGACCCCGCGCACCCGCACCTTGTCGCCGCTCAGATCCTCCGTCCACAGGGTCTTGCCCAGCCGCCCCTTGTTGGCGGCGATCAGGCCCGAGGCGGCGCCGAGGATGTGCTGCGTCGAGCGGTAGTTGCGCTCCAGCCGGATCACCTTGGCGCCGGGAAAGTCGCGTTCGAAGCGCAGGATGTTGTCCACCTCCGCGCCCCGCCATCCGTAGATCGACTGGTCGTCGTCGCCGACGCAGCAGACGTTGCCGGTCGAGGATGTCAGCAGCCGCAGCCAAAGATACTGGGCGACGTTGGTGTCCTGATACTCGTCGACCAGGATGTAGCGGAACCGCTTCCGGTATTCCTCAGCGATATCCGCGTGTTTCGACAGGATTGTCAGGTTATGCAACAACAGGTCGCCAAAGTCGCAGGCGTTGAGGCTGACCAGCCGCGCCTGATAGGCGGCGTAGAGGGCGTGGCCCTTGCCGTTGGCGAAATCCTCGGTCGAGGGCAGCGTCTCCGGCGTCCAGCCGCGGTTCTTCCAGTGGTCGATCAGCCCGCTCAGCGAGCGTGGCGTCCACCGCTTGGTGTCGAGATTGGCCGCTTCGAGCAGCTGTTTGCAGACCCGTTCCTGGTCATCGGTGTCGAGGATGGTGAAGGTCGACTTCAGCCCGACCAGCTCCGCATGCCGCCGCAGGATTTGCGCCGCCACCGAGTGGAAGGTGCCCAGCCAGCGCAGCCCCTCGGCCGATGGCCCGATCAGCTGGGTGATCCGCTCGCGCATCTCGCGCGCGGCCTTGTTGGTGAAGGTGACGGCCAGCAGCTCCCATGGCCGCGCCCGCCCGGTCGCCAGGATATGCGCCAGCCGCGTGGTCAGCACCCGCGTCTTGCCCGTGCCGGCGCCGGCCAGCACCAGAACAGGCCCGTCCACCGTCTCGACGGCCAGCCGCTGCTCGGGGTTCAGCCCGTCCAGGTAGTCGGGCGCGCCCGACGCCGCGACGCCTCCGGGACCGCGCGAGCGGGCGAGGTCGGAGATGCGCGGGGCAGGGGCTTCAGGCAGACTCATCGCGAGAACATAAGGGGCACGGCGGCCGATGTCAGCGTCCCGTCGCTCGCCTCGTCGCGTATGCCTTCAGGGAACCGTGAAGCCTGACCGTCGTTCCGGTTGCCGACAGGGTTTGAAGGAAGGGATGCCGATGGCTGACAACATCAACAATACCGGCGGCGGGAACAACACCGGCCTCGCCTTCATCGTCGGGGCGATCGTGGTCGTGCTGGCCATCATCGCATATTTCGTCTTCGCCCGCGGCGGCGGCGCCACGCCAGAGCAGGTTGATGTCAATGTTGACGTGCCCGAGGTCTCGGCCCCGGCCGTTCCGGGCACGGGAAGCTGATCGATGACCGATCCGAACGTTCCCCCGCCCCGCGACGACCGGCCCGACGTCGTGCATCACACCACCATCAACAATCCCTCGACGACGGAGCGCGGCGGCTCTGGCTGGATCGGCTTCCTCGTCGGCGGCCTGCTGGTGGTGCTGATCATCATCGCCATCGTGGTGTTCTCGAACGGCGGTCTGAACCGGGCCACGGACACCAACGTCGATCTCGACGTCGATCTGCCGGCGCCGGAGCTGCCCGAGGCGCCGAAGATGCCCGAACTGCCGCCGGTCGAGCCGCCGTCCCTGCCCGATCCGTCGCCGGCGCCGGCGAACTGAACGCCTATTTGAGGCGATAGCTGATCGTGGTCACGACCCGGATCCTCTGGTCCGGGGACTGGCTGGCGTCGCCATAGCCCTCGCGCGGCAGGATCTCGAAAGAGCCCTGCGTCGCCTGCCGGATCGGTCCCAGGGGCGTGCCTGAGTCCTTGGCGAACTGCGCCGCGCCGGTGCGGGCCGAAGCTGTCGCCTCGGCGATCATGGCGGGCCGCACGTCGTTGAGCTTGGTGAATATGTAGGTCGGCCCGGCGAAATCCTGCAGCACCACGCCTTGCCGCACCAGATCGTTCAGCGCGCGGGTGGTCGCCTGGATCCGGGCTACGTCCGTCGTGCGCACGATGACGGTCTGGGCGAGAATGAACCGCGGCCCGCCATCCTGAGTGGCGTATTCCCGGGATTGCCGGTCAGCGACCTCAAGCCGCCCAAGACTGACCGCGTCGGCCGGGTAGCCCTGCGCGGTCAGGAACCGCCGGACGACGCCAAGGTCGGTGTCGATCCGGGCCTGCACTTCCGACAGCACCTCGCCCGAAGCGGTGAAGCGCAGCGGCAGCACCGCCAGGTCGGCCTGCACGTCGCGCTCGGCCAAACCGCGCACCGTCACCAAGCGGTCGCCGACGCGGGCGTTGACCACGCCCTGGCCGATCAGGCCTCCGGCGCCGATCAGCCCGACGGCGAGAAGGCCGCCGACGACGGCGGCGGGGATCAGCTTGTTGTCGGCCATGATGCGCTCTCCGGGGCGGAGGATGCGCCAACCTTGGCCGCTGTCAATCGGACGACTCCTGTTCGGCGAAAGATCGGTCCCCGCCCGTCCAGGCCAGCGCCAGCAACCGGCAGGCCGAGGCCAGGGGCGTGCGTCCGCGCCGCTCGTCGATCCGCTTCATCAGCCCGGCGTGGGTGAGGCCCAGGTCCGCGCCGATGCGGTCAAGCACGGCCCAGAATTGCGGCTCCAGCGCCACCGAGGTGGCGTGGCCTGACAGGGAGACGGAGCGTTTCCTCAGCATCGGTCCAGCCTAGCCGAGCCGGCTCCGCCCGGCGAGCGGCCGCGGTTCATGATCGGCGTTCATCTTCGCGCCGGATCACGCTATGGTCCGGCCGTACCGGGCAGAATCGCTGCATGACCGCCACCGCTGATTTCGACGATCGCTTCCGGCCCCAGAGGCTGGAGCCGCTGGCCGCGCTGCGGGCCTTCGGCAGGCTGGTCCGTGACAAGGAGGACACCGCCCAGGTGTTCGAGATCATGCGCGCCCTCTCGGGGCGTTCGATCGCCCGCGGCTATGATCGCATGCTGAAGACCATGGAGGGCGGCCGGCAGGCCTTCCTGCGCGAGGAGCTGGCTCACAAGCTCGATGATCCTGTCTGGCTGGCGCGGTTCGAGCCGGGCACGGTCGGTGCGGCCTATCGCGAGTTCCGCGAGGCCCGCGGGTTCACCGCCGAGGGTCTGGCCGCGGAGGCGCGCAAGGTCGTGACCCATACGGACGCACAGCACCCGGTTATCTGGTACTCCCGGCGCCTGCGCGACGTGCACGATGTCTGGCACATCCTGACCGGCTACCACACCGATGCGCTGGGCGAGGCGTGCGTGGTGGCCTTCTCCTACGCCCAGACCGGCAATTGGGGTTTCGCCCTGATCGGCGGCGGGGCGGCCCACGAAATCCGGCGCGAGGACCGGACCATTCCCGCCCGCCGCGCCGTTCTTCAGGCCTGGCGCAACGGCCGAGCCGCGCGCTGGCTGCCCGGGCTGGACTACGAGGCCCTGTTCGCCGAACCGCTGGAAGCCGCCCGCGCCCGGCTGAACATTCGTCCGCCGACCGTCTATGAGGCGGTCCCCGCCGAGGCGCGGTTGGCCTTGAAACTCAGGGCCTGACGGCGCTTTCCGGACGCCATAAGTCCAGCTTGTGGCGCCCGCCCCATTCCTCGGCTTGCGCCCGCACTCCGGCTCAGCCACTTGGCGAACATGTCCGCTCCCTCCGAGTCTCTCGCTTCGCCTCCGGCCGGCCTGTCCCGCGCGACCCTGTGGGCGATCGGCGGCGTCGCCCTCTGCGCGGCGATCTGGGGCACGACCTGGTACGCGATCACCCTCCAGCTCGGTCAGGTGGCGCCGCTCGCCTCCATCGTCTGGCGCTTCGGCCTGGCGGCGGCGGTGCTGTTCGCCGGCTGCCTGCTGACGCGCCGCCCGCTGAAGCTGACGCCCACCCAGCACCTCGCCGCGGCTGGGCAGGGCGTCTTCGCCTTCTCGATCAGCTACAGCTTCACCTACGCCGCCGAGGGCCGCATCGCCTCGGCCGTGGTGGCGGTCATCTTCGCCTCGCTCGCCCTTCTCAACCTGATCCTGTTCCGCGTCGCGGCCCGGCAGCGCGCCGCCGGCCTGTCATGGGGCGGCGCGGCCCTCGGCGTGGTCGGGGTGGCGGTGCTGTCGGGCTCGGAAATCCTCCGGGCCGGGCTGGACGCGGCCAGCGCGACCGGGGTCGGCTTCGCCTTCGTCGCCGTCATCGCCTCGGCCTTCGGCAACTATTTCGCCTGGCGTGGCCAGAACGCCGGCTCGGCGGTCATCCCCTCGACCGCCTGGGCCATGGCCTGGGGCACGGGCCTGCTGGCGCTCTACGGCCTCGCCACCGGCGTCGAATGGTCGATCGAGCCGAGCCTCACCTACATGGGCTCACTGCTCTATCTGTCGGTGTTCGGTTCGGTGATCGCCTTTGTGGTCTATTTCACCGTCGCCCGCGCCCGCGGCTACGCCCTGGCCAGCTACATCTCGGCCCTGACGCCGCCGATCGCCATGCTGGTCTCGATCCTGTTCGAGGGAGCCCATTTCGGCTGGCCGGCGCTCGCCGGTCTCGCCCTTGTGCTGGCCGGGCAGGTGCTGCTCATCCGCGCCCCTAAGGTCTCGGCCGTCTAGCCGAACCAGCCGCGGTTCCTTTTCTTCGGCTTCTCCAGCTGCTCGCTGTCGTTCTTGCCTTCGCGCGCCTGCGCCCCGGCCTCCCGCCGCCTGC
>NZ_DASPNO010000078.1:0-7883 GCF_035626535.1 Brevundimonas sp.
GCGGCCGCGGCTCCCGCCGCCGCTGCGAAGCCCGCCGCGGCTCCGGCTCCGGCGCCGGCCGCCGCCAAGCCGGCCGAGAAGGGCTTCCTGACCGGCCTGCTGGATATGATCTTCGGCAAGCGCTGATCACGGCCTGAAAAGACGAAGCGCCGGAGGAGCGATCCTCCGGCGCTTTTTCGTGCGCGCTCGTCTGAAGCGGGTCAGGCGTCCGGCAGGTCTTCCGCCAGGATGGCCATTTCGAACATGAAGCTGCCGGCCTCGTCCTCGTCCTCGAAGACGACGCCGATGAACTCGTCGCCGACATAGACCTCGGCCGAGTCGCTGGGCTTGCCGCGCGGCTTCAGGATGATGCCGCCCGTGTTGAAGGTGCGCTTCAGGTGCGTCTCGACGCGCTTCATGTCGGCGGTGTTCATGGTCGGCCTCAGGTCTGTCTGGAGCGGCGGACCCTAGAGAAAGGCCCGGCGAAGGGAAACCCTCAACGCTTCAGATGACGAAGTCGTAGACGATGTCGGCCAGGGTATGGTCCATGGTCCGGGCCGGGGCGGCCTCGGTCGGGCAGTTGACCAGCCGCGCGGGGACGCCGGCGACGGTGCAGCCGGCGGGCACCGGCTTGAGCACGACGGAGCCGGACGCGACCTTCGCGTAGTCGCCGACGGCGATGTTCCCCAGCACCTTGGCGCCCGCTCCGAGAAGCACGCCCTTGCCGATCTTGGGATGACGGTCGCCACGCTGGGCGCCGGTGCCGCCGAGGGTGACGGCGTGCAGCATGGAGACGTCGTCGCCGACCACCGCCGTCTCGCCGATGACGATGCCGGTGCCATGGTCGAGGAACAGGCCGGAGCCCAGCCGCGCGGCCGGATGGATGTCGACCTGGAACAGCTCGGACATGCGGCTCTGGAAATGAAACGCCAGGGCGTCACGTCCCTGGTTCCACAGCCAATGGGCCACACGGTGGCCCTGCAGCGCCTGGAAGCCCTTGAAGTAGAGGAAGGGCTGCAGAAGGGTCTTGATGGCCGGGTCGCGCTCGGCCACGGCGCGCAGGTCGGCCTCGGCGGCGGCGACGATCGAGGGATCGCTCTCGAAGGCGTCGCGGCAGATCTCGCGCACCGACATGGGACCCAGTTCCGCGTCGCCCAGCTTGCGGGCGATCTGGAAGCCGAGGGCGGCGGCGAGGTCGCCGTGCGACAGGATCACCGCGTTCATCTGCGAGGCCAGGTGAGGCTCGGCGCGGGCGGTCTCCTCCGCGGCGGCGCGAAGCTGGCTCCAGGTGTCCGGCCGGGCGGCGACGACTTCGAGTTTCGGCATCCGGGTCTCCTTCGGGGACATCATACGCTCGCCAGCATGGCCTTCGCCAGTTCGGGGGGCAGTTCGCCCTCGCGGGCCATATGGTAGGCCCTGAGCGCGGTCGCCACGGTGAACATGTCGCGCACCGCGCCGTGCCCGATCTCGCGCAACAGATCGCCGAACGGGACGCGGGCGACGCGGATGACCTCGGTCGGATCGGGGGCCACAGGCGCGGGCTGGAAGTCCCACGCAATCCAGGACAGGGCGCGCTCGTCGGTGATGGAGTTGGCCATCTCGACCTTCAGCGCCTCGCGCCAGCAGGCGGCCTTGAGCCCCGCCTCCTCGGCCAGTTCGCGGCGGGCGCCCTCCAGCGGGTCCTCGTCGAACGGCGCGCCGCCCTCGGGCATCTCCCACGACCAGTTCATCAGGGCGAAGCGCTGCTGGCCGACCAGGGTGATGGTCCCGTCGTCGTGAACGGGCAGGACGCCGACGGAGATGTTCTTCGGCCGCATGACGACGTAGTCGGCTTCCAGCCCCGTCGGCGCCGTCGCGCGATGGCGGGTCAGCCGCATCCACGGGTTCTCGAAGATCAGGCTTTCGCCGGCGCTGCGCCACGGCGGCGGGCGGCCGGACGGGTCGTCCCAGGCGGGTGTCGGGCGGTCGGCGTCGAAGGCGTCGCGGGAGTCTGTCATCGCCCGCATATGGCGCACGGGCGCGCGGACGACTAGCTAGACCGGATGTCCGACGACGATCTGGGCCAGGCCCTCCCCCTCCCCACACCCTCGGCCGAAATGCAGGCGCGGCTGGCCACGCGCCGTTCGGCTCCGGCCCAGGCCCTGGTCGCCCCGGGGCCGTCGGCCGCGGAGGTCGAACACATTCTGCGGCTCGGCGCCCGCACGCCGGATCATGGCAAGCTGTTTCCGTGGCGGTTCGTGGTCATGGGGCCGCAGAGCCGCGCCGCCCTGTCAGAAGCCCTGCTGCCGCTCGCGGACCGGCAGGCGGATCCGGGCAAGGCGCGCAAGGTGCTGTCCAAGCTGACCGCGCCGCCGGTGAGCGTCCTGGTGGTCTCGACGCCGGTCGAGGGCCACAAGGCGCCGGTGTGGGAGCAGCAGCTCTCGGCCGGAGCGGTGTGCATGAACCTCGAACACGCCGCCAATGCTCTGGGTTATTCGGCCAGCTGGATCACGGACTGGTACAGCTATGACGCGGAAGCGCTTGAACTACTTGGAGTTCAGGCGCGCGAGCGGGTCGCCGGCTTCATCCATATGGGGACGCTGGCCGAACCGCCGCTGGAGCGGCCGCGGCCGGATCTGGCGGCGAAGACCGTCTACCGGATCTGAGCCAGCGCCGCCTCGACGGACAGGCCGGTGACGACCGCCAGCCCGAGCGTCACCGCGATCAGGGCGGCGAGCAGCAAGCCTTCGGTGCGGTCGCGGGCGAAGCGCATGGGCGCAGACTGCGGGGATTCGGCCTTACGGGCGATTACCGATCGCGGACGCCGGCGACGTAGCGGGCGTGCAGCAGCGGCTTGCCGAGCCAGTAGCAGAGCTCGGCGGGGCGTTCGATGTCCCACACGGCCAGATCGGCGGCCTTGCCCGGTTGGAGGGTTCCGGTTTCGCCGGACAGGCCGAGGGCCCTGGCCGCGATGCGCGTGGCCCCGGCCAGCGCCTCCTCCGGGGTGAGGCGGAACTGGACGCAGGCGAGATTGAGGGCCGCCGTCATCGACGCCAGCGGCGAGGTGCCGGGGTTGCAGTCGGTGGCCACCGCCATGGCCACGCCGTGGCGGCGCAGCAGGTCGACGGGAGGCGGCGTGGTCTCGCGCAGCATCAGGAACGCGCCCGGCAGCAGGACGGCGACGACGCCGGCCTGCCCCATGGCGTGGACGCCCGCCTCGCCGGTGTGTTCGATGTGGTCGGCCGAAAGCGCGCCGTATTTCGCCGCCAGCGCCGCGCCGCCGCCGTCGGACAACTGGTCGGCGTGCAGCTTGACCGGAAGGCCGAGGGCACGGGCCTTGTCGAACAGCCGGGCCACCTCGCCGGTGGAGAAGGCGATGGGCTCGCAATAGGCGTCGACGGCGTCGACGAGGCCTTCGGCGTGGGCGGCGGGGAGGATTTCATCCACAGCCTTGTCCACATAGCGGGCGCGGTCGGCCTGGTGCTCGGGCGGCACGGCATGGAGGCCAAGGTAGCTGGTGCGGACGCGCACACCGGCCTCGCGGCCGATGCGGCGGGCGACGCGCAGCATCTTCAGCTCGCTGTCGTGGTCGAGGCCGTAGCCGGACTTGATCTCGACGGTGGTGACGCCGGTGGCGGTCAGGCCCGCGAGCCGGACCAGGGCGCTGGCGTAGAGGTCGTCTTCCGACGCCGCCCGGGTCGCCGCCACCGAAGAGACGATGCCGCCGCCGGCGCGGGCGATTTCCTCATAGGTGGCGCCGCCGAGCCGCTGTTCGAACTCGCCCGAGCGGTCGCCGCCGAAGACGAGGTGGGTGTGGCAGTCGATCAGGCCTGGCGTGACCCAGCGGCCGTCGAGGCGGTGGGTCTCTGCGGCGTCATGCGACGGCAGGTCGGCGCGGCGCCCGGCCCAGACGATGCGGCCGGCGTCGATCAGGAGGGCGCCGTCGTCGATGGCGCCGTAGGGCTCCCCGCCCTCGACCATTGTGGCGAGACGGCAACCGGTGATGAGAGCACCGACCGTCATATCCGCCCATCCCGGCGAAAGCCGGGACCCGGTGGCTTGGGTGACAGGCTGAAGCCATGATGCTGCGGATCGCAGTCCTGATGCGCCTGCGCCTCGCTGGTCAGGACAGGGTCCCGGCTTTCGCCGGGATGAGCGGAAGGGAAAATCATCGCGTCTCGAATCCGGCCAGCAGTTCGCAGAACCAGCGGCCCGCAGTCAGGGAGGCGAGATCGCCGATTTCCAGCGAGGGGTCGTATTCGGTCAGGTCGACCGCCTTGACCTTCGGATGGGCGCCGACGACACGGGTCGCCTCGAAGAAGTCGTGGACGGAGACGCCGCCGGGGCGGGCGCCGGGCGAGGCCGGCCACTGGCTGCGGTCGATGACGTCGATGTCGAAGTCGACGTAGATGAGCTCGGCCAGCGTGGAGAGGCGGGCCAGTTCCTCCTTCACGACGGCGGCGAGACCCTGGTCGCGGCAGTCGCGGGCGGTGCGGACCGAGATGCCGGCGGCCTTCGCCTTGTCGTGGGCCCGTCGGGTGTTGGCGAAGGGCGCGAGGCCGATCTGGCTGATGCGGCGGCCGTCGAGGCCGTCCTCGAGCAGGGCCTGAATCGGGTTGCCGTTGGTGAGACCCTGGTCCGTGTCGCGCAGGTCGAAATGGGCGTCGAGGGTGAGCAGGCTGACGCGGTCGAGGCCGAGGGCATGGACGCCGGGCCGGGTGATGGCGTTGTTGCCGCCGATCAGGACGGTCAGGGCGCGGGATGCCTGCGCCGCCAAGGCGTTGCGGACCGGTTCGAAGGCGTCGGCGGGCGACAGCGCCTTGACCGCCACGTCGCCGGCGTCGTGCACGCGCGTGTTCAGTTCGGCTCCGGCCTCCACGTCATAGGTCGAGAACCGCGGCAGGACGGCGCGGAAGGCCTTCGGGCCCAGGTCGCAGCGCCCGGGCGTCAGGGAGCGCTCGTTGAGGCCGGCGCCGATCAGGGCCACCGGGGCGCCGCGGTGATCGCCGAGCAGGTCCGCGATGGAGCGCCAGCCGAGGGCGTCTGAGTCGGTCATCCATCCACATAACCCCTTCTCCCCTTGCGGGAGAAGGACCTCGCGCCCCGGCCCGCCTCACGCCCTGGCGCGAGCCTTGTCGCCGGCCTGATACATCGACAGGACATGGCCGTCCGGGTCGGCGAACTCGGCCGACCAGCCGCCGGGCGCCTCGCTGACGGGTGTCACGATCGTGGCACCCTTCTCGGCCAAGGCGGTCACGACATCGTCGATGCCGCCCTCCGCCAGGTCGAAGACGATGATCGGCGTGTTGCCGGGCCGCGAGTCCTGTTTGAAGAAGATCAGCTCGACGCCGCCCGCCGTATTCGCCAGCAGCCAGTCGGTTCCCGACCCATCGTCGCCCATGTTGACGACGTCCAGCCCCAGCACGTCGCGGTAGAAGGCTTCGGTGCGGCCCGTGTCCTTCACATAGTAGCAGATGGTCCCGATCCGCGTTTTCCCGAACATCACAATCTCCCTTTCAGCTTTCGGACGACCCTTGTTGCCGCCGCATGGGAATCCGTGAGGACACGACGAAAAGATTTCCATCGGGGTCGTGCGAGCCCAGCGCCGGATGCGGGTCGCGAACCCGGCCCAGCAGCGCGCGCCGCATCAGCCCGAAGGGCAGGTCGCCCCGCAAGGCCGCCATGTTCAGCGCGGCGTCGCCACCCTTCCAGCGACGTCGGATTTCGCTGATTCGCTTGCGCAGCGCGACATCGGAGAGTTGCAGTAGCCAGGCGATCTCGGTCCGCGTATGGCCGGTCAGGGCCAGCAGGGCCGTGGTCCTGAGCGCGGGCGGCAGGTCCTCAACCGGCTGGCGCGACGGGGGCCCGGACGGGATCGCCTCTGGCGCGGCGGCCTGAAACTCCGCTTCGCGCCGGCGACGCCGCGCCGCGCGGCGCGCATCCAGGAGGGCGAGGTTTCTCACCACCCCCGCGAACCAGCGGCGATTCTCGACCTCGGTCAGGTTTCCGCGTCCGGCCTCCAATGCGATCAGCAGCGCGTCCTGCAACAGATCCTCGGCCTCCGGCGGGTGGCGGACGCGCCGGCGGGCCTGGCCCAGTAGCAGCAGATATGTCTTGCGATCCATCCGCTCCTCCCGTCCCGAGGCAGCCTACAGGCCGGCCGCGGGACACCGCAACGCCCCGCCGGGTCCACTCCACCTTCTCGACCGCCCGGAGACCGGTTAGAGACACCGCCATGAACACTACCCCGAACACCCGCATCATCCGCAGCCCCCGCGGACGGGAGATGACGGCGAAGACCTGGGCCGCGGAGGCGGCGCTGCGGATGCTGATGAACAACCTCGATCCCGAGGTGGCCGAGCGCCCCGAGGACCTCGTGGTCTATGGCGGCATCGGCAAGGCGGCGCGGGACTGGGCGGCGTTCGACCGGATCGTCGACGAACTGCGCAAACTGGAGGCGGACCAGACGCTGCTGGTGCAGTCGGGCAAGCCGGTGGGCGTGTTCCACACCCATGCCGACGCGCCGCGGGTGCTGATCGCCAACTCCAACCTCGTGCCGAAATGGGCGACCTGGGAGCATTTCAACGAGCTCGATCGCAAGGGTCTGATGATGTACGGCCAGATGACGGCCGGCTCGTGGATCTACATCGGCACGCAGGGCATCGTTCAGGGCACCTACGAGACCTTCATGGAGGCCGGGCGCCAGCACCACGGCGGC
Organism: Brevundimonas sp.; assembly: GCF_035626535.1. Lineage (GTDB taxonomy): Bacteria > Pseudomonadota > Alphaproteobacteria > Caulobacterales > Caulobacteraceae > Brevundimonas. The sequence continues at coordinate 6,677 of NZ_DASPNO010000078.1, forward strand.
GACTGGACCGGCAAATGGATCCTGACGGCAGGGCTGGGCGGCATGGGCGGGGCGCAGCCGCTGGCCGCGACCATGGCGGGGGCGTCCTGCCTCGCGATCGAATGCCAGCGCAGCCGGATCGAGATGCGGCTGAAGACCCGCTACCTCGATGTGATGGCCGAGACCCTGGACGAGGCCCTCGCGCTGCTGAACCGGTCACTTGAAGAGAAAAAGCCGATTTCAATAGGGCTGTTGGGAAATGCGGCTGAGGTGTTGCCTGAGCTGGTGAAGCGCGGCGTTCGACCCGATCTGGTGACCGACCAGACCTCGGCGCACGACCCGGTCAACGGCTATCTGCCGGCCGGCTGGACCGTGGCGGAGTGGGAGACGAAGCGGCAGGCCGACCCGGCCGCCGTCGAGGCCGCGGCGCGCAAATCCATGGCCGTACACGTGCAGGCGATGCTCGATTTCCATGCGCAGGGCGTGCCGACAACGGACTACGGCAACAATATCCGCCAGGTGGCCTTCGACGAGGGCGTCGAGAACGCCTTCGATTTCCCGGGGTTCGTGCCGGCCTACATCCGCCCCCTGTTCTGCCGCGGCATCGGGCCGTTCCGCTGGGCCTCGCTGACCGGCGATCCGGAGGATATCCGCAAGACCGACGCGGCGATGAAGACGCTGTTTCCGGACAACGCCGGCCTGCACCGCTGGCTGGACATGGCGGGCGAGCGCATCGCCTTCCAGGGGCTTCCGGCGCGCATCTGCTGGATCGGGTTGGGCGACCGCCACCGCGCCGGACTGATGTTCAACGACATGGTGGCGTCGGGCGAGTTGTCGGGACCGATCGTCATCGGGCGGGACCATCTGGACAGCGGGTCGGTGGCGAGTCCGAACCGCGAGACCGAGGCGATGAAGGACGGCTCGGATGCCATTTCCGACTGGGCGATCCTGAACGCAATGATCAACGCGGTGGGCGGCGCAACCTGGGTCTCGTTCCACCATGGGGGCGGCGTGGGAATGGGCTACAGCCAGCACGCCGGGCAGGTCATCGTGGCCGATGGAACGCCCGAGGCGGCGCGGCGGCTTGAACGGGTCCTGACCACGGATCCCGGCATGGGCATCGTGCGCCACGCGGACGCGGGGTACGAGGAAGCCATCGCAGCGGCGAAGCGGCACGGGATCAAGATGCCGATGCTGGAGAAGTAGAGACCATGCTACGTAGACCAGC
>NZ_DASPNO010000079.1:0-98152 GCF_035626535.1 Brevundimonas sp.
ACCTTGACATTTGACGGCTCGCATCGCCCCCGGCAACCCCGGACGCCGGCCCGGCTCGACGCGACACGATTGCCCCTTCGCGCCCGGCGCGCCGCCTGCTAACCGGACGGTCTCACCTTTCAGCGACCCGAATGAAAATCCCACGCATCGCCCTGGCGGCCTACGGCTTCGCCCTCCTGATCATCGTCGTCGACCAATTGACCAAGGCCTGGGTCCTGAACGGGCTTGGCCTGCGCTTCGAGGGCCAGTCGCACCCGATCTGGGCACCGATCTTTAACATCACCCTGGTGCATAACGAGGGGGTCAGCTTCGGCCTGTTCGGCGACGGCTCGGCGCGATGGATGCTCAGCGTCTTCTCGGTCGCCGTCGCCGGCGTTCTGGGCTGGTGGGCCTTGAAGGCCGATCGCCGCCTGCTGGTCAGCGCCATCGGCCTGATAATGGGCGGCGCCATCGGCAATGTGATCGATCGCATTCGCTTCGGCTTCGTGGTCGACTTCCTCGACTTTTCCGGCACCGGCGTCTTTCCGTGGGTGTTCAACGTCGCCGACAGCGCCATCACTATCGGGGTGATCCTGCTCATCCTCGACAGCATCCTGTCCGAAAGGGCGGCCAAGGTTGGCGTCGCCGCCGAAAAGTCGTAATCAGCCGCTTCCTCTAGGGTTTACGCGCGCGCTTCCGGGCGCGCCCAGCCGAGATTGTCCATGCGCCTCACCCGCACCGCCGTCCTGACTCTCGCCGCCTCGGCCCTCGTGCTGGGCGGATGCAGCAGCATGCGCCAGAGCATCGGCCTGACCAAGGTGACGCCTGACGAGTTTCTGACGGTGTCGACCGCGCCGCTGACCGTGCCGCCGGAGTATGGCCTGCGTCCGCCGGCGCCGGGCCAGCCGCGCCCGCAGGAGCTGGCTCCTGAATCGGCCGCCCGCCAGATCCTTCTGGGTCAGCGGCAGGCGGTGACCCGTTCGCCCGGCGAGCAGGTTCTGGTCTCCCAGGCCGGCGGCGACCGGGCCGATCCCCTCGCCCGCTACGTGATCGACGACGAGTTCGGCGATCTGGCCCACAAGGAGGAGGGCTGGGCCAATCGCATCCTGTTCTGGCGTCGTGACGACGCGGCTTCTCAGGCGCCGACGACCACCCAGACCGCCAACGGCGCCGTCACTATCGACGCCGCCAGCGAATACGCGCGGCTGCAGGCGCTGACCGGCGGCCGCGCCGGCATCGTGATCGCGCCGCGCCGCGACACCGGGTTCAAGCTCCCCGGCCTGTAGGGTTCCGGTCACGCACATGAAAGGCCCGGATGCGACCGGCATCCGGGCCTTTCTTGCGTTCAGGCCTTGGCCGCCCCGGCTCTCAAGCCCCGCTCCGCCAGAGCCACGACGGCCACGCCGGCGATAGTCAGGGTCGCGCCGGTGAGAATCTGCGGCGTCAGCACGTCGCCCATGAACAGCCATCCGATCAGGATCGAGACCACCGGCGTGGCCAGAAGGTAAGGCGTGACCCGTCCGGCCTCACGCTTCTGGACCAGCCAGAAGACCAGGGTTGTGGCCAGCACGGACGACACCAGCCCGGCCCAAACGACGCAGGCCCACACCAGGGCGTCTGCGTCCTGGATCGCCTGCACCTGCCCTCGCTCGAACACCGCCGAACCGAAGGCCAGGGTGGGCAGGGCCACCAGCGCCAGCAGGCCCTGCATCTTGAGCGGCGGAATGGAGGTCGTCCGCCGGGCGATCACCGTCGTCATGGCCCAGGCCGCGCTGGCCGCAATCCCAACGAGGATGGCTTTCCAGTCGGTGATGGCGTGCGGGTCCAAGGTCATCCACGCGACACCCGCGAAAGCGACGCCCATGCCGATCAGTGCGTACCGCGACAGACGCTCGCGCAGTAGGATGAAGGCGAACAGGGCGGTGAACGGCACCCACAGCTGCGCCGCCACGGACACCGGGCTGACATCCTGCGCCAGCCAGAAGGCCACATAGATCAGGCCGTAATGAACCGGCCCGCCAAGCCCGACGATGATCAGCAGGCTCTTCCAGTTCGGAAACGGCGGGCGCACGAACGGGACCAGGCAGATCGCCGCGATGGCGAAGCGCAAGGCGCCGACCAGCAGCGGCGGCATGGTCTCCGTAGCCAGCTTGGCCGCGGCGTTGTTGACTCCCCAGATCACCACCACCGCTACGATGGCGGCGATTTCAATGAGGCTGAGCGGGCTGTGCGGCTTGTCGGGAGTGATCACAGGACGCCTATGCCACGCCCAGCAACGCTCCGCCCCTCAAAGGCGGTAACCGACCGTTTCGACCCGCAGGAGACCGGCCCTAGAACGGGATGTCGTCGTTCAGGTCGTAGCTTTCCTTGGGGCCGCTCGGCTTGTTGGCGCCGCCCGTCGAGAAGCCAGACGAATAGTCGTCGTCTCCACCGCGCGGAGCCCCGCCGCCGTCGCGGCCGCCCAGCATCGTCAGTTCGCCGCGGAACTTCTGCAGCACGATCTCGGTGGTGTATTTCTCGACCCCATTCTGCTCGTACTTGCGGGTCTGCAACGAACCCTCGACGTAGACCGTCGAGCCCTTCTTCAGGTAATTCTCAGCCACCTTGACGATGTTCTCGTTGAAGATGACCACGCGATGCCACTCGGTCTTCTCCTTGCGTTCGCCGGTCGCCTTGTCGCGCCACTGCTCCGACGTCGCGAGCGACAGGTTGGCGACGCGTTCGCCGGAGTTGAGCGTGCGGATTTCCGGGTCCTTGCCCAGGTTGCCGACCAGAATGACCTTGTTGACGCTGCCCGCCATCACCGAATCCTTTTTGTAGGCCCTGACGTGCTTCGTCGCTGGCCGGTTGATTTCTCCGCCGCAACCTAGTCGATTGCGGACAAATGTTCCAGTTTTGTTCTCTACTGCCCTGCTGCAGGCGCCGACGGCGGCTCAGAAGGCGCCGCTACACCGACCGGCCTGCCGGACTCGTCTCTTGAAATAGCGCCCGGCCAGGCGAGGCGCCCGTCTCCGGTCCGGGCCATGAAGATGAAACGGGGCCCATCCAGCGACTTGCTGACCCATATCCCCTCCCGGTCGATAAAGAGGTACTGACCTTGGTAGGCGCCGGTGATCTCCTGGCGGCTGCCGCCATGGCGCAGGAAGTTCAGCCGCATCTCCTCGAGACGCGCGGCGCAATGTTCGAGCTGCGGCTGATCCTCTGCCAGCTTGTTGAAAACAGGCGCTTCGCCCTCGGCGCCGGCCTCCACGGCGAAACAGACGCCCGGCTCGTACGGAGCCTCGACCGACTGGCTGCAGGCCGCGACGGCTGCCGCGCCGGCGCCGATCGCCAGCAGAAAGGAGACACGAGTCATCAACGGAGATCCGGGAACTGGCAGCTTCGATCCTGTTCGACGAGGGTGCGGAAGCGATTGTTGTCGGGCGATTGTTCCACTCGCCGGGGCACGAGCCTCAGGGTCGTGTTGCCCCAACGACCGTAGAGCGCGTCGCCGGGGCGAACGCAGGTGCCGGAGTAGAGCGCCTGCACACAGGCGTTGAGGGTCATGTTCGAGGACAGGGCGCGCCAGTCGGCCCCGGTGTGGCGCAGGCACTGGGCGCCCGAGGCGGTCTGCACCGGCGGCTGTTCGGGCTGGCCCGGCTCAATGGCTCCGGGCGCGGGCTCCGGCTCTGCGGTGGCGACATCCGCCGGCGGTTCGATCACAGGCGCGGCCGGCAGGGCGACCAGCGCTCCCGTTTCGTCGACGCCGACATCGAGAGCATCCGTCGCCACCCCGTTGCGGCGGGCGCAGTCGGCCAGCGTCGCCATGCCGGCGAACTGCCCGTCGACATAGCAACGCAGTTCGCGGGTCGTGTTCAGCTCAGGCGCGTCGGCGACATCGACCGTCAGCCCACCTTGCGCGGCGGGCGGCGGGGCGGAATCGCGGTCGCGTCCCGCCGAAAAGACCAGCGCGATCGCCACGGCGGCCACAACCGCCACGCCGGCTCCGATGGCGATGAGTGTGCGGTTGTCCTGGGGCATGGAAGGCTCGCGCGGCTGGAGAGTCCAATAACCCCGGCGGGCCATGCCGCGTCAACGACCTTCGTCCTTGATCGCCCTAGCCGCCGAGACGCGCGAGAGCCGCCTGATAGTTGGCCAGCTGGTTGGTCAGATAGGCCGGAACCGGGCCATTGGCGGCGGCGGAGGCGCTGGCGCCCGGGTCGAGCGAGCGGTAGGCGTCGCGGACCGCCTTCATGGCCGCCTGCAGGCGTTCGCCGGCGGTCTTGATCGACGCGGCGTCAGTGAGGCGAAGGCTGCCCGGCAGATCGAGGCCAAAGGTCTTGCGCACATCGTCGCCCGCCGAGGCGCCGATATAGCCGGATGAAAGACCGAGGCCTGCCAAGGCGTCGCGGCCGGTCTCTCCGGCGGTCAGCACCGCGCCGGACTTTCCATCGCGCGCCATGATCGACAGGCGCTGGAAGCCGCCGGTGGTGGTGGTGATCTCGCCCTCCTTGCCGGTCACCGAGCCGCCTTCGGAAGCCACCGTCACCTTGAGCTTGCCATTCGAGGCTATCTCGATCTTGCGGGCCAGTGTGGCGAGGGTGTCCTTGGCGGCGATAGTGACCGAGACCGAACGGCCACCGTCGGCCGGGCTGATATAGAACCGGTCGCCGACACGAAGCGAGGTCGCGTCGATCAGACGTTTCGAATCGCTCTGGTCGATCTCGCCTTGGGGCAGGCCCAACCGGTCCAGGACGCTGGCGCCGCCGGAGGCCACGGCCAGAGTCAACGGACGCGCCTGGTCGCCATCGCCGGACCAGGTCTTCTCGTATTCGACCGCCCCGGTCAGAGGGTCGAGCCGCACCAGATACCCTCTGGTCGGATCCTCTGCATCCGCCACTGGATCGCGATCGGCCACGCCTGTGATCCAGACCTTGCCGTTATGAACCTTGACGTCGGCGGCGCTATCCTCCCCCGCCCCGCCGTACCAGGTCGTTCGATCGGCGGCCGAGGAGGTGAGATCCCCCGACAGGACCGTTACGAAGACATCCCGGCCTCCGGAGTGAGCCGTGGTCGCGGTTCCCGCTGACAGGCCGCTGTCGCGGCTCGCGCCGGTGACCACGACCTGTCCTCCCGAGACCGCGACCCCGCAGATCTCGCCACTGATCTCCCCGAGGTCACGGGCCGACGCCAGCGTCGGGACGCCCTCCGCGTCGAGGGTGAAGTGGCGCACGACGGCGCGGCCGTTCTCGACGCCGGCCGTGTAGAGGTTCGCGCCGTCGACCGTCACCGCGTCGACACTGTCGTCGCTGCTCGTCCCGAACTGGGTCGCAGCTATGGCCTTGGAGACGATGCCGGCGGTCGGGTACGGCTCTCCCGCCTTGAAGGCCTGGACATAGCCGTCCCAGCCGCCGACCGCGGCAGCGCCCGTCACGGCCGATTTCGCGCGGCCGCCGATATAGACGGTTCCGTCGGCGCCAAAGCTGACCGATGTCGCCTCGTCGGCGGCGCGGGCGCCACGGCGCTGGCTCCAGAGCTCGAAGCCTTCCTTGTCGAACACCGTGACGAAGCTGTCGGCGACCTCGGCGACATCACCGGTCTTGCCCGCATCGGCCGCCGTGGTGTTGAGCGCGCCGGTGACGGATCCCGCCACCGCCACGTCGCCGTTCGCATCGATCGCGATGGCGTAACCGTTAGCGGTAGACGCCGCACCGAGCGTCCGGGTCGCCACCAACCGACCGGCCGTGTCGTACTTCATCAGGGCTACGTCCCGCAGACCCTTGATTGGCTGGGTGTCGGGCCCCGCCGTGACATCCGCCACAATCCACAGCGAACCGTCAGGCCCCGTGGCGCTGGCGCGGACGTTCTCGACGCCGGAGGGCAGCGCGTCCTGCGACAGCCGCCCCGCGACCCATTGGGTTTCCCCAACACCGCCGCCTGTGGGCTGGGCCGCCGTCCCGCCGTCGCTCTGGAATTTCAGCAGCTGGGCTCCGCCTTCGGCGCCGGCCGACTGGACCACGTATACGGCGTCGGACGCTTCCGGGGCGGTGAAACCCACAGTCTCCGTCGACGTGCCGCGGATGACCAGGGCCCATTTGTCCGGCCCTGCCGGCAGAGTCACCGCCTTGCCGTTCACCTGAATGGTCTTGGCCTCGGCCTTGATCTGCTCGCGCCCGATCCGGGTCTGGAATCCGGCCGCTTCCAGCTTGCTGTTGATGTGGTCTAGGACGGCGCCGAGCGTGCGCGGCGTCCCGCCCAAGTCGGCGAGATCGATCGGCACCGCCGTCGTCTGTGAACCGTCGATCCCGACCGGCACCTTGATCGTGATGCTGAAGCGGGTATCGCCTTGGAAAGCGGCCACCGGCGAATCGACCGAGCCCTCGTGGATCGGGCCCGTGATCGACCGGGCGCTATCGCGCGGCACCGCCGCGGTGGTCTTGCTCGTCATTTTCGACGTGCCCTGGACCATGCGGATGTCCTCGAACTCCGCGGTGGACAGCCATGATCCGACCTCGGCCAGCCCCGCCGAGAAGCGCTTGCCCAGTTGCGCCAGTTCGAGACTGCTGACGCCCTTCGTCGCCGACCGGTTGACCAGGGCGTTGAGCGTGTCGAGCCCCTGATAGAGGGCGAAGAGCTTCCGGTAGTCCGCAGACGCCGTTCTGGTGTCGAGCTGGGCGGCGTCTTCGTTGATGAATTTCCGGCCGCCGAGTGCCGCACGCACGAGGGCGTCCGCCTTGGGAGGGTCAACGCTGGTGGACCACGGCGGCGTCGGCTGCTTTCGCGCGGCCTGCCTCAGCGTGGCGGCCGTCGTCGCGTCCAGCGCCAACGGCGCCGTGCCGCCGAACAATCCCAGAAGATAGCTGTTGTTGATCACGCCGGGCTCCCGGCCGCGAGTGTGACGGGACGGGCGTAATGAGGTCTTAACATCCGTCCGCAGAGCGACTCCGAGCGCGACTCAGGGAACAATGACCGCCGGCGACGGTTGAACCCTCGCCGTTGAAGCAGGAGACGTGCGTCATGTCTGCCTTCGTCGAAGCCCTGAGATCGTTGCTCGCCCTGTACGGATTCGGCCACCGCGCCCAACGGCGGAGGCCTGCGCCCGTCTACATTGGCCGCCCGGGGGCCGGCCGGATCTGAGGCCTATCCGCCCCGGAACAGCGACAGGATGACCTGCGGCGCCTGGTTGGCGATCGACAGCGACTGCGCGCCCAGCTGCTGCTGAACCTGCAATGCCTGCAACCTCGCGCTTTCCTTGGCGAGGTCGGCGTCGACGAGATTGCCAATCCCGGATTCCAGCGTGTCGACCAGCTTCGTCACGAAGCTGTTGTGGGCCTCGATCTGCTTGGCTTGGGCGCCGATCTCGCCGAGCGAGGCGTTCAGCTGGGTGATCGAGTTGTCGAGCCGGGTCAGGGCCTGGGTCGCGCCGGTGATCGTCAGCAGGCTGTCCGACATCGACAGCTCGATGATCGAGCCGCTCAGGCTGAGATCCTTGGCCGACAACGTCACGAACGAGGTAGCGTCGGCGTTGGCGAGGAAGCGAATGCCCGAGGTCAGCGTCCCGTTAAGAATGTTGCCGCCATCGAAGGTCGCATTGTCCACGGCCGAGGCGATCGCCTTCAGAAGGGCCTGGAAGTCGGCGTTGAGCAGTTCGCGCGACTGGGTCTTCAGCGACGTGTCCTTCGCCGCGACGACCTTTTCCTTGAGCTGGTTCAGCAGGTCGGAGACCGATTCGCCCGCCGACAGCGCCACGTCGGCAATCGAGGTGGCCCGGTCGAGGCTCTGCTTGACGGCGCTCAGCGCCCCGACATCCGCCCGCTGCTGCTGGGCGATGGCCCAGATGGCAGCGTTGTCCTTCGCGCCCTGGACCTTCAGCCCGGTCGAAATCCGGCTCTGGACGTCGCCCAGCCGCTCATTGGTGCGCGTCAGATTCTGCAGCGCGATCGCGGCGGAAGTGTTGGTATGGACGCTGTTCGTCATCCGACTCGGCCCTCAAGGTTTGGCCAAGGCTATGGGGCGAACCGTGCACACATGGTTAACGGCCGCTAACCACGCGTTTCAACCGCGCAGATCGCTCCTGCGCGGCGGTATATTGCAGTTACGCTGGTGCGTCAGGCCTTGGTGTCGATCACCGAGCCGGCGCTGTACTCGACCGCCTGCATCAGGTCGACGACCTGTTCGCGGGGCAGTTGCTTGACGACCTCGCCGGTAATCCGGTCCAGCGTCTTGTAGATAAAGGACCCAGACTGCGGCCCCTCCTCGATTATCAGCCGGTAGCGGGCGGCGCGCTCGGCCTCCTGCGCGAACCGGGAATCGTGGAAATCGCCGCTCGCGGTGGACGCGGCGGCGGGCGGAACGGCGCCGGCGCCGATGGGGTCTATCTTGGCATTGCTCTGCATCTCTCCTTCCGCCGGCGGTTAGCCGGCGTCTCCGTGGTGCGGCCCGGATCGGTCGGGCGGAGCCGCGAGGCCCCGCCCTTCCGGTCGATCCTTAGCGGAACAGTCCGAGCAGGATGGAGGTCGAGGAGTTGGCGATCGACAGCGCCTGCACACCGAGCTGTTGCTTGGTTTGCAGAGACTGCAGTCGGGCGCTTTCCTTGGCCAGATCGGCGTCGACCATGTTGCCGACACCGGCTTCGATGGTGTCCTGCAGCTTGCCGACGAAGGTCAGGTGGGTCCCGAACGACTTGGAGCCGGTGCCCAGGCGAGCCAGGGAGGCCGAAACATTGTCGATCGAGGCGTTGACCAGCCCCAGGGCCGTGGTGGCCAGGGTCGAGGTGCCGATGGTCGTGGTGGCCGCAACCGTCACGTTGGCGCCGCCCAGCGACAGGTTTTCACCCGCGGCCTTGATGGTGGAGCCGGTTGTGTTGGCGAGGGCCTTGTAGCCGTTGGTGCCGGTCGAGTTGTCCAGCAGATTGACGCCGTTGAACTTGGCGTTCGACACCACGGTGGCGATCTGGTCACGAATGGCCTTGAAGTCTTCATTCAGGGCCGAGCGAGCCGAGGTCGTCAGGCTCTTGTCGGTGGCCGCGAGGGCCTTTTCCTTCAGCTGGCTGAGCAGGTCGGCGACCGACTCACCAGCCGAGAGGGCGACGTCCAGGGCCGATTGGCCGCGGTTCAGGCTGTCCTTGACCGCGTTCAGGGCGCCGATTTCAGCGCGCTGTCCCTGAGCGATGGCGTAGATAGCGCCGTTGTCCTTGGCGGACGAGACGATCTTGCCGGTGTTGATGCGGTTTTGAACCGTGCTCAGTTGGCTGTTGGTGACCGAGAGGTTCTGCAGGGCGATCATCGCGCCCACGTTCGTGTTAACGCTGTTCAGCGCCATGGCACGTAGTCCTTCTTTCAAGGTGTCCGGCGCCATTTTGGCTGCCGGGAGCATTTTGCTCGGCTGCATCGCAGCAAGGACGGGACCAGCGCCGGATCCCCCGTGCCACGGCGAGTTTCGTTGAATTCGCTAGGTTAGATCCTGTTAAGCACGTCCGCCGCCCGGCAGAATGTGCCGGGGGCCCGGCAGGATTTGCCGCCTGGCCCGGCAGAAGGTGCCTGGACTCGCGCAGGGCGAGCTCAAGGGCGCGGCGCCGCTTCTGCGCGCCAGCGGTCCTGCAGCGCCCGCTCGGTCAGCAGGGTCTCCACCGCCAGGGCGCGCGCCGCATCGCATTCCGCGAGTCGTTGGCCCCGAGCTATATAGGAGACCTCGAAGTCAGGCAGGGTCGGCCGTTCCGGCAGTCGGTCCAGCCGGCAGGGTGTCGTGACCACCGACGGCAGGTTCAGCCTCGGGGGCGGCGCAGATGCCGGGGGCGAGGCGGCACAGCTCGCGATCATGCCCAGCAAGGCGAGCGGCGCGAGCCTGATCCAGGGGTTGTTCAGCGTCATTGGAGCTCCTCGCCCCGGCCTCGGCGCGGGCGGTGGCCCGGCCGAGATCCAGGGCCTGTCGATGATGGGTTTCGAGACGGCGGGCCTGAACGGCGGCGCCGGCGACCTCGAGACGGCGGGTGGCCGCGTGGGCCTCGGCCATCTCGGCGCGGACCTCCGCCGCCTCCAGCCTCCGGTGGGTACGATCGAACGGGTCCCAGCGGAATCCCAGCGTCTGCACGAGGAGAATGAGCGCAGCGACCGCGAGGAGGCCCGCAATCAACCAGCCGGCCGGCTTCAGCATGAACGGCAGGACGGGGATCCTCATGGGAACACCTTCCGGTCGAGTTCGAAGTGAGGTCCGTCCCGCAGCGTCGGCCAGTCGCCGCCCCAGACAATGGCCGTTCCCTGTCGGGCGGCCGCCGCCTTGAAGGCTGCGGCGATGCGCGGATAAAGCGGCCAGTCCCAACGCACCTGACCATCGACCATGGCCGCGATGTCGATGGCGTGGCCGGTCAGGTGGCGGGAGTGTTTCGTGCGGCTGGCGCCGGCCCGGACCAGCGCGATCTGCCGTTCCTTCGTCCGCAAACCTTCGGTGACCATGAAGTCGACAGGGCTCAGGGCGATGGCCTCGCGCGCCAGGGCGACCAGCCGGGGATGAACCCCGTCCAGCCGCTTCAGCGAGCGTGTGGAGAGACGGAAACCCATCAGCGTCCCTCCCCGCCCGACGGCGGCCGCAGCGATCGGAGGCTGGCAATCAGCTGCTGGGCCGTCGGCGCGACAAGATACAGGATCATGGTCAGGGCCAGCAGGGCCATCAGCCCCTTGGCCAGCGGAAGCGCCGCCTCCGGCGGAGTCAGGGCGATCAGGCGGTCCAGCAGCAGCCAACCGGCGCCGGTGCTGGCGAACACATAGAGCCTGCGCCAAAGCCAGCGGCCTTCCGCCAGCGGAGAAGGCGTGACCGGGGTGTCGGTCGGCTCGCTCATCGTTCGTCCTCCCGCTCGTCGACGGGACGGCCGCGAAGGCGGCGCTGGGCGCCCACCTCGGCATAGAAATCGTCGTCCGAGAGGCGGACCGGGGCCTCCCAGGCATCGAAGTCCAGCAGGATGGGATCGACCTGATTGCGGTGTCGGGTCATGGCGCTCATCCTTGGGCGATCAGCCAGACACGGCCGGCCGCACCCGGGCCGCCAGCGCCACCCGCGGTTTCACCAGCTCCTCCGCCACCGCCGCCGCCGCCGGCCGAACCGCCGCCGCCACCGTCATGACCGCCGCCCGAAGCTGTAGATCCGCCACCGCCGCCACCGCCACCGGCCCAATAGAGCGTCGGCAGGGGTGACGCCGACCCGGCTGCTCCCGGCGCTCCCGCCCCGCCCGCGCCGCCGATCGCCTTGAGCGCCAGCACGCCGCCGTCGCCACCGGCCCCGCCCGAGCGGACAGTTCCCGCACCGTCGAGACCGCCCCCGCCGCCGCCTCCGCCGGACGCATCCGGTCGGTCGAGGCTCTTGCCGGCCGCCGCCGTGGCTGTGACGCTGGAGGCTCCGCCTCCGTTGGAGTTGGGAACACCGGCCCCCGCGACACCGGCCGCGCCACTGACGGCTCCCCCCACGCCGCCGCCGCCCCCGCCCGTGGCGACCAGCAGGATCGTCGAGCCCAGGTAGATGGCCGAACCGCCGCCACCGGCCCCTGCCGTCGCGACTCCGCCCGCGCCACCAGCGCCCACGGCCACGCTCAGGCCTGACGCCAACTGGTCGGCCGGCCAGACTCCGCGGCCGACGCCGCCCGCGCCGCCGCCGCCGCCGCCGAACCGCGACCCGACGGCGCCGAACGCCCCCGATCCTCCTCCGCCGCCGCCGCCGATGGCTACGGCCTCGATCGTCCGCGCCCAAGCCGGCACGGCGTAGCTGCCATTGGCCGTCAGGACCGTCACCGCGCGCCGCGTGGCGCCCACGTCGAAGCTGACCCGTCCCGAGGCTCGATCCACGGCCCAGACGTTCCGCCAGGTCGAGCCGTCGGCGCTGACCTTCAGCCTCAGGTCTTCGTCGCCGATCAGCCCGAGCTCGGCGCGCCCGGCCCAAGCGCTCTGGAAGAGCAGCGACAGGACATCGGCGGGTCCTTCCTTGTTGAAGGTCAGACGTAGGTCGCCGTCACCTCCGTCGCCGCCCTCCAGCGCGGTCCACAGGGCCTTGTTGAGGCGGGCCGAGAACGGATTGAGCGCGTCCGCGGTCGTTCCGAGACCGAGCCGGGTCAGACTCTGGATCACGTCCAGACGTTCGCCGAGCGGGACCCAGCCCCCGCCTTCGCGCACCACCACCTCGCCGGCGTCGAGCACCAGGGCCACCAGCCCCTCCGGAACCTCGACGACGGTCCAGCCGCCCGCTTCGGCACGGAGCAACGCTCCCTCGGGCCGGCCGCTCCATGCGGCTCCGGCCGGATCCGCGGGCAGGATGTACAGGGCGCCGTCCGGCGGAGCCGCCGGCTGGGTGGGCTCCGTACGGCTGACGACAGCCGTCTGGACCACGGCGTCGAGCCGGGTCAGGGCCTCGTTCAGCGTTACATGTTTCTGCATCTGGCCCGCCGCCAGATAGGGAAGGCCGAGGCGGGCGGTCTGGTCATCGCTCATTGAAAGTCTCCGAAAACTCTTCGGAGATCAGTCTGCGCCCGCCCGCTCCTGCGGCGCGTTCAGGACGCTCGGCCGCGCGTCATGTCGTGTCAGATCAGAGACTTGGGTCGGAAAAGATTGCGGACTGGCGCCGAAATGCCAGCACTCGATAACGGTGGTCAGTCGTGCAGATAGGCCACCCGCCGCAGCCCGCCCCTGCGCCGCATCTCGGCCACGTGCCGTTCGTGCTCGCCAGACGCCCGCGCCTCCCGTTCGCTGGCCTCGACCCAGTGGGTGGTCTCGATGTCCTTCTGCAGCGCCTTCGCCGCCATCAGGTGGCCGGGGAACAACACGTCGACCACGCTGGGCACGAAGTCTAGAAACGGCACCTCCCCCACGGCCGTCGTCAGGCTGTCCAGCCCGAGGTAGCCCAGCATCCGAACCACGGTGGCCGGCGAGGCCTTGACCCGCGCCGCCTGGATCAGCAGCCAGCCGGCCGCGCCGAGGGTGTAGGCCGTACCCACCACCGGCACCCACGTCAGCAGGCCGTCGAGGCCGATGCCGAATGGACCGATGCCCACCGCCCGATCCGAGAGCTTCTTCACGCCCTCGACATTGGTCCAGATTTTCTCGATATCGCCGATGGTTCGTCTTGCCATTCAGCCCTCCCGAAGCGAGACCGTAACGCGCCATGACGCCGCCCGTTCAACAATTCAGGCAAGGCCTGCGAGGGTGGCGGCGACGTTGGACGCCCACCGGCAGGGTCGATGTCCTGATCCGACTCGCGCTGGCGGCGCCGTTGGGCCTTGGACTCTTTGCGGTGGGCGGCATCGGCCATCGCTGGTTCGATATCCTCGCCCAGTTCACCGCGCCGGCGTTGGTCGCGACAGCGGTGTTGAGCCTGCTGCTGCTCCTGACCCGGCTGAAGGTCGCGGCCCTCCACGGGCTGGCGGCGTGCCTTGCCCTGCTGATAGCCGTCGGCCCGCAGTGGTTTCCCGCCGGGCCGGAGGCCGATGCGCGCGCACCGGTCGTGCGGCTGTACTCGGCCAATCTCTACTATCTGAACGACGATGTCGCCGCGATCCGCGCCTCGATCGAAGAGGCCGACGCCGATGTGGTGGTGCTGATCGAACTCGGCCGCGACGCCGCAACCCGGATCGATGAGGTGCTGGAAGGCTATCCCCATCGCGCCGCCTCGATGCGGATGGACCAGACACGGGGGCCATCCCGGTCGGTGATCGGCTCCCGCTATCCACTGACGGCCCTGGCCGACCCTCCCGATGGCCTTCACGCAGTCGCGGCCGTGGCGCGGACTCCGTTGGGCCGGTTGAACATCGTAGGCGTTCATCTGACCCGGCCGTGGCCTTTCCAGGAACAGTGGGGCCAGATCAGCCAGACCATAAGCCTGCAGAAGGTGGTCGATGGCCTGACCGGGCCGGTCGTCGTCGCGGGCGACTTCAACAGCGTGTCGAGCGCCCGCATTGGCAAGCAGGTGAGGCGCGACCTCGGCCTGCATCCGGCGCCGGGGTTTCCCGGCACCTGGCCTGCCGCCGCGCCCGCCGCACTCGCCATGACCATCGATCAGGTCTACGCCACGCCGGATCTCGCCTTCGTGCGCCGTCGGCTTGGCCGCCCGAATGGTTCCGACCATCGCCCGGTGGTGACGGAGTTCACCCGCGCTGCTGACTGACCAGGGCCCGCAACCGCTCCGCGTGCCCGGCGGCGGGGAAGTCGTCGGCGACCCACGCCTCCTCGAAGGCCTTGAGCAGGCGACCGGTCTCCGGACCCGGTTCGACGCCCAGCCTGGCGAGATCCCGTCCGCCGACCGGCAACGGCGGCCGTGTCCAGCCCTCCGCGAGCGCCAGCAGCCTTCGGGCGTCGACGGCCCGGTCCGGAGCCTCGGCCCACCGGCGGCGGACCGCGTCCGAGAAGGCCCGCGCGCCGTGGCCATACAGGGCGGAGCGAGCCTGCCGATCGGTCATCGACAGGCTGATGGCGGGGAGCACCAGAGCGGCGTGGACCAACCGGTCGCGCGTGGCGTTGGGGAAGCGCAGCCGGGCGGAGGCTTCCCGGACGACGGCGTCATCAGGCGGGAGCAGCATCATCAGCCGAACCACGGGTTCGGCGCCCTGCACGACCGCGGCCTCGAACAGGGGCGTGAGGCGCGCCTCCGGCAACACCTGCGCGAGCACGCCGGCCTCGGCCATGGCGGCCACGGCGGCGCGGGGATTTTCCGCCGACAGCAGCTTCATCAGCTCGCTGGAGACCCGCTCCGCCGAAAGGCGGCTCATACCGGGAGCGAGGTCGCGGCAGGCGGCGAGCGCCGCGGCGTCCGGCTCCCCGCGCCCGTACCAGGCGTGGAAGCGGAAGAAGCGCAGGACGCGCAGGAAGTCCTCGCGGATGCGGGTCTCGGGATCGCCGACGAAGACGATCCGACCGGCCAGCGCGTCAGCGACGCCCTTCCCTGTGGGATCAAACACCTGCCCCTCTGCGTCGGCGTAGAGGGCGTTGAGGCGGAAGTCGCGACGGGCGGCGTCCTCGGCCCAATCGCCGGTGAAAGCCACTGTGGCGTTGCGCCCGTCAGTCGAGACATCGCGGCGCAGGGTGGTGATCTCGAACGGTCTGCGCTCCGCCACGGCCGTGACCGTGCCATGGGCGATGCCGGTCGGGACGGCCTTCAGCCCGGCCGCCCGGATGGCTCGCTCAGTTTCTTCCGGCCTCAGGGTGGTGGCGATGTCGATGTCGGCCACAGGTCGCCCGATCAGGGCATTGCGCACGCAGCCGCCGACGAAACGGGCGCAGCCCGGCCCTCCGGAGGCTTCAAGCGCGGCCATCACGGCGCGTGTGGCTGCGGCGGTCAGCCATGGCTGGTCTGAGAGGCGGTGCGTCACGCGGCGTCTTCGTCGACGGCGGCGGCGGCTTCGCCCTCGTCGCCGTAGAGCCGCGCGCGCAGCGCCCGTACGATGGCGGCCGTCGCGCCCCAGATGTAGCGCTCGCGCCACGGCATGGCCCAGAACCAGCGCCGCGGGCCGCTTTCGGGATCATAGAAGTCGCGGCGATGGTTGGCCGGGTCCATGAGGAAGTCCCACGGCGCCTCGAACACCTCGGCGACCTCGTCGGGCGACGGGAACACCACCGGCGATTCGGTCAGCCAGCCGACCACGGGCGTGACCAAGAATCCGGTGACGGTTTCGTACCCGTCGCCGATCCCCAGCACCTCGACGCTGTCGGGCGCCAGCGCCACCTCTTCCCATGCCTCGCGAAGGGCGGCCTGGGCGGCGGTTTCGCCGGGATCGAGCCGCCCGCCGGGGAAGGCGATCTGCCCCGTGTGACTGGCGAGGCTGTCGGAGCGGCGCGTCAACAGCACCGTCGCGCCTTCGGGCCGGGCAATGACCGGAACCAGCACGGCCGCCGGCCGCAGCGTCTGGCCGGGCCGGGCCGTGTCGGGGTTCAGATCGAAATCGGACCGCAACGGAACGCCATCCGGCCGCCAGCTCGAGGCCGGTGAAAGCCGTTCGACAAGCCTCTGGCGCAGAGAGATGAGGCTCATGCGACGTCGGCTCCGGGCGGGCCGAGCGCGAACGCCTCGCCGCGAGAGCGGACCACTAGTCGGTCCTCCTCGACCTTCGCCCGTTCAACCAGCTCATAGAACACCGGCCGGACGATGCGGGCCCAGAGATCCGCACGGATGTGCAGGGCGGGCGACGGCTCGCCCGTAACAGGGTCCGTGTCTACCCGGATCGGGTGATCCCGCCCGGCCTCGACCACATCGCCGACATCCGTCGTGAACGACAGGGTGCCTTCCACCCCGGCCACAGCAACCGCCCGGAACGGCAGATCCTCGACCCGGATCGTCAGCTTCTCGACTGGGGTGACGAGGCAATAACCGTCGGGGTCCTTGCGCAGCACAGTCGAGAACAGGCGCACGAGTTCGGGTCGGCTGATCGGCGAGTTTTCGTGCAGCCACGTCCCGTCGCGCCGGATGAGGATATCGATGTCGCCACAATGGGCCGGGTTCCACAGGTGCACGGGGGGCAGGCCACTGCCCGGCGGCTGCGCCGCCTCGGCGACAGAGGCCAGTCCAGTCTTGCTGTCGGCGGGGACGGGCATGGATGCAGACTTAAGGTTCCCGGCCGTGCTGGCAATCCTCTATCCGCCGTTCCAAAGTCAGGCCGGCACGACCGCTCCGGCCGCAGCGCTTTCACCGCGCCAGAGAACGCGCCGCGGATCGACCGGACCGGGCAGGCGCACATCCGGCGCCGCCTCGAAGCCGAAGCGGCCGAAATAGGGGGCGTCGCCGACCAGCAGCACGCCCCGTCCCGCGTCTGCGGCCCAGGTCAGGCAGGCCTGCACCAGCTCGGCTCCCAAGCCAGCCCTCCGGTTGTCAGCGGCGACCGCGATCGGCCCGAGGAACAGGGCGGGCCGGCCGCCCACCGTGATCGACCATAGCCGCACCGAGCCGAGCAAGGTCGCGCCATCGCGCGCCACGAACCCAACCGCCACGGTCGCGCGCTCGCGGAGGCGCTCGGCGGTTTTAGCGAAGCGGCCCGGGCCGAAGGCGGCCAGCACCAGCGCCTCAATTGCGAGGACGTCGGCGGGAAGTTCCGCATCGATGTGCGGAACGGGAAACGGGGCGGACGTGGCGGACATGGGCGCGCGCACCTAAGGGCCCCGCGCCGGCGAATCAACCGGATTTCGAGAAATCGGGCGCGCGTTTCTGGCTGAAGGCCATGAAAGCCTCCATCGCTTCCGGACTCGACATCTGGCTGCCAAAGGCCTCGCCCTCGCGCTGCATCAACGCCCACAGGGCCTCGGCGTCGCGCATCAGCCTCTTCGTCTTGCGGATCGAGTTGGGCGCACGGGCCGCCAATTTGCCGGCAAGTTCGGCAGCCGTCGCCTCGACCTGATCAGCCGCGACCGCACGATTGGCGAGCCCCCAGGCCACCGCTGTCCGCCCGTCGATGGGTTCGCCGAGCGCGAACATCTCGAACGCCCGGCGGTGTCCGATCGCCGCCGGCAGCAGCATCGAGGACGCCGCCTCGGGCGCGAGGGCGAGATTGATGAAGGGTACGGACAACAGGGCGTCCTCCGCCACCACCACCATGTCGCAGTGGAGCAGCAGCGTCAGGCCGATGCCGACCGCTCGCCCCCGCACCGCCGCCACCGCCGGCTTGTCCAGGTCCGCCAGCGCCTTGAGGAAGCGGAACACCGACATGTCCAGAGGCTGCTGACCGCGCGAGCCGAGAGCGATGAAGTCGGCGATATCGTTTCCGGCCGAGAAGCTGTCGCCCTGGCTGCGGAACAGAAGCACCCGCACGCTATCGTCTGTACGAGCCCGCTCCGCCGCGTCCGACAGGGCGGCGTACATGGCCTGGGTGATCGCGTTCTTCTTCTCGGGCCGGGCGAGCGTCACGGTCAGGACCCCGCCGGCGAACTCTGTCTGGATGTGGTCGGTCACGCCGCTGGTCCCTGTCTGTTTGCGGTCCACCAGTCCACGCCGTCGGCATCCCGGCTGCGGGAGGCGCGGCCCCGGTGGAGCAGGTAGTTGAGGTGCGCCACGCTCTCGCCCGTGGCCATGCTCCGCACCCCGTCGCCGACCGGGCGTGCGAACAAGGCGGGAAAAACATCGACCGCCCGGCAGGGCGTACGCAAGGTCCGCTCCAGCCGCTTCAGGGCTGCGAGGTGCCCACGGATCAGCGCCTCAAGACGCGCCTGCACGCCGCGGAACGGCTCCCCGTGGGACGGCAGGACCAGCACCTCGTCCGGGAAGACGGTCTTCATCCGTTTCAGCGAGGCCAGCCAGTCCCCCAGAGGGTCGGCGTCCGGTTCCGTCGGCCAGACGGAGACGTTGGATGAGATTTTCGGCAGGATCTGGTCCCCGCCCAGCACGATCCCGTCAGCTTCGCGCCACAGGCAGGCGTGCTCCGGACTGTGACCTTCGCCGACGACGACGCGCCAGTCCTGACCGCCGATCCAGACCCGACCGCCTTCGCGCATCCGCGCAAACCCCGCCGGCATCGGCGAGACGAAGCGCCCGAACTGGCCGTACCCCGTTCGATAGCCTTCGACCTGCGCGTCATCCCAGCCGGCCGCTCGATAGAAGACCGCGCCTTCTTCCGGTGCGGCCTGTCCGGTGTCGGCCAGCAGCATCCGGGCGGTGACATATTCCAGCCGTGCCATCTCGAGCGGCGCCTCGAACCGCGCACACAGCCAGCCGGCCAGTCCGATGTGATCCGGATGCATGTGGGTGCAGATGACCCGGGTCACAGGACGGTCTTCCAGCGGCCCGGTCAGAAGGCGCTCCCATTCCTCGCGTGTCGCGGCCAGGTCCAGTCCCGTGTCCACGAGCGCCCAGCCTTCACCATCGCGGACGGCGTAGACGTTGATGTGATTGAGGGCGATCGGCATCGCCAGCCGCATCCAGAGGATATCGGGCGCGACTTCTACAGCCTCGCCGGACCCGGGCGGCGGGCCGAACGGATAGATCAGGCCGCGCACCTCGCGCGACGTCCTCCCGCTGTCCGACAATGCGACGCCGTCCGCCAAAGTCCGTCTCCAATCGCAACTTAGGCAGGATAGGCCCAAGCCGGGAGGCCCGTCCAGCACCCTCGACTCTGTCGCCTTGACCCCGCCACAACCGGCGGCCAAGGATTTCCCGACGATTGCCCTTCCCGGAGTTTCACCGTGTTCCACAAGAAGTTGCTTGCGCTGATCGGCGGCGCGATGGCGCTGACCCTGCTCGCGGCCCAGCCCGTTCTGGCCCAGGATCCTCCGGACACGCGGGGGGGAGACGAAGTCTCCGACCGCGCCAGCGGCACCATCCGCGGAGACCGCGTCCTGCCCGGCCGGATGAGCGACGGGGCCAACGAGCGCGGGAATCGCCGCAACCGCAATCGCAACCAGCAGGAGGCTGAACCTGCACCCGCCGCCACGCCGGAAGAGAACAGGGCGGCGGCGCAGGCGATCCTGACCACCGCCGGCGTCAGCTGCCAGGTGTCGGAAGCGACCCTGTTGGGAGTCACCGCCGAACAGCACTCGACCTATGAAGCGACCTGCGCCGAAGGACCCGGCTACCTCGCCGTCAGCTCGACGCCGCCGCAGACCTTCAACTGCCTCGAACTGGCCGGTCAGGCCGAGACCACGCGCTTGCGCGATCCCGCCGCCGACGTGGGTCAGCAGTGCACCCTGCCGGTCAACTTGAATCCGGTGCCGGTCCTGTCGGCCTACGCCCGCGCCGCCGGCGTCGACTGCACCGTCGACCAGGGCTCAGCCATCGGCAAGAGTACCGCCGGCAACGTCATCTATGAGATCGGCTGCGCAGACCGCGACGGTTACTGGCTCGAAAACGCCGGCGGCGCCTGGCAGGCCACGCCCTGCTGGGACCTGGCGTTGCAGCAGGACACCTGCCGCTACTCCACCGCCGCGGAAACGACTGGCGCATGGCGCACCGTCCTGGCCGGCACCGACGCCGCAGCCTGTGACGTGCAGCAAGCCCGCCGGGTCGGCCGCGACGCCCAGGGCCTGACAGTCTACGAGGTGAAGTGCGGCGCCGGCGACGGCTATTTCGCCCGCGTCGGCGACACCTTCACGGCCCAGCGGGTTCACCCCTGCGCCGAGGCCGCGACGATCGCCGGCGGTTGCACCCTGACCGCCGCTGCTCCGGCGACCACCGAACAGTAACGGGCGGATTATCAACACGACGCCCCGGGGTTCGCTCCGGGGCGTTTTGTTTGGGCGATCGGCGCTTCACAGAGGCCCCCGACGCGCCGTAATCATGGCCGATGCGCATCGCCACCTGGAACGTGAACTCGGTCAACGCCCGCCTGCCGACCGTGCTGGCTTGGCTGGAGGCGGCGATGCCCGATGTCGCCTGCCTCCAGGAAATCAAATGCGTGGACGAGAAATTCCCTCGGGAGGCCTTTGAGAGCCTCGGCTATAACGTCGAGACCCACGGCCAAAAGAGCTACAACGGCGTCGCCATTCTTTCCAAACACCCGCTGTCCGACGTGCGGCGTGGACTGCCCGGCGTGGATGCGTCCGGATACGAGGCCG
Source organism: Brevundimonas sp. (assembly GCF_035626535.1). Lineage (GTDB taxonomy): Bacteria > Pseudomonadota > Alphaproteobacteria > Caulobacterales > Caulobacteraceae > Brevundimonas. Next base: position 20,460 of record NZ_DASPNO010000079.1, read on the forward strand.
AGAGCGAACAGGCCCGCTACATCGAAGCCGTCGTAGAGGCGACGCGGCCGGTTCGGGTCGGCTGCATCTACCTGCCTAATGGCAATCCCGTGGGCACGGAGAAGTTCGGTTACAAGCTGGCCTGGTTCGACCGGCTGTACGCCCATGCCCGCGATCTGCTGGCGCTGGAGGAGCCGTTCACCCTGTGCGGCGACTACAACGTCATTCCCACTCCGGCTGACGCCAAAAACCCCGCGGCTTGGGTCGGCGACGCCCTGTTCCAGCCCCAGAGCCAGGCCGCTTTCCAGGCGCTGCGCCATCTCGGCCTTTCGGACGCCGGAGACCTGGGCGGCCAGCCGCCCGGGACCTTTACCTTCTGGGACTATCAGGCGGGCGCCTGGCAGCGCGACCACGGCATCCGCATCGATTTCCACCTGCTGTCACCGCAGGCGGCCGACCGTTTCCGATCGATCGAGACCCACCGCGACGCCCGCGACATGGACAAACCGTCAGACCACGTTCCGGTCGTGATCGATTTGGAAGACTAGACATGGCCGAGGCGCTCCGGGTCATCCTGCTTGTGGCGCTGGCGGCGGCGGCGCTGACGACTGCGGCCTTGGTCCTGGCCTGGTGGATGGAGCCCGTGCGCCGAATGCGCCGAGCCCTTCTGAAGTCCCTCGGCGCCATCCCGGAGGCGGAGGCGCTGTCGCCCGCAGAGGGTCGCGCCGCGGGCCTCGACTTCGACGGCGCCCAGATCGCCGTGCTCTGGAACCGGGGCGCCGCCGGGCTGGTCTACGCCTTCGAGGAAATCGACGGCGGTGAGATCATCGTCGATGGCCACGTCGTCGCACGGGTCCGCCGTGGGGAGACCCGGAAGTCGCTCGACATCCTCGCGCCGGACGCGGAGCAGGTCGTCCTGAGGCTGATGTTCGGCGACGCCCGCCACCCCGAGTTCGAACTCGCCCTGTGGGATGCGACCCTGCCGGTCCAGACCAGCTCGCCCGGCGAGGCTCTGCGTCTGGGTCGACGCTGGCTGTCGCACCTTGAGGCGCTGCTGAAAGGCTGATCGCCCTTCCTCCTCCGCCGCCGGGAGGCTAGAAGCGCCCAATCCCTGCCGCCCGAGTATTCCGGAGCGCCCGCCGTGGCCCGCCTGTTTGACGCCTATATCATCGCTGACTGGACCGCCGCCGAGGGCAAGAAACTCGGCGATCAGTCGGTCTGGATTGGCGTGGCCAAGCGGGACGTGCGCTTCCGGCTCTATACCGAGACGCATAACGTCGCCACGCGGGCCGAGGGCGAGAAACTGCTGGCGTCGCTGCTGGCCGACCACCGCAAGCGCGGCGACCGGGTGCTGATCGGGTTCGACTTCAACTTCGGCTATCCGGCGGGAACGGCGGAGCGGCTGAAGCTGAACGGAACACCATGGCAGGCGATGTGGAAATTTATCGCGTCCAACGTCGTCGACAAGCCGGACAACACCAACAACCGCTATCAGGTGGCCGCCAAGATCAACCGGCTGATGACCGACGAGGCCTGGCCGATGTGGGGCGCGCCCGCTAAGCAGGCCCAGCGTTGGCTGACCACGACCAAGCCCCCGGCCGGCGCGGGGGCCGACATCCCGGAATTCCGTGCGACCGAGGACGCGGTCCGCAAGGGCAGGCTCCAGCCCAAGAGCGTCTGGCAGATGCATGGCGCGGGCGCCGTCGGCGGCCAGACCTTGGTCGGCATCCCGGCCGTGCGCCGCCTGCTGGAGAGCTTGGGGCCGTCCGGAGCGGTATGGCCGTTCGGGACGGGCTGGCGGGCTCTGGACGCCGCCGACGTCGAACCGCTGTCCGCACTGGTGGTCGAGGTCTGGCCCTCGATGTTCGATGGCCGGCCGAACCCCGGCGAGTTCAAGGATCAGGCGCAGGTCCGCGCGACCGCCGAGGCCTTGGCGAAAATGGATGAGACCGGCGACCTGTCGAAAGCCTTCGCCCCGCCGAAAGGAGCAGACGACGCGCTGATCACCCGGGTCGAACAGGAAGAAGGCTGGATTCTCGGCGCCTAGCCGATCAGGGCCCGGGCGGCGGCTCGCGCCTCGTCGGTGATGGTCGCGCCGGACAGCATGCGGGCGATCTCTTCACGCCGCGCCGGTTCATCGAGCGCATCGACGGTCGTAGTGGTCAGCCCGGCGTGATCAGCCTTGCGAACCTTCCAATGGGCGTGGCCACGGGCGGCGACCTGAGGGCTGTGGGTCACCACCAGAACCTGCGCCCCCCGCGCCAGCCGCTGCAGCCGCGCGCCCACGGCCGAGGCCACGGCCCCGCCGACACCCTGATCAACCTCGTCGAAGATCATTACCGGCTGACGCTGATCCTCGCGTTCCGCCAGCGCCGCCTTCATGGCGAGCGCGAAGCGGGCCAGCTCCCCGCCTGACGCGATCGCGTCCAGCGGCCCAAAGGGCGTCCCGGCATTGGTGGCGATCTCGAACCGTACCGTCTCGATGCCGAGCGGTCCACGCCGGCCATCCGCCACCGGTTCGAACGCCACCCGGAAACGGGCGCGGTCCAGCTTCAGCGGGCCCAGCTCGCCCATGACGGCCGAGGTCAGCCGATCAGCCGCCGCTTCCCTTGCGGAGGTCAGGAGCATGGCGGCGAGGTCATAGGCCTCGCGGGCGGCCGAGGCGGCGCGCTGGGCGGCGGTGATCGCCTCGGCCCCGTCCTCGATGAGCTTCAGCTGTTCCCGGAAGCGGACCCGCAGCGTCGGCAGCAGTTCGACCGAGGCGTTCAGCTTGCGGGCGGCGGCGCGCAGGGCGAACAGCCGCTCCTCGGCCTTGTCCAACCGGCCCGGTTCGAAATCGAAAGCGTCCGCGGCGGCGTCGACGCAGGCGATAGCCTCCTCGGCCTCGACCAGCGTCCGATCGATGGCCTCGGCGGCCGCCGACAGCTTCTTCAGCAGTGGATGCTCGGGATCCGTGCCCGCCTGCCCAGCCCGCTGGCGGGCGTGCTCGACGGCGCGGAGGGCGGCGGCCAGATTGCGCGACAGCTTGTCTCCACCCAGCGAAGTCCTGGCGTCGGCCAGATCGGCGATGGCCTTCTCCGCCGCGCCGAGCAGAGCCCGCTCGCCGGCCAGTTCGGTTTCCTCATCGGCGCGCGGATCGAGCGCGTCGAGGTCGGCGAGGTTCTGCTCCAGCTCCTCGCGATGGGCCGCGGCGGCGGCGGCGGCGGCCTTCAGATCGGCCACAGCCCGCTCCGCGGTCTTCAGCCGCTCGGCGGCGGCGGCGACGCCCGCCAGCTGCGGCTGCAGGCCGCCGTAGTTGTCGAGCAGGGCCCGGTGGGTCTTCCAGTCCAGCAGACCGACGGTCTCGTGCTGGCCGTGCACCTCGACCAGCGCCTGGCCGATCTCGCGCAGGGCCGTCACGCCGGCGGGCTGGTCGTTGACGAAGGCGCGGCTGCGGCCGTCGGCCGCCAAGGTGCGCCGCAGGATCAACTCCTCGCCGGCGGCGACCTCGAAGCCGCGCTCCGAGATCATTTGGATCAGGAACGGGTCGTCGGGCGCTGTGAAGACGGCGGTGGCGGAAGCCTGTTTCGCTCCGCTGCGGACCAGACCGGCGTCGGCGCGGGCGCCCAAGGCCAGACCCAGCGCGTCGAGGATGATGGACTTGCCCGCCCCGGTCTCGCCGGTCAGCACCGTCAGGCCGCCCTCGACCTCGAGATCGAGCGCGTCCACCAGCACGATGTCGCGGATGGAAAGGGCGGTCAGCATGAGGGCGCGGTGGTCCGGGTCTGATTCGCCATGGCCCTCAGTCTAGCGATGATCGCCCGTGATAACCGCCCTGTGCGTCAGAAACGGACGTCAGCCCGGGATGAGACGGCGCAGCCAGCTTTCACGCTCGCCTTCGGGCGCGACATCGGGCTGGCGGCCTTGCTCGGTCAGCAGGGCGTAGGCCTCGGCGTACCACGGGCTTCCCGGGTAGTTGTGGCCCAGCACTGCGCCGTTGCGGGTCGCCTCTTCCTTCAGCCCGAGCTGCAGATTGACTTCGACCAGGCGGTAGAGAGCCTCCGGCGTGTGCGAGGTGCGCTGGTAGGACTCGTTGTCGATGACGGTCTTGTACCGGTTCAGCGCCGCCAGCGGCTGGCCGGCGCGCTGGTAATACCGGCCGATCTCCATCTCCTTGCCCGCCAGTTGGTCGTTGACCATGTCGATCTTGACCGTGGCGTCGATGGCGTAGGGAGTGCCGGGATAGCGGCGGGCCACATCACGCAGGCCGTCCAGCGCCGCCTGTGCATAACCTTGGTCGCGGCCGACGTCGGTGATCTGCTCGAAGTTGGACAGGGCCTTCATGTAAAAGGCGTAGGGCGCGCTCGGATTGCCCGGGAACAGCTGGATGAAGCGATCCGAGGCGGCGATCGCCTCGGCGTAGTCGTTGCTCTGATAGTGGGCGTAGATCTGCATCAGGATCGCGCGCCGTGACCACTCCGAATACGGATGCTGGCGCTCGACCTCCTGGAAATAGTCGATGGCGTCGCCCCAGCGCCGGCTTTCCAGACGCTGGTAGCCAGTGTTGTAGAGGGCCTCGACCGGCCGCTCCTCGTAGGCGAGACGCGGGCGGTTGCCCCGGTTGCCGCAGGCGGAAATCGTCAGGGCCGAGACGGCCACGGCCGCCAGGATCAGACCGGCGCGAAACTTGGAAGCAGGCAAGGACGACCTCAACATGACAGGCCGGCGGGCATCCACCCATCGGCGCCCCCGGATACGTGACGCGATCTCTACACCAGCCGACAACCCCGCGCCAATGCGGGAAGAAGTCCGCCAAAAAGACTCTCGGCGCTTGTGGCGGAGCCGTCCCCTGATATGAAGCGCGCCAGCGCGACGGCGGTATTCTCAGCCGGGCGATGACGGCGAAAGGATGACCGGACATGAAGCTGCTCTCTGGCAACTCCAACCGGACCCTGTCCCAAGCCATCGCCGCCCATCTCGACATGCCGCTGACCAAGGCCGACGTGAAGCGATTCGCAGACAACGAGGTGTTCGCCGTTATCGAGGAGAACGTCCGCGGCGAGGACGTCTTCGTCATCCAGTCGACCAGCTATCCCGCCAACGATAACCTCATGGAGCTGCTGATCATCACCGATGCCCTCGTGCGGGCTTCGGCTAAGCGGATCACGGCGGTGATGCCCTATTTCGGCTATGCTCGGCAGGACCGGAAGACCGGCGGTCGGACGCCGATCTCGGCAAAGCTGGTGGCGAATCTGATTACCCGCGCCGGAGCGGATCGGGTCCTGACCATGGATCTGCACGCCGGTCAGATCCAGGGCTTCTTCGACATTCCGACGGACAATCTGCTGGCCACGCCGGTTCTGGCGCAGGACATCAAGGAGCATTACCGCAAAGGTGACGACCTGATGATCGTCTCGCCGGACGTCGGCGGCGTGGTCCGGGCGCGATCGCTGGCCAAGCGGCTGGATGCCGATCTCGCCATTGTCGACAAGCGGCGGCCCAAGGCGGGCGAGAGCGAGGTCATGAACATCATCGGCGACGTCGAGGGGCGGCGGTGCATCCTGTTTGACGACATCGTCGATTCCGGCGGCACCCTCGTGAATGCGGCCCAAGCCCTTATCGACAAGGGCGCGACGGAGGTTTCGGCCTACATCAGCCATGGCGTCCTGTCCGGACCGGCCGTGCAACGGGTTTCCGACGGTCCGCTGAAGGAGTTGGTCATCACCGACTCCATCGAACAGCCCCATGAGGTCCTGACCTGCGCCAAAATCCGCCGGGTTTCCGTGGCTCCGTTGATCGGCGAGGCCATCCGGCGCATCGCCAACGAGGAATCCGTCTCGAAGCTCTTCGACTAGATTCACGGAACCCTATCGGCGGCTGCCCCATTTGCGCCGTCAGGTTGGGCGTTGCTGGACGCCGGTAATCCGAGGAGTCCTGATGCGTCCGGTTTTCTCACGCTGCGGCTTGTCCACCGCCGCCCTCGCCGCCGCCGCCCTCCTGGCCGGCTGCGCTTCCGACACTCCGACCCGGGCTGAGGTTGAGGCGGCTCGCGTCGCCGCCGCCGAAGCCGCGGCGATCGCCGCCCGAACGCCGCCGCCCATCAGGTTGAACCAGGGCGTGGCCGACGCCGCGGCGGTCTATATGGCCTTCAGCCGTGACATGGCCGCGCTCGAGGGCGGTTTTACTGATCCGGAACAGATCCAGGCGGCGCTGCGACGCGGCTCGGCCTACGATCCCGGCCAGATTTCGCGCGGGCTGGTGGCCTATGCATCGATCCTCGCTCTCCAGTCTCCGGAGTTCGTCTCCGGCGTTCGTTCGCTCGCCGATGATCAGGTGACGCGCGAAAGACTCGTCGGCCGCATTGTGGCCGATCCCAGCTACGCCTCGACGTTGCCAGGCGCGGAGGCGGCCGCGGGTCTCGTGATGTCGACGCTGGCGGCCGACATCAACGCTCTGGGCCGGGCCGCGAACTCGATCGAGAACGACGCCTACGCAATCCAGGCGCCATACGACCCGCGTCGGCCGTGGGGCGTCGCCGAGGTCACCAATCGCGAAGGTCGGCTCGAAACCGCCAAGGTCCGCTCAGCCCAGACGATGCTTCCGTCCGCGCAGGAGGCGTCGCGTCTGTTCGCGGCCGCCCACAGCGGCGGCGGCGCGCTGGCGGTCAGCGGGGAACCACGCAAGCCGCCCTACCCGCCGGCGGTGGTGAACGCCTTGGCGCTCGCCGCGCTCGCCGCCCTGGGCTACGCGGGAGACAACGCCACGGCCAATACCGACGCCCTGCAATTCGATCGCGTCAGCCATGGCTGCCTCAGCATGTCGAAGCTGAACCTTTTCCAATGCCTCGCAGCCTCGCGACCCAACTACGAGGACATGTTCTGCCTCGGCCGACACATCGTCCGCGACTTGGCGACCTGCTCGCGGGGCGCGGCCATGCCGGCGCCGATCGTCACGGTGTCGGATGTCGTTCCTGTCGAGACACGGGCCCCGACGCCTGAGCCGATCATCATCACCCCGCCGCCCCCGGCGCCGAGGGAGACGGCGCCGGCGGTATCGCGGCCCGCGCCGGCCGCTCCTCCGCGCCCGGCTCCGTCGATAACGGAAAGATTGAACACCGAGCCGGGCCGCGCCCCGTCTGAATAATCGAAATTTCCCGCCCCTCACGCTGCGGCCAAGCTGGCATTAACGCTCGTGGAACCACTTTGGCCGCGTTATAAGTGGTCGAAGTTCCGGCGCTGGAAGATGGCGCCGAGCGTCCTGGGTGGGGATTTCGTATGCTTGAGGCTTGTTTTCGCCGCGGCCTGTCGCTGGCCGCAATCGCCGCGATAACCGTTCTCGCGGCCTGCGCCACGCCAGAACCGGAGCCCGAACCCGCCCCGCCGCCGCCTCCGCCGCCGCCTCCGGCTCTCAGCCTGAACGAAGGAGTCGCGCAGGCGGCCTCGATCTACGTGGCCTTCATGCGAGACGTGGGCACCATCGAAGCCGGCTTCCCGAACGCCGAATCGATCCAGGCCGCCATTCGCAAGGGCGCGTCGTATGAGCCCGCGCAGCTGTCCCGCGGCATGATCGCCTATGGCTCGATCCTCGCCCTTCAGTCTCCCGAATTCGTTCAGGGCGTCCGCACCTACGCCGTGGATCCGACGGTCCGGCAGGAAATGGTCGCCAGGATCATCGCGGACCCGGCCTATGCCGCCACCCTGCCCGGCGCCGAGGCGGCGGCCGGTCTGATCGTCGAGGCCATCGGGAAGGATTCCGCCGCCATGCTGGCCATCGCGGATGCGGTCGAGGAAGACGCCTACACGATCCAGGGCCGTTCCGACCCGCGCCGTCGCTGGGCCACCGTCCACATCGCCGACCGCGATACCCGGCTGCAGGGCGCCAAGGCGCTCTCGGCGGTCCAGATGCTGCCCTCGGCCGAGGAATCGGCCCGGCTGTTCGCCGCCGCCAACAGCGGTTCGGGCCTTGGCGTAACCTCGGCCCGCTCCGGCCCGCCGTACACGCCGGCGGTGGTGCGTTCACTCGCGCTGGCCGCGCTGGCCGCCCTGGGCGCCGGAGGCGAGGACGCCCGCGCCAACACCGAGGCTCTGACGGTCGAGCAGAACAGCGAGTTCTGCCTGAACATGTCGAAGCTGATGCTGTTCCAGTGTCTGGCCGCGTCGCGCCCCAGCTATGAAGACATCTTCTGTGTCGGCCGCCATGTCGCCCGGGACCTGGCTGTCTGCACGGCGCAGAACATCACGCCCGCTCCGATCGCGGCGCCGACCACCGAGGTGGCAGGCTCCGAGCCGGCTCCCGTTCAGACCCCGGTCGCCGCCGGGGCCGCGGCTGCCTCGGCCTCGGCGACGGCGGCCCTGAACAGCGACGGCTGATCCGCGCGCAATCCGGGCGTCCAGACGGTTGCGTCCCCGGGCGTCTGCGTGTAATAGCCCGCGCTCTTGAATTCGAGGGTTCGAGGACCCCGCCGCGCGGGCGATTAGTCAGCGCGGCGTTTCTGTTGTTGAGGCGAGCCAGATGGCCGAGATCATTCTGAACGTTGATGTCCGTGACGGCGTCGGCACCGGCGGCGCCCGCGCCGCGCGTCGTGCGGGCATGGTCCCGGGCGTGCTGTACGGCGGCGACAAGGCCCCCGTCGCCATCTCGGTGAACGAGCGCGATTTCCGCAAGTCGCTCTACACCGGCAAGCTGTTGGGCCACTTGGTGACGCTGAAGTACGGCGACGAGACCCAGCCGGTCATCGCGCGCGACGTGCAGTTCGACCCGGTGTCGGACCGCCCGCTGCACTTCGATCTGATGCGGGTCGACGCGACGCAGACCATCAAGATCGAAGTGCCCGTGCACTTCATCAACCAGGATCAGTGCGAAGCCTTCCGTCAGGGCGGCTCGCTGGAAATCGTCCGTCACTCGGTCGAGGTGAAGGTCCGCGCCGACCACATTCCAGAAGACCTGATCGTCGATCTGGCCGGTCACAAGCTGGGCGACACCATCCGCTGGACCGACCTGAAGGGCACCGGCGACGTCGAGCCGACCATCACCGACCGCGACTTCGTGATCGCCTCCATCAAGACCTCTTCGGCCGCCATCTCGGCCGCCGCTGACGAAGCCCACGACGCCGAGGTCGCCGCCGACGTCGAAGCGACGGAACAGGGTGCCGCTGACGAAGCTGAAGCCGCGGAAGACACCGCCGAGGGCTGATCCTCCCGCGACAAGCTGCTACTGGAACGGCCCCATCCGGCGACGGACGGGGCCGTTTCCTTTTCCGGAACCCGCCATGATCATCATCGCCGGCCTCGGCAATCCGGGCCCGAAATACCAGGGCAACCGCCACAACATCGGCTTCATGGCCGCCGACGAGATCGCCCGCCGCTGGTCGTTCGGACCCGAGCGCGCCAAATTCCAGTCGGTGATCCGCGAAGGGGAGGTCGAGACCTCCTCAGGCCGCGAGCGCGTCCTGCTGATGAAGCCGCAGACCTACATGAACGAGAGCGGCCGGGCGGTCGCTGAGGCGGCGCGCTTCTACAAGGTCGATCCATCAGACGTGATCGCCTTCCACGACGAGATCGATCTGGCGCCGGGCCGCTTCCGGATGAAGGCAGGCGGCGGGGCGGCGGGCCAGAACGGCGTGAGATCGCTCATCAGTCAGCTTGGGCCCGACTTCCGCCGGGGACGCATGGGCGTGGGGCACCCCGGTGAGCCCCAGCTGGTGCACGGCTATGTCCTCAGCGACTTCCACAAGGCCGACCAGCCGTGGCTGGAGGCTCTGCTGGGTGCGGTCGCCGACGCACTGCCCTTCGCCATCGCGGGGGACGACGACCGCTACCAGGCCGAAGTCATGCGACTGGCCCCAGCGCCGAAATTCAGTCCCCGGCAGGCGGCGAGAGGCGACGGTTGAGCCTGTGACAGCCGGCCGCCTTGCCGACGGGCACGGCGAACGATAGACCGCGCCACCCCTCGGAAGGTTCTCCCCATGTCCCGCGCCCTCACGATCGTCCTCGCCTCGCTGGCGTTGACCGCCTGCTCTCAGGGCGAGGCCGCAAGGCAAGGCGATGCCGCCGGGACGGTGCAGGTTTCGGGCGCCTTGTGCCGTCCGACGCCGGTCGGGCGCCAGACCACCGGCTGCTACCTGACCCTCACTGCTGCAGCAGACGACAGGCTCGTGAGCGTCTCCAGCTCCATCGCGGGCCGCGCCCAGGTTCACGAGAGCCGGATGGAGAGCAACATGATGATGATGCATGAGCTCAAGGAGGGCCTGCCCCTCCCCGCGGGCCAGACGGTCGAGCTGAAGCCTGGCGGCAACCACATCATGCTGCTGGCCGTGACCGAGCCGCTGAAGGCGGGCGACACCGTGCCGCTGACGCTGACCTTCGCCTCGGCGGCACCGGTCGAGGTCGCGGCGGCGGTCGGCCAGCCGGCTCTGACCGACTCCGGCCACGCGGCGCACTGAGCGCGGCTCTGGCCTGACAAACCGGCCGCGACCCGCTAAAGGCTTGCGCTCACCAAGGAAAACTCAGCCCCCATGGCTCTGAAAGTCGCGATCGTCGGCCTGCCTAACGTCGGCAAGTCCACCCTCTTTAACGCCCTCACGAAGACGGCGGCGGCCCAGGCGGCCAACTATCCCTTCTGCACCATTGAGCCGAACACCGGCGACGTGGCCGTGCCCGAGCCTCGCCTCGACGTGCTGGCGCAGATCGCGGGCTCGAAGGAAATCATCCCCTCGCGCATCACCTTCGTCGACATCGCCGGTCTGGTGCGCGGCGCCTCCCGGGGCGAGGGCTTGGGCAACCAGTTCCTGGCCAACATCCGAGACTGCGACGCCGTCGCCTTCGTGGCGCGATGCTTCGTCGACGACGACATCACCCATGTCGAAAACCGCATCGATCCGGTCTCGGATCTGGAAATCATCGAAACCGAGCTGATGCTGGCCGATCTCGAAAGTCTCGAGAAGCGGGTCGTCAACGTCGAGAAGCGGGCCAAGGGCGGCGACAAGGAGGCGCAGCAGACGCTGCGCCTGATCAACATGGCCCTGACGCCCCTGCGCGCCGGCAAGCCGGCCCGCGTGGTGCAGGTCGACAAGGAGGACCAGAAGGCGTGGCACATGCTGCAGCTGCTGACCTCCCTGCCGGCCCTCTACGTCGCCAACGTCGACGAGGCGTCGGCCGACAAGGGCAATGAGCTGTCGGATCTGGTCGCGAAGCGCGCCGCCGCCGACAACGCCAAGGCCGTGATCATTTCGGCGAAGATCGATTCCGAACTGGCGGTGCTCGATCCCGCCGAGCAGGCGGAGTTCCTGGAGAGCATGGGCCTGGAGGAGCCGGGCCTGAACCGCCTCATCCGTGAAGCCTACGCCCTCCTGGGCCTGCAGACCTATTTCACGGTCGGCCCCAAGGAAGCGCGGGCCTGGACCATTCCGATCGGCGCAACCGCGCCGCAGGCGGCCGGCGTGATCCATACCGACTTCGAGAAGGGTTTCATCCGCGCCGAAACCATCGCCTATCCTGATTACGTCGCCCTGAAGGGTGAGCAGGGGGCGAAGGAGGCCGGGAAGATGCGGGCCGAGGGCAAGAGCTACGTCGTCAAGGACGGCGACGTGATGCATTTCCTGTTCAACGGCTGAGACCTAGCCGGCCGGAGTGTCCTCCAGCGTGGTGCATTTCGTCAGGGTGACCACTGCGTTGTCACGGTTCAGCCACGTCAGGCGCAGAGCCTGGCCCGCCACCGCCATGCGCACCCGCTCGCTGGAGACCACCCCTTCGGCCGTGCAGGTCAGGGTGGCTTCGTAGCCGTCGGCGACCTGATCGATCGAGGCGATGGCGCAGCTGTTCTCGTAGCCCTCGAAACGGGTGGTCGTGATCTCGATCGGCTGTTCGGGTCCTGTCGTGTTCGGACACCAGGAGACGTCAGCGGCCCAGCGGCCGACGAAGCTACGCGGGCCGGCGCCGGGCTGGATCGTGCCCGAACCGGGCGGCGGCGCGGCAGGCGGTGCCGCGGCTTCAGGCGTGTCGACGGGCTCGGCCGGATCGGTCGCCGGATTGGGCTCCGGGCGATCACAGGCGGCGACGGCGAGCAGGGCGGCCAACAGGCTCAGGCAGGTCCGTGTCATGAGCTAAAAACGCTCACAGGACGTGTCGGCTCCGCCGCCTTCGCTCCGATCACGAATTCGCGGTCACGCTTGCATCCCTCGCCAGTATTTGCGACCGGTTCCCCTGTGTCGAGAACAAGGGGGTGTCCCGGATGACTCAGAACACTAATCCATGGGCAGCGCAGATCGATCCGCTGGCGCAGGACGTCGCCGCGGTGCTCAAGCGCATGGGCGGTTCCGCGCATCAGAAGGACGTGGTCCAGTGCGTCGCCGCCATGAAGCGACAGCGGGGCGAGACCGTCGCCCAGGATCTGGCCAACCGGATCGTCGAGGTATTCGAACGCTATCGCGACCTGTTCTTCAAGCCGTTCGGCGAAGGATCGATGCGCTGGGCTCTGCAGCCGGGCGTGGCCTGAGCCATCCTGTTTTCAGCCAGCGAAAAGGCCCGCGGCCATAGCCGCGGGCCTTCGTCGTTCAGGACGAGGGATCAGAAGCGGCGGATGTAGCTGAGCGACCAGACATCGGCTTCTCCGTCGTCTCCGAAATCGCGGCGGGTCCAGTCGGCGCGGACGCCGTTGTTTTCGTCGAAGAACCAGTTCCCCCCGGCGCCGTAGGCGAGGCCGTCGAACGACTCGTCCGTGGTGACGCCAGTGGCGGTGGCCTCGAACTCCGTCGTGCCGTAGCCGACGCGGCCGAACAGTTCGAGGCTTGAGTTGATCGGCAAATAGCCGACGACGTAGGCGCCCACATCGTACTTCTGCTCGATGGTCGTGCCGGGGATGCCGAGGGCGACCTCCTCGTCGGTGACGCCGAAGGACGCCTCGCCTTCGATGCCGAGGTGCGGGGTGAATTTGGCCCCGAGCCGACCGGTCACGGCACCGAAGTCGAGCCCTTCGGCGTCGAGCTGGCTGTAGCCGAGCGTGCCGTAGATTTGCGGCGCCGAGACGCTCTGCGCCATCGCCCCCGGGGCGGCGAACGCGGACAGGGCGGCGGTTGCGATTAGCAGGTTACGCATGTGCTTGTTGGCTCCAGAAAAGTGGCTTTCGCCACCACGCCCCCCTAACGACGGAGGTGTGGAGCCACCTTCACCGTTACAAGTCATCGGGCGAGGACATAAGCGTTGCTGTAGCTGCCGGAGCACACACGCCGTTATGCAGGTCGAAGGCCCGCGACCGGGGTCGCGGGCCTGACGCGGTCAGAAGCGGCGGACGTAACTGACACCGTAGGTGTCCAGTTCGCCGCCGTTGTCCTCCTGGAAGTCGCGACGGGTCCAGTCGGCGCGGATGCCGTTGCGGCCGTCGAAGAAGTAGTTGGCGCCAACGCCGTAGTTGAGGCTCTCGCCGTCCTCGGTGGCGGCGAAGCCGGCCGTGGAGGCCTTCACCTCGGTAGTGCCGTAGCCGACGCGGCCGAAGAGCTCGAAATTCTCACTCACGGGTAGTTTGGCGACGCCGTAGATGGCCGCGTCGTACTCGTGCTCAAGCGTCGTGTTGACGCCGCCGAACATGACTTCCCCGTCCTTGACGCCGACCGAGGCCTCGCCCTCGACGCCGAAGTTGCGGGTGAAATCATAGCCGATCCGGCCGGTGATCGCACCGAGGTCGCCGTCATCGCCGTCCAGTTGGGTGTAACCGAGCGATCCGGTCACCGGCCCGTGGTCTTGCGCCATGGCCGGGGCGGTGAGAAGAGTAAGGGCAGTAGTCGCGAGAAGAACGTTACGCATTTTTTGCATCCTCTAGATGTGGTCACTTCTGCGGTGACCAGCCCCATCCAGCGGGACACAAATGGGTCGTGGTCGAAGGCGTTCCAGCAACCGCCACGACTATACCTGGACTGTGCACGACATGACACAGACGACGATACGCCAACCGTGACCTTATCGTGTTCTTATTTTGGCGGCCTGATTCCTATCGGTCCTTCTCCCGTTCCGCGCCCGAAGGGGCGTCGAGCGCGGCCTGGGCCGCGGCGAGGCGTGCGATGGGGACACGGTAGGGCGAGCAGCTGACGTAGCTGAGGCCGGCCCGCTCGCAGAAGGCGATCGAGGACGGGTCGCCGCCATGCTCGCCGCAGATGCCCATCTTGATGTCCGGCCGGGCCGCCCCGCCCCGCTCGGCGGCGATACGGATCAGGTCGCCGACGCCCTCCTGGTCGAGGCGGACGAACGGATCGGTCTCGAAGATGCCCTTGTCCATATAGGCCTGCAGGAAACGGCCGGAGTCGTCCCGGCTGATGCCGAAGGTGGTCTGGGTCAGGTCGTTGGTGCCGAAGGAGAAGAACTCGGCGTGTTGAGCGAGATCGCCGGCGCGCAGGGCGGCGCGCGGCAATTCGATCATGGTGCCGACCAGATATTCGACCCGATCGCCGGCCTCGGCGAAGACAGCCTCGGCGGTTCGGTCGGTGAGCTCGCGGAGGTATTTCATCTCCAGTCCGAGGGCGACCAGCGGGTGCATGATCTCGGGGATGGGCGCCTCGGCGGCGGTCCTCTTCACCTCGAGCGCCGCCTCGAGGATGGCGCGGACCTGCATTTCGTAGATCTCCGGGTAGGCCACGCCGAGACGGCAGCCGCGGTGGCCCAGCATCGGGTTGGTTTCGTGCAGCTCCTTCGCCCGCCGCTTCAGCTTGGCGGCGTCGAGACCTTGCGTCGCGGCAAGCGCATCGATTTCGGCCTCGCTGTGGGGGATGAACTCGTGCAGCGGCGGGTCGAGCAGACGCACCGTCACCGGCAAGCCGGTCATGATCTCGAACAGCTGGACGAAGTCGGCCTTCTGGAAGGGTGCGATCTTCGCCAGCGCGGCTCTTCGGCCCGCCTCATCGTCGGCGAGGATCATCTCGCGCACGGCGGCGATGCGGGCGTCGTCGAAGAACATGTGCTCGGTGCGGCACAGGCCGATGCCTTCGGCCCCGAAACCACGCGCCGTCCTCGCATCCAGCGGTGTCTCGGCGTTAGCCCGGACCTTGAGGCGGCGGACCTTGTCGGCCCAGGCCATCAGGGTCTGGAAGTCGCCCGTCAGCTCGGGCTCGATCATCGGTACGGCGCCGTCCAGCACCTCGCCCTTCGAGCCATCGATCGTGATGACCTCTCCTGCCCTGAAGGTTCGGCCGCGGGCGGTGAAGGTTCCCGCCCGTCCGTCGATCTGGATCTCGCCGGCGCCTGACACGCACGGGCGGCCCATGCCGCGGGCGACCACCGCCGCGTGGCTGGTCATGCCGCCGCGGGCGGTGACGATGCCGCGCGCCGCGTGCATGCCGTGGATGTCTTCCGGGCTGGTCTCCTCGCGCACCAGGATGACGGCGTCGCCCAGCTGCGACAGGCGCTCGGCCTCATCGGCGTCGAACACCACCTTGCCCGTGGCTGCGCCCGGCGAGGCCGGCAGGCCGGCGGCCACGACCCTGCGCTCGGCCTTCGGGTCCAGCGTCGGGTGCAGCAACTGATCCAGCGCCGACGGCTCGACCCGGCCGATGGCCTCCTCCTGCGTGATCACTCCTTCGGCGGCGAGATCGACCGCGACCTTCAGCGCCGCCTTGGCGGTGCGCTTGCCGTTGCGGGTCTGCAGCATCCAGAGCCGGCCCTGTTCGACCGTGAACTCGATGTCCTGCATGTCGCGGTAGTGGCTCTCCAGCCGCCCGACGACGTCGACGAACTGGCCGAACACCTCGGGCATGGCCTCTTCCATCGAGGGAGCGGTCTCGCCCATCTCCTCGCGGCCCGCCTTCGTCAGCGACTGGGGCGTGCGGATGCCGGCGACGACGTCCTCGCCCTGGGCGTTGATCAGGAACTCGCCATACAGCTTCGCCTCGCCCGTCGACGGGTTGCGGGTGAACGCGACCCCGGTGGCCGAGGTGTCGCCCATGTTGCCGAAGACCATCGACTGGACGTTCACCGCCGTGCCCCAGCTCTCGGGGATGTCGTGCATGCGGCGGTAGAACTTCGCCCGGTCGTTCATCCAGCTGGCGAAGACCGCCGAAACGGCGCCCCACAGCTGGTCGTTCGGGTCCTGCGGGAACGGATGGCCGCGATGATCCTCGACGACCCGCTTGTAATCGGCGACGACCTTCTCCCAGTCCGAAGCCGACAGGTCGGTGTCGATCGTGACGCCGAGCCGGTCCTTGTGATCGTCCAGCACCTCCTCGAAATCGTCGTGCGAGAGGCCGAGCACGACGTTGGAGTACATGGTGATGAAGCGGCGGTAGCTGTCGAAGGCGAAGCGCCGGTCGCCGCTGAGGGCCGCCAGTCCCTCGACCGTCTCGTCGTTGAGACCGAGGTTGAGGACCGTGTCCATCATCCCCGGCATCGAGGCGCGGGCCCCGGAGCGCACCGAGACCAGCAGCGGGTTCTTCGGATCGCCGAAGATCTTGCCGACGACGGTCTCGACCTTCTTCAGGCCGGCGGCGACCTGGGCTTCCAGGTCCGCGGGGTAGGTCTGGCCGTTGGCATAGTAGTGGACGCAGGCTTCGGTGGTGATGGTGAAGCCGGGGGGCACAGGCAGCCCCAACGAAGACATCTCGGCGAGGTTCGCGCCCTTGCCGCCGAGAAGGTTCTTCATCGACGCGTCGCCGTCGGCGGACCCGCCGCCGAAGCCGTACACCCACTGAGTCATCTACCAGCCCCTGAGCCGTGATCGAACGCGGCGGACTCGCTCCGCTCGCGGTGCATGGCCCCGCTTAGCGCGCGAGGGGCGGCAAGGCGAGGCTGAGCGCGTAACAAAACGTGAGCGGTCGTGACGGTTCCGGCCGAGGGCGGCGGCCCTGTCATCCGACAATCGCGAAACCCCTGCCATCCCTACGCTCCCGCGCCGTTCTCCCGTTCCCCGACCAGACGCTCCGGGGGTCCATCGGCCTCCTGCAGAGCCGTTCGCCCCCGTTGTGCAATGAGAGCACGCGCCTGCGTCAGAAGCGGACGCAGACGGGCCGCGCCAAGCCTCCGCCACTGCTCGCGAGAGGTGCGGGATGGCGGTGAACGGCGAGGATTGGCCGGGATGGCAGGGTACGGGACGGCAGGCCATTCGACGGAGAGGCCTAGATGGGGCGCGCCGCCGAGCCCGCGCTGAGCCCCGGCCCTCCCCGCTCGACCGGTTCATCATCCGGCCGGGCGGGTGGCACGAGGTCGGCGTCGGTGGACAGGAAGGAGCGGCGCGACGGCGCGACGGGACGGCTGCGGAGCAGGCGGATGAACTCGGCGAAATCACCGATCTGCTCGTTGTAAAAGGCCGCCTTCTCGACCGGGCCCATGTGACCGGCGTCCTCGACGCGGATGAGCCGGGCCTGCGGCAGGGCGGCGGCGATGGCCTCGCCCGCATGGTCCTTCGTGATCAGATCGCGGCTGCCGACGAAGACAAGGGCCGGCACGTCAATGCGCGGGAGGCGGTCGGTCACGGACCAGTGGAGCATGGCGAGGTTGCCCCGCGCCTGCACCGCCGGAGAATTCTTGGTCGGCAGGCGAGCGGTGCGGTCCAGCTGCTCGCGTGTCGGACGAGTTCCGAAGCCGGCGAGACGGGCGGCGACATGGGTCGAACCGCTGAGCCAGGCCTGCCAGTTCATGAGCCACAACGCCGGCGACAGGACGATGTCCAGCTTGCAGGCCAGTTCGACCACCGGCTGCAGCGGTTTGAACACCCGGGAGAAGATCATCGTCTCCAGCGGATTGGTGTGGGTGGTGTTCTCGAGCACGATGGCGGCCACCCGGCGGTTCAGCAGCTCGGGATGGCGGGCGCAGAAGGTCTGGACCGTCATGCCGCCGATGCTGTGGCCGACAAGGATGATCGGGCGGTCCTCCGGCAGGCTGTCGATCACCGCGTGCAGGTCTTCGGCGAAACCTTCGAGCGAATAGCCGATGCTGGGCCGGCTTGAGCGACCGAGACCCGGCAGGTCCCAGAAAACCAGGCCGAAGCGCGCGCCGAGGTCCGCCCGGGCCTCGGCCCAGATGCGGGCGGAGAGGCCCCAGCCATGGGTGAAGACGAGGATCGGTCCCTGGCCGGCGCCCTCCATCTCGACGTGCAGGGCGGCGCCGTCGGCACCGGGTACGGTCACGGCCTCCGCGCGGCGGGCGGGTCCAGTGGTCTCACCACGGCCGAGCAGCATCAGGATCGGGAGCCGGCCGAGGAGGCTGAAGCTCATCAGGGCCGCGCCCCACCAGAGGAGGGCGGTGGACGGCTCCGTCAGACCCAGCGTCTCCGCCACGTGCCAGGCGTCGTACCAACGCCACAGAAGCCAGCCGGCCACGGCGAAAACGGCGAGTGACCCGATGGCGAAGAGACGTTGAAGAAAGGCGAACAGGATCATCGGGATACTTTCGGAGAGGCGCGCCAGCCCAACACCGCCGCACCTCTGTTCGTTCCGTGAAAACGCGGGAGATAACCCGCCCTTAACCGCGATGATTCACCACTCGATCTCCAAGCTGTACGGGGCCGAGTTGAATGTCCGGGTTGAAGACCGACGTCGTTCTGAGGGGCGACTGCATCGAGGTGCTGAAGGGCCTGCCCGACGCGTCCGTCGACATGGTCTTCGCGGACCCGCCCTATAATCTGCAGCTGGGCGGCGACCTCCTGCGGCCGGACAACAGCCTGGTCGACGCGGTGGACGACGACTGGGACAAGTTCGACAGCTTCGCCGCCTATGACGCGTTCACCCGCGCCTGGCTGGCGGAATGCCGCCGGGTGCTGAAGCCTGAAGGCTCGATCTGGGTGATCGGCAGCTATCACAACGTCTTCCGCCTGGGCTCGGCGATCCAGGACCTGGGCTTCTGGGTGCTGAACGACATCATCTGGCGCAAGTCCAACCCGATGCCGAACTTCAAGGGCACACGGTTCACCAACGCCCACGAGACGCTGATCTGGGCCGCGCGGAGCCGGGAGCAGAAGCGCTACACCTTCAACTACGACGCGCTTAAGGCCTTCAACGAAGACACCCAGATGCGCTCCGACTGGACCTTCGCCCTGTGCACCGGAGAGGAGCGGATCAAGGACGCGGACGGCAAGAAGGCGCATCCGACGCAGAAGCCGGAGGCCCTGCTGCACCGCGTCCTGCTGGCGGCCACCCGGCCCGGAGACGTGGTGCTGGACCCGTTCTTCGGCACCGGCACGACCGGCGCGGCGGCGAAGCGGCTCGGCCGTCACTTCATCGGCATCGAGCGCGACGAGGGCTACGCCAAGGTCGCCGAGAAGCGGATCAAGGGGGTGGTTCCGGCTGCCCCGGAAGACCTGGTGGTCATGGGCTCCAAACGGGCCGAGCCCAAGGTGCCGTTCGGGGCTCTGGTCGAGGCCGGTCTGTTGCGGCCGGGCGATCGGCTTTACTGCCCCAAGGGTGAGCGGGAGGCGCGGGTGCGGGCCGACGGTTCGCTGGTCTCGGGGTCGCTGAGCGGTTCGATCCACAAGCTCGGCGCGCTTTTCGAGAACGCCCCCGCCTGCAATGGCTGGACCTATTGGCGGTTCAAGTCGGATCAGGGGTTGCGGTCGATCGACGCCCTGCGGGCCGAGGTCCGCGCGGGCATGCAGTAGCACCCCCTGTAACGTTGTAACCCCCGGTAGAAGCGGCTGAAAAACCGGCCGTAGGCGAGGAACCCTTCGCAAATGCGAAGGTTAATCTCGATGTCTGATTTCCGACATTGAGAGCGCGCGCCATGAAGATCGCCCAGGTCACGCCCCTCTATGAGGCGGTTCCGCCGAAACTATACGGCGGCACCGAACGCGTGGTCGCCCATCTGACCGACGCCCTGGTCGAACTGGGGCATGATGTGACCCTGTTCGCTGCCGCCGACGCGGAGACGCGGGCGCGGCTGATCCCCGTGCGGGACCAGGCGATCCGGCTCGATCCCAATCCGCTCAAGTCAGATCTCGCTGCGCACATGAGCCAGCTGGCGGAGGTGCTGAAGCGCGTCGAGGATTTCGACGTCATCCATTTCCACACCGACATGATCCATTTTCCGTTCTTCGCCCGGTATGCCGACAGGACCGTCACCACCCTGCACGGCCGGCTGGACCTGAAGGACCTGCCAGGAGTCTATGAGCGCTGGAGCGAGTTCGGACTGGTATCGATCTCCGACGACCAGCGGCGCCCGCTGCCGCTGGCCAACTGGAAGGCGACGGTGCACCACGGCATGCCCGGCGACCTCTACAAATTCTCCGAAACGCCCAGGGGATACCTCGCCTTCCTGGGACGCATCTCGCCGGAGAAGCGGCCGGACCGGGCGATCGAGATCGCCACCAAGCTGAACAAGCCGCTGAAAATGGCGGCCAAGGTGGACCCGCAGGACAAGGTCTACTGGGAGACCGTGATCCGGCCGATGGTCGAGGCCAATCCGCTGGTCGAATTCGTGGGCGAGATCGGCGACCACCAGAAGTCGGCCTTCCTCGGCGGGGCCGAGGCCCTGCTGTTCCCGATCGACTGGCCGGAGCCTTTCGGTCTGGTGATGATCGAGGCCATGGCCTGCGGGACCCCGGTGGTGGCCTTCCGGTGCGGCTCGGCCCCCGAGATCGTCGAGGACGGGGCCACGGGCTATCTGGTCGACACGCTGGAACAGGCCATAGCGGCCGCCGGCCGGGCGCACATGCTGGACCGGGAAGCGATCCGGGCCCGGTTCGAGCTACGCTTCTCGGCCACGGCCATGGCCCGGCGCTATCTCGACGTCTACGGCGACCTGCTGGCCCGCCGCCCCTTCGCGGAAGAGCCGCTGGAGACTGTCGTGACACCGCTGCGGCCGCGCGAGGACCGCAGTTTCGCCAGCCTGGCCTGACGGGTGCGCGGGACGAGGGCCTGAACCTCCGGCCGGTTTGTCCATTAGCGTACTATTGCCGTCATCAAGGGTCCGCATTCGACCGCGACCCTGTCGGGTCCTTGCCGCAGCCGATCCGGGGTTCCGTATGGACGACGCCTATACAGTTCAGGTCACGGCCGCCGAGTCGCAGGACCCGGATGGCCTTGAGCAGCTGATGGCGCTGAAGGATGCGGACACATTCGTGGTGGCCGACATCTGGGGCGACATGAAAGGCGGCGCCGACGGCCTGTTCGACCGCGACACCCGGCTGCTGTCGCGGTTCGTGATGACGGCGGGTCTGGCGCGACCCTCGCGGCTGAGCTCGGGGGTCAGCCAGGACAACGTCTTCTTCACCGCCCATTCGACCAACCGGCCGCTGCCGCCGATGGGCGGACGATCGGCGCCGGCCGGGGTGATCCATATCGAACGGCGACGCTTCGTGCGCGACCGGCGGATGTTCGAGCGGGTGCGAATGGTCAATCACGGCGTCGAGGACGTGCTGCTGCCGCTGGCCTTCGACTTCGCGGCCGATTTCGCCGACATCTTCCAGGTGCGGGGCTCGCTCCGGGCGAAACGGGGCACTCAGGAGACCCCGACCGCCGACGGACGCCGGGTGATGTTCCGCTATCTGGGCGTCGATGGCGTGCAGCGCAGCAGCTGCCTGGCCTTTTCGGAACCCCCCGCCCGGCTGACCGCCTCACGGGCCGAATTCATGCTCAGCCTGCCCAAGGGCCGGCGGATGGATCTCTATATCGAATGCGGGGTCGGAGCGTGCGAGGCACCCGACGAGGCGCGGTTCCGGTTCCATGCGGTGCAGGCCCGGGTGGCGATGCGCACGCGACGCCGGCGCGGGGCCTCGATCCGCGGACCGCGCAATCCGCGCTTCAACGACTGGCTGGATCAGTCGCGGGCCGACGTGGCGCTGCTGACCACCGACCTGCCCACCGGGCCTTATCCCTATGCCGGGGTGCCGTGGTTCTCGACGCCGTTCGGACGCGACGGGATCATCACCGCCTGGCAGATGCTGTGGCTCGATCCTAGCTTGGCCAAGGGCGTGCTGACCTATCTGGCGATGCGGCAGGCGACGGAATTCTCGGCATTTCAGGATTCGGCGCCGGGCAAGGTCATGCACGAGACGCGGGCCGGCGAGATGTCGGCGCTGGGGGAGGTGCCGTTCGGCCTCTACTACGGCGGCGTCGACACCACCTGCCTGTTCGTGGCCTTGGCGGGGGCCTATCTGAAGCGCACGGGCGACGCGGCCACGATCCGCACCCTGTGGCCCAATCTGCTGGCCGCCGTCGGCTGGATGAAGGAGCACGGCGACATCAACGGCGATGGCCTGATCAGCTACCAGCGCGCCGCCGAGTCGGGGTTGGCGAACCAAGGCTGGAAGGATTCCGAGGACTCGATCTTCCACCGCGACGGGCGGTTCCCGAAGGGCCCCATCGCGCTGCTGGAGGTGCAGGGCTACGCCTTCGCCGCCTGGGAGGCGATGGCGGACATGGCCCGGCTGATCGGCGACGAGCGCCAGGCGGAATGGGCGGCCCGGGCCGGCGCGGTGCGCGCCCTCGTCGAGGAGCGGTTCTGGATGGAGGACGAGCAGTTCTACGCCATCGCTCTCGACGGGGACGGCGAGCAATGCCGCTCGATCGGGTCGAACGCGGGACACCTGCTGTTCACTGGCCTGCCGTCGCGGGAGCGGGCGCGGGCGGTGACGAAGCGGATGCTCGGGGCCGAGTTCCGCTCGGGCTGGGGTCTGCGGACGCTGGCGACGGGCCAGGCGCGGTTCAATCCGATGAGCTATCATAACGGTTCGGTCTGGCCGCACGACACCGCCATGGCGGCGGCGGGCATGGCGCGCTACGGTGAGCGGCGGGCCGTTGCCCTGCTGCTCGGCGAAATCTACGCCGCCGCCACCCATTTCCACATGCGCCTGCCGGAGCTTTTCTGCGGGTTCGAGCGCATCCCGGGCGAGCCGCCCATCGCTTATCCCGTGGCCTGTCTGCCCCAGGCCTGGGCGGCGGGATCGGTGTTCCTGATGTTGCAGGCCGCGCTGGGCATCCGCATCGACGCCATCGAAGGCGTCGTCGAGATCAACAAGCCGCTGCTGCCGTCGGGCATCGACCGGTTGAACATCACCCGGCTGCAGCTGGGCGACGCCGTTGTGGACCTCGCCTTCCATCAGATGGGGGCGCACACGGTCGCCATTCCCCGGCGCAGCGAGGGCAATGTCACAGTGCGGACGCTGGGCTAGGCGAGAGCGCGCTGCAGCGCCTTGCGAAAGACCGTGGGGAGGGCGGCGAGCGCGTCTTCCATGAGCGTCCAGACAAAATTTCCCTCGCCCACGCCCGGTTGCGCCTCGCCCGCGCGCACCTCGAGCGTCAGCGCGAAATGGGTGAAGACGTGCTCCACGGCGCCGGCGTCTCGCCAATCCGCCGGCGCCGGGACGGGCGCTGGACCTTCGCCCGCAGCCGCCGTCCAGTCCGAGGTCGGCAGGCCGAGCATGCCTCCGAGAAGCCCCTTTGCGGGCCGCCGGACCAGGGCCACCCGACCCTCGCCGTCACGCAGGACCCAGGCCGTGCCGTGGCGTCGCGGCCGGTCGGCCTTTCTGACCTTCAGGGGGAAGCGTTCAGGAACACCCGACTGGAAGGCGGCGCACCACACGGTCAGCGGGCAGCGTTCGCAAAGCGGCCGACCCGGCCGGCAGACCGTGGCCCCGAGGTCCATCAGGGCCTGGGCCCAGTCGCCGGGGCGATCTTCGGCGACCAGCGAACCAGCCAGCCGTCGCAGGTCAGGGCGCGCGGCGGGAAGCGGCGTCTCGACGGCGAAGAGCCGGGCCATGACGCGCTCGACATTGCCGTCGACGACATTGGCCGCGCGGCCGAAAGCGATGGCGGCGACGGCGGCGGCGGTATAGGCGCCCACCCCCGGCAGGGCGAGCAGGCCTGCCTCGGTTTCGGGAAAGACACCGCCGTGCTCACCCGCCACGGCCCGGGCGCAGGCCAGCAGGTTGCGCGCGCGGGCGTAGTAGCCCAGCCCCGCCCACGCGGCCATCACGTCCTCGTCGGCAGCCGCGGCGAGATCTGAGACGGTCGGCCAGCGCTGCGTAAAGGCCTTGAAATATGGCGTCGCATGCGGCGTCGTCGTCTGCTGCAGCATGACCTCCGACAACCAGACCCCGTAGGGATCGGGGCGGGGCGCTTCCGGGCCCGGCCGCCAGGCGAGCACACGCCGGTGGAGGTCGTACCAGTCCAGCAGGGCCGCCCGGACGGCGATTGGATCGTCGACGATCTGTGCCGGGAGTTGAGCGGGGACGGGAGACATTCCCCGCGCTATAAACCGGAAATGCGCCGCACGCTGCCCACCGACGCCGAGGCCCGCGAAATCCTGTCGCGGAGGCGCACCCGCCCCGCCCCGCGACCGGCGCCGAAGGCCGGTCGGGCGCTGCAGGGGCTGATCAAGGAACTGGACGCGAAATTCGGCCGCGGCGCCTCCGCGCTGGAGCCGCGCTGGACGGAGATCGTCGGCGAACGCCTGGCGCGGGTGACCCGGCCGCAGAAGCTGACCAAGGGGCGTGGAGGCGCCGGCGGAACGCTGGAACTTCGGGTGGCGGGACCTGCCGCCCTGCTGGTGCAGCACCAGTCCGAGGAGATCCTGCAGCGGGTCAACCTGTTCCTGGGGGCAGGCAGCGTGGAGAAGCTGAGGATCGCCCAGGGCCCGGTCAAGCCGCCGGTCGGCCTGCCGCCGCCGCCCCGGCCGCGCTCCGGTCCCCGCCCCCTGCCCGCGCATCAGGAAGCGGAGCTGAAGGCCGCCGTCGCCGACGCGCCCGATCCGCTGAAAGGGCCTCTGGAGCGGCTGGGCCGGGCGGTATTGAGTGATCCGCAGAAGGGCCGCGATCGCGCCGGCGAGTGAGGCCGCTTCAGGCCGCGCTGCGTGGAGGTCACGGTGGCGCCTTGATCCTGAGGCGGAGTCCGGGTGGGCGCGAGAGCCGCTGGCGCGGTCGATCTTCTTTGGCTAGATCGGCTGTTCAGCGATAGACTGGCCGAAACCGGTCCGTCGCACCGACCCGGGCACGCGCATTTTCGGGGAATCGCGCGATGCTCCTCCCATCCCCGTGCCAGTGAGGACGACTCGATGAGCGCCACGACCCGATACGCCGCCATGAGCCGCCGCGCGGCGATCACCGCCGCCGCCCTGACCGCCATGGTCGCCCTGGCCGGCTGCAACAGCGGCGGGCCCGGCGGGGCCGCCGAGGGCGACATGGCCATGGGGCCGGAAGACGCCAAGGTGACGGTGGTCGAGTACGCCTCGGTAACCTGCCACGTCTGCGCCGCCTGGCAGGCCGAGAACTGGGACGCCTTCAAGCGGACCTACATCGACACCAACAAGGTGCGCTACGTGTTCCGCGAGATTCCGACGCCGCCCGCAGAGATCGCCGTGGCCGGTTTCCTGATCGCGCGCTGCGCCGGCGAGGACAAGTATTTCGACGTCGTGCACGAACTTCTCTCCACCCAGGAAGAGATGCGGGCCGATCCCCGCGCCACCCTCTTCCGGGTCGGCAACGGCGCCGGCCTGAGCAATGAGCGCATCCAGCAGTGCATCACCGACGAGGCGGGCATGGCCGCCATCGAAGAGCGCGCGCAGCAGGCTCGTGCGGCGGGCGTCGAGGGCACGCCGACGTTCTTCGTCAACGAAGAGAAGATCATCACTCCGGGCTCGCAGTCGGGCACCAGCCTGGCCGACCTGTCCAAGGCGATCGACGCCGAACTGGCCAAGAACTGATCGTCCGGTGAAGCGGCTTTCGCGATTCCTGCTGACGCTTCTGATTGCGATCGCTGCGCCCGCGGCGGCGCTCGCCCAGACGGTCGAGCCCGTTCGCCCGGGTGACCGCACGTTGGGCGCGCCCGACGCGCCGGTGACGCTGACGGTCTATCTGTCGACGACCTGCAGTCACTGCGCAGACTGGCACACCAACGACTTCCCGGCCTTCAAGGCGCGGTGGGTCGACACGGGCAAGGTCCGGGTGGCGTTCCGCGATCTGCCGACGCCGCCGCAACAGGTCGCTATCGCCGGCGCGGTGATGGCCCGCTGCGCCCCGGAAGAGAAGTATGACGCCGTGCTCGACGCCCTCTTCCGGGGGCAGTCGCAGCTGCGGGGCCAGCCGGGGCCGCCGCCGCAGCAGACGGTCGTGGCCTGGCTGGCGGCGGGCGGGGCGGCCGGCGGATTGAACCGCGACCAGATGAACGCCTGCTTCTCCAGCGAGGCGTCGTTCACCGAGGTCGAGGCGCGGGCCGAGCAGTCGTTCGCCGACGGCGTCAACTCCACGCCCAGCTTCTTCATCAACGGCCAACCCGTGCCGGAGACCATGGCGGCCCGTGACGTGGCGGCGTTCGAACCCCTTGTCCAGCCGCTGCTCGACGGCCGGTGATCCGCTAGCAGGATGCAGTTCCAGCGCCTTCGGCTCGTCGGTTTCAAGTCCTTCGTCGATCCCGCGGAGGTGCATATCGAGCCGGGCCTGACGGGCGTGGTCGGCCCCAACGGCTGCGGCAAGTCCAATGTGCTGGAAAGCCTGCGTTGGGTCATGGGCGCCAACTCGGCCAAGGCGATGCGCGGCCAGGGCATGGACGACGTGATCTTCGCCGGCGCCGCCAACCGCCCGCCGCGCAGCCACGCCGAAGTCCAGCTGACCATCGACAACACGCAGCGGAAGGCGCCGCAGCCCTTCACCGACAGCGCCGTCATCGAGGTCTCCCGTCGCATCGACCGCGGTCAGGGCTCGACCTACCGGATCAACGGCAAGGAGGTGCGCGCCCGCGATGTGCAGCTGCTGTTCGCCGACGCCTCGACGGGGGCCAACAGTCCGGCGCTGGTGCGTCAGGGTCAGATCAGCGAACTGATCGCCGCCAAGCCTCAGAACCGCCGCCGCATCCTCGAGGAGGCGGGCGGGGTCGCGGGGCTGCACACCCGGCGGCACGAGGCGGAGCTGCGGCTGAAGGCGGCGGAGGCCAACCTCGAACGGCTGGACGACATCGGCCGTGAGCTGGAGACCACCCTGACGCGGCTGAAGCGCGAGGCGCGGCAGGCCGAGAAATACAAGAAGATCTCCGCCGAGATTCGGGCGTTGCAGGCTGCCCTGCTGTTCGTGCGCTGGAACGACGCCCGCGCAGCCGCGGAGGGCGCGACGCAGGAGCTGGCCGAGGCCGACCGGGCGGTGCTGGAGGCGACGACCGCCTCCGGGCGGGCGCAGACGGCGTCGCTGAACGCCCAGGAAGCCCTGAAGCCGGCGCGCGAGGAGGACGCCGTGGCCGGGGCCTTGCTGCACCGCGCCTCGCTGGAGCGCGACCGGCTGGACATGGCCGAGCAGGCGGCGCGGGCCGAGGTCGAGCGGCTGACCGCTGAGGCCGCCCGCATCGCCGCCGATGTCGAGCGTGAAACCGCGATGGCCGGAGACGCCGATGCGGAGCTGGCGCGGCTGGGAGCGGCCGTGGAAGCGTTGACGGCGGAGATCGCCGCCGCACCGGCTCGCGGTCCGGAGCTGGAGGCGGCCTTGGCCGCAAGCGAAGAGGCGCGCAAGGCGGCCGACGCGGAGGTCGAGCGGGTGGCCGGCGCCGTGGCGGCGGTCGAGGCGCGGGTCTCGGCGGAGACCGCCCGCAAGCGCGACGCGGAAGCGCGAGTGGCCCGGGCGGAGGGGCAGCTGGCTACAGCGAAGGCCGAGCGCGAGGCGCTGGGGCCGCTGGAAATGCCGGAGATCGAGACCGCGAAGGCGACGCTGGCGCAGGCTCAGGCGGAGCTGGCGGCGGCGCGGGCGGCGGTCGAGGCGGCGGAAGCCGATCGCGGCGACAGGGCGCGGGCCGAGCAGGAGGCGCGGCAGGCGGCCCGCGCGGCCGAGGACCGGCTGGGCCGGCTGCAGAGCGAGGCGCGGGGGCTCGCCCAGCTGCTGGTCCAGGGCAAGCGCGAGCATCCGCCCGCTCTGGACCGGGTCCAGGCCGACAAGGGCTATGAAGCGGCGCTGGCGGCGGCGCTGGGCGATGATCTGGACGCGGCGCTGGATGCGCGGGCGGCGGCCTGGTGGGCCGGGGCGGACGTCCCGTCGCCGTCATGGCCGAAGAGCGTCGAGCCGCTGGCGGACCATGTCTCGGCGCCGGACCAGTTGCGGGCGCGGCTGGCGTGGTGCGCGGTCGCCGACAGGGCGGCGGTCGAAGCGCTGGCGAAGAGCCTGCCCGTCGGCGCCCGGCTGGTCACCCGCGAAGGCGACCTGTGGCGCTGGGACGGTTTCGTGCAGCGCGCCGAGGCGCCGCGTCCGGCGGCCGTGCGCCTGGCCCAGCGGACCCGCCTGGCGGAACTGGAAGCCGAGATCGACGAAGGCAAGCCGGCGCTGGAGTCGGCGCAGGGCGCGCTGAAGGCGGCGACGGAGGCGTTCCGCGCCGCCGAGGAGGCGGTGAAGGCCGCCCGCGCCGCGCCCTTCCCGCTGGACAAGGCGGTTACGGCGGCGCGGGACCGGGTCGAGGCGCTGGGCCGCGAGCAGGCCCGCCGCGAGGCTCGGGCGCAGGCGCTGGACGAGACGCTGGCGCGGCTGGTCGGAGAGGTCGAGGCGGCGCAGGCGGCGCTGGCCGAGGCGCAGGGGACCGAGGCGCCCTCGGAGACGCTGGAGGCGCTGCGGGCCGAACTGGCGGCGGCGCGAACGGCGGCAGACGCCGCGCGGGGGGCGGCGGCGACGGCTCGGGTCGAACGCGACGCCGAGGCGCGCGAGGTCGCCGGACGGCAGACGCGGCTGGACGGACTGAACCGCGAGCGCGAGGGCTGGGTGGCGCGGGCGAAGGATTCCGCGGCGCGGATCACGGGACTGGAGAAGGACGCGGAGAAGACGGCGGCGCGGCTGAAGGCCGCGTCCGACGCGCCGGAGCAGCTCGCGGCCCAGCGCTCTTCCCTGCTGGACTCGCTGACGGCGGCCGAAACCCGGCGCCGGGCTGCGGCGGACGCGCTGGCGCTGGCGGAAAGTCAGGCCGCGGAAGCGGATCGGGCGGCGCGGGCGGCGGAAGCGGCGGCCTCGGCGGCGCGCGAGGCGCGGGCGGGACTGGCGGCGCGGGCGGAAGCGGCCGCCGAGAAGCTGGCGGAGACCGAGGCGAATGTGCGCGAGACGGCGCAGATGTCGCCGGAAGAGCTGGGCCGGAAGCTGACTGACGACGCTATCGCCCGCCCGCCCGACGCGGCGGGGGCCGAAAGCCTGCTGTACGGGCTCGAGCGGGAGCGCGAAGCGCTGGGGCCGGTGAACCTGCGGGCCGAGGATGAGGCGGGGGAGTACGGCGACCGGCTGCAGACCATGAAGGTCGAACGCTCCGACCTAACCAGCGCCATCGCCAAGCTGCGCGACGGCATCGACGAACTGAACGCCGAGGGCCGCGAGCGGCTGACGGCGGCGTTCGACATCATCAACGACAATTTCCGCACCCTGTTCGAGGCGTTGTTCGGTGGCGGACAGGCCGAGCTGAAGCTCGTCGAGAGCGACGACCCGCTGGAGGCGGGGCTGGAAATCTACGCCTGTCCGCCGGGCAAGCGACTGTCAGTGATGAGCCTGATGTCAGGCGGCGAACAGGCCTTGACGGCGACGGCGCTGATCTTCGCGGTCTTCCTCGCCAATCCGGCCCCGGTCTGCGTACTGGACGAGGTCGATGCGCCGCTGGATGACGCCAACGTCGACCGCTACTGCCGCATGCTGGACGAGATGCGGAAGCGGACGGACACCCGCTTCATCGTCATCACCCACAATCCTGTGACCATGAGCCGGATGGACCGCCTCTACGGCGTCACCATGCCGGAGCGGGGGGTGAGCCAGCTGGTCAGCGTGGACCTGACCCAAGCGGAGACGCTGGTCGCCTAGCGGGCGCCGCTGGGGCGGCTGAAGTGGAAGGCGAGGATGTGGAAGCCCTCGCGGAAATAGAACCTGTGCGCCCGGTCCCGATGCACGCCGGAGTGAAGCGTCGTGGTGGGGCAGCCCAGGGCGACGGCCCGGGCGTCGAACCAGCGAAGCAGGGCCGCGCCGTAGCCGCGCGAGCGATGTGCCTCGCTGGACACCAGGTCCTCGATCTCGAGACGGCGGCCGCAATAGGTGGTTTCGAACACCCGCCACAGGCCGATCGCCCGCACCTCGCCTTCGTCGACCAGTTGGGCCAGCCGGGCGCCCTCGCCGAACAGCCGTTCGATCTGGGCCGGGTAGTCGGCTTCCAATGCCGGTCGCAGCTGGCGATGCAGGGATTCGCCCTCCAGCAGCAGCGACCGGCGCGCGGCGGGGTCGTTCACGGACAGGGCGTCCGAGGTGCGGAAGTCGATGCGGGTGAAACTGGCCATACGGCCAAGCTGATGCCGGCGGCGGCTGGTTTCAACCCCGCCCCAGCACCTCGTGGCGAATGAACAGGCCGAAGATGGCCGGCCCCTCGAGGACGTAGCGGCGGAACATGCGGCGCGGCTGGGTCATCAGGCGGTGAAGCCACTCCAGCGACAGCTGCTGGTAGAGCCGCGGAGCACGCTGCTGGCGGCCCGTCAGGAAGTCGACCGAGGCGCCGACGCAGAGGGCCACCCCCTGTTTGCGCCCGGCGACGGACAGGGCGTGGGCGAAGCTCTCCTGCTTGGGAAAGGAGATGCAGGCCAGCAGGACGTCCCATTCGGCGCGGGCGGCCTCGTCCACGGCGGCGATCCAGCCGGGCGTTCCCGGAGTCAGCACCGGAGCGTCAATGAAGGTGAAGCGCCGGCTCGGATAGCGCTCGGCGAGTTCGCCGAATGCGGCCCGGTCGGGCCCGAATACGCCGATGGTGAGATCGCCAGTCAGGGGGGACGCGAGCAGGTCCGCGGTCATGTCCGAGCCCGGATAGACAGCCAGCGTCTTCCCGCGCAGCCGGGCCAGATGGGCGAGAACACGGCTGTCGCAGACCTTGAGGGCCGCTCCGTTGTAGACGTCCGGCTCGACGCGGCCGTCCATCAACTTGATGACATGGTCGACGTTGGGCGTGACCACATAGCCGTAGGGCTCGCGCGCCATGGCGGCCACGCGGGCCAGCAGGGCCGGGCGGTCTCCATCGGCGAAGTCCAGTGTCATGAAGCGCGTCATCGGCCAAGCCTACTCGCCACCCGGTCAACGGGCGGTTACGACAGGCGCATGGGAACAATGATACGCGCGGTCCTGATCGGCCTGATGCTGGCGACGCCGGCCTCCGCGGAGCCGATATCGCCGGCGCTGGACGGGCCGCGCCTGGTTCTGACGGGCGTGGGCCGGTTCGCGGTGCTCGCCGACCTGTCGACGATCAATCGCGAGGGCGACGCCGTTCGGATGAGGGCGCTGCAAGTGGCGGAGGAGGACTTCGAAGCCGGCGGCCAGACCTATTGGGGCGGCTGGTCATGGTGGGCGTTCGATTGCCGGGCGCGCTCGGCCGACCGGCTGGATTTCGTGTCAGTTCGTGAAGGCGGCGCCGAAGGCCCCTCGACGCCGGACCCCGCCCCCGCCTATCCCGCCGCACCGGGCGGAGACGCGGCGGAACTGCTGGCCGTCGCCTGTGACCCGGCCTCGGCGGGCGAGGCCGACGCGGATAATCTGGCGGACGCCGTCAGGGTCGGGCGGGCGGCGCTGCGTCTGGCCGGCTGACTCGCCCCCGAGGCTGTCCCGGTGGCGATTTATCCAAAGCGAGTTGCCGCCGCAGGTTTGCATAACCCGGATTTCCCCCGATAGTGCGGCTGGGGACTGATGGGGGAATGTTCAATGAATACAATATCTAAGATTGCATCTGCTTGTGTGCTCGCCTTTGCCGCGACACCGGCGCTCGCGCAGGACGCCACCGGCGGCCTCGATGGCCCGATGCGACAGGTGTTCGCCGCTCCTGCGGTCGCCGGCTACATGACCACGCCGACGGACGACGGGCCGCTGAAGCGAACCTGGACCTGGCTGTTCCTCAAGGACGCCATTCCGAGCGGGGCGGATACGCTGGCGCTGGAGTGGGAGATCGACTGCGCGGCAGGGGCGGCGCGGACGGTGCGGACCGTCCTCTATGCGGGATCAACCCACATGAAGACCGACGGAGGCCCGGCCGAACGCTCGGTTCCACCGGCCGGATCACCCGGCGCGATCACCCTGGCCTCGGCCTGCGCACCGCCGGAGCAGGCGCGAACCACGCCGGTGGCCAACGCCGCCGCCGCCCGGACCGCCGCCAACGCCCTGTTCGCCGCGACGGCGGCCGCAGGGCGGCGGTAGGCTCTAGCGAGCCGCCGCCTCGACCATGTTGGCGAGCGCGCGGGTGGCGTCCGGAAGGGCCGCCGCCCGCGCACCGCGGCTCATCGCCTCAAGCCGGGCGGGATCAGCAAGGATGCCGGCCAACAGAGCCGTCAGGGCTTCGACGGTGACCTCGTCCTCGAGCATCACCTCGGCTCCGCCCGCGTCCGCAAGGCTGGCGGCGTTGAAGCGCTGGTGGTCGTCCATGGCGATCTTGAGCGGGATCAGGATCGAGGGCAGGCCCGCCACGGCCAGCTCGGAACAAGTCGAGGCGCCGGCCCGGCCGACGACCAGGTGCGCCGCCGACAGACGCTGGGCCATGTCGCGGAAGAAGGGGGCGACCTCGGCGTCGATGGCCGCGTCGAGGTAGATCTGACGCGCCGCGTCCAGCGTCTCCGGGCGCGACTGCTGCTGCACCTTCAGCCGGGAGCGGATCGCCTCCGGAAGGGCCGCCAGCGCCCGCGGCGCCGTTTCGGAGAGGATGCGCGCGCCCTGGCTGCCGCCGGTGACCAGCACGCGGATTCGCTTGCCCTCCGCGGGAGTGCTGAACGGGCGATCGTACAGGGCGCTAATGTCCGGCCGGACCGGGTTGCCGATCAGCGTCACCCGGGCTCCGACGCCCTGCGGGACCTTCTGCAGGTTGGGGAAGGACGAGGCGACGGCGCCGACATAGGGGGCCAGCCAGCGGTTGGTGCGGCCCAGCACGGCGTTCTGTTCGTGCAGCAGGGTCGGCCTGCGCTGGCTGAGCGCCGCCAGAAGCGCCGGCGCCGAGGGATAGCCGCCGAAGCCGACGACCACCGCCGCATCGAGCCGCTTCAGCGCGCGGCGGGCCTGAACAACGCCCCGCACGATGGTCAGGCCCGCCTTGGCTAGCCCGACAGGCCCGCGGCCGGTGGCGGCGTCGAGGGCGATCCGCTCCTCGGCGGGGAAGGCGTGAGCGTACTGTTCGCCGCGGTGATCGGTGGCCAGCACGATGCGCCAGCCCCTCGCCGCCAGTTCGCGCGACAGGGCCTCGGCGGGGAACATGTGCCCGCCAGTACCCCCGGCGGCGACGACGCAGACTCTGGACATGGCGCTCCCTAGGGCAAGATCCGCCGCCGCTGCGGCAGGGTCGCGCCGGGCTCGTAGGCGCCCGGGCGGCGGCGGGTCAGGGCCAGCGCGAGACCCATGGTCAGGCCCATCGCCAGCATGGACGAGCCGCCGTAGCTGATGAACGGCAGGGTCATGCCCTTGGTCGGGATCAGGTTCAGATTGACCGCAATGTTGATGCACGCCTGCAGGCCGATCAGCATGAACAGGCCGGCGGCGGCGGTCTGCTCATAGGCGTCGTTCAGCTTCATCGCCCGCTTCATGCCGCGCACGACGATGAAGGCGTAGAGGCCGATCATGGCCAGCGACAGGACCAGGCCAAACTCCTCGGCGCCGACGGAATAGATGAAATCGGTGTGCAGGTCGGGGACGTGGCGCTTCATCACCCCCTCACCCACCCCGCGTCCAACCAAACCGCCAGCGCGAATGGCCTCGGAGGCGCGGTCGATCTGATGGGTGTCTGTCGTCTCCGGCGAGAGGAACCGGCTCAGCCGATCTCGCATGTGGCCGAAGGCGAAATACAGGGACACCAGCCCGGCCATGCCGGCGGCGGCCAGCACCGCCACCCATTTCAGCGGCACGCCGGCCATGAAGAAGACGGCCATGAAGGTGGTGGTGACCAGCAGGGTCTGGCCGATGTCCGGCTGGATCAGCAGCAGGCCAACGGTCAGAGCCCAGAATCCGAAGGCGATGCTGACGCCCGGGACCCCCTGCCCCTTCTGGGCCTCGGCGAACATCCACGCGGCGAAGACGATCAGGCCCGGCTTGGCGAACTCGGAGGGCTGGAGGCTGAATGGACCGAGATTGATCCAGCGCGCCGCGCCCTTCACCTCGTCGCCGATGAACGGCAGGGCCATCATGGTGAGGATGGCGCCGAGCAGGGCCAGGACGGCGATGCGGCGGACGCCCCGGGGCGACAGCAGGGAGGCGCCGAGCATCAGCACCAGCCCCATCGAGGCCCAGACCAGCATCCGCCAGGAATAGTGGAAGGGGTCGGTGATCGACTGGTCGGCATTGATCGCCGCCGGGCTGGAGGCGAAGCTGAGCGCCACGCCCAGCGCCATCAGGCCGAGCGCCGCCGCAAGCAGACCGCGGTCGACCGTCCAGAACCATTTGGCGATCGGGCTCTGGTCATTGCGGGAGAAGGCGGGGCTGTAGCTTTCGGTCATGACGACGCAGCACCGCTGGAGGTGTTTGGCGGAGTTGCGCCGAGGGCTAGGACGGCGGCGCGGAACGCCTCTCCCCGCGCCTCGAAGTCGGGATACTGGTCGAAGGAAGCGGCGGCGGGGGACAGCAGCACCACCTCGTCGCGCCCGGTCGCGGCGGCGGCCTCGGCGGCCTGCCTTACAGCGGTAGCCATGTCGCCGCTAATCCGGTGCGGGGTGTCGCCCAGCCGGGCGGCGAACGGCCCGGCCGCCTCGCCGATCAGGAAGGCCTCGGCGACGCGCGGGAACAGATCCTCGAGGTCGTCGATGCCGCCGGCCTTGGCCCGGCCGCCGGCGATCCAGAAGCTACGGCCGTAGGAAGACAGCGCCTGACGGGCGGCGTCGGCGTTGGTGGCCTTGGAGTCGTTGATGAAGCGGACACGGCCGAGGGTGCCGACATGCTCCATGCGGTGGGCGAGGCCGGGGAAGGTCAGGAGAGCCCCCACGGCCGCCTCTGTGGGAATTCCGAGGTCGATGGCCGTCGACAGCGCAAAGGCGGCGTTCTGGGCATTGTGCCGACCGGGAAGAGATAGCGCCCGCTCCAGATCGACCAGGGCTACCGGGCCAGGGGCGTTGTAGTAGAGGGTGCTTCCGATCGCATAGAGGCCGAGGGCGTCCTCCAGCGGTGCCTTGACGCTGACGCGGTCGACAGTCGCCCCTCGCGCCTTCAGCTCCGCGGCGATGGCGGCTCCTTCCGGCTCGTCGATACCTATGATCGCACCCGCGCCCGGGCCCGGCAGGTTCTGGAACAACCGCTTCTTGGCCGCGACGTAGCCTTCCATGCCTCCGTGCCGGTCGAGATGGTCGGGGCTGATGTTGGTCAGGATCGCCACGTTCGGCGCGAAGCTGGTCGTCAGGTCCAGCTGGTAGCTCGACACCTCTATCACATAGACCGCACCGGGCGTCGGAGCCGGCAGAGCGAGGACGCCGATGCCGATGTTGCCCCCGACGTGGACGGTCATGCCGGCCTGCTTCAGCACCCAGCCGATCAGGGCGGTGGTCGTGGACTTGCCGTTGGTGCCGGTGATGGCGACGACCGCCGGGCGCTGGTCCCCCGGCAGGGCCGCAAGGGCGCGGGCGAACAGTTCGATGTCGCCGATGATCTCGATCCCGGCTTCGCGAGCCTTGGCCACCGTCCAGTGCGGCTTCGGATGGGTCAGCGGCGCGCCGGGGGACAGGACGAGCGCCGCAAAGCCGGTGAAGTCCGCGGTGGTCAGGTCCTCGACACCGAAGCCCTCCGCCTCCGCCTGCATGCGGCTGGAGACGCTGTCGTCCCAGAGCACCGGCAGGGCCCCGCCGGCCCTGAGGGCGCGCGCGGCCGTCAGTCCCGACCTGCCGAGGCCGAAGACCGCGATCCTCCGTCCTTCGAAGCCGGGGACGGGGATCATGGCTCTATCGGAGCTTCAGGGTGGCGAGGCCGGCCAAGGCCAGCATGGCCGAGACGATCCAGAAGCGGATCACGACCGTCGATTCCGGCCAACCCATCTTCTCGAAGTGATGGTGGATCGGGGCCATCAGGAAGATGCGCTTCTTCGTAGCCTTGAAGTAGGCGACCTGGATCATGACCGAGGCCGCCTCGATGACGAACAGGCCGCCGACGATGCCCAGCACCAGCTCGTGCTTGGTGGCCACGGCGATGGCGCCGAGCGCGCCGCCCAGCGCCAGCGAACCGGTGTCGCCCATGAAGATCTTGGCGGGCGGGGCGTTGTACCAGAGGAAGCCGACGCCGCCGCCGATGATGGCCGCGCAGAAGATGGCCAGCTCGCCCGAGCCCGGCACGTGGTGGACGCCGAGATAATCCGAGAAAATGAAATTGCCGACCAGGTAGCTGATGATGCCGAAGGCCGCGGCCGCCATCATCACCGGCACGATGGCGAGACCGTCCAGCCCGTCGGTCAGGTTCACCGCATTGGAGAAGCCGACCAGGGTGAAGGCCGCGAACAGGACGTAGAACCAGCCGACGTTCAGCAGCACCGCCTTGAAGAAGGGGAAGGCGATCGACGTCTCGAGGTTGGGCGAGGTCGGCGACTGGGTCATCCACAGCACCGTCAGCACGCCGGCGATGACCGAGACGATCACCTGGGCGACCAGCTTCTGTTTCGAGGTCAGGCCGGCGGAGGTCTGTTTCGAGACCTTGGCGTAGTCATCGATGAAGCCGAGCACGCCGAAGGCGGCGGTGACGAAGCTGACGATCCAGATGTAGGGATTGGCTAGGTCGCCCCACAGCAGCACGGCCACGGCGATGCCGGCGAGGATCATCAGCCCGCCCATGGTCGGGGTGCCGACCTTGGACAGGTGCGAGACCGGGCCGTCGGCGCGGATCGGCTGGCCCTTGCCCTGCTTGACCCGCATCCAGGCGATGAAGCGGCTTCCCATGGCCACCGCGACAATCATGGCCGTCGCCATGGCGAGGCCCACCCGCACGGTCTGGTACTGAACCAGGTTCAGCAGCGGATAGTCCTGCGCGATGTCGGCGTAGTGGAGATACAGCAGGTAGAACATCAGGCGGCTCCTCCCAGAGCAGCAAGGGCTTTCGCGACCAGCGACGCCTTCGAGCCGTTCGATCCCTTGACCATGACGATGTCGCCCGGCGCAACCAGTTCGGCGGCCTCGGCGGCCAGCTCGGCGGCGGTTTCGCGCCAGAGGCCGCGGCGGGGCGGCGGCAGGACGTCGTGCAGCCGCTTCATCTCGGGCCCGGCGGTGTGGACCAGATCGAGGCCAGCGGCGGCGAGCGGCGCGGCGAGGCCCTCGTGGAGGGCGCGGGACTGGTCGCCGAGCTCCAGCATGTCGGTCAGCACGACGATGCGGCGGGCGCCCGGCCCGACCGGCTTGGCGCCGAGGCTGCGGAAGCCGGCGGCCATCGACAGCGGATTGGCGTTGTAGCTCTCGTCGATCAGGGTGAAGGCGCCGCCGGGCGCCTTGACCACGGTGGTCTGACCGCGGCCCGCGAGCGGCTGGAAGTCGGCCAGGGCGGCGAGGCCGGTCTCCAGCGGCACGTCGAGCGCGTCGAGCATCAGCAGCACGCACAGGCTGTTCAGGCCCCAGTGGAATCCGGACTGGCCGAGGACGAAGTCCACCGGCTTGCCGTACAGCTCCGCCTTCACCCGCGCGCCATTCTCGGCCGGCAGGAAGTCCAGCAGGCGGGCGTCGTGACCGGCCGCCGTTCCGAAGGTGGCCAGGCGGGCGCCGGCCTTGCGGGCCGCGGCGTCCAGCACCACCGCGAAATCAACCTCGCCGTTGAGCACCGCCACGCCGCCAGGGGTCAGCCCCTCGAAGATCGAAGCCTTCTCGGCCGCGACCCCGGCCTCGCCGTTGGCGAAGGCCTCGATATGGACCGGGCCGACGGTGGTCACGCAGGCGGCGTGCGGGCGCACCATCTTCGACAGCGGCGCGATCTCGCCGGGCGCGTTCATGCCGATCTCGAACACGGCGCGGGCGGTCGAGCGCGGCATCCGCGCCAGCGTCAGAGGCACGCCGATGTGATTGTTGTAGCTCTTGATCGAGGCGTGGG
Source organism: Brevundimonas sp. (assembly GCF_035626535.1). Classification (GTDB taxonomy): domain Bacteria; phylum Pseudomonadota; class Alphaproteobacteria; order Caulobacterales; family Caulobacteraceae; genus Brevundimonas. The sequence goes on from NZ_DASPNO010000079.1 coordinate 58,299, forward strand.
CGGGCCCCGCCAGATCGAGCCCGGCCTTGATCGCTTGGGTTACGCTGGTCTTGCCGACCGAACCGGTGACAGCGCCCCGGCGCACGTGCGGACTGCGCTCCCGGGAGGCGGCGCCGATGTCCTCCAGCGCCCGCAAGGTGTCGGCGACGACTACGGAGGGCCCGCCTTCGACCGGGCGCTCCGTGACCGCTCCGGCCGCACCGGCCGCGAAGGCCGAGGGGGCGAAATCATGCCCGTCACGCGCGCCCTTCAGGGCGAGGAACAGGTCGCCGGGGACGATCTCACGGCTGTTGTAGGTGATGCCAGCGACCTCGAACGGCGCGCCGGCCAGCCTGCCGCCAGTGGCGGCCTCGATCTCGGCGGAAGTCCAGAGGGGAGCAGTCTCAGGCATGGATACGCAGGGCTTCGGCGGCTTCGGACGCATCGTCGAAGGGGTGAGTCACTCCACCGACGATCTGTCCCTGCTCATGCCCTTTTCCGGCGATCACCACCACATCTCCGTCGCGCATCTGTTCGATGGCGTGGCGAATGGCGGCGCGGCGGTCGCCGATCTCCTGCGCGTCGGGACAACCTTCCCGCACGGCTCGCCGGATGGCGGCCGGGTCTTCCGAACGGGGGTTGTCGTCGGTCACGATGGCCACGTCGGCCAGCCGGCCGGCGATCTCGCCCATCAGCGGGCGCTTGGCCCGGTCCCGGTCGCCGCCGGCGCCGAACACGACGATCAGACGCCCGGTCGCGTGCGGGCGGAGGGCCTTGAGCACCGTCTCCAGCCCGTCCGGCGTATGGGCGTAGTCGACGTAGACCTCGCCGCGGCCGGGACCCGGAATGCGCTGTAACCGCCCCTGAGCGCCGGTGATCTTTTCGAGCCCCGCCAGCACCCGCTCGGAGCTCTCTCCGGCGGCGATGCACAGGCCGGCGGCGACAAGGGCGTTCGAAGCTTGGAAGGCGCCGGCGAGCGGCAGGAGCACCTCGTGCACCGTCCCGCGCACGTCCAGCGTCAGCCGCTGGCCTTCGGGCACGGCCTGTCGGGCGACCAGGGTCAAGTCCCGCCCCCGCTCGCCCACACCCATGACGCCCAGCCCCGACATGATCGAGGCGGCGGCGAAGCTGGAATAGGCGTCGGAGTCGGCGTTCAACACGGCCGTCCGCCCGCGCGGCAGCAGGGTCTCGAACAGGCGCAGCTTGGCGGCGCGGTAGGACTCCATGTCGCCGTGGTAATCGAGATGATCCTGGGTCAGGTTGGTGAAGGCCGCCGCCTTGAGCGAGACCCCGTCGAGACGCCGCTGGTCGATGCCGTGCGACGAGGCCTCCAGCGCCAGATGGGTCACGCCCCCGGCGGCCAGTTCGGCCAGCAGGCGGGCGGCGTCGGCGGCGTCGGGGCTGGTCAGGCCGGGGCCGGTCAACGCCTGATTAACGTTACCCGTCTGTTTCAAAACCCCAAGCGTGCCCATGCTCGCGGCGGACAGTCCGAGCGAGGCCCAGATCTGGCGGCAGAAGGCCGCCACCGAGGTCTTGCCGTTGGTGCCGGTGATGGCCACGCAGGTCGCGGGCTGCATGCCGTAGAAGCTGCGGGCCGCGATGGCGTAACTGCGCCGCACATCGCCGGAGGTGACCAGGACGGGGGCCAGGGCGGCGTCGGTGTCGACGGGAGCCAGCACCGCCGCCGCACCTTGCGACAAGGCCTGCGGGATGAAGGCTCGACCGTCGGCGGCGCTGCCGGGCAGGGCCACAAACAAGCTGCCGGGAGCCACCTTGCGGCTGTCGGCGGTGACGCCGGTGATCACCGGGTCAGCGGGCACGTCCCGGCGCAGCAGATCGGACAGCTTGATTGCGGCAGGCCGGACCGCGCTCATCGGCCGTCCCCCTCGACGTCCTCGAAGGCGGGGATGCGCTCGCCGAGGGCGGTGCGGTACTGGTCGGCGCGGCGCTCAATGCCGAGGAAGGGCGCGATGCGATCGGCGATGCGGCCAGCGGCCGGCGCCGCGACGAAGCCGCCGGTGCGCGGGAAGGTCCCCGGCTCGTCGATCAGGATGAGGATCGAGTAGCGCCGGGCGTTGACCGGGCCGTCGGCGGGGAACACCGCAGCGAAGGTGCCGACGGCGTGGGTCGGATCGTAACGGCCGTTGACCAGCTTGTTGGCCGAGCCTGTCTTGCCGCCGACGCGCAGGCCCGGCGCCTCAGCCCGGCCGCCAGACCCGCGCACCACGTTCCGGCGCAGCAGGTCCAGCAGGGTCAGCGAGGTCTCGGGGCTGACCACCTGGCGGACATCGGCGTTCGGCAGACCACCCTTGCGCAGGGTCAGCGGGATGAACCGCCCGCCGTTCGTCAGCGCGCCCATGGCGGCCGACATCTGCAGCGGGGTGATCATGATGCCATAGCCGAACGACAGCGACGCCAGCGTCGAGTCGTCCCATTTGTTCGGCCGTCGGGGCCTGGCGGATTCGTGCAGTTCGATCGGCGCGGCGTCGAGCAGGCCGAAGCGGGTGAAATAGTCGCGCATCGTCGCGGGCCCCATCTCGACCGCGAGCCGCGAGGTGCCGATGTTGGACGAGTGCAGATAGACCTCTTCCAGCGTCAGCACCTGATTGGTGGCATGGAAGTCGGTGATGCGGCGGTTGCCGATCATGAAGGCCTGCGAAGCGTCGAACAGGGTGTTCATGTCGGCCCGGCCCGTGTCGAGGCCCGCGGCGACAGTGAAGGTCTTGAACACCGAGCCCATTTCGTAGTGGGCGGACGTGGCGCGGTTCAGCCGGTCGGTCGTCGGCCAGCTGGCCATGCCGAGGATTTCGCCCGTCTGGACGTCGGCGATGATGCCGACCGCACCCTTGGCCTGACTCTCGGCGACGGCGCGGGCCAGTTCATTCTCCAGCACGCCCTGGATGCGGAGGTCGATCGACAGGGGGAAGTTCTCGCCGCGCGCGCCGGCGTCGCGGATCTCGCGGTTGAAGGCGAGTTCCGCTCCGGTGAGCCCCTGGCCGCCGGTGTCGGTGACGCCCAGCACGTGGGTGGCCGACGCGCCCAGCGGATAGACCCGGCGATCCTCGGGCTCGAAGCTGACGCCGCCGAGGGCGAGGCCGTGCACGGCCGCCTTCTCCCCCGGAGTCAGGCCGGGCATGACGATCAGCCGCCGGTCGCCAGACAGCACGCGGTTCAACCGCGTCATGGAAATCCGCGGCAGCACCCGCTTGATCTGGATGGCGGCGGCGCGTCGGTCCCAGACCTCGGCCGGGTCGATGTAGAGGCCGTAGTGGACGATGTTGGTGGCCAGAAGCGCGCCATTGCGATCGACCACGTCAGCTCTCGACACGGCGTTCGGATGGCCGATTGAACCGACGCCGCCCTTCGGCGCCAGCAGGGCGGCGTTGACCGCACCAAGGGCCAGGCAGACGAACACGGCCGAGAACAGCGACAGGATGACGAAGATGCGGACCCGGGTGTCCTCCTCGGGCCGGGCGTCGGCCCGGGCGCGCCCGAAGGAATGCTCGATCCGCCACATGATCTCGGTCAGCCAGCGCCACGACGACAGCGACAGGCCGCCGGAGCGTCCGGGGGCGCGGCGATCCCAAGCCTGCGGGTCGTGCACGCTCATTGCGCCGGCTCCGCGGAAGCGGCCGCAACGGCTGGCGTTTCAGCCGCTTCCGATGCGGCGGGGAGCGTCGGGGCGATAATCACGGCGGGCGGCGGTTCGGGGATCGGCGCCAATTCGGGCAGGCTGGCCACCGTCGCCTGACGATGCACGTCGACCGGCCCCAGACCCGCGCCCCGCGACAGGGCTTCCAGCCGGCCGGGCTGTTCCAGGCGGGCGACCTCGGCGCGCAGCAGGCGCACGCGCTGGCCGTTCTGGGTGATCTGCCGCTCCAGATTGGCGATGCGGGCGCTCTCGCTCGCCGCCGCGGCCTTGGCCAGATAGACCGAGAAGATCATCGCCGCGACCAGCACCAGGCCGATGATTTCGATCCAGCGGACGCCGCGGACCTTCCAGTCGAACACGCGTTTCAGGGTTCCGACCGCGATCATGCCGCTATCCTCCCCCAGGCCGGGGCGTCGGTGCGGACCGCGGCGCGCAGCTTGGCCGAACGGGCGCGGGGATTGGCGGCGCGTTCTTCCTCGCTGGCCTCGCGCGCGCCCTTGAAAATCAGGGTGAAGCTGGGCTTGCGGGTATCGACGGCGATCGGCGCGTGGCGCGACCCGCCGGGCGCGGCGCCGGTCCGCTCGGTCAGGAACGCCTTGACGATGCGGTCCTCCAATGAATGGAAGGTGACGACCGCCAGGCGCCCGCCGGGGGTCAGCGTGGCCTCGGCCGCCTCCAGACCGGCGCGGAGCTCCCCCAGCTCGTCGTTGACGGCGATGCGCAGGGCCTGAAACACGCGGGTGGCGGGATGGATCGGCGCGCCGCGGCGACCACCCAGGGCCTTCTCCACCACCTCGGCCAGATCGAGGGTGCGGCTGAACGGCTTTTCGGCCCGGCGGCGCAGAATAGCGGTGGCGATACGGCCCGACTGGCGTTCGTCGCCATACAGTTTGAAGATATGGGCCAGCGGCCCGTGGTCCCAGCTGTTGACGATGTCTGCGGCGGTCTCGCCCTCGTCCGACATGCGCATGTCGAGCGGCCCGTCACGCATGAAGGAGAAGCCGCGCTCGGCCTGATCCAGCTGCATGGACGAGACGCCGATGTCGAACACGACGCCGTCCAGCCGCGCCTGGCCGGCTTCGGCGAACGCTTGGGCCAGATCCGAGAACGGCGTGCGGATCAGCCGGAACCGGCCCGGGAAGTCATTGGCGACGGCGTCGGCGTGCGGCTGCACCGTTGGATCGCGATCCAGCGCGATGACCGTCGCCCCGGTGGCGAGAATGGCGCGGGTGTAGCCGCCGGCGCCGAAGGTGGCGTCGATGATCACGTCGCCGGGCTTCGCGTCCAGCGCCTCGAGCACTTCGGCCAGAAGGACGGGGGCGTGCGGACTCATGCACCCTCCCCGCCCGGTCGACGGCCGGCGAGCAGCGCCTTGCGCCCCGCCTCACCCCGCTCGCGCACCGCCTGACGGGCCAGCGCCCGACGCTCGTCGCGGCGCGCGTTCCAGCGGGCGCGATCCCAGATCTGGAAGCGCGAACCGAGGCCCACGATGACAACGTCCTCGCCGAGACCGGCGTCTTGACAGAGGTGTTCCGGCAGGGTGATGCGACCGCCGCCATCGTAAGCCAGCGGGCGCTGCCCGGCGTAGAAGGTCTCCTCCAGCGCCGTGCGCACGTCGTCGCCGAAGGGCAGTTCCTCGATCATCGAGACGTATTCGGCCATCAGCTTGTCGCCGCCGGCCTCGAGGCAATCGGACTCGATCGAGAAGAAGCAGAAGACGCCGTGCTCCGCGCCGTTGTCGGCCGTGCGGAACTCCTGCGGGATCAGCAGGCGGCGCTTGCCATCCAGTTGTTTCTCGTAAGTCGAGAGAAACACGCCCTGCCCCAACTCGGACCCTTCGATCCGCCCCTCTGCGTCATGGGCGCACCCACGCGCCCGCCGAACCCCAACTCAAGCCTATGGGATAGCATGGGATCAAATGGGTCTCAATGGGATTAGTTGACGGAAGTTAACCTCGACCGTCTAGCTGAAGCCTGTAATTTTGTGAACATACACAGAACATCGGAAGTATAGACAGGCTGTGGATAAATGTTGCGCTGCAAAAGGTTAACGGCGGCTCTGCCGGAACCCTGCGGCGGCATCGGCCTCAAGCAGCGAGCCGCCGCAGCGGGCCGTACAAGGGAGAAAGGTCAGACGGCCTGTAAGCCGGGTTCTGTTCCGCACCGAAGTGCGGCGACGATCATTCCTCTGGACCGGCCATTGCTGACCGGTTCTCGCGACCTACCCGGACGCCTCGGGCGGTGAACCCTGCGGCCGAAGCCGCGCGACGTCCCTATTCGGTCTTGCTCCAGGCGGGGCTTGCCATGCCGTCCCTGTTGCCAGCGACGCGGTGGGCTCTTACCCCACCCTTTCACCCTTCCCTGCTCCGAAGAGCAGGCGGTTTGCTTTCTGTGGCGCTATCCCTCGGGTCGCCCCGGGCGGAAGTTATCCGCCGCCATTTCACCGTGGAGCCCGGACTTTCCTCGACGGGAGCATAACCCCCGCCGCGACCGCCCGGCCGTCTGACGGGGGTCTAAGTGGGGGCTTCGGGCGGCGAGGTCAATGTCGCCGGATCAGCCGGAGCGTAGCCGTAAATCCAGATACCCCGCTCGTCTTCCCGCCAAGGCAGACGCAAACGCTTCACCAGATCACGCAACTGAGTGGTGCAGTCGATGATCTCGGGAGCAACCAGCATTCCCCGATGTTTGAGGTAGCGCGGAACGATCCGCATCCACTCAATGCTGAGAACCGGCTCAAGGCTCTCGGCGCTCCAGTCGCCCCAGTGGTCGACATCATCGCTCGCCCACAAGACCTGCCGGGGTCCGGTCATATCCTGAATCTGGAACGGCGGCGGAAAAGGCAGTTCCTCGTGGACCGCCTTGCAAAGCGGCGCCCATCGCGTGCGATTCATGAAGGAGGCAAGCCCTCGTCGGTCCATCTCTGTCTGAATGCCCGCCTCAAGCTTCGGAAGCACGACCTTGAGGTAGTGTTCCCGGTTGGCGGCGCGTGCCTGCGCGAGTTCAGCCTCGCTGCCCGGGGGCTGGAGAGTCACTGCAAGACTCCGGTGACGCTCTCCGCCGTGGCCCGCTGGAGCACGCCCATCAATGTGGCCCGGGTCTCTCCGTCGGCGACGCCATCGACCTTCGCGGGACGCCAGTGGCGCTGGAAGGCTTCAACGGTTAGCTTCGTGGCCTCGTCGTAGTCGCCGCCGGGCTGGAGCCCGTAACCGAGCCGGTGCAGGCCGGCGCGCAGGACGATGACGCCCAGCCCTTCGTCGCCGACGGCCAGCGGGGCGCCGAGGGCGTGGATTCGTTCCGGCGCCGGCTCGAACCACAGGCCATGGCCGAGCGAGGCCAGGCGCTTCCACGGGAAGCGTTCGCCGGGATCCTGCTTGCGGTCCGGAGCGAGGTCGGAGTGGGCGATGATGCGGGCGTCGGGGATGGTCCAGCGCGACCGGATGTCGCTGACCAGGCTGATCACGGCGTCCATCTGCGCGTCGGGGAAGTCCCGGTAGCCGAACTCGTGGCCGGGATTGACGATCTCGATGCCGATCGAGGCGGCGTTGCAGTCGGTCTCGCCTTGCCAGGCGCCGCGACCGGCGTGCCAGGCGCGATGCTCCTCGGCCACCAGCCGCAGGATCGCGCCATCCTCGTCGACGACATAATGGGCTGAAACCCGCGCCTCCGGGTCGCGCAGACGGGCGACGGCGTCCTCCGCCGTGCGCATGCCTGTGTAGTGCAGCACCAGCATGTCGGGCGGGGCCCGCCGCTTGTCGAAATTGGGCGACGGCGCGTCCCGGACGACCAGCATCCTAGCGGCCCGGCCGCTCCCAGCCGTAGGCCACCCAAGTCCCGTCGACCTTGCGCGCCTCGATGACGTCGTCACCGCGCCGGCGGCGACCGGACAGGGTGCGACGGGCGCGCAGGGCGAGGCCGGCGAGGAAGACCAGCGCACCCGCGAAGACCGCGATCACGGCCACTGCGGCGGCGGTGAAGACGGCGAGAACCGCTCCGATCGCCATGGCGGCGAGGGTGGCGATCAACCCGCCCAGCCACATGACGGACGCGACGAACCCGTTGGCGGGTCGACGGCCGGAAGGGCCGGGGCCGAAGATCAGGCGGTCGGACTGGGTCATGACGTTACCTCTATGGCGCTGCGAACAACGCCGAACTCCGAATGTCGGTCCATCGGTGTGAACGGTCAATGACCGGCCGCTTCACAGGCGAGTGTCCGATTGTCGCTGTTCAGTAGGGCTGATCGGCCAGAATGGTGGCGCCCGAGGCCCGCGCACGCTCGGTCTGGAGCCGGCGGACGGCGGTCTCGGCCCGGGGATCGTTCATGATGCCGCCGATGCCGATCAGCACCCGGGCGGCCTCGCCCGAAACCCCGAACACGTCGGACAGGGCTTCGAACGGCGACTGCGATTCCGGATAGCGTTTGAACCGCACCGACTCGTCGGCCGGAATGCGGGCCAGCTGGCGCGCCTTGGCGATCGCTTCCTCGAGGCCGCCGAGCTGGTCGACCAGACCGAGCGACCGGGCCTGGGCGCCGGTCCAGACGCGGCCGCGGGCGATCTCGCGCACCCGGGCGGGGGGCAGGTTCCGGCCGCGGGCGACGCGGGCGATGAACTCCTCATAGGTGCGGTCGATGGAAGCCGCGAAGGCCGCCCGATCGGCGGCGTCGAACGGCTCGGACGGCGAGAAGGCGTCGGCGTATTCGCCGCCGACGGTCAGGTTGCGCACATCGATGCCGAAGCGGCCGAGCGCGTCGGCCAGCACCAGCTTGCCACCGAAAACGCCGATCGAGCCGGTCAGGGTCGTGGGCTGGGCGACGATCCAGTTGGCTTCCGAACTGATCCAATAGCCTCCCGAGGCCGCATAATCGCCCATCGAGACGACCACCGGCTTGCCCGCCGCCTTGGCGGCGCGGACGGCCGCCAGAATCTGCTCGGAGGCGTCGGGCGAGCCGCCGGGCGACGAGACGCGGAAGACGATGGCCTTCACCGAGTCGTCCTCGATGGCGTCGTAGATGGCCTCGGCCAGATCGTCGGACATGATCGAGGAGCCGCCGTCGAACGGATCGGCGCTGCCGCCCGTGCCGGTCATGATCGCCCCCTCGCCGCCGACGATGGCGATGGCGTTGCGGCCCGTGCCAACACGTTCGCCCCTCGACGAGGCGTAGTCGCCGAACTCCATGATCTCCGAGCCCCGGCCGGCGCGGCGCTTCGCCTCGGCCTCGGCCTCCTCGACCTGGCCGATCTTGTCGATCAGTCGGCGCTGCAGCGCCTGCGCCGACGAATATGGACCGGCCTCGATGGTGGCGCGCAGCGCCTGCGGCGTCACCTTGCGATCCTGCGCCGCATTGGCCAGCGAAGAGGTGTAGATGGAGGTCATCCACGCCGCCATCGCCTCGCGGTGGGCCGGCGTGTAGTCGCTCTCCGTGTATTCGTTGACCGCGTTCTTGTACTCGTAGCGCTGCTCGAACTGGGCGTTAACGCCGTATTTCTCGAAGGCGCGGCCGAGGAAGATCGACTCCGTCGAGAGGCCCGCCAACTGGAAGCTGGAGGTGTTCTGCATCCATAGCTCAGAGGCCGAGGCCCCGAGCATATAGCTGGAGACCGCGGTTCCGACCGGCTGGAAGCCCTGCGCATGGGCGATGACGACCTTGCCCGAGCGGCGGAAGCGGCGCACCGCCTGACGAATTTCATCGGCGGCGGCCGGTGTGATCCCGGCCTCCGGCAGGCGGATCAGCAGCGCCTTGACCCGGCTGTCGTCCTCGGCCTGGGCCAAGGTGTCCACGATCTGCATGGTCGACAGCCCGCCGCCGCCGAACATGGCGAAGGGATTGGTCGGCGCCTGGTCGGTCACGCCCTCACGCAGGTCCAGCTCCAGCACCGTATTCGACGGTGTCGGCTCCTTCGACGACGCCGAACTGACGGCGATGGTGATCAGCACGATCGGCACGATGACGAAGAACAGCACCAGGCCGGCGAACACGCCAAGCATCGTCAGGAAGAACTGCTTCATGGAGAGGGTCGGTGTCCGGGCGCGGGCCGGGCGTTGGCCACCCCGGACCATAGGGCGACAGGGTTTGCCGTCAAATGAACGTCACGTAACAGGCGAATGCGCCGCAACGGGAATGGTGCGGCGCAACAGAGATGATTGATGGCGGGCCTTCTTGCCCCTATATCAGCAGCCTGCGAGCGGGGGCCGATCGCCCCGCGTCATCCCGGACCGCACTCCCCATGCTGGTCACCCTGATGAAGGCCAAGCTGCACCGCGCAACGGTGACCCAGGCCGATCTCGACTATGAAGGCTCGATTGCGATCGACGCCGACCTTCTGGACGCCGCGGGCATCTTCCCGCACGAGCAGGTCGACGTGCTGAACATCACCAACGGCCAGCGCTTCACCACCTACGCCATCGAGGCCCCGCGCGGTTCCCGGGTCGTCGGCGTCAACGGCGCAGCGGCGCGTCTGGTGCAGAAGAACGACAAGGTCATCGTCGTGACCTACGGCCAGCTGCCGGAAGAGGAAGCCCGCCAATGGTCGCCGACCGTGGTGCTTCTCGACGACCGCAACGATATCAAGCGCGCGGCTTGACGCCGGCCGTCACCCGGCCTCTCCTCCATACAGGAGGATCTCCGATGATGCGCACCATCCGCCTGTTCCGCTGGCCGCTTGTTCTGGCCTATGCAGTGGCCGGCGGGATCGCCCTGATGCTGGCGACTCCGGCCGACGTGGCTTTCCTTGGCCAGTCCGGCCTCAGCTTCCTCCCGGCGAAGATCGCCGGGCTGCCGTGGAGTGCGCCGCTGTTCTTCTTCGACGACGGCCCCGTTACGGCCCTCGCCATCGTCGGCATCTGCTATGGCCTGAACCTGGGCGTCCTGCTGATGCTCGCCCGCGAAACCGACTGAGCGCGCGGGGCCGGAACCGGCGAACGGATGGTCCGCCGGCTCCGGTCGAGCTCCGACTACCGGTTCAGGTCGTAGACGCCGGTGATGTCGATGCGAACCGTCAGCTGCCCGGCCGCGACAGGCGTCGAGGCGGCGTCCATGGCCATCTCGGCGCGGGCGTACATCGGCATCGGCGGCTGGGGCGTATAGCCGCCGCCTTCGGTCAGGGAACGGATGCCGCCCAGCGGAACGCCCAGCGCCTGCGAATACAGCGCCGCCTTGGCCTGCAGGTTGCGCACGGCGATCTGGCGCGCCTGATTCTCGGCCGCGGTCGGATCCTTGAGGCCGAAGCCGATGCCGTCGATCTGGTTGACGCCGGCCGCGACCACAGCGTCGGCGGTCGTGCCCACGGCGGTGAGGTCGTTGATGATCACCGTCACCCGGTTGTTGGCCTGATAGCCGCGCAGTCGGGGCGGCTCGTTCTGCACATAGTCGTACTGGGCCGAAAGGTTCAGGCCGGAGGTCTGGACATCGCGTTCGTCGATTCCGACGCGGCGCAGAGCGGCCATGACCTGGTTCATGCGGGTGGCGTTCTGGCTCATCGCCTCGGCGGCCGTGGCGGCCTCCGTGACCACGCCGAAGCTGATCGTAGCCATGTCCGGCGCGGTCTTGACCTCGCCATAGGCCGACAGGTTCAGCGACGGGCGCTCCGTGACCGCCTGGATGGTCAGGGGCGCGCCACCCCCCGGCTGCGACTGGGCGAAGGCGGCGGGGCCCGCGAAGGCGATCGCGGCCGCGGCGAGAATGCCGCCGCTCATCAGCAGGATGCGATTGGAAAGCGCCGGCATTACTGCGGCTCTGGAAGCGGCGGGGCGGGTCATGGTGATCATCTCCTGATGCGGGGCGGTCCGTCGACTGTCGGCGCGGACCGTGGCGGCACCTTGGCCGTTCGCAGCTGAACCAACGCACGGCCCCGGTCTGCAGGTTCCGTTCATCGGCGTGAAATCGGCGACAGGCGGGCGCCGAAACCATGATGCTTGGCAAGCCGCCGCGCCGCCTGCTAGGCCACGAAGGCCGCCACGGAGGGCGCGTAGCTCAATGGTTAGAGCCGACCGCTCATAACGGTCTGGTTGCAGGTTCGAGTCCTGCCGCGCCTACCGTCCCCAGAAGCCGCCGCCGCCGCGGCTCCAGCGGTCCTCGCCACGATAGCGGTCGTCTTGGATGTAGCGGCCGTCGCGGTCATACCAGCCCTGACCCCGCTGGTAGCGGTCGTAACCGTCGAGCGAATAGCCGTCGTCCTGATACTCGAGGCCGAGCAGGCCATCCTCGTCGTCCCACCAGTCGCGCGGATAGGAACCGAAGGCGCATTCCCAGCCGTCGCCCGGGCGCCAATAGGGTTCGTAGCGGCCACGGTAACGGTCGCGGAACTGCGGTCGACAGACGTACTGCGAATAAACCCGGTTGCCGCGCGCCTGCACATTGGCGCGGTCCTCGGCGTAGATCACCTCCTGTACGCCCGAGAAGACGTTGTTGATCACCACCGCGCTACCGGAGGCCGCGGCGACGCCGACCGTGGCGGCGCGGATACGGCTGTCGGTCAGACGCAGCTCGCCGTTGTAGAGCACCACGCCCTTGTCGGAGCGCCCGATGCGGCTGTTGCTGATGTCGACCGAGGCCCCCTCGATGGCCACGCCCTCGACGTAGCCCACGATGGCGGTGTTCTCGACCTCCACACGACCATAGTCGCGGCCCGAGCGGACGATCATTCCGATGGAGCGGGGACCGAAGGCATTGGGCGCGCCCGTGCCTTTCAGCGTGGTCGAGACGATGCGTGAGGTCTGCCCCGCGCCCGGGATCAGCTCCAGCCCCGACTGTGCGCCGGTCACGACGACTTCCCAGGCGTCCAGCACCGCGCCGTCCGCCACGATCGCCGGAGCGATGGTCTGGGCTTCTATGATGGTGTCGCGGAGGTGCACCAGACCGCCGTCGGCGTAGATGGCCGCCTCGTCGCCGGCGTGGCGGAAGCCGACCCGGTTCATGATGATCTCGGCGCCGTAGCCGACGATGCAGGCCGCCTCTCCGGCGCGGGGCGAGGCGAAGACCATGTCGCGAATCTCGACCCGCACGCCCTGCGCAATGGTGATGCAGGGCAGGCCGTCGGGGGCCTGGAGCGTCGGATGGCCGGTGCGCTGCCAGTCACGCGGATCGAAGCCGCTCTCGCCGATGATGGTCAGCGGCTTGTCGATGTTCAGCCAGCCGACGCAAGCGCCGGCGCGGGCCCGGATGACCAGGGTGCCGCCCGGGCGAACCCGGCGCACGGCGTCCTCGACGGCGCCGGTTCCCGGATTGCCGCCGCAGTCGACCAGCACGATCTCCTCGCCTCCGGGCCGGTAGTGGTCCCGGTCCCGGTGGTAGTCGGGACGATGCCGGCCATAGTCGTAGCGGCGGTGGTGCGAGCCGCGGTTGCGATAGCTGCGCGTCGGCGGGTCCAGCAACAGGCCGAAATTGGGCCGCGTCTGGCTCTCGACCTTGGCCGCGACCTGGGCATGGGCGGCGGGGCCCTGCGACAGCGCGACGCCCGCGATGGCCGCGGTGATGACCGCGACGCCGGCCATCGTGGTGCGGAAGCGCCCGAAGGGGAAACGGATCGTCATTGCTCCACGCCCTCCTTAACGGCGCTGCTGCGAACGGGAGACCTGGGCCAAGACGGCCTGCAGGCGGGCGGCCGACGGGCCGAAGCCGGACAGGGCGGAATCGATGCGCAGGGCCACGGCCTGGGCTTTGTCCTGATCGGCCACGCCGGAAACGCCGAGAGCGAAATAGCTCGACATGGCGAACTTGGCCTCGGGGCTGCCCTGACGCGCTGCCTCGTCGAACCACTTGAAGGCGCGGGCGTAATCGGGCGGCAGGCCGATGCCCTCGGCATACATCACCGCCAGCACCAGCTGCGCCTCGGACGAACCGTTGATTGCGGCCAGTTGAATGGCGCGGACCCGCTCCAGATAGGACAGCCGGCTCTCCATCGGATGACCGAGCATGGCCTCGAGAGTCTCGATCTGGCGCTTGGACAGATCCTCCGGCCGCGCCGCCACGGTTTCCGTGATGCCGAGGTAGCGCAGAGCCCGGCCGACGTGGACGAACGGCAGTTCGGTCCCCATCCGGGTCAGGGCGTATTCATAGGCGTCGCCGCGCGGGCGGCTCTCGTCCGAGAAGGGCACGCCGGACGCCGGGGCTTCATTCGGATAGAATTCGAACGGCGGCGTCCACTGCCGGGCCTTGGCTTCGACGAAGCGGCTGTACTGGTCGCGGCTGGGCGCGGACCGTTCGAAATCCTTCATCAGCACATAGGCGCCGACATCGCCGGTCTGCACCGCGAGGTAGTTGTAAAGGTAGGCGTCGACGTCATTGCGCGGGAACAGGCTGGTCGCCGCCAGATAGCCCCGGCGGCGGCGGTCGCGGGCGTCGGGTCCCGAGGACCCGCCGCGGCCCCAGGCCTCGCGCGCCTCCCGGTTGTCCTCGGGCTCGCCGAACGGACCGTAAAGGCCGTCATGCAGCCGGGCCAGGGTGCGAAAACCCTCGGCGTCCTGGGTGGACAGGATGTAGACGACGCGGTCGCGAACCGACTCCTGCTCCTCCCGGGTCATCTGCCCAAGCTGGCGGTCCAGTCGTTGGTAGGCCATGTGCCGTTCGAAGGCCCGGCAGTCGTCGTATTTCGAAAGCGGCCGCCAGCCGCCGAAGCCGCCGCGGTCGACGCGGTTGATCGGCGCGTAACCCTCGTCGTTGGCCAGCGCCATGGCGTACCAGGTGGCGCTCTCGATCGGGTCCTCGATGTTCTTGTCGGTGGCCCGGATGGCGGCGTAGCGGGACCCGAGCTCCAGCTGGGCGAAAAAATCGCCGCGGAAGGCGGCGCGGCGCAGCGCGCGCAGCCCTGTCTCCTGGGCGTTGAACTCCGAGCCACTCAGCGAGGCTGGACGGGGGCAGGCGTTGGAGGTCGCATCGGCGCGCTGCCAGAAACGGATGCCGCTTCCACGGTCGCCGCAGGACACCATCCCGAACGCGGTAAGGGCCAGCACGCCGGCGATCGCGGCGATTGCGACCGGTCCGCGCGACCGGTCAAACCGGCCGCGGTCGGTCTTGTTCGCCTCGCCCTCGCCCATGAACCCCTCGCACCACTGGAGCGGGCGTCCCCCGGCTCGCCCGTTAAGCTTTGCGCGACCGGGACACTCCGGTCCAGTTAACTGTCTGTCAAGGTTAACGCCGCTTCAGGACAAAGCGTTGCCGCATCACGGCCATTTTGTGACTCGCGGAAAGTTGTCCACCGGAATCAGCGGCTTGGGATTCCCCTCAGAGGCGAAGAATCAGCCTCTCGCCTCGTCGGTCCGGGGCGCCTATATGGCGTCCATTACCGGAGATCTCCGCCTGATGTCCTATGTCGCCCGTGACGATCGCCCCGCCGACAAGGCGGCCCGCTACGCCGAACTGGAGGATGAAATCCTGGCGGTGCTCGAGGGTGAGCCGAACCTGACGGCGCGGATGGCGACGGTCGCCTCGATGCTGTCGGACGCCTTCCCGACCTTCTTCTGGACCGGCTTCTACGTCGTCGACCCGGACAAGGCCGACGAGCTGGTGGTCGGCCCCTACCAAGGCACGCTCGGCTGCCTGCGCATCGCTTTCGGACGAGGCGTCTGCGGTACGGCGGCGCGAGAGAGAACGACGCAGATCGTCGAGGACGTCAGCGCCTTCCCTGGCCACATCGCCTGCGACAGTCGTTCGGCCAGCGAGATCGTCGTGCCGGTGTTCGACCGCGCGGGGCGCTTGATCGCCGTGTTCGACGTGGACGCGACGGAAATCGCCGCCTTCGACGCCGTCGACGCCACAGCGCTGGAGCGGTTGCTGAGCCGGGTGTTCGCCGCCTGATCATCTGCTAAGCCTCGGCTCATGCGGATCGGCATAGACTTTGGCGGCACCAAGATCGAAGCGGCGGTCGTCGGTGACGACGGCGCATTCCTCGCGCGACGCCGCGAGCCCAATCCCGGCGATTACGACGCTGCGATCCGGACGGTCGCGCGGCTCGTGGCGGCGGTCGAGGCGGAGACGGGCGCCGTCGGCCCCATCGGCGTGGCGGCGCCCGGCTCGGTGTCCCCGACCAGCGGCCTGATGCGCAACGCCAACTCGACGTGGCTCAACGGCCGCGCCTTCCCGCAGGATCTGGAGCGGGCGCTGGAGCGGCCCGTGCGGCTGGCCAACGACGCCAACTGCCTCGCCCTGTCGGAAGCGGTGGACGGAGCCGGCGCGGGCAAGGGCGTGGTGTTCGCCATCATCGTCGGCACCGGCTGCGGCGGCGGCGTGGTCGTGGACGGCGCGTTGATCGAGGGCGCCAACGGCGTGGCGGGCGAGTGGGGCCACACCTCCCTGCCGTGGCCCTCGGCGGAGGAGGCGCCAGGCCCCGCCTGCTGGTGCGGCCTGCATGGCTGCCTCGAGACCTGGGTCTCCGGCTCCGGGCTCCAGCGGGATCATCTCGAGCGCACCGGACGGCCCTTGACGGCCGAGGCCATCGTCGCCGCGGCGGGCGGCGGCGAACCCGAAGCCCGACGGTCACTGGACCTCTGCGTCGACCGGCTTGGCCGGGCGATCGCCATGGTGGTCAATCTGATAGATCCCGACGCCTTCATCCTCGGCGGCGGCCTGTCCAACGTCGGGGAAATCTATCCCACCCTGCCGCCGGTCGTCGAACGATACGCCTTCACCGACGCGTGGAACGGCGTCATAGCCCCGGCCCGCTGGGGCGACTCATCCGGTGTGCGCGGGGCTGCGCGCCTGTGGCCCTCGCCGACAGCTCAGGAGATCTCCGCTTGACCCGAACCCTCGTCATCACCGGAGGCCATGGGATCCTCGGCCGCGCCGCGCTCGAAGCCGCCCGGGCGGAGGACCTGAACGTCGCCGTCATCGACCACGCCAAGGGACAGATCGTCCCCGACGGAGTGCTGGAACTCGGCGGCGTCGACCTGACGGACCCGGCGGCGGCGGAGCGGGCCATGAGCGCGGTGATCGAGCGCTTCGGCCGGCTTGACGCCCTGCTCAACATCGCCGGCGGCTTCGTCTGGCAGATGGTGGAGGACCCGCAGCCGGCGTGGGACCGTATGTTCGCGCTGAACCTCACCACGGCGTTGAACGCAACGCGCGCCGCCCTGCCCCACCTCAAGCGGTCGACGGACGGTCGCATCGTCAACGTAGGCGCCAACGCCGCCCTGAAGAGCGCCGCGGGCATGGGCGCCTATGCGGCCTCGAAATCAGGAGTGCATCGTCTGACCGAAAGTCTGGCCGAGGAGCTGAAGTCGACCTCTGTGACGGTGAACGCCGTCCTGCCGTCGATCCTCGACACCGAACAGAACCGCAAGGACATGCCCGACGCCGATCCGGCCAAATGGGTTCAGCCGTCCGATCTCGCCCGGGTCATGCTGTTCCTCGCCTCGCCGGAGAGCCGCGCCATCACCGGCGCGCTGATCCCGGTCACGGGCCGGGTCTGATGGATCTGTTCCGGTCCGTCCTCTACCTGCCCGCCAGCAATCCGCGGGCGATCGAAAAGGCGCGCGGGCTGGGCTGCGACGCGGTGATCCTCGACCTCGAGGACGCCGTGGCCCCCGACGCCAAGGCGGAAGCCCGGCAGGCCGCCGGGGCCGCGCTTGAGGCGGGTGGTTTCGGCGCCCGCGTCGGCGTGCGCGTCAACGGCCTCGACACGCCGTGGGGCGCGGACGACCTGACGGCCTTGCGCGGCCTGAGGCCCGACTTCGTCGTCGCGCCCAAGATCGAGACAGCGGAGGCGGTCCGCGAGGTGGCGGCGCGGCTGCCGGACGGCGTCGGCCTGTGGCTCATGGTCGAGACCCCGCTGTCGGTGTTGCGCCTCGACCAGATCGCAGGGGCCGGCGCGCCGCTCGCGGCTCTGATGCTCGGCATCAACGATCTGGGCGAGCGGATGAATCTGGTGCTCGGCCCCGATCGGGAGCCGTTGAAGCCGTGGCTGGCCGCGGTCGTCGCCGCCGCACGCGGGCACGGCCTGCTGGCCATCGACGGCGTGGTCAACGGCACCGACGACCGCGACCGGCTGGACGCCGAGTGCCGGCAGGCGCGCGCCTTCGGGTTCGACGGCAAGAGCCTGATCCATCCGAACCAGATCGCCGCCGCGAATGCAGCCTTCTCGCCGTCGCCAGACGAGGTCGCCAGGGCGCAGGAGGTCGTCGCGGCCTTCGCCGCCGCGGACGCCGAGGGCAAGGGCGCGATCCGGGTCGGCTACCGGATGGTCGAGCGGCTGCACCTCGAGGCGGCCCACCGCCTGCTGGCGCGGCATGCCGCCGTCTCGACCTTGCGCCGGGACGGGCCTATCTAGTCCGTCCAGAAACAGAACTGAGCCGGCCCTCAACCAGCGAGCGGCCGCGCCGCGAGCGACAGGGCACTTCTTCCCATGACCAGAGCCGTCATCGCCGCCACGGGCCTGTTCACGCCGGAACAGTCCATCTCCAACGATGAGCTGGTCGCGGCCTACAACACCTGGGCGCAGCGCTTCAACGAGCAGCACGCGGCGGGCATCGCGGCCGGCGACCTGGAAGCCCTCACCCCTTCCTCGGTCGAGTTCATCGAGAAGGCCTCCGGGATCAAGTCGCGCTTCGTGATGGACAAGGCGGGCGTGCTCGATCCCGCCCGTATGGCGCCGAACATTCCCGAACGCTCCGACGACGAACTGTCGGTGCTCGCCGAGATGGCGGTGAAGGCGGCGCAGGACGCCATCGCAGCCTGGGGCAAGCCGGTCAGCGAGATCGGCGCCGTGCTGTGCGCCGCCTCCAACATGCAGCGCCCCTATCCGGCCATGGCCATCGAGGTGCAACAGGCGCTGGGCATCGAGGGCTTCGCCTTCGACATGAACGTGGCGTGCAGTTCAGCCACCTTCGGCATCAAGACCGCCGCCGACTTCATCGCTTCCGGCTCGGTGAAGGCGGTGTTGATGGTCAATCCGGAGATCTGCTCCGCCCACCTCAATTTCAAGGATCGCGACAGCCACTTCATCTTCGGCGACGTCGCCACGGCGGTGATCATCGAGGCGGAGAATCATGCGGTCGACGGCTGGGAGATCCTCGGGACCCGGCTGAAGACCGTCCTCTCCAATAACATCCGCAACAATTTCGGCTTCCTGAACAAGGCCGCCCTGCCCACCGGCGGAAGCGAGTCGGTCCCCGCGACCGGTCTCACCGACAAGATGTTCGTCCAGCAGGGCCGTAAGGTGTTCAAGGACGTCGTGCCGATGGTTTCGGACATGATCGTCGACCATGCCGCCGACCTCGGCCTCGACCCGACGGCTCTCAAGCGGCTGTGGCTGCACCAGGCCAATATCAACATGAACCAGTTCATCGGCCGCAAGGTGCTGGGCCGCGAGCCGACGCCGGACGAGAACGTCATCATCCTCGACGACTACGCCAATACCTCCTCGGCCGGCTCGATCATCGCCTTCCACCTGCACCACGACGGCTTCGCTCCCGGAGATGTGGGCCTGATCTGCAGCTTTGGCGCAGGCTACTCGACGGGAACGGTGTTCGTGCGGAAGAGGGACTAGCTCTCGCGGACCAGCCAGCCGTGATAGCGCACCAGCCGCCCGATCAGGGGCGCCGATATCTCGACGTCGAAGACGAAGCGGCCCTGCGCGTCGACCTCCTCATGGGCGCAGGCCGACGGGGCCAGCGCGCGCGGCAGAGGGATCGGGCCCAAGCGCCAGCCCTCGACGCGGTAGATCAGCCGCCCGCCCTCCGGCTCGAGACGCAGGTCCATGGTCAGCGGCCCGAATCGTTCCGTGAGGCGTCCGCCGTCGCGCGGGGCCGACAGCACGCTGGTGAAGGCGTGCCCTCCGATCCGCCGACGCCAGACCGACCGCTGCCCGTCCGCCTCGATCGCAACCGCGGCGGGACAGGCCGGCTGCGCCTTCGGAAAGCCGATCAGACGCGCCGCGGCGGCGGCCAGCGGGCCATGAGCGCCTTCGGTGGTCGCCTCGCCCCGCCATAGGGAGCGGCCCGGCGCCTCGTGCAAGGCGCGGATCGCGCCCGGGAGTTCGTCGAAGGCGGGGCCGATCGCGCTGGCGTAGATAGCGCCGCGCTCCACCGTCGTCTCCATCACCAGCCCGTGCGGCGCCATCTCTGCGACGATGTCCTCCAGCGGCAGAACACCGACGCAGGGCCCAGCACCCGCCGCCACGCGCCCGGCCGCGATGGCCTTGATCGCCGCCAGCGCCGGCAGGGTGGGCGTCACCGGACCCGCCCCCGGCTCGGCCACCAGCCGCCAGATCGCCCGCGCCGCCCGACCTTCGCCGTCAACGCCGAACGCCTCCACCCTCATCGCGCCGCGATCCGAGCCGGATACGGAATGCCATCCGGACAGCTGGAGCAGCACCCGCGCCAGAGGCCGCGGATCGAACTTGAACAGCCGCACGAGCCGCCCGAGCAGCCACGCCTCCAGATGAGCCGGCCAAGGCTCCAGTCCGGCGAGGAACAGCGCCCGTTCCCGGGGATGGTATCGCGCGTGAAAAAGGTCGAGGTCGGGCGTCTCGCACAGCGACACCCGCCGCCGTCCGGCCGCGCCGAAATCGCGCCGATGCAGCCCGCTCCAGCCGGTTCGTCTCGTCCATCGGCCGTCGTCGAAGACGCTGACCGGCCGGCCCAACCATGACAGGATGGCCCGCATTACCGACAGGCCGCGAGGCGCTCGCGCGCCGGGCGAGATCGCCGCCTCGACCGAAACCACCTCGCGCCAGCCGGCGGTCAACCGATCCAGCACGGCATTCGACAGCGCCGGCGTCGAGCTGCAGCCCGTCAGGAGGACGGCGCCAGCCGCCTTCGCGGCGCTGTCGAGCGCGGGGAAGGCCGCCACGAAGTCCCGGGCGTCGGCGAGATCGACGTAGTGCAGGCCCGCGGCGATGGCGGCGCGGGCCGTCCTGGCGTCCGTACCCTGGAACGGACCCGCCGCGTCGGCGACGATGGTGGCGCCGGTCGCCTCCAGGTCGGCCGCAGTCAGGGTCGCCGTGTCGAGGGCCGCGGCGTCGACCACGCCCTCCGGGACAGTCTGCCGCAGCCGCGCGACGACGGCTTCGGCCCGGTCCGCGTCGCGCCCGGCCGCCACCACCTCGAAGCCGTTATGCAGCAGTCCTTCCGCAAGGCGCGAGCCAAACACGCCCCCTGCCCCGATCACCAGAACCCGGGTCACGGAAACCGCGCCCGGTCCGATTTCGAAGGAACCATGCAAGTCTGCGTGCGCCCGAAGATGCGGTAGCGATTGCGGGCGATGAGATCGTAAAGGGCGTCACGGACCGGGCGGGGCACGCTCTTCAGGATGGCCAGCCGCCGGGTCCGAGGCAGCGCGCCCAGCACCGTCAGGGCCGCGTCCGACTTGAACCATGCCCGGCCGTTCCAGATTACCGCATTCGTCTGTGGCGCCTTCGGATCGATGCCGAACCTCGCCGCCAGCGCCCGCCCGCGCTCCGACTGGATCGGCATGAAGCTAAACCGGGCCCGCGGATCGCGGTCGATCACGTATCGCACCCAGCGCGAACAGAACACGCAGACGCCGTCGAACAGGATCAGCCCCTCGGGCTCGCCCTCTGCGTCCCGCGGCGACCAGCGGCTCATGCGTGCGGCGCTTTCATCAGAAAGACACTGCGGCGGTCGGTCCAAGCGGGCAAGGCGACGTTACGCCGCCGCCACCGCCTCGATCTCGACCAGCCAGGCCTCGTCGAAGATGCCAGTGATGATGACCGTCAGGGCCGGCTGCCGGCCCGCCAGCCGGCGCACCCGCACCTCCCGGTTCTCAAGGGCGTAGCGGCGGTCCGAAAGGAAGGTCGTGACCTTGACCAGATTGTCCAGCGTCATGCCGGCGGCGGTCAGCTGGGTCTCGATATTGTCCCACACCTGCTCGCACTGGCCGACGAAGTCAGCGGCCAGAGAGCCCTCTGGCGCGACGGGAATCTGGCCGGAAAGATAGAGCCAGCGGCTCGGACCTGTGACCTCGACGGCCTGCGGATACGACCCCTCGACCGGCGGCGAGCCGTCGCCGGTCAGAGGCCGTATCACCGCCGTCACTGGCGCGCGGCGTCCGAGCGGGCGCGCACCTGGGCGAACTCCGAGGTCGGGCTCCAGCCCGGCCAGTCCCTGCTGTTCGCGAGGTCCAGCCCCAAATGATACAGCAGGGTCAGGTTCTCGGTCGCCGATGTCAGGTTCCAGTCCGCCGACCACTCATCCGACGGCTTGTGATAGTCGGCGCCGAACTTGGCGCGCCAGGCGGCCTCGCCGGCCTCCCGACCACCCTCGACCCAGTCCCAGCCGTGCCACGGCATGATCGCCGGCACGCCCATGCGGGCGAAGGGGAAGTGGTCCGAGCGATAGTAGAAGCCCTCTTCCGGCATGCCGTCGTCCGAGACGTAGCGGCCGAGCGGCTCGGCCAGCGCCTGCAGCCGCGCCTCCAGATCGTTCTGCCCTTTGCCGAAGATCGGAATGTCCCTCGTCGGACCCGACAGCGGCAGCATGTCGATGTTGATGTCGGCCACCGTGGTCTCCAGCGGATAGACCGGGTCAGCGGCATAGCCGTAGGCGCCCATCAGGCCCATCTCCTCGGCCGCCATGTGGGCGAAGACGATCGAGCGCTTCGGCCGCGGGGCCTGGCTGATCTGGCGGGCCATCTCGACGACGCCCGCAGTGCCCGAGGCATTGTCCCAGGCGCCGTTGAAGATCTTGTCGTCGCCCGGCGTTTCGGGGTGCTGGGCCTCGCCGCCGACGTGATCCCAGTGGGCCGAATAGATGATGGTCTCTTCCGGATGCTCGGTCCCCGGAATGCGGGCCAGCAGGTTATGGGTGACGAGGGTCTCGCTTGTTTCTTGGGTCTCGGCCGTCAGGGTGACGCCGTTCAGCGGCACCGCCTTGAAGGCGCCCGAGCCGATGCTGCCCAACTGGTTCATGTCCAGGCCGGCGGCGGTCGCCCATTGCAGCGCCACGTCGTGATTGATGGCCATCGAGAACTCGAGATCGGCCGCGCCGGGCGTCAGGGTGCGCGTGCGGGTCGACCCCTGCGCCACGCGACGCCACATCTGTGAATCCGCCGGCTGCGGCACGAGGGTGACAATGCCGACCGCGCCACGGCGGAATGCCTCGTCGGCCTTGTAGGCGCCGGACTCGTAGTTGGTGCTGTATTCGCCGTTGAACAGCTCACCCTCGGGCTCGCCGCCGACCACGACCACGACCTTGCCGCGCACGTCGATGTCGCCATAGTCGTCCCAGTTCCGCTCCGGAGCGGTGATGCCGTGGCCGACGAAGACGAGGGGAGCGTTTCGAACGGACGCCCGGCCGTCGTTGCTCACGGCGCGGAGCGTGACGTCGGTTCCGACGGTCAGCGGATGGCTGACGCCGTCCGGGCCGGTCCAGCTGGCGCTGGCCGCACCCGCCACGGGGGTGAAGCGCTTCAGATGCACGGGCTGCAGCCATTGGCCGTCGGGGCCGCCGGGCTGGAGCCCGATGGCTTCGTACTGCGCCTGGAGCCAGGCCAGCGTCATGCGCTCGCCCTCGGTGCCGGGGTAGCGGCCCTGGAACTCGTCGGCGCTGATGGTGCGGATGTCATTGCTGATCCGCTCGGCCGAAAAGTCCTGCGACAGGGCCGATCCGGCGGCGAACAGCAGCGCCGCGGCGGCGACGCCGCTGGTGAATGCACGAAACATGTATGGACGCTCCATCCCGAATTTGGGCGCACTCTAGGGCGACCCCGACAGACCGCTCGTTAAGTTTTCGTCATGTCGTCAGCATGGCGGACGCCGGCGGCCGACCCTCTCAGCGCCGCGCGCTCGCGCTCGCCGCCCGGGCCGGGCCGAACTCCGATCCGGGCTTCCAGCCCGGCCAGTCGCGGCTGTTGGCCAGATCGCGGCCGATCCAGAGGGCAACCTCCAGATCCTCGATCTGGCCGGCCAGGTCCCAGTCGGGCGACCATTCGTCGTCGGCCTGGTGGTAGCGCCTGGATCCGTATTCGTCGCGGGCCGCCTCGCGCGGCTCGACCGGCGGGTCGCGGAACTCGCCGCCGCCCTCGGCGTAGGCCATCGGCACGCCGCGCTTGGCCAACGGGAAGTGGTCGCTGCGGAAATAGCTGCCCGCGGCCGGGTTGGCGTCGGGGGCGATCTCGCGGCCCTGCCGGGCGGCCGCCGCGGCGAGCAGCTCGTCCAGTTCAGACTGGCCGTAGCCGATGACGCCGAGGTCCTCGACGCGGCCGTAGACGTTCATGGCGTCCATGTTGAAGCCGGCCACCGTCGTCTCCAGCGGCCAGACCGGATTGGCGGCGTAGTATTCCGAGCCCAGCAGGCCGCTCTCCTCGGCGGTGAAGCTGATCATCACGATCGAGCGTTCCGGACGCGGTCCCGCGCCCCACACCCGGGCCAGCTCCAGCAGGCCGGCGGTGCCGGTGGCGTTGTCGACCGCGCCGTTGAAGATGGCGTCGCCGTTGGCGTCGGGCTCGCCGACGCCGATGTGGTCCCAGTGGGCGGTGTAGAGAATGGTCTCGTCGGGATGGGTCGTGCCGGGTAGGCGCGCGATGACGTTCCGGGTCGTGATCTGGCTGGTGGCCACGTCGAACATGCCGCTGAAGGAGGCGCCCGGCAGCTCGACCGGGCGGAAGTCGCGGCTGCGCGCCTGCGTCTTCAGAGCCTCGAAATCGAGACCCGCCCTACGGAACAGGTCCACCGCGACATCGCGCTGGATCCAGCTTTCCATCTTGACCCGTTCAGCCGCCGCATTCTCGCGCACGATGTCGAACTGCGGGCCGGACCAGCTGTTGTTCACCGTGGCCCAGCCGTAGGAGGCGGGGGCGGTCTCGTGGACGATGATCACGCCGGCCGCGCCCTGCCGGGCCGCCTCCTCGTACTTGTAGGTCCAGCGGCCGTAGTAGGTCATGGCCCGACCGTTGAAGGTGTTCAACTCCGGCTGTTCGAAGTCGGCGTCGTTGACCAGCACGACGATGATCTTGCCGCGCACGTCGACGTCCTTGAAGTCGTCCCAGTTCCGCTCGGGCGCCTTGATGCCGTAGCCGACAAAGACGAGCGGCGTATCGGTCAGCATCACGTGGCGGCCCGGCAGCCGGGTGGAGACGACGATCTGCTGTCCCTGCGCCAGGGGAATGGTCTCGCCGCCGACCTTGAAGCCGGCGCTGATGTTGGAGGCGGTGAATCGGTTGAGCGTCACGGCCTGGGTCCAGCCGCCGTTCTCACCGCCCGGCTGGAAGCCGGCGGCGGCGTACTGCTCGCTGAGATAGCGGACGACCATGTCTTCGGCCGGCGTGCCGATGCCGCGGCCCTGGAAGCTGTCGTCGGACAGCACCCGGGCGTGTTCGGACAGGCGCGCGGCGTCGAAGGCGACGGCGGGCGCCGAAGGCTCGCTCCCCATCGAGGCGCAGGCGGAGATCAGGGCGCCGGCGGCGAGCACGGCGGCAGTCGACAGGAGACGCATGGACGGAAACACCCTCAGCCGGAAATCAGACCCGGCGGGACGTTAGGGCGTCGATCCGCGCCTGTCGATGCGGCTGAGGATCAGGGGACGACCGGATCACCCGCGGGCCAGTCGGTGTCCCCGCGGCGGCGCAGGCGCAGCTCGATCACCTTCATCGGCTCGCGTCCCGGCATGACGAAATGTCCGGTCTCGACCCACTCGCCATCCCTGAAGGTCGTGACGTAGCGCACCTCCCCGCCCCGGGCGGGCGCGGTCCAGCTGAAGCCGTCGGGCGTGGCTTCCAGCGGAAAATCGCCGGCGTGGCCGTTGGCGTAGGAGCGCATCACATAGCGGTCGTTGGCATCGTCCCAGGACACGACAGCGAAGGCGTTGAAGGCCGGGGCGCCATCGGGGCCGCCGGCGCTGCGCCCCTCGATGACCTTGATGGAGCCGCCGAGCATCGGGCCGATACGCTCGGTGTGCGGATGGCCCGCACCGGCGCCCGGACCCATGAAGATGGTCGCCTCGCCGACCCATTCGCCATCCATCCACGACAGCGTCTGCATCGCCTGCCGTTGTTCGGCTGTGCCCGCCGGCAGCATCTCCTGCGCCGCCGCCGGTGTTGCGAGCATCAAGCACGCGGCCACCGCCGCGATCGAAATCACCGAGCCTTTGGACATGACCATCCTCCCTATATACTTTGCGATATAAAGTCCTTTTCTCTTCTTGGCAAGAGCCCAAAAAAACCCGCCGGCGCGTCAGCCCCGGCGGGTTTTTCATTCGGCGGAAGCGGCTCCTAGTGGGCGACGCCTTTCCAGATGCGGCGGTAGCTCATGTAGGTCACGCCGGCGAACAGGAAGAGGAAGATCAGCACCCCGACGCCCGACTGCTTGCGCTGCACCTGCTTGGGGTCCGAGGCCCAGGCGATGAAGGCGGCGACGTCCTTCGAGTACTGGTCGACCGTCTCCGGCGCGTCGTCGTCGTAGGTCACCTGGCCGTTCTGCAGCGGCGGCGGCATGGCGATGAAGCCGCCCTCCGGCACGTGATGGGCGTCGCCGCTCCAGTAGGAGCTGAGATCGCCGGCCATGTACGGGTTGTAGTACTGGCCCGGACCGACCTTCAGGCCGGCCGGCGCCGCGCGGTACCCCGACAGCAGCGAGTAGATGTAGTTGGCCCCGTCGTGGCGGGCCTTGGCCATGACCGAGAGATCGGGCGGCGCGGCCCCGCCGTTGCCCGCGGCCGCGGCCGTGGCGTTCGGATAGGGATTGGGGAAGCGGTCGGCCGGGACGGCGTCGCGCATGATCGGCTCGCCGGTCTCGGTGTCGATGTCCGGGACCTGCACCTCAGCGGCCAGCACCTTGACGAAGCGGTTCTCGGCCGCGTTGACCTGATGCTCGTCGTAGAACGGACCGCCCGGCTCGGCCAGGGTGCGGAAATGCATCAGGTCCATGCTGTGGCAGGACGCGCAGACCTCGCGGTAGACCTTGTAGCCACGCTGCAGCTGGGCTTGGTCGAAGGTCCCGAAGGGCCCCTCGAAGCTGAAGCCGCCGCTACGCGGATGCTTGGCGCCGCCCTCGGCCAGGGCAGGCTGGGCTGCCAGCGACAGGCCGGCCGCGACGGCGATCAGGACCAGGGTCTTTTTCATCGAACGCATCGAAGTCTCGAGGGTCATGGTCGATCTCAGCCCTTCTTCTCGGGCGAGGCCGGCGCGGCGGCGGTCATGGCGTCCCCGCCCGGCAGCACCGGCTCGGAGATGGTCGCCGGGATCGGCCTCGGGGTCTCGCGCAGGCCGACGAGCGGCATAAGCACGAGGAAGAACAGGAAGTAGTAGGCCGTCAGCAGGCGGGTCAGCCACAGGTAGCTGTTCAGCGCGCCGTCGAAGAGGGTGAAGCTGGGCATGTTGGGGATGACCGGCGCGTCCGGCAGCTGGGCCCCGCACCAGCCGAGGCCCATTCCGACCAGCACGAAGATGACGAAGAAGGTTCGCATCGCCGGGCGATAGCGCATCGAGCGCACCTTGGACGTATCCAGCCAGGGCAGGATGAACAGCACGCCGATGGCGCCGAACATCGCCAGCACGCCGCCGAACTTGTCCGGGATGGCCCGCAGGATGGCGTAGAACGGCAGCATGTACCACTCGGGCACGATGTGCGACGGCGTCTGCAGCGGGTTGGCCGGGATATAGTTGTCGGCGTGGCCCAGGGCGTTCGGCATGAAGAAGACGAAGATCGCGAACAGGATCAGGAACAGCACGATTGCGAAGCCGTCCTTGACCGTGAAATACGGATGGAACGGCACCGTGTCCTTCTTCAGCCGCTCCTTCGGGATCAGGATGCCGACCGGGTTGCCCTGGCCGGCGTGGTGCAGGGCCCAGAGGTGCAGCACGACGCAGCCGGCGATGACGAACGGCAGCAGGTAGTGCAGCGAGAAGAAGCGGTTCAGCGTGGCGTTGTCGATGGCCGGGCCGCCGCGCAGCCAGATCAGGATCGGCTCGCCAACGAGCGGAATGGCCCCGATCAGGTTGGTGATCACCTCCGCGCCCCAGAAGGACATCTGGCCCCACGGCAGGACGTAGCCGAGGAAGGCGGTGGCGATCATGAGGAAGAAGATCACGCAGCCGACGATCCAGATCATCTCGCGCGGCGCCTTGTAGGAGCCGTAGTACAGCCCGCGCAGCATGTGCAGGTAGACCGCGACGAAGAACATCGAGGCCCCGTTGGCGTGGGTGTAGCGGATGATGTCACCGCCGTTGACGTCGCGCATGATGCGCTCGACCGAGGCGAAGGCCAGTTCGGTGTTCGGCACATAGTGCATGGCCAGGATCACGCCGGTGGCGATCTGGATGACCAGGCAGAGGGCCAGGATGCCGCCGAAGGTCCACCAGTAGTTGAGGTTCTTCGGGGTCGGCAGGGACATGTAATCGGCGCCGAAACGGATGATCGGCAGGCGGCTGTCAAACCACTTCTCGATGCCGGTCTTCGGGACGTAGGTGGATTCGTGATCGCTCATCGTTCTCTCGCCCGTCCTCAGCCGATTTTCACGCGGGTGTCGGACACATATTCGTAGGTCGGCACGGCCAGGTTCTTCGGCGCGGGCCCCTTACGGATGCGGCCGGAGGTGTCATAGTGCGAGCCGTGGCAGGGGCAGAACCAGCCGCCGTAGTCGCCGGCGCCGAAGGTGGGCACGCAGCCGAGGTGGGTGCAGGAGCCGATCACCACGAGATACTGCTGGTGGCCCGGCTTGACCCGGTCGGCGTCGATCTGGGGGTCCTTGAGGCCGGCGCGGTCGTCGGCGCGGGCCTGCTGGATCTCGGCCGGGGTGCGGTAGCGCACGAACACCGGCTTGCCCTGCCATTTGATGACGACCTGCTGGCCCTCCTGGACCTTGGTCAGGTCGAACTCGATCGTCGACAGCGCCAGGGTGTCGGCGGCCGGATTCATCGAGTTGATCAGCGGCCAGGCGGCCATGGCCCCGGCTCCCACCGCCGCCGCGCCGGCTGCGATGTGGATGAAGTCTCTACGATTGGGATCCTGATGGTTCGGATCGCCCTGGTCTGCAGCCACCGATTCGTCTCCTGAGCCGTTGGCGGCGACGCCGAGCGGCGCGCCGTTTCAACGCTGTCGTTCCTTAGCGAAATCCCGGATGGCTGGCCCGGCCCGGCTTTGCGGCGCATCGCCGCAACTTGCTGACGCCTCGTGAGAAACGCTCGCAATTCGAGCCGCGACAAGCCCCCGGGCCGCGCGTATGAGGGCTCTAGAATGCGTCTCGCCCTTTTTCAACCGGCCATTCCGCAGAACGTGGGCGCCTGCATCCGGCTGGGCGCCTGTTTCGGGGTCGAACTTCACGTCATCGAGCCGACCGGCTTCCGTTTCGACGACCGGGCGATGAAGCGCGCGGCGCTGGACTACGGGCCTCTGGGGCACATGACGCGGCACGCCGGTTGGGACGATTTCCAGCGCGACCGGGGCCCGGGGCGGCTGGTGCTGTTCACGACGAAGGGGGCGACGCCGCTGGGCGATTTCCGATTCGAGGGGGGCGACACCTTGCTGTTCGGCAGCGAGACAACCGGCGCGCCGGATTTCGTCCATGCGGCGGCGGATGCGCGGGTGGTGATCCCGATCCGTCGCGAGGCGCGGTCGCTGAACCTGTCGGTCAGCGCCGGGATCGCTCTGTGGGAGGGGCTGAGGCAGACTGCCGGCCTCACGTCCTCCGGAGAGAGCCGTCCATGAAACTCGCGCCCGTCATCGGATCTGCAGCCCTGCTGCTGGCCGGCTGCTTCGGAGGAGGCTTCCTGCACGACCAGCATCTGGACGGCCCGTGGCGACTGGTGGCGGTCGACGCCTGGGAGGACATGACGCTGTGCCGCCGGCTGGAGCAGAGCGCCTGCGCCGGGGACATGCTGCATGGACCGACGGTGTTCGCCGCCGGGATCGACGAACGCTACGTCGTCTACGCCCGCCATCCCCGGACCTTTCCGAATGGGCTGGAGCGCCACGTCACCGAGTTTCACTATGTGATCCGCACCCCTGACGACGACCGCCCGGGCGGGCTGAAGGCCGAGAACATCAAGGGACCGTTCGACGAGGCGGCCTTCGAGGCGGAGCGCCGTCGCCTCGGGCTTCCGGCTTTCACGGGCGTGTTCGAGGACCTCAGGTAGCGCCCTACTCGGGGGCGTCGGCATCCGGCAGCCGGGCGAGGTTCGGCCGTTCGTCGCGCTTGCTGGCGGCGACGGCCTCGACGGCGCGCATGACCCGGAGGACGTTGCCGCCGGCGAGCTTGCGGATGTCGGCCTCGCTCCAGCCCTCAGCCATCAGGGCGGCGAGGATGCGGGGATAGGCGTCGACGCCGTCCACGCCGTCCGGAAGGGCCGACACCCCGTCGAAGTCGCCGCCGAGGCCGACGTGGTCGATGCCGGCGACGTCGCGGACATGCTGGATGTGGGCCACGACGTCGGCGATCCCGGCGCGGGGAACCGGGTTGGCGGCGATCCAGGTCTGCAGGCCGGCGGCGACGGCGGCGGGGTCGCCGGGGTTCAGGGATTTCAGCCGGGCGTCCTCGGCCGAGCGGGCGGCGCTCCACGCCCGGACATCCTCATTGATGAAGCCGGGAACGAAGGTGACCATGACCACGCCGCCGTCCTCGGGCAGCAGGCGCAGCACGCTGTCGGGCACGTTGCGCGGATGGGCGGTGACGGCCCGGGCCGACGAATGGGAGAAGATCACCGGCGCCTCGGACACCCGCATGGCGTCCATCATGGTCTCCTCGGAGACGTGGCTGATGTCAACCATCATGCCGAGCCGGTTCATCTCGCGGACGACTTCCTCGCCGAATGGGTTGAGCCCGCCCCATTTCGGCGCGTCGGTGGCGCTGTCGGCCCAGGTCGTGGTGGTCGAGTGGGTCAGGGTCATGTAGCGCGCGCCGGCGTCGTGGAACTCGCGCAGCAGGCCGAGGGAATCGTCGATCGAATAGCCGCCCTCCATGCCGATCAGTGAGGCGATCCTGCCGCGGCGGTGGATGCGTTCGATGTCCGCCGCCGTGGTGGCCAGCTCGAACACGTCGGGGTGGGCGGCGACGATGCGCTTGACCGTGTCGATCTGCTCGAAGGTGGCCTTCGCCGCCTCGACCGGAGTGAGGCTGGCGGGGACGTAGACCGACCAGAACTGGCCGCCGACGCCGCCGGCGCGCAGGCGCGGAATGTCGGTGTGGAGGGCCGTCGAGGCGTCGAGGTTGGTGGTCAGATCGACGGCGTGCGGGTCATTGCCGTGCTGCGAACGCAGGGCCCACGGCAGGTCGTTGTGCCCGTCGATGAGCGGCGTGCGCTCGAGAATGCGCCGGGCCGCAGCCTCGTCCTGGGCCATGGCCGGAGCGGCGGCGGTCAGCAGGGCGGCGGTGGTGGCAAGCAGGACGGCGCGGATCATGACGGGGCTCCTCGAAAAGCGAAGCGGGACAGTGGCAGAGGACGGCGGAGCGTCAACCGACTCGAAAAACGCTGTGGCAGAGTCGGCAGAGTCGGCATCTGCGAAAAACGCTATGGCAGAGTCGGCAGAGTCTACATCGCGCCCGATGGCGTGCGGCGTCGGTGCGCCCCGGCGGCGCGGTTGGGGATTCAGTTGTCAAAGACCGGCGGACGAACGGGTGCAGTATGCGCCTGCTGGTTTCTCAGGCTGGAAAGTCGCTTCGAGAAAAGCGATGTGGCTGAATTCGCCGGAGAGTTTCCGCGCAATCGGACTATAATTCCGCGGATTGCCGGCACAGCGTCACGGTTCACCTGCCCGTCGGCGAAGGCCGATGGGGAGGACGGTCGATGCGGAGCAGCGACCGGGAGGGGGCGGCGCAGGCGCCTGCCAGTGATCCGCCAACCCTCCGCCTTTCGCGCCGCCCCGTTCTGATTGTCGCTAGCGCGCCGGTGCGCCCTCCCCATTCGCCTTCGCAAATGGGGAGGTGAACACCGCACTTCACCCTCCCGGCCGGACCTCCTACAAGCCTCGCCATGACCGATATCGCCGACCCGCTCGCGCTGCAGAAGACCGAGGCCCGCGCCTGGTTCGAGGCCTTGCGCGATCGCATCCACGCGGCCTTCGAGGCGCTGGAGGACAAGGCGCCGGCCGGTCTGTTCCCGGGCGAGCCGGGCCGTTTCGTGCGCACCCCGTGGGAGCGGGCCCAGGGCGGCGGCGGGGTCATGGGGATGATGCACGGCCGGCTGTTCGAGAAGGTCGGGGTGCATGTCTCGACCGTGCACGGGACCTTCCCGGCCGACTATGCGAAGTCGGTTCCGGGGGCCGCCGAGGATCCGCGCTTCTTCGCCACCGGGATCAGCCTGATCGCCCATCCGGTCAGCCCACGCGTGCCGGCGGTCCACATGAACACCCGCTTCATCGCCACGACCAGGGGCTGGTTCGGCGGCGGGGCGGACCTGACGCCGGTGCTGGACGCCGACCGGCGCGACGACCATCCCGACACCCTCGCCTTTCACGCGGCGCTGAAGGCGGCCTGCGACGCGCATGACCCGGCCTGGCATGCGAGGTTCAAGGCGTGGTGCGACGACTATTTCTGGCTACCCCACCGCAACGAGCCGCGCGGCACGGGCGGCATCTTCTACGACCATCTGGACAGCGGCGACCGGGACCGCGACTTCGCCTTCACCCGCGATGTCGGCGAGGCCTTCCTGAAGGTCTATCCGGAGATTGTCGCGCGCCGGATGGCGGAGCCGTGGACAGCGGACGAGCGCGAGGAGCAGCTGGTGCGGCGCGGGCGGTATGTGGAGTTCAACCTGCTCTATGACCGCGGGACGATGTTCGGGCTGAAGACCGGGGGCAATGTGGAGTCGATCCTCAGTTCGATGCCGCCGGTGGTGAAGTGGCCTTGAGGCCCCTCCCTCCCTTTCGCCGTCATCCCCGGGCTTGACCCAAGGATGGTCGGGCCGGGCTGTGCGTTCGGGGTGGCCTGTCGATCGCGCCCGAACAATGGTCGACGGAGCACCGAATGGTCTGGCCCTCGGGTCAAGCCCGAGGGTGACGGGGGAGGTTACGCCGGCTCCAGCTCGCGGACCGGCTCGAGCGCCGTGCCGATGGCGTCGAACAGGCCGGCCATGGTGACCGGCTTGGTCAGGTGACCGTCGGCGCCGGCGGCGCGACCGGCCTCGACGTGTTCGGACATGGCGTTGGCGGTCAGCATCAGCAGCGGGGTCCGCTTCAGGCCCTGGGCGGCCTCGTGGCGGCGGATCTCGCGTGTCGCCGTCAGCCCGTCCATGACCGGCATCTGCATGTCCATCAGCACCAGGTCGAAGCCGCCGCCGATGAAGGCGTCGACGGCCTGACGCCCGTTCTCGACGGCGACCAGCTCCATCTCCGTCGCGCCGAGCATGATCTCGACGACCTTGCGGTTGGCGGGATGGTCGTCGGCCAGAAGGATGCGCAGCGAGACCTTCTCAACGTCGCGCGCGACCGGTTCCGGGGCGGCGGCGGGCGCTGCCGCCTGCCCGAGGCGCGGCAGCGGGATCTCGAACCAGAAGCTGGAGCCCACGCCCGGCGTGCTCTCGCAGTCCAGCGCGCCGCCCATCAGATCGACGAGGGCGGTGGAGATGGCGAGGCCGAGGCCGGTGCCGCCGTAGCGGCGGGTGATCGAGCCGTCCGCCTGCTGGAAGCGGCGGAAGATGCGGCTGCGCTGCTCCCTGTCGAAACCCACGCCGGTGTCGCTGACCCGGAAAGCGATGCGGTCGCCCGCCGCCGTGACCGTCAGGCGGACATGGCCCTTGCTGGTGAATTTCAGCGCATTGCTGACGAGGTTGTTGAGCACCTGGCGCAGGCGGACGGCGTCGCCATCGACGAGTCCCGAAAGGGCGGCATCGAAGTCGACCTCGAGGGCCACGCCCTTATCCTCGGCCTTGACTCGCCACAGGGCGCCGATGTCGCTGACCGCCTGCTCCAGATCGAAGGGCGCGGGCTCGAGGGTGACCTGGCCGGACTCGATCTTGGCGCTGTCGAGAATGTCGGAGAGCAGCCGTTCGAGCGTCACCCCGGACGAGCGGATCAGCTCAACCATCTCCCGCTCCTGCACGCCCAGGGAGCGGCGGATGAGGGAGTCGGCCATCGAGACCACGCCGTTCAGCGGGGTGCGGATCTCGTGGCTCATATTGGCGAGGAACTCGCTCTTGGCCCGGTTGGCGTCCTCCGCCTTGCGCCGCGCGGTCCGCAGCTGATCCGCCTGGCGCGACTGCCAGAGGACGGCGCCGATGGCGAAGAGCAGGAAGACCACGCCGATGCCGATCACGGCGCGCTGCAGGTTGGTGTTGGCGCGGGCCGTCTCCAGCTGGCCGCGGCGCTCGGTCAGCTGCTGCTGCATGTCGCCGGTGACCTGGTGGATGCCGGCGCTGAAACTGCGGGCGGAGGCGATCTCGCTCTGCAGCATGTGCGCCCGCAGCATCCGGAACGCCTCGGCCGTGCGGCCCTCGGCGAACAGCACCTCAGCCTCGACGTGATGGACCTCGGTGTTGACGCCGTCGGCCTCCAGACGCCGGAGGGCCTCCAGATCGCGGCGCGCGGCCGCGGTCTGGCCGGTCTGGGCGCGCGCGATGGCCCGCAGGGGCAGGACGTCGCGGGACAGGAAGGCGGCGGCTCCGAGATTTTCGCCATAGGGTTCGAGGCAGGCCAGCACCTCTCGGGGCGCATGCCGCGCGCCGGCGACCGTGGCGCACAGACTGGCGTCGTAGATGGCCAGCGTCGGGAGGTCCGAACGCCGGGCGAGCCGGTGGTGGGCGGCGTAGTAGTCCGCGGCGCGCGCCTCGTCGCCGACCCTCACCGCCATCATGGTCAGGTTGTAGAGGCTGTCGAAATCAGGCCGGGGATAGGCCGGGTTGGAATAGTCGATCTCGAATTTGCGGAAGGCGCTGGCCGCGCCCTCGACGTCATTGAGGTCCTTCAGCCCCATGCCGACGACCTCCCAGATGCCCGCCTGGGCGGTCGCGGCGAAGGGCTCGCCGTCGGGAATATCGGCCTGGGCCCGGGTCAGCATCTCGAGGCCGCGGCCGACGCGGCCTTCGTCCATCAAAGCCAGGGCGGCGAGGCGGGAGGCGTGGGCGCGGACGAACCAGTCGCGGCCCTCGCGGGCGAGGCGGTGCATCCCGGCGGCCACCTCGACGTCGCCCTGGTCGTAGCGGGCGGTGAGATCGTTCAGATGGGCGATGTCGATGTAGCGGGCGTCGTTCTGGCGCCGGGCGGCGTCACGCAGGCGGCGGTTCCACACGGCGGCGCGCTCGAACTCGCCCTGGTTCAGGATGGTCCAGGTGACGTGATAGAGCCGGTTCAGGCCTTCCCGGTCGGTGCGCCGGAGGGCATCCATGCCGAACCGCTCGAGGGCCGCGAAATCGGTGGACGCCGCGCGCCGCTCGACGAAGCGGGCGAGGGCCAGCGCATCCGCAGCGCCCTCGGCGGCGGGGCCGGCGGCAGGGCCGGCGACGGGGCCAGCGGCGGGGGCCGGCTGGGCGGCTCCACGGGGCGCGCCGGCCAGCACAACGAGCACAACAAGGCTCGCCGCAAGGATACGAAAGAGCGACATGAGGCCCCGTCGTCGCACACAATGTGTTGCGCAAGGTTTAGCGAACCGAAGTGTGGCGGCCCGTCAGCCCGAGGCGCGAGAGGCGATGAAGGCGCGCAGCCAGTCGCCCACCAGTTGCCGGTCGTCGGGCCGGGTCAGGCTGTCCAGCGCCCGGTCCGTGATGGCCGCGCCGATACGCTCGCGCCGGCCGCCGGTCAGGTCCGCCGCATAGGCCCGAGTGAACTCCGGGTGACCCTGCAGGGTGATGGCGTCGTCGCCCCAGGCGAGGCCGGCGAAGGGCGTGAAGTCGCTGGTCAGGATGACCCGGGCGTCAGCCGGCCTGTCGACGACCTGATCCTGATGCGAGGCCGGGATGGCCACGGCCGCGGCCGGCGGCGTCATCCATGGCTCGGCGGAGACGACATCGTAGCGATGAAGGCCGACGCCCCAGCCGCGGTCGGACTTCTCGACCCGCCCGCCGAGCGCCTGGGCCATGGCCTGATGACCGAAGCAGACGCCGATCAGGCCGGTGCGACCTTTCGCGGCGCGGATCCAGTCGAGCAGGCCGGCGATCCACGGGTGGTCTTCGTAGACCCCGGTCGAGGAGCCGGTGATGATGGCGGCGCCGAAGGCGGCCGGGTCCGGCCATTCGCCGGCCTGCGCGTCGAACACCTCGAAGGCGTAGCCGTCGCCGAGCAGGGCGCGGAACATGGCGGGGTAGTCGCCGTGGCGGGCCGCCAGGGCTGGAGGCGGGGCGCCGGTCTCCAGAATGGCGATGCGCGTCATGCCGGATCTCCGGTCATCCAGACCTCGGACCTCGCGCCCGTCCCGCCGAGCCGGTCGGCGACCCAATCGCAGATTTCGGAGGCGGCGGCCTCGGCGCCGGCGGGAGGATTGAGCACCACCACCGCGCAGCCGTTCATCTTCATCGGGTTGGTCATCGGGCGCAGCCGGGCCTCGGCGACCAGGGCGCGCTTGACGCGCGACTGGTCGAGCCGGCGCAGGAAGCCGTCGAAGGTTTCCATGTCCTTGAGCGGAGTCCAGATGGCGACCGTAGCGCGGGGGTCGGCGCGGACGATGGCGGCGCCCGTGTCGGCGGCGCGCAGATAGTCGTCCGGGCGCTCGAACGGCGGGTCGATGAGGACGAAGGCGCCGGGCGCGCGGGCGGCCTCGGCGCGGGCCTGGTCGTAGCCGTCGCCGCCGCGGGCGGAAGCCTGGGGGAAGGGCTCCAGCGCCTGGCGCAGCAGATCGAGCACCGGCGGGTTCAGTTCGAAGCCGAGGTAGTGGTCGGAGGGCCGCAGTCGGCCGGCGACCAGCAGGGGCGAGCCGGGGTAGAGATTGGCGCCGCCGTGCGGATTGAGCCTGGCCACCTGCGCCGCCAGGGCCTCGATCAGCGGCGGGCGGTCGGCGGCGGCCATCAGGCGGGCGATGCCGGCCTCGGCCTCCCTCGAGCGGGAGGCGTCGCCGGTCAGGTCGTAGACGCCGGCCCCGGCGTGGGTGTCGATCACCGTGACGGGGCCGTCCGCCTGCCGCCGCTCCAGCAGCCACAGCACGAGGGCGTGCTTGACCAGGTCCGCGAAGTTTCCGGCGTGGAAGCTGTGGCGATAATTCATGGCCGCTGTTCCCTCGCCGGGGGCGCGGGGTCAAGGGCCTCAGGAACCGCCGGCTTCGCCTGTCGTTTGCGCAGGCCGACCGTGAGCGCCGCCGATGATCGACCACCCTGCCCTGTCCGACGAGGACCGTACGCCGCCGAAGGCCGTGGCGGAGACCGCCCGTCGGGGTCTCGATCTGCGCGGGGAC
The DNA here is from genome assembly GCF_035626535.1 of Brevundimonas sp. Classification (GTDB taxonomy): domain Bacteria; phylum Pseudomonadota; class Alphaproteobacteria; order Caulobacterales; family Caulobacteraceae; genus Brevundimonas. The sequence continues at coordinate 95,121 of NZ_DASPNO010000079.1, forward strand.
CATGGGCGCGGCGGAACGGAGGTGGGGGTGCGGCGCGCCGAACAGCTGAGCGGCCAGGAGACCCTCAGCGATCGGGACATAAAGTCGATCTACAGCTATTTCGCCCGCCACGCGGTCGACAGGCGGGGGCGTCGCTGGGCCGACGAGGCGAAGCCGTCGGCGGGCTACATCGCCTGGCAGCTGTGGGGCGGCGACGCGGGGCGGGACTGGATCGACGGCCTGCGCGCCCGGCTGCGCGAGGTTCAGGGGTGACGCTCACCGATCCCGCCACCATCCCCGAAGGCCTGACCTGGTGCAGCGACGAACTGCCGGGCATCCGGCGGACGGCGGCCGGCGACGGCTTCCACTATCATGACCCCAAGGGGCGGGAGATCACCGACGCGAAGGTGCTGGAGCGCATCCGGGCCCTGGCCATCCCGCCGGCGTGGACCGATGTGTGGATCTGCCCGCGCGCCTCGGGGCACATCCAGGCCATCGGGCGGGATGTGAAGGGGCGGAAACAGTACCGCTACCATCCCGACTGGAGCAGCCACGCGGCCGAGACCAAGTTCGAGCGCCTGCCGGATTTCGCGCGAGCGCTGCCGAAGCTGCGCAAGCGGGTCGAGGCGGACCTGAACCGGCGGGGAATTTCGCGCGAGAAGGTGCTGGCCACGGCGGTGCGGCTGCTGGAGCTGACCCTGATCCGGGTCGGCAACGCCCAGTATGCGAAGCAGAACCGGTCGTATGGGCTGACCACGCTGCACAAGCGGCATCTGGAGCTCGAGGGGACCGCGCTGACCTTCGCCTTCAAGGGCAAGAGCGGGGTGGAACACGAGGTGAAGGTCAGGGACCGGCGGCTGGCGACTGTGGTGCGCAGCCTGCGCGAACTGCCGGGGCAGCAGCTGTTCAAATACCGGGACGCCAACGGCGATCTGTGCGCCGTCACCTCGGACGACGTGAACGCCTATATCCGCGAGGCGATGGGCGAGCAGTTCTCGGCCAAGGACTTCCGCACCTGGGCGGCGACGGTTTCGGCGGCCCGGGCGCTGCGCGACATGGAGCCGCCGGCCACGGCGACCGATGCGAAGCGGAAGATCACCGTCTGCGTCAAGGCGGTGGCGGGGCTGCTGGGCAACACCCCGACGGTGTGCCGGAGCTCCTATGTCCATCCGCGGGTGTTCGAATTGTTCGAACAGGGCCGGCTTTGCGGGGCGCTGCCGGGGGCGGAGGCGGCGAGCTTCGAACGCGCCCTGGCCAAGGTGCTGAGGGACTGATGCGGCGCGGGCTGGCTGAGCGCCGCGATTGCGCCCACAGGCTGAATCGGATGTAACTTGATCCCCTGGGAGAACGGCGCTCAACGGGCGCTGTTTGTCGGAGGGACCCGAAGATGATGTCGGTATCGAACAATTTCCTGCGCCTCGGCGTACTGTCGGCGCTGGTCGGAATGTCGCTGGGCGTGTGGATGGGCGCGAACCAGGACTTCGTGCTGCGGCCCGTGCACGCCCATATCAACCTGCTCGGCTTCGCCTCGATGATGCTGTTCGGGCTCTTCTACCGGGTGTTCCCGGCGGCCGCACGCGGCTGGCTGCCCATGGCGCATTTCGCCCTGTCGGTGATCGGGTTCCTGATCCTGATGCCGTCGCTGGCCCTGATGATCCTGGGCAGGCCGGTCTTCATGCCGATCATGATCGCCTCCGAGTTCATGCTGGTCGGATCGATGCTGCTGTTCGTCATCATCGTCTTCATGGCGACGATGAAGAAGGACGAGGCGGCCGCCGCCTGAGCTCAGGCGGTCGACCAGTAGCCGCGGCTGCGGGCGCTGACCGGCGCCCGCGCCGCCTCGACCATGGACAGGATGGCGGCGCGGAAGGCGTCCGCCTCCTCGTCGCCGCGCAACAGCCGCAGCGAGCGGATGATGCGGGTGATGCGCAGGTGGTTGTGGTCGTGCGGCCGCAGCCAGGCGTGGGTGCCGCGGTAGAAGGCCTCCATCCGGTCCGTCGCCGCCGCAAGAGCGCACTGGGCCGGGATCGAGTCGTGGATCGCCTGCATGTCGTCGGTGGTCAGGACGGGCGCGTCCGGCACGGCGCCCGACGGCTCCGGCAGCGGGAACAGCCACTGGATGAAATCGTGGTTCCGCTCCAGCGCCGCGTCGTCGAAACCGAGCACGTCGAACAGGGTCCGTCCGCGCGCGTCCGTCCCCTCCCCTTCCAGAAAGGCCACGACAGGCCGCTTGGTCATGGGCCGATGCGGTCCTAGGCCGCCTTGTCCCAGTCCAGCACGACCTTGCCCGACTGGCCGGAGCGCATGGCCTCAAAGCCTTCGCGGTAGTTCTCGTAGCTCATCTGGTGGGTGATCAGCGGGGTCAGGTCGAGACCAGCCTTGAGCAGGCCCAGCATCTTGCGCCAGGTGGTGAACATCTCGCGGCCGTAGACGCCCTTGATGGTCAGGGCCTTGAGGATGATCTGGCCCCAGTCGGTCTCCATCGGCTTCGACGGAATGCCGAGCAGGGCCATGCCGCCGCCCATGATCAGGGTGTCGACGCACTGTTTGAAGGCGATCGGCGAGCCCGACATCTCCAGCGCCACGTCGAAGCCGACCTTGAGGCCGAGCTCGTGCATGACGTCCTTCAGGTCCTCGCGGGTGGTGTTCACCGTGCGCACGCCCGGCGCGACCTTCTGCGCCAGCTCGAGACGGAAGTCGTTGATGTCGGTGAGCACGACGGTGCGCGCGCCGGCGTGGCGGGCGACGGCGGCGGCCATCATGCCGATCGGGCCGGCGCCGGTGACCAGCACGTCCTCGCCGAGAAGGTCGAACTGCTGGGCGGTGTGCACGGCGTTGCCGAAGGGGTCGAGCATGGAGGCGACGTCGTCGGGCACGTAATCGGGCAGCGGCACCACGTTGAAGGCCGGGATCGACAGGTACTCGGCGAAGCAGCCCTGGCGGTTAACGCCGATCCCGACCGTGTTGGGATCGAGATGGAAATCGCCCGCCCGCGCCGCCGCGCTTTCCATGTCGATGATATGGCCTTCGCCCGAGACGCGCTGGCCGACCCT
>NZ_DASPNO010000080.1:0-36917 GCF_035626535.1 Brevundimonas sp.
CAGATCGGGCTACACACCTGGCTGCCCGACGCCATGGAAGGCCCGACGCCGGTGTCCGCCCTGATTCATGCGGCGACCATGGTGACGGCCGGCGTCTTCATGGTGTGCCGGCTGTCGCCGATGTTCGAATACGCGCCGGACGCCAAGATGGTGGTGACCATCGTCGGCGCGGCGACCGCCTTCTTCGCCGCCACCGTCGGCCTGGTGCAGAACGACATCAAGCGCGTCATCGCCTATTCGACCTGCAGCCAGCTCGGCTACATGTTCTTCGCGGCCGGCGTCGGCGCCTATGGTGCGGCCATGTTCCACCTGTTCACCCACGCCTTCTTCAAGGCCCTGCTGTTCCTCGGCGCCGGCTCGGTGATCCATGGCATGCATCACGAGCAGGACATGCGGCAGATGGGCGGGCTGTGGAAGCTGCTGCCGATCACCTACGCCGTGATGATGGTCGGCACGATCGCCATCACCGGTCTGGGCATTCCCGGCATCGGCGGCTTCGCCGGCTTCTACTCAAAGGACATCGTCATCGAGAGCGCCTGGGCGGCGGCGGCCTCCGGCCACTCGGCCATGGGCCTGTTCGCCTTCCTCGTCGGCATCTTCGCCGCCGGCCTGACCGCCTACTATTCGTGGCGGCTGATCTTCATGACCTTCCACAACAAGCCGGTGTGGAAGGAGGAGGGCGCGCACCACGCGGACGACCACGCCTCGCACGCCCAGCTGGAGACCCATTCCGAGCCGATCGGCGATGGCCATGACGACCATGGCCACCACGGCCCGCTGAAGCCGCACGAGAGCCCGTGGGTGATGATCGTGCCGCTGCTGGCGCTGTCGGTCGGCGCCATTGCGGCGGGCTTCCTGTTCGAAGGCTTCTTCACTGGTCACCACGAGGGCGAGTTCTGGCGCGGCGCCATCTTCAACGGTCCGCACAATCACGTCCTTCACGACGCCCACGAAGTCCCGACCTGGGTGGTCTGGTCGCCGCTGGTGCTGACCCTGATCGGGACCTTCGCCGCCTTCTGGCTCTATGTCCTAAAGGAAGGCATGGCGCGCCGGATGGCCGAACGCGGCGGTCTCGTCCACGGCTTCCTCTACAACAAATGGTATTTCGACGAGCTGTATGACGTCGTCTTCGTGCGCGGCGCCAAGGCCGTCGGCGACCTGTTCTGGAAGATCGGCGACGTGAAGATCATCGACGGCCTCGGCCCGAACGGCGCGGCCTGGGCCTCGCTGAAATCCGCCGCCCGGCTGGCCAAGCTCCAGTCCGGCTACGTCTACCACTATGCGTTCGTGATGCTGCTCGGCGTGGCCGGTTTCCTTGCCTTCGCCATCTATGCGTGGGGAGCCTGATCTTGCCCCAGATCCCCTTCATCCTGAGCGTCGTCACCTTCCTGCCGCTGGTCGGCGCGGGCCTGATCCTGCTCGCCCGCCTGCTTGGCAAGGGCGAGGCCGCCGGCGCGGCGCGCTGGATCGCGCTGATCACGACGCTGGCGACCCTCTTCGTCTCGGCCGTGCTGGTCGCGGGCGTCGACGGGTCAAGCGCGACCTACCAGTTCGTCGAGCGCTACGTCTGGTTCGCCGGCGCGGAATACCACATGGGCGTGGACGGGATCTCGGTCCTGTTCGTGCTGCTGACCGCCTTCCTGATGCCGCTGTGCATCCTGGCCAGCTGGACGACCATCAAGGAGCGGGTGGTCGACTACATGATCGCCTTCCTGGTGCTGGAGACGCTGTGCATCGGCGTGTTCACGGCGCTGGACCTGTTCCTCTTCTACATCTTCTTCGAAGGCACCCTGGTGCCGATGTTCATCATCATCGGGGTGTGGGGCGGGGCGAACCGCATCTACGCGGCCTACAAGTTCTTCCTGTACACGCTGCTCGGCTCCGTCCTGATGCTGCTGGCCATGCTGTGGATGTCCCACACGGCGGGCACCACCAGCATTCCCGAGCTGAAGACCTTCGCCTTCGCGCCGGAAGCCCAGCCGCTGCTGTGGCTGGCCTTCTTCGCATCGTTCGCGGTCAAGATGCCGATGTGGCCGGTCCACACCTGGCTTCCCGACGCCCACGTCCAGCCCCCGACGGAGGGCTCGGCCATCTTGGCCGGCATCCTGCTGAAGCTGGGCGGCTACGGCTTCATCCTGTTCAACCTGCCCATGTTCCCGCAGGCGTCGGAGATGTTCGCTCCGCTGGTCTTCGTGCTGTCGGCGATCGCCATCGTCTACACCTCGCTGGTCGCCTTCCGGCAGACCGACATGAAGAAGCTGATCGCCTATTCCTCGGTGGCGCACATGGGGTTCGTGACCATGGGCATCTTCGCCGGCAACGATCAGGGCGTGCAGGGCGCGGTGTTCCAGATGCTGAGCCACGGCCTGATCTCGGGCGCGCTCTTCCTCTGCGTCGGCGTGGTCTACGACCGCATGCACACCCGCGAGATCGCCCTGTACGGCGGGCTGACGGCGCGGATGCCGTGGTTCGCCGCCATCTTCATGCTCTTCACCATGGCCAACGTCGGCCTGCCGGGCACCTCGGGCTTCATCGGCGAGATCCTGACCATGACCGGCATCTATCAGGTGTCGACCTGGACGGCGCTGTTCGCGGCCTCGGGCGTGATCTTCTCGGCGGTCTACGCCCTGACGCTGTATCGCAACGTCATGTTCGGCGAGATTACCAATCCGGCCATGAAGGCCATCACCGACGTCGACAGGCGCGAGATCCTGATCTTCGCCCCGCTGATCATCGGCACCGTGTGGCTGGGCGTGCAGCCCGGTCTGGTGCTCGACTACACCGCCGCCTCGGTCGAGGCCCTGACCTCCGCCTATCAACTTGCGATCGGCGGGTGAGACTATGATGCCTGATCTTATCTCCGCCCTTCAGCTCTCGGCTCCCGAAGCAGCCATCGCGGTCGGCGGCCTCGTGCTGCTGATGGTCGGCGCCTTCGCCGGCGAGAAGAGCGCGCGCTTCGTTTCCGCCTTGTCGGTGCTGCTGCTGGTCGGCGCCACGGCCCTGGCCGTGACCGGTCCGCTGGGACAGGCCTTCAACGGCGCCTATGTGGCCGATCCGCTCGCCGTCTACGGCAAGGCGCTGATCTTCCTGTCCAGTGCGGTGGCCGTGGTGCTCGGCGACGGCTGGATGAAGCGCGCCCGCATCGCCCGCTTCGAATATCCGGTGCTGATCGTGCTGGCCTCGGCCGGCATGGGGATGATGGCGTCGTCGGGAGACCTGATCTCGCTCTACGTCGGCATCGAGCTGCACTCGCTGGCTCTCTATGTTCTGGCGGCCTTCCACCGCGACGACCTGAAGGCGTCCGAGGCGGGCCTGAAGTATTTCGTGCTGGGCGCGCTGTCGTCGGGCTTGCTGCTCTATGGCGCGAGTCTGATCTACGGCTTCACCGGCTCGATGCGCTTCGACGAGATCGCCGCCTACTCCGCGGCCAACCCGTCAACCGGTCTGGTGTTCGGCCTCGTCTTCCTGATCTGCGGCCTGGCTTTCAAGGTCTCCGCAGCGCCGTTCCACATGTGGACGCCCGACGTCTACGAGGGCGCGCCGACGCCGGTCGTGGCCCTGTTCGCCACCGCGCCCAAGGTCGCGGCCATGGTGCTGATCGCCCGCACGCTCGAGGGGGCCTTCGCCGGTTCGCACGATCAGTGGGCCCAGGTGTTGATCCTGATCTCTTTGATTTCCTTCGCGGTTGGGGCCTTCGGCGGCCTCGTGCAGCGCGACCTGCAGCGGCTGCTGGCCTATTCATCGATCGCCAACATCGGCTATGCCCTGCTCGGCATCGCCGCCGGCACGACGCTGGGCGTGCAAGCCATGCTGCTGTTCATGACCCTGTACGTCATCGACCAGTTCGGCTTCTTCGCCATCCTGCTGTCGCTGGGCCGCAACGGCCGGCCGATCCGAACGATCGCCGACTTCGCCGGGCTGCGGAAAGAGCGGCCGGTGACCACCCTTGCGATGACGGTGCTCTGCCTTTCGGTGCTGGGCATGCCGCCGCTGTCGGGCTTCTGGGGCAAGTGGGCCGTATTCGGCGCCGCCGCCGACGCGGGCTACTGGATGGTCGGCGCCGCGGGTCTCGTCGCCTCGGTCGTGGCAGGCTTCTACTACCTGCGGATCATCAAGCTGATGTGGTTCGACCCGGCGCCGGATCAGGCGACGCCGGACAAGGCTCCCCTCGAGGCGAAGACCATCGCCTGGGCCTGCGCCGCCTTCGCCTTCCCACTGGTCATCGTTGGTCTGACCTGGCTGCAGCCGCTGACCGTCGCCGCCTCCGCCGGTTTCGGAGCCGGGTAGGGCGTTCATGCCCGCCGCCCCCTTCCTGCTGCTCGACCAGATCGACTCCACCAATGCGGAGGCCCGGCGCCGGGCCGAGGCCGGCGAGCCTGGCCCGCTGTGGATCACCGCGCGGCGCCAGACCGAGGGGCGGGGCCGTCGCGGGCGGACGTGGGAGAGCGAGACCGGCAACCTGGCCGCGACCCTGCTGCTGACCACCCGCAAGCCGCCGGCCGAGGCGGCCCAGATCACCTTCGTCGCCGCCCTGGCCGTGGTCGACCTGCTCGACGCCTTCGCGCCGCCGTCGCTGGTGACGATCAAATGGCCCAATGACGTGATGTTGGCGGGAGAGAAGGCGTCCGGCATTCTCGTCGAATCCGGCGTTCATTCGGCGGGCGGCCTGTGGCTGGCGGTCGGGATCGGCGTCAACCTGGCCCGCGCACCGTCGAGGACCGAGCGGCCGGCGACATCGCTGGTGGAGCACCTGCGCGGCGACGTCGGTGCGGCGCCGTCGGCCGAGGCCGCAGCCCGGCAGTTGGCGCAGGCCTTCAGCGTGTGGCTGGAGCGCTGGAGCACGCTGGGGTTCGAGCCGATCCTCGACGCGTGGACGGCGCGCACAGCCGGTCTTGAGGGGCCCGCGACGGCGCGACTCGGTCATGAGACGGTCGAGGGCCGGGCCGAAGGCGTGGCGCCGGACGGGGCGCTCAGGCTCCGGCTAGCGGACGGCACGTTGCGGCTGATCTCGGCCGGCGACGTATTCTTCGGGGAGGCCGCCTGATGCTTCTGGCGATCGAGCAAGGCAACACCAACACAATGTTCGCGGTCCATGACGGCGCCGACTGGTCGGCCCAGTGGCGCACCGCGACGGACGCCAGCCGCACGGCCGACGAATACGCCGTCTGGCTCAGCCAGTTGCTGACCATGCGCGGCCTGACCATCGGTCAGCTGGACGGCTGCATCATCTCCAGCGTCGTGCCGCAGTCGATCTTCAATCTGCGCAACCTGTCGCGGCGCTATCTGAACGTCGAGCCGCTGGTCATCGGCGACAATGTCGACCTCGGGATCGCCGTGCGCATCCTCAAACCCAGCGAGGCGGGGGCCGACCGGCTGGTCAACGCCATCGGCGCGCATCTGGCCTATCCAGGGGACCTGATAATCATCGACAGCGGCACCGCCACCACCTTCGACGTCGTGGCCGCCGACGGAGCCTTCGAGGGCGGGGTGATCGCGCCCGGCATCAACCTCAGCCTGCAGGCCCTGCACGAGGCGGCGGCCATGCTGCCGCGCATCGCCATCCAGCGGCCCGACAAGGTGATCGGCAAGGACACCGTCTCCAACATGCAGTCCGGCGTCTTCTGGGGCTACGTCGCCCTGATCGAGGGGCTGGTCACGCGCATCAAGGCGGAGTGGGGCAAGCCCATGACCGTCATCGGAACCGGCGGCGTCGCCTCGCTGTTCGAAGGCGCAACAGACTCGATCGACCGGTTTGATCCGGACCTGACTATCCGCGGCCTCCTCGAAATCTGGCGGCGGAACACCCACATCAAGGGCGCATGAAAAAACAGAACAACGACGAACTCATCTTCCTGCCGCTCGGCGGGTCGGGTGAGATCGGGATGAACCTCAACCTCTACGGCTACGGGCCGGAGAGCGACCGCCAGTGGATTGTCGTCGACGTCGGCGTGACCTTCGGCGACCTCTCGACGCCCGGCGTCGACGTCATCGTGCCGGACCCCGCCTTCCTCGAGGGCGAGACCATTCGCGGCATCGTCCTCACCCACGCCCACGAGGACCACATCGGCGCTCTCGGCTGGCTGTGGACGCGCATGAAGGCGCCGCTCTACGCCACGCCGTTCACCGCTTTTCTGATCCGCGAGAAGCTGCGCGAGGCGGGCATTCTCGACCAGGTAGAGATCCATGAGATTCCGCTCGGTGGAACAGTCGACCTCGGCCCGTTCACGGTCGACTTCATCACCATGACCCACTCGATCGCCGAGCCGAACGGGCTGGCGATCCGCACGCCGCTGGGCACGGTGCTGCACACCGGCGACTGGAAGATCGACGACGATCCGATCGTGGGCGGCGTCACCGACTCGGGCGCCATCGCCCGCCTCGGCGACGAGGGCGTGCTGGCCATGGTGTGCGACTCCACCAACGTCTTCATCGAGGGCGTGGCGGGCTCGGAGGGCGACGTCCGCGACGCCCTGACCAAGCTGATCGGCAGCCTCAGGGGCCGGATCGCGGTCGGCTGTTTCGCCTCGAACGTGGCCCGCATGGACAGCATCATCCGCGCCGCCGAGGCCTCGGGCCGGCGCGTTTCGCTGGCCGGCCGGTCGATGCACCGCATCACTGCGGCGGCCAAGCATGTCGGCATGCTGGAGGGCATCCAGCCCTTCCTGTCGGAGGGAGAGGCGCGGGTCTGGCCCGCCGACGAGATCCTGTACCTGTGCACCGGCAGCCAGGGCGAGCCGCGCGCGGCCCTGTCCCGGGTCGCCGAGGGCACCCATCCCTACATCTCGCTGAGCCGCGGCGACCACTGCATCTTCTCGTCGCGGGTCATCCCGGGCAACGAGCTGTCGGTCGGCCGTCTGCAGGACAAGCTGTCCGACCGCGGCGTGCGCATCTACACCGAGCGGGACCATCCGGGCATCCACGTCTCGGGTCACCCGTGCCGCGAGGAGCTGCGCCAGATGTACGCCTGGGCGCGGCCGAAGATCGCCGTGCCGACGCATGGCATGCGCCGCCACCTCGCCGAACACGCCAACCTCGCCAGGGACATCGGCGTGCCGGAGACGGTGACGCCCCGCAATGGCGACATGGTGCGTCTGGCCCCCGGGCCCGCCGCCATCATCGACGAGGTCCCGAGCGGCCGGCTCTACGTCGACGGCGGCCGCCTCGTTACAGAACAGGGCGAGGCGCTGCACGAGCGGCGTCACGCCTCGACCAATGGCGTGCTGATCGTCAGCTTCGCCATGGACCGGCGCGGGAAGATCGTCAGCGATATCGACGTGCGCGCCATCGGCCTGCCCGGCGACGCGGAATCGCCGCTGGGCGACGCTCTCGATGACCTGGCCGAACGGGCCGAGGCGGCGGTGATGAAGCTGAAGGGCGAGGCCCTGGAAGACGAAATGGTCATCGAACAGACCGTCGCCCGCGCCCTCAAGAAGGCCAGCCAGCAGATCTGGGACCGCCGACCGATCGTCGAGACCATCATCCTGAGGCTTTGAACCGGCGGTTGGGCTTCCTATAAGGGGCCGAATCCCCGCCCCAAGGACCTCCGATGCCCGACGCCCCGCCAGAGTTTCGCTACAAGCGCGTCCTGCTCAAGGTGTCGGGCGAGGTGCTGATGGGCGATCAGGCCTACGGCATCGACATGAAGACGGTCGCCACGGTGGCGGAGGCCGTCGCCCAAGTGGCCCGCGAGGGCGTCGAGATCTGCCTCGTCATCGGCGGTGGCAACATCTTCCGCGGCCTGTCCAAGGCGGCCGGGGACATGGACCGCGCCACGGCCGACTACATGGGCATGCTGGCCACGGTGATGAACGCACTGGCCATGCAGGCGGCGCTGGAGAAGATCGGCGTCCAGACCCGGGTGCAGAGTGCCCTGACAATGAACGCTGTGGCCGAGCCGTATGTGCGGCGCCGCGCCCTGCGCCACCTCGAAAAGGGCAGGGTGGTGATCTTCGCCGCCGGCGTCGGGGCGCCCTTCTTCACCACCGACTCGGGCGCCGCCCTGCGGGCCGCCGAAATGGGATGCGACGCCCTGCTCAAGGGGACCAGCGTCGACGGGGTCTACACCGCCGATCCCAAGAAAGACGCCACCGCAACGCGGTACGACACCCTGACCTATCACGACGTGCTGGCGAAGGACCTGAAGGTCATGGACGCCTCGGCCATCGCCCTGATGCGTGACTCCGGCATTCCGATCGTGGTCTTCTCGATCCGCGAGGACGGCTCGCTGCGCAAGACCCTGACCGGCGAAGGCACCTTCACGGTCATCACGTCCAACGCTAAATCAGCCTGACAAGCCGTTCGAGAACGAGAGAAAAGACCATGGCAAAGCCTGATCTCAAGAGCTACCGCGACCGCATGGACAAGGCGGTCGGCGCGCTGAAGGAGGAGTTCGCCGGACTGCGCACCGGGCGCGCCAACGTGGGCCTGCTGGATCCGGTTCAGGTCGAGGCCTACGGCTCGACCGCGCCGCTGAACTCCGTCGCCGCCATCAGCGTGCCGGAGCCGCGGATGATCTCGGTCAACGTCTGGGACAAGGGCATGGTGGTCTCGGTCGAAAAGGCCATCCGCGCCGCCGGGCTCGGCCTCAACCCGATCGTCGACGGCCAGACCCTGCGCATTCCGATCCCGCCACTGACCGAGGAGCGTCGACGGGATCTGGTCAAGCTGGCGGGCAAATACGCCGAGCAGCAGAAGATCGCCGTCCGCAACGTGCGCCGCGACGCCAACGACGATCTGAAGAAGGCCGAGAAGGCCTCCGAGATCAGCCAGGACGAGCAGAAGAGGATGGAGACCGAGGTCCAGAAGGACACGGACGCGGCCATCAAGCGCATCGACGAGACCTTGAAGGCCAAGGAAGTTGAGATCATGCAGGTTTGACGGCGCGTTTTGCCGTAGGATACGCGCCGGTCATGCCCGTCGAGCCCCATTCATCGCCGCCCGCGTCTGACGGGCCCCGCCATGTCGCCCTGATCATGGACGGCAACGGGCGCTGGGCGCAGGCGCGCGGCCTGCCGCGGGCCATGGGCCATCGCGAGGGCGTTCAGGCGCTGAAGCGCACCGTCCAGGCGGCGCCGGCGCTGGGCATCCGCTGCCTGACGGTGTTCGGCTTCTCGACCGAGAACTGGCGTCGGCCCGCCGAGGAAGTCTCCGACCTGATGGGGCTGGTCCGCTCCTATGTCGCCAGCGACCTGAAGCGGCTGGAGCGCGAGGGTGTGCGGGTGCGAATCCTCGGCCGCCGCACGGGCCTGCCCGCCGACATAGCGAAAATCATCGACCACACCGAGGCGAGCACCGCCCACAACGACAAATTCCTGCTGCAGGTGGCCTTCAACTATGGCGGCCGCGCCGACATCGTCGACGCCGCCCGGAGGCATGTCGACCGCGTGCTGGCGGGGGAGGCGACCGGTCCCCTCGACGAGGAGACGCTGGGGCAGGGGCTGTCCACGGCCGGCGGGCCGCCCGTCGACGTCATCGTCCGCACCTCGGGCGAGCAGCGGCTGTCGAACTTCCTGCTGTGGGAGGCGGCCTACGCCGAACTGGTCTACCAGAACGTGTTGTGGCCGGATTACGGGGCGGAAGCCTTGGCGGACGTCGTTCAACAGTATCGGAACCGCGACCGGCGCTTCGGGGGGCTCACGCCCGCTCCCGCGCTCGCGGCGGGCTAATGGCGATGCGGGCCGGCGACATAGGCCTCAGGGCTGCGTCGGCCGTCGTGCTGGCTCCGGCCGCCGTCCTCGGCATCTGGGCCGGCGGGCTGTGGTTCCTCGCCCTGATGCTGCTGGCCTGCGCCCTGCTGGCGGTCGAGTGGGCCATGATGAGCGCCGCCGCGGCCTGGCGGGTGATGGCCGGGGCCGTGGCCTTCGGCCTGTTCGCGGCGGTCATCTCGGCCCATGCCGAACAGCTGTCGCTGGCGCTGGTCATGCTGGTGTTCTGCGCCGCCGCGGCCGGGCTGTTCGCGCGCAGCCGGGGCCAGGAGGCGCTCGACGCGGCCTACGGCGTTCTCTACCTCGGCTGGCCGGCGGTGCTGCTGATCTGGCTCAGGGACGGGTCGTCGGCCAGCGGACTCGCCTGGACCGTCTCGGCCTTCATCATCGCCTGGGCCTCCGACATCATGGCCTATGTGGTCGGAAGCCTGGTGGGCGGCCGCAAGCTGTGGCCCCGTTTCTCGCCCAACAAGACCTGGTCCGGCTTTATCGGCGGGCTGGCGGCCGGGACCGGCGCCGGCGCGCTGCTCGCGACCTGGCTCGATCTCGGCATCGGTCCCGCTTGGGGCGCGCTGCTCGGTCTCGGGGCCGCCTTGGCCACCATGGCCGGCGACCTCTGGGAGTCCGCGCTGAAGCGGCGCTACGGCGTCAAGGACGCGGGCAAGCTGATCCCGGGCCACGGCGGCCTGCTCGACCGGGTCGACGGCCTGATGTTCGCGGTTGTGGTCGTGGCCTGCGGCCGGCTGCTGTTCCTGACCTTCGGGGCGGCCGCATGATCCGGCGTCGTGTCACGGTGCTGGGCTCGACCGGGTCGGTCGGGACTTCCACGCTGGAGCTGATGGAGCAGGCCGAGGCGAGCGGGACCGGCGCCTTCGAGGTCGAGGCGCTCACCGGCGGGGCCAATATCGCGCGGCTGGCCGAACAGGCGCGACGCTGGAAGCCGAAGCTGGCCGTCACGGCCGATCCGGCTCGTCTCGCGGAGCTGAAGGACGCCCTGTCAGGCACCGGGGTCGAGGCCGCGGCCGGGGATGGAGCGGTGATCGAGGCCGCCGCCCGGCCGACCGACTGGGTCATGGCGGCCATCGTCGGCGCCGCCGGCCTGCGCTCGGCCTGGGCGGCGGCCGAAACCGGCGCGACCCTGGCGCTGGCCAACAAGGAGAGCCTGGTCTGCTGCGGCCCGTCGCTGATCGAGCGGGTGCGCCGCTCGGGCGGCCGGTTGATCCCGGTCGATTCCGAGCATTCGGCCATCTTCCAGGTGTTCCCGCATGACGCGCCGCATCAGGTGCGCAAGTTGGTCCTGACGGCGTCCGGCGGCCCATTCCGGACCACGCCGCGCGAGGCCCTGGCCGGGATCACCCCGGAGCAGGCCGTGGCTCATCCCAACTGGAGCATGGGGGCCAAGATCTCGGTCGACAGCGCCACCATGGCCAACAAGGGTCTGGAGGCGATCGAGGCCGCCTATCTGTTCGCCATGCCCGCCGACCGTATCGATATCGTCGTGCATCCGGAATCGATCATCCACAGCATGGTCGAATACGTCGACGGCTCGACGCTGGCCCAGCTGGGTCCGCCCGACATGAAGACGCCGATCGCCTGCGCCCTCGGCTGGCCGGAGCGGATCGCGTGGCCGGCGCCGAAGTTGGACCTCGCCGCCCTGGGCCGGCTGACGTTCGAGGCGCCCGACGAGACCCGCTTTCCGGCCCTCAAGCTGGCCCGCGAGGCGCTGCAGGCTGGCGGCTCGGCTCCGATCGTGTTCAATGCGGCCAACGAGGTGGCGGCGCTGGCGTTTCTTGACCGCCGTCTGGCCTTTCTCAATATTGCCGCAGTCGTCGCCGACACCTTGTCGCGCGTGACGGCCTCGGGGGTGGATTCCGGTTCCCGCAACGCCTGCGATGCGGCTCTGGCCGTGGATGCACTGGCGCGGCGCGAAGCGGAGTCGATCGTCCGGGGTCTGGCCGCAGCGGCCTGAACGGCGGAGGAATTCATATCGGCATGACGGGCTTCCTGGGCCAGGCGCTGCTCTACATCGTCCCATTCCTGCTGGTGTTGACGTTCATCGTCACCATCCACGAACTGGGCCATTTTCTCGTCGCGCGTGCGTTCGGGGTGAAGATCGACCGGTTCTCGGTCGGCTTCGGCAAGACGATATTCGGCCGCACCGACCGTCACGGCACGGAATGGCGAATGGCCTGGCTGCCGCTGGGCGGCTACGTCAAATTCTCCGGCGACCTCGACGCCTCCAGCGTGCCGGACGAGGCGGGCCTCGCCGAACTGCGCCAGCGCGTCATCGCCGAAAACGGGCCGGGCGCCGAGCGCGACTATTTCCACTTCAAGCCGATCTGGCAGCGGGCGCTGATCGTGGCGGCCGGCCCGGCGGCGAATTTCCTGCTGGCCATGGTGCTGTTCACCCTGCTGTTCACGGCGGTCGGCGAACAGGTGCTGGCGCCCCGGGTCGCGCAGGTCGAGGCCGGCACGCCGGCGGCCGCCGCCGGCTTTCGGCCGAACGACCTGATCAAGGCCATCGATGGCCGCCCGGTCGCGGACACTTCGGATGTCACCCGCACCGTCATGATGAGCGCCGGCGACGCCCTGCGCTTCACGGTCGATCGTAATGGCCGCGAAATCGTCCTGGTCGCTACGCCCGAGCGGCGTCTCGAGAACGACCAGATCGCAGGCCGGGTGCGAATCGCCCGCATCGGGCTCGGAATGGACCGCCGGATTGAGGATTTCAGCTTCCGCCGGCTCAATCCCGTCGAGGCCTTCGGCAAGGGGATCGAGACAATCGGCACGACGGTGAGCACGACCGCGACCTATATCGGCCGCATCGTCGTCGGCAAGGAGTCGGGCGACCTGCTCAACGGCCCGATCGGCATCGCCAAGGCCGCCGGAGGCGTGACCCAGCAGGCTGTGGCCGCCAATCCCGATCCCGGCTGGATGGCCGCCAACCTAGCCCTGACGTTTCTCAGCTTCGCCGCCCTGGTTTCGATCGGAATCGGCATTGTAAATCTGCTGCCGATCCCGGTGCTCGACGGGGGCCACCTACTGTTCTACGGCTATGAAGCTGTGGCCCGCAGGCCAGTCCCCGCAAGGGTTCAGGAGGTCGGGTATCGCGTTGGCCTTGCTTTGCTGGCGGGATTGATGTTGTTCGCCACTTGGAACGACCTGCAGAAGCTGAGCCTGTTCAAATTCCTCGGCGGGCTCGCTTGATGAGCCGACGCCAGCCCCCGATGGTTTCCCGCATGATCCGACAAGACGCGTCCGCCCTTCGTTTCGCCCGTGGCCTGAGCCCGAGCCTGCTGGCCCTCGCCGTGGCCGCCGGCCTGGCGGGTCCCGCGCTGGCCCAGACGGCTCCGGCCCCGCAGCCGGCCCAGGCCGTACCGACGGCCGAGGCCGCTCCGCCCCAGCAGACCCAGGAGGTGGAGCGCGCGGTCATCAACCGCATCCTCGTGCGCGGAAACCAGCGCATCGACCAGACCACGGTCCTGTCCTACCTGCCGATCCAGCCGGGCGACACCGTCGACGCGGCCGTGCTGGACGTCGCGGTCCGCACCCTGACCCGCACCCAGTTGTTCGCGGACGTCCAGCTGGGCGTGCAGCCGAACGGCGACCTGATCGTCGAGATCGTCGAGAACCCCATCATCAACCAGGTCGTGTTCGAGGGGAACGGCGCGATCGGCGAGGAGAAGCTGCGCGAGGAGGTCACCCTGGCGCCCCGCGGCATCTACACCCGCGCCAAGGTCCAGGAAGACGTCGGGAAGATCGTCGAGCTCTACCGCCTGTCGGGCCGCATCTCCGCCACCGTGACGCCCAAGCTTGTCCAGCTGGAGCAGAACCGTGTCGACGTGATCTTCGAGATCAACGAGGGCCCGGAGACCGGCGTCCGCGCCATCACCTTCCTCGGCAACACCGCCTTCTCGGACGGCGATCTGCAGGAGGTCATGGTCACCAAGCGTTCGCAGTGGTGGCAGATCTTCGGGTCCAACGACAACTACGATCCCAATCGCCTTGATTACGATCGGGAACAGCTGCGGAAATTCTACACCAACCGCGGCTTCTACGACTTCCGCGTGCTGTCGGCGATCGCCGAACTGGCTCCGGACGACAGCGCCTTCGGCATCACCATCACCGTCGAGGAGGGCGACCGCTACAATTTCGGAACGGTCGACGTGGTCACCGAGAACGACCGGCTGAACCCCGAATTCCTCAAGCTGCTGCTGCCGATCCGCACCGGCCAGCTGTACGAGAGCGACAAGATCGAGGCGGCGGTCGACGCCCTGACCTTCGCGGCCGGTTCCGCCGGCTACGCCTTCGTCGAGATCGATCCGACCTACCGGGCCAACCCCGAGACCGACACCGTCGACGTGACCTTCAACGTCCGCGAGGGCCAGCGCGTCTACGTCGACCGCATCAACATCATCGGCAACACCCGCACGCTCGACAACGTCATCCGCCGCGAGATGATGCTGACCGAGGGCGACGCCTTCAACCGCACCCTGCTGGAGCGCTCGCGTAACAATCTGCGCGGCCTGGGCTTCTTCAAGGACGTGACGGTCGAGGAAGCCCGGGGCTCGGCCCCCGACCGCTCGGTCGTCAACGTCACCGTCCAGGAACAGCCGACCGGCGAACTGTCCGTCGGCGCCGGCTTCAGTTCCGTCGACTCCTTCGTCGTCAACCTGGGTGTCACCGAGCGGAACTTCCGCGGCCGCGGCCAGAACGTCGTCGCCCGGGTCGAGTGGGGCTCGCTGCGCCAGCAGATCGACTTCCGCTTCACTGAGCCGAAATTCCTCGGCCGCGACCTGCGGGCCGGCTTCGACGCCTTCCATTCGCGCTACGATCTCAGCGAGTATTCGTCATACGACTACCGCTCGACGGGCGGCGGCGTGCGCCTGTCCTATCCGCTGAACGCCTACACCCTGCTCAGCACCCGCTACTTCCTGAAGGCGGACGAGATCATCGTTCCGAATAATTTCTGCAACGGCCTCGGCGGCGGGACCAACGCCCTGTGCGACCAGGTCGGCTCCTTCCTGAACTCCTCGGCGGGCTACACGTTGTTCGTCGATCGGCGGAACGACCCGATCCGTCCGACGCGGGGCTGGACCGGCCGCCTGATCCAGGATTTCGCCGGTCTCGGCGGCGATGTGAACTACGTGAAGACCGAAGCCGAAATCTCCGCCTACTGGGGCATCACCCCTGACTGGGTGGTCAGCACCTCGGCCTCGACCGGCTATGTGTCCGGCTGGGGCGGCGATCCGATCCGGATCAACGACCGGTTCTTCAAGGGCGGCAACAGCTTCCGCGGCTTCGAAACCGCCGGCATCGGGCCGCGCGACGTCCTGACCACCGACGCGCTCGGCGGCAATTTCTACGTCATCGGCACCATGGAGCTGACGGTCCCGAACGGCCTGCCGGAAGAGTACGGCATCCGGACGTCGCTGTTCACCGACGTCGGAACCGTGGGACTGCTGGACGAGCGCTACACCGTCGACGCCAACGGCAATCCCAACACCCGTATCGTCGACGATCTGGCGTTGCGCGCCTCCGCGGGGGTCAGCATCCACTGGCGTTCGCCCATGGGCCCGATCCGCTTCGACCTCAGCACAATTCTCGGCAGCGAAGACTACGACAAGACCGAAACCTTCCGCTTCTCGACCTCAACCCAGTTCTAACCGACGGGCCCCCGGGGCCCGCTCAAAGGCATACCCATGAAAACCCTCGCTTTCGGCGCTTTCGCCCTCGCCACGCTGGCCGGCTCGGCCGCCGCCGCCCAGGACCAGAATTTCGGCCCCGTCGTCCCGGGCGTCTGCATCTACCACCACGACCGCCTGATGGCCCAGTCGACCGCCGGCCAGTCTCTCGTCGCCGGCCTGCAACGCCTGCAACAGGAAGTGACCGCTGAACTCGGCCCGTACGAGCAGTATATCCAGACTGAAGGTCAGGCCCTGCAGCAGGGCCAGGCCTCGATCCCGCAGGATCAGCTGCAGCAGCGCGCCCAGGCGCTCGAGACCCGCTATCGCGAGTTCGAGACCCTGCGCCAGACCCGCACCGGGGAACTGCGCTACACCCTGGCCTATCAGCAGCAGCAGATCGGCCAGGCGGTCGACCCCATCCTCGGCACGCTCTACGCCGAGCGGGGCTGCGGCATTCTGCTGAGCGCCGACGCCGTGATGCGCGCCAACCCGCAGATGGACCTGACCGAAATGGCGATCCAGCGCCTGAACGCGGCCCTGCCGACACTGCCGGCCTTCTCGCGGATGGCGGTTCCGGCCCAGCCGGCCCAGTAATATGGGCCGAGGCCCCGATGGGCGGTTCTTCGAGCAGCTGCCGGCCCTGACGGTCGGCGAGCTCGCGGGCCGGATCGGCGGCGAAGTCTCGCGCGGCGGGGACCGAAAGGTCTCCGCCGTCGCGCCTTTGGCGACCGCCGCGGCGGGCGATGTCGCCTTCCTCGGCGACCGCCGCTTCCTTTCGGCGCTGGCTGAGTCCGCCGCCGGTTGCGTGATCGTTCCGGCGTCCGCCGTCGGGTCGGCGCCCGCCGGCGCCGCCGTCATCGTCTCGGGAGAGGCCCAGGCGGCCTGGGCCCGGGCGTCGCTGCTGTTCCACCGCCCCATCGCCCTGATCCGTCCCGCTCCGGCTGAAGAGGCGGTGGAGGACGAGACCGTCGTGCTCGGGCCGGGGGTGGTGCTGGGCGCCGGCGCCCGAATTGGCCGCGGTAGCCGGATCGGGGCCAACACCGTCATCGGCCCCGGCGTGCAGATCGGCCGCGACAGCATTGTCGGCTCCAATGTCACCATCGGCTTCGCCCTGATCGGCGACCGGGTCCGTCTGCTGTCCGGCGCGCGCATCGGCGAACCCGGGTTCGGCGCCGCCGGGTCGCGCACCGGTCCGGTCGATGTGCCCCAGCTGGGCCGGGTGATCCTGCAGGACGGCGTCAGCGTTGGCGCCAACACCTGCATCGACCGCGGGGCCTATGACGATACGGTGATCGGCGAGAACACCAAGATCGATAACCTCTGCATGATCGGCCATAACTGCGTGATCGGGCGCAACTGCCTGATGGCGGCGCAGACAGGCTTGTCGGGCTCGGTGACGGTCGGCGACGGCGTCATGTTCGGCGGCAAGGCGGGCGTGGGCGACCACCTCAGCATCGGCGACGGCGCCCGGGTCGCGGCCGGCGCCGGCGTCCTGCAGGATATTCCCTCGGGCGAGACCTGGTCGGGGTATCCGGCGAAACCTCTCCGACAGTTCTTGCGTGAAGCGGTCTGGCTCGCCAAACAGGCGTCCGGAAAGGCGCGCGCAGGGAACAGCGGGAATGACTGACCAAACGGGAGCCGGGGGGATCATCGACTATGCCGAGGTGATGCGGCGCCTGCCGCACCGCTATCCCTTCCTCCTTGTCGACAAGGCCGAGGATTTCGTGTCGGGAACCTCGATCACCGGCATCAAGAACGTCACCCACAACGAGCCATTTTTCCCGGGCCACTTCCCGATCGATCCGGTGATGCCCGGCGTCATGATCATCGAGGCCATGGCCCAGACCGGCGCGCTGATGATGTCCAAGACCATGGACGTCACGGTCGAGGGGAAGATCATCATGTTCATGTCGATCGACGGCGTCCGCTTCCGCAAGCCGGCCCGCCCCGGCGACCAGCTGCGCATGAAGGTGGTGGTGACGAAACAGCGCGGCGACATCTTCAAATTCCGCGGCGAGACCTTCATCGACGGCAAGCTGGCCGCCGAGGCCGACTTCGCCGCCATGATGGTCACCCTCGACCAGCCGGCCGCGACGTGAGCCTCCATCCCACCGCCATCGTCGATGCGGGCGCGAAGCTGGCGGACGGCGTCGAGATCGGCCCCTGGTGCGTCATCGGCCCCGGCGTCGCCCTGCACGAGGGCGTGCGTCTGGTCAGTCATGTGGTGATCCAGCAGGACACCACGGTGGGCGCCCGCACGGTCATTCATCCCTTCGCCGTCATCGGCGGCGATCCGCAGCACGGCGGGTACAAGGGCGAAACGGTCACGCTGGAGATCGGCGCCGACAATCTCATCCGGGAACACTGCACCTTCAACCGCGGCACGCCCCAGGGCGCGGGCGTCACCCGGGTGGGCTCGAACGGCCTCTTCATGACCGGCGCCCACATCGGTCATGACTCCGTGGTCGGCGACAATGTGGTCATGGCCAACAACGCCACCCTCGGCGGCCACGCCCGGATCGGCTCCAAGGTCTTCCTCGGGGGGCTTTGCGCCGTGCACCAGAATGGCCGGGTGGGGCAGGGCGCCATCGTCGGCGGGCTGGCGGCGGTGACCCGCGACGTCATTCCCTACGGCTCGGCCTGGGGGAACCACGCGCGGCTGCACGGCCTCAACCTGATCGGGCTCAAGCGCAAGGGCTACGGCAAGGACGCCATCCGCCGGCTTTTGGCCGCCTACCGCGACCTGTTCGAAGGGCAGGGGACCTTCGCCGACCGGGTTGACGCGGCGGCGACTGAGTACGCCGATTTGCCCGAGATAATGGAGATCGTGGTCTTCATCCGCGAGGACGGCAAACGTCCGCTTTGCCTGCCGGGCGAATGAGCAAGCTGGGCCTGATCGCCGGCGGCGGAGCCCTGCCGCTGTCCGTCGCCGCCCGCTGCGAGGCCGAGGGGCGGCCGGTGTTTGTGATCCGGCTGGCCGGGTTCGCCGATCCCCATCTGGCCCGCTACCCGGGCGTCGACGCCGGCATGGCCGAGATCGGCCGGGTGCTCTCGGCCCTGAAGAAGGCCGGTTGCGACGCCGTCTGCTTCGCCGGCACGGTCAACCGCCCCGACTTCAAGAGCCTGAAGCCCGACTTCAAGGGCATGACCCTGCTGCCGGGCATCATCGCCGAGGCGGCCAAGGGCGACGACGCCCTGCTGCGCAAGATCCTCTCGGTGTTCGAAGGCGAGGGCTACGCCATTGAGGGCGCGGACGACATTCTCGGCGGCGAGACGATGCCGGCGGGAGCGCTGGGCGCGATCATGCCGACGCAGGAACAGCTGCAGGACCTGAAGAAGGCGCTGCATGTCGCGGAAAAGGCGGGGGAACTCGACATCGGTCAAGGCGCGGTCGTGTGCGACGGCCTGGTGCTCGCGGTCGAGGCGCAGGAGGGCACTGACGCCATGCTGGCCCGCGTCGCGGGGCTTCCGGCCGACCTGCGGGGCTCGGCGGCGGCCCGCAAGGGCGCGCTCGGCAAGGCGCCCAAGCCGATCCAGGACCTGCGGGTCGACATGCCGGTGATGGGGGCGCAGACGGTCGAGCTGGCCGCGGCCGCCGGGCTGGCCGGGATCGGCGGCGTGGCGGGCAAGCTGATCCTCATCGACCATTCCGCCATCGTCGAGGCCGCCGACCGGTTGGGGTTGTTCGTCTGGGGCGAGACCCGGTGAGCCGTCCGCTCAAGGTTATGCTCGTCGCCGCCGAGGCTTCGGGCGACGTGCTCGGCGCGGGGCTCGCCAGGGCGCTCAAGGCCCGGCTGGGGGACGACGTGGTCTTCGTCGGCGTCGGCGGTCCGCGTATGGCCGAGGTCGGCGTCGCAAGTCCGTTCGACATCGCCGACCTGTCGGTGCTCGGCTGGCTCGAGGGACTCAAGGCCTATCGCGTCGTCAAGCGGCGGGTTGCCGACACCGCGGCGCTGGCGGTGGCCGAGCGGCCGGACGCCGTCGTGCTGGTCGACAGTTGGGGCTTTACCATCCGGGTGGCCAAGGCGATCCGGGCGGTCCTGCCCGGTGTGCCGCTGATCAAATACGTCGGTCCTCAGGTCTGGGCCTCGCGTCCCGGCCGGGCCAGGACGCTGGCCGACTCCGTCGACCACCTGCTGGCCCTCTATGCCTTCGACGCGCCGTGGTTCGAACGCGAGGGACTGGCGACCACGGTCGTCGGCTCGCAGGCGCTGCACGTGGACATGAGCGGGGCCGACCCAGGCGGCTTCCGGGCTTCGCGCGGCATCGCCGCCGAGGCGCCCCTGCTACTGGTCCTGCCCGGGAGCCGCCCGTCCGAGATTCGCCTCATGACGCCCGTCTACGAGGCCGCCGTGGCCCGGCTGAAGCGGGCCGACCCCACCCTGGAGGTCGCCGTCGTGGCCGCCGGGACCGTGGCCGACCTGGTCACCGCCGAGGTCGCCGCCTGGCCGTTCCGCGCCCATCTCGTCCCGGAATCGGAGAAATACTCCGCCATGAAGGCCGCCACCGTGGCCCTGGCGACCAGCGGGACGGTCTCCACCGAACTGGCGCTGGCAGGCGCACCGATGGTGATCTCCTACCGCTTCCAGCCGCTCAGCTACGCGATCATGAAGCCGTTCTTCACCGGCAAATACGCGACCCTGTTCAACCACGCGGCGGACGAGGAGATCGCGAAGGAGCTGATCCAGAACGACGCCACGCCGGAGAAGCTCGCCGCCGAGGTTGGACGCCTGCTGTCCGACCCGGAGGCCCGAGCCCATCAGGCGGCCCGGCAGACGGCGGCGCTGGACCGGATGGGCCGGGACGGTCGCGATCCGTCGGAGACCGCGGCGGATGCGGTGCTGCGGGTCATCGCAGCGAAGGAAGGCCGCTAGTCGCACACGGCGCCCGCTCATGCGTTGGGATGGGATCCCTGGTCTCAGGGCAACGGTTCACGGACGGATGGCGAAGCGACCCTCGGCGGCGAAGAAGACGGTTTCGGCCCTGAACCTGGCGGCGCTGGGCGCGGAACGCCTCGCCGACCTTCTGATCGAGGCCGCGGCGGCCGACGCCGGTCTGAAGCGGCGGCTGCGCATGGAACTGGCCGCCGACGTGGGCGCGGCTGACCTCGCCTTCGAGATCGACAAGCGGCTGACCGCCCTCGCCGCCAGCCGGACCCGGGTGTCGTGGCGGAAGCGCCCGGCCCTGATCAACGACCTGCGCTCCCTGCTGCGGATCATCTGCGACCGGCTGGCGCCCCTCGACGTGCGGCTGGCGCTCGACAGGCTGGTGGCGTGGTTCGACCTGTATCCCGCCTTGAGCGTGCGGGTCAGCGACGCCAAGGGAGAGTTGCCGCTGCTGTTCGACGCCGCCGCCGTCGATCTCGCGGCGGTGGCCTCGGCGGCCGGACCGGATGTTGCGGCGCCCGTTCTCGCCGAGGCCCTGTCGACGCGGCTCAATCAATGGGCGGCGTGGGTCGGACGGGGCGCTCATGCCCTCGACCCGGCCCTCGCCCGACGGCTTCTCGCGGACCTGTCGCACGGGCCGAAGCCGACCGGGCGGCTGGCGCTGGTCGTGCGCAAGCTGGCGGACCGGGGCGGCGATCTCGACGCCTGGATTCATTCGATCCCCGACGACGACGCCCCCAAGCCGGAGATCGGGGCCGAGATCGCCCGCCGGCTCGCCTTGGCCGGACGCGCCAAAGAGGCGCGCGACGCACTTGAGGCTTCACGGCCCGCCGCCGTCCCGAAGAGTCGCTGGGGACGGGCGGGCGAGCCGGCACCGCCGCCCGATGCGTGGTCCTCCGCCGAGATCGCCGTTCTCGAGGCCGAAGGGCGCCGGGAGGAAGCCGACGAAGCGCGATGGGCCCGCTTCGAGCGCACGCTGTCCGCCGACGACCTGAGAACATTCCTCACCCGTCTGCCCGATTTCGAGGACGTCGTGGCCCTCGACCGGGCGTTCGGACTCGCCGCGACTCACCCCGACGCGATGCGCGGCCTCGCGTTTCTGATGACGTGGCCGGCCCCGCGCGAAGCCTCAGCCGTGATCATGGCGCGCGCCGGCGAGATCAGGGGCGGTCACGATGACGTTCCCCTGTGGGCCTCGCGGCTGGCGGGCCGCTATCCGCTCGCCGCCGTTCTGCTGCTGCGGGCCCGCGCGAAGGCGCTGGCCGCTCTCGGGGCGGGAACGACCGACGAGGTCCAGGGACTCGTCGCGGAGGCGGAGGCGCTCGCTTCGGGCGCGGACGAGGACCCGATGGTCAGGGACCACGCGACGTTCGTGGCCGAACTGCAAGCCCTGACCGCGACGAGACGCCGATGCTGGTAGGCGGGCTGCAAACGAAAGACGCCGGAGCTGTTGCCCCGGCGCCGTTTGCTGTTGCGTGTAGCGGCTTCAGCCCCGCTGCTGGATCGGCACGAAGTCGCGTTCGGTCGGCCCGGTGTAGAGCTGACGCGGGCGGCCGATCTTCTGGGTCGGATCGCCGATCATCTCCTGCCACTGGGCGATCCAGCCGACCGTGCGGGCCAGCGAGAACAGCACGGTGAACATCGAGGTCGGGAAGCCCATCGCCGACAGGGTGATGCCGGAATAGAAGTCGACGTTCGGGAACAACTTGCGCTCGATGAAATACTCGTCGTTGAGCGCGATCCGCTCCAGCTCCTTGGCGACCTGGAACAGCGGATCGTTCTTGTCGCCGACCGCCTCCAGCACCTCGTCGGCGCTCTCCTTCATCACCTTGGCGCGCGGGTCGTAGTTCTTGTAGACCCGGTGGCCGAAGCCCATCAGCTTGTATTTCTTGGCCTTCACGCCCTCGATGAACTCGGGGATGCGGTCCGGGGTGCCGATCTCCCTGAGCATGTTCAGGGCCTCCTCGTTGGCCCCGCCATGCGACGGGCCCCACAGGCAGGCGATGCCGGCGGCGATACAGGCGAACGGATTGGCGCCCGACGACCCGGCCAGCCGCACCGTCGAGGTGGAGGCGTTCTGCTCGTGGTCCGCGTGGAGGATGAAGATGCGGTCCATGGCCCGCGCCAGCACCGGATTGACTTCATAGTCCTCGGCCGGAACGGCGAAACACATGCGCAGGAAATTCTCGGCGTAGTTCAGGTCGTTGCGCGGCGAAACGAAGGGCTGGCCGATGTGGTACTTGTAGGCCCGCGCGGCGATGGTCGGCATCTTGGCGATCAGGCGGATGGCCGAGATGTTCCGCTGCACCGGATCATGAATGTCCAGGCTGTCGTGGTAGAAGGCCGACAGCGCCCCCACCGTGCCGACCATGATCGCCATCGGATGGGCGTCGCGGCGGAAGCCCTCGAAGAAGCGGTCGAACTGCTGGTGCAGCATCGTGTGCATGGTGATGTTGCGCTCGAAAGCCTCGTATTCGGAGGCTGTCGGCAGTTCGCCGTGCAGCAGCAGATGGCAGACCTCGACGAAGTTCGACTTCGAGGCCAGTTGGTCGATCGGATAGCCGCGGTGCAGCAGCACGCCCTTGTCGCCGTCGATGAAGGTCAGGGCGCTTTCGCAGGCGGCCGTCGAAGTGAAGCCGGGGTCGTAGGTGAAGGCGTCGGTCGCCCCGTACAGTTTGCGGATGTCGATCACGTCGGGCCCGGTCGAACCCGCCAGCACCGGCAGTTCCACGGACTTGTCGCCGTAGGTGAGAGTGGCCGAGCCGGCAGGTTTGGCGAGTTCAGTCATATGGGCCCCTTGATCAGACAGCGGCCTCGCACGGGGGAGGCGGCGGGTCGTGGTTTCGCTATGAAAGTCAGATAGTCTGTTGCAGCGCATCATTCAAACGGCCGAGGCTCTCTTCCCGCCCCAGCGCCGCCAAAGTTTTCGCGATGTCCGGTGAGGCCGAACCGCCGGTCAGCGCGGCCCGGGCGGCCGGGCCGATCTTGCCGAAACCAACGGCCTCTTCCTCGGCGAAAGCCTTGAGCTCGGCCTCGAGCGCGAACACGTCCCAGCTTTCGAACAGGGCCAGCCGGTCGCGCAGCCGTCCAATCCGTCCGGCGGCCTCGCCGGTGAGCTGGGCGAGACCCTTGGGTTCGATGGCGATCGGCCGCTTCTTCAGGACGAAAGCCGTCTGGTCGGCCAGTTCCAGCGTGGTCTTCGCCCGGTCCTTCACGAACGGCATGGCCCGCGCCAGCCGCGCTTCGTCGTCCGGGCCGAGCGCATGGCCGCGCGCCAGATGCACGTCGAGTGTCAGCTTGGCCAGCCGGTCGTCGTCGGCCAGCCGGATCCAGTGGGCGTTGACGTGGGCCAGCTTGTCGAAATCCAGCCGTGCCGGGGCCCGGCCGATCTCAGGCAAATCGAACCACGCGATGGCCTGGGCGTCGGAGAACAGCTCGTCGTCGCCATGCGCCCAGCCCAGCCGCGCCAGGTAGTTGCGCATGGCCTCGGGCAGGTAGCCCATCTCGGCGTACTCGTGCACCGCCTGCGCCCCGTGTCGTTTCGACAGCTTGGCCCCGTCGGGGCCGTGGATCAGCGGGATATGGGCGAAGGTCGGCCGGGTCCAGCCGAGCGCGTCGTAGATCAGGCTCTGGCGCCCGGCGTTGTTCAGATGGTCGTCGCCGCGGATCACATGGGTGACGCCCATGTCGTGGTCGTCGACCACCACGGCCAGATTATAGGTCGGGGCTCCGTCGGAGCGCAGGATGACGAGGTCGTCCAGCGAGGCCGACTCCCAGCGCACCGGTCCCTGCACGGCGTCCTCGACCACGACGGGTGCGTCGGCGGGCCGGCGGAAGCGCACGGTGTGCGGCTTCGCCAGATCGTCGACGGTCGGGGTGCGGTCGCGCCACGGGGACTCGAAGGTGCGGCCCTCGGCCTTGGCGGCGTCGCGCAGGGCGCCGGTCTCCTCGGCGGTCAGGAAATCGCGGTAGGCGTGGCCGGTCTCGAGCAAAACATTCGCCACCTCGCGGTGCCGCTCGGCGCGGGAGAACTGGAACACCGGCTCGTCGTCGGCGAACAGGCCCAGCCAGCTCAGGCCGTCGAAGATGGCCTTGACCGCCGCCTCGGTCGATCGCTCGCGATCCGTGTCTTCGACCCTGACCAGGAACCGGCCGTTGTGCCGGCGGGCGTACAGGTAGTTGAAAAGCGCCGTGCGAGCGCCGCCTATGTGCAGGAAGCCGGTCGGCGAGGGGGCGAAGCGGGTGACGACTTCGGGCGCGGAAGTGGGCGGGGAGGTCATGGCGGGCGTTATACCGCCGCTTCCGGCTATGCCCAGCCTCCGCGCGCGTCTGGCGGGATTTCTGCAGGCTCAATGGGCGCTGCAGGCGCTGCGCTGGCGGTTGTGGGCGCCGGTGGCGCTGGGCGGCGGCTGCGCCGTCTACTTCTCGCTGAAGACCGAGCCTGCCGCGTGGCCGCTGCTCGCCGGCGCTACTCTGGCCGCCGCGGCCTGGCTCGGCGCCCGGCGGCTGCAGCGGAGCCGGATGTGGACCTTGCCGCTGATGCTGCTGGCCTGTTTCGCCCTCGGGATCGCCGTCGCCAAGCTGCGCACCGACGCCGTTGCGGCCCCGATAGCACCGGCCATGAGCGAACCGACCGTGGTCGAGGGGTGGGTCGTCGATGTCGACAGCCCGGGCGCCGCCGGCCCGCGCGTGGTCATCGCCCCGGTCCGCATCGACGGCCTCGCGCCGGAGGACACGCCGGTGCGCCTGCGCGCGACCGTGCGGGGGGCCGCGCCCGAGCCGGGGCAGGCGGTGCGCCTGTTCGCCATCCTCAATCCGCCGCCCGCGCCCGCCAGCCCCGGGGCCTACGACTTCGGCCGCAACGCATTCTTCCAGTCGATGGGCGGGGTGGCCTTCGGACTGGGCGAGGTCCGGCCCGCCTTTCTGCCCGAACCGCCGTGGAGCCTGCGCGCGGCCATGTGGGTCAACGGCGTCCGCTATGATCTGGCCAAACGCATCGTAGCGCGGCAGGGCGAGCGCGCCGGGGGCGTCGCCGCCGCCATGACCACGGGCCACGAGGCGTGGCTCGATCCGGCGGACGTCGATGTGATGCGCGATTCCGGCCTGGCGCACATCCTGTCGATCTCCGGTCTGCACATGGCCGTGGTCGGCGGCTTCGCCTTCTTCCTCGTGCGCCTTTTGGTCGCCGCCTGGCCGTGGCTGGCGCTGCGGGTGCCCGGCAAGAAGGTGGCGGCCTGGGCGGGCCTCGTGGCGGTCGGGACCTATCTGGTGGTCTCCGGCCATCCGCCGCCGGCCGAGCGCGCCGCCATCACCGCCTCGATCGCCTTCATCGCCATCCTGCTGGACCGGCAGGCCATCACCATGCACGCGCTGGCGGTGGCCGCCTTCGTGGTGCTGCTGCTGCAGCCCGAGGCGATCGTCACCCCGGGCTTCCAGATGTCCTTCGCCGCCACCGCGGCCCTGGTGGCGCTGGTCGAGGCCTGGCCGAGCCGTCCGCGCGAGATATCGGCGCCCCTGCCGATCCTGATCGTCCAGCGCACCGGCGCGTGGATCGGCGCCGCCATCCTCGCCAGCCTCGTCGCGGGCGCGGCGACGGGGCCGTTCGCGATGCAGCATTTCAACCGCACGGCCATGTACGGGCTGGCCGCCAACCTGGCGACGGCCCCGGTTTCCGACTTTCTGATCATGCCGGCGCTGGCGCTTGGCGCCCTGTTGGAGCCTCTCGGGCTGGGGGCGCCCTTCCTGTGGCTGGCGGCGAGGGGCATCGAACTGATGCTGGCCATCGGCGCCTGGACGGCGAGCCTGCCCGGCGCGGTGCGGACGGTGGCCAGCGCGCCGGACTATGTGTTGCCCATCGCCTTCCTCGGCGTGCTGTTCTGCTGCCTGTGGCGGGGACGGCTGCGCTGGATCGGCCTGCCGTTTGCGGCGGCGGTGATGATCTGGCCCCGCCCGCCCGCGCCGGATCTCTGGATCGGCGACGGCGGCACGAACGCCGCCTGGGTCGTGGCCGGCCAGGCGGTCGTCGCCCGTCCCGGCGTGCGCCAGTTCGCGGTGGATGTCTGGTCCCGGCGGCGCGGCGTCACCCCGATCGAGCCGCCGGAGGAGAACTGGACCTGCACCCGCTTCTCCTGCGCGCCCGCGGCGCCCGCGGCGGGGCCGCTCGCCCTGTGGTGGGGTCGTCGCGCGCCGTCGGCGGAGCAGCTGGACGCCCTGTGCCGGGCCGCGCCAGTGGTCAGCGTCCGCGCCCCGGTCCCCGTTCTGCCGGCGTCATGTGAGGGGCGGCTCGTGCTGGACGGCATCGATTACGCCCGCGGCGGGGCGGTGGAGTTGTGGCGGGACGGCCCGGCGGCGGCCAACCGCTGGCGCGCGGTCTGGTCGGCTGAGGTGCGCGGCGACCGGCCGTGGTCCCGGATAACGGCTACGCCGTTTCCGGGATGACAAGGGAACAGGCGCATGTCTTGTCATCCCGGCCGCAGCGAAGAGCCGGGACGACTCGGCGACCCGTCAGTGATAGCGGCGGATGAGGCCGATCAGCTTGCCCTGCACCTCGACCTGGTCGGGTCCGAAGATGCGGGTCTCGTAGTTGCGGTTGGCCGGTTCCAGGGCGATCGAGCCGCCCTTCTTGCGCAGCCGCTTCAGCGTCGCCTCCTCGCCCTCGACTAGGGCCACGACGATCTCGCCCGACGAGGCGGTGTCGACGCGTTTGATGACCACCAGGTCGCCGTTGAGGATGCCGGCCTCGATCATCGAATCGCCCTCGATCTCGAGCATGTAGTGTTCGCCGGCGCCCAGCATGGCCTCAGGCACCGGATAGCGGGCCTGCTCGTGCTCGATGGCGGCGATCGGCGTGCCGGCGGCGATCTTGCCCATCAGCGACAGCTCGCGCGTGTCGTTGGCCGGCTCGGCGGCGGAGGGGCGCCCGCCGCCCTGGATGACGCCCGGCGTGAACCCGGCCCGGCCGCGCGGCGCGCCCGTCGTGGCCTGCTCCGGCAATTTGACCACCTCCAGCGCCCGCGCCCTGTGCGCCAGCCGCCGGATGAAGCCGCGCTCCTCCAGCGCCGTGATCAGCCGGTGGATGCCCGACTTCGACGCCAGATCCAGCGCCTCCTTCATCTCGTCGAACGAGGGGGAGACGCCCGTCTCCTTGATCCGTTCGTGGATGAACATCAGCAGTTCGTGCTGTTTGCGCGTGAGCATGGAGACCTCTGGGCGAATCCCGTTTCGGGAACGCTAGCGGAACAAACCGCAAACGTCCACAAGGTGTTCCTGTGCTGTTCCGGTTAAGGTCTGGTTACCGGTCCGGCGAGGGCCTCGGCGCCGAGCCGCCGCGTCCATCCAGTTCGCGGCCGTGATCGTCCGTACCGGCGGTGGGTCGTCGGCCGGGCAGACAGCCGCCATGAGTCGCCCGTAGGTGGACTTCGGGTCCGCCCTTCGTCCCTCGGCCTCGGGGAATGGCGCCCGTCGGATTGTCGCGAACTTCTCGTCCATGAAAATGAACTCTTCCGGATGATGGTCCCCGCATCGCAATCGAAGACAAACAGCTTGTCCGTGAAGCGCACTGTCCTTCCTCCGAGAACCTGTCCCCGTTCAGCCGCTTGATAGATGTGGGCGCGCCGAAGTCCATTCTCGTCGATTGTGATTGCCGCCGGTTCGATGAACCAGAGCTCTTCGGGAGTCTCGGCGATGACGCGGAAATCGGCCGCAGATGCGGTGGCCGCCGATCCTAGAAGGAGCGCTGTGGCGAGCAAGGCAGCACGCATGATTCCCCTTAGCGCGGTACGTTCTACACGTTAGTCGAGCAACGCCCGCGTCGCCATCTCCACGTCATCCTGACGCATCAGGCTCTCGCCGACGAGGATGGCTTGGGCATGCGCCGCCGACACCCGCGCGACGTCGTCAGGCGTGAAGATGCCGCTCTCGGCCACCAGCAACGCCCGCACCGGGCTCAGCATGGCCAGTCGCTCGGTGACCTCCAGATCGACCTCGAAGGTCCGTAGCGAGCGGTTGTTGATCCCGACCAGGTCGCCGCCCAGCTTGCAGGCCCGGGCCATCTCGGCCTCGTCGTGGGTTTCGATCAGGGCGTCCATGCCGAGCCGCTCCGCCTCCGCCAGCAGTTCGGCGGCCAGCGCGTCATCGATCATGGCGAGGATGATGAGGATGCAGTCCGCCCCCAGCGCCCGGCTCTCGGCCACCTGCCACGGGTCAACGAGGAAATCCTTGCGCAGGCAGGGCAGGGCGGTCGCCTCGCGCGCGGCGCCCAGAAAGGCGTCGTCGCCCTGGAAGCTCGGCCCGTCGGTCAGCACCGACAGGCAGGTCGCCCCGCCGCGCTCATAGGCCCTCGCCAGCGCCGGCGGGTCAAAGTCCTCGCGAATCAGTCCCTTCGACGGGCTGGCCTTCTTGATCTCGGCGATCAGGGCCGGCCGTCCGGTCTCCTCGACGTGGCGGTCCAGCGCGGCCCGGAAACCCCGCGGCGCCGACGCCTGCCGCGCCCGCGTCTCGATGGCGTCCTGCGACAGCGCCACCTTGCGCGCCGCAACCTCTTCCCGCTTGTAGGCGGCGATCCGCTCCAGCACGTCGATGGTCACGCCGGCTCTTCCTCGATCGGCGCATTCGTCGCCTCGACCAGAGCCGCGAGCGCCCGCGCCGCGCGGCCGTCGTCGATCACCGCCGCCGCCAGCGCCGCGCCTTCGGCCAGATCGGCCGCCCGGTCGCCCACCACCAGCGCCGCCGCCGCGTTGAGCAGCACCACGTCCCGATACGCGCCCTTCGCCCCGTCGAGCAGCGCCTCCAGCGCCGCCGCATTCTCCTCGGCGTCGCCGCCGCGCAGGTCGGCTATATCCGCGCGGGACAGGCCGGCGTCCTCCGGCGTGACGGTGAAGCGGCGCACCGCTCCGTCCTTCCACTCCGCTACCTCGGTCGCGCCCGTGGTGGTCAGCTCATCCAGCCCCTGACCATGCACCGTCCACGCCCGCTCCGCCCCCAGCCGACCCAGCACCTCCGCCAGCGGCTCCAGCAGGCGGGGATCGTAGACGCCCATCACCTGCCGCTTCGCCGACGCCGGGTTCGACAGCGGCCCGAGCAGGTTGAACACCGTGCGGAAGCCGATCTCCGCCCGCACCGGCCCGACGTGGCGCATGGCCCCGTGGTAGGCGGGGGCGAACAGGAAGGCGATGCCGGCCCGGTCGAGCGCGCGAAGTTGCTGCGCCGGCGTGGCCGCGAGATTGACCCCCAGCGCCGCCAGCACGTCCGACGAGCCCGACTTCGAGCTCAGCGCCCGATTGCCGTGCTTGGCCACCTTCAGTCCGGCGCCCGCCAGCACCAGCGCGGCCGCGGTGGAGATGTTGTAGGTGTGCTGGCCGTCCCCGCCGGTGCCGCAGGTGTCGATGACGTCGTACGGGTGATCCAGCGTCAGGGCCGCCTCGCGCATGGCGCTGGCAAAGGCCGCGATCTCGCCCACCGTCTCGCCGCGGATGCGCAGGGCGGTCACGGCGGCCGCCACCTGAGCCGGTGTCGGCTCGCCTCTCAGGCAGGCGGCGAAGAAGGCGTGCGCCTCCTCGTCCGACAGCACGCGGCCGTCGACCAGCTTGGCCAGCAGGGGCTTGAAACCGTCCGCCACCTCAGACCATCGCCGTGCGTTTGATGCCGGCCAGGTCGAGGAAATTGGCCAGCAGGTCGTGGCCGTGCTCGGTGGCGATCGACTCGGGATGGAATTGCACGCCGTGGATCGGCCGGGTCCTGTGGGCCAGTCCCATGATCTCGCCGTCGGCTGTCCAGGCGGTGACCTCCAGCGCCTCCGGCAGGGTCTCCCGCTTCACCGCCAGCGAGTGATAGCGGGTCGCCGTGAAGGGCGAGGGCAGGCCGGCGAAGACGCTGCGGCCGTCGTGCTCGATCGGCGAGGTCTTGCCGTGCATCAGGCTCTTGGCGCGGATGACGTCGCCGCCGAACGCCTGACCCATGGCCTGATGGCCGAGGCAGACGCCGAAGATCGGCATGTTCAGCGGCGCGGTGTCCAGCAACGGCAGGCAGATGCCGGCCTCGTTCGGGGTGCACGGCCCCGGCGACAGCAGCAGTGCGTCGGGCTTCATCGCCAGCGCCTCGGCCGCGGTCAGGTCGTCATTGCGCACCACGCGCGTTTCCGCCCCCAGTTCCGCGAGGTAGTGGACCAGGTTCCAGGTGAAGCTGTCGTAGTTGTCGACGACGAGGATCATGCCTCGGCTTCTAGGCGGTGCTTGGTCCCGCGCCAAGCAGGCTCTCGGGTAAGTCTTCGTTAACCACGATCGGGCGAACTGGGGTTTCCAGCGGAGGGGCTCGCATGGCCGGCACGACGATCGACAAGGCGCGGGTTCTGCTGAGGCCGCAGACCCGACGCGCCAACCCGTGGGCCGCGCTCGCCGCCGCCGGCCTCGCCGCCGCCGCCGCGGTGATGATGGCCGGGGTGCTGGTGCTCGGTCCCGGCATCCGCTTCGAGGAACCGGCCGTGGCTCAGCCCCTGTTCCCGAACGGATAGCGCCAGGCGTCTTCCGCCGCGCCCATCGGCGCCCGGGCCTTGGCTTTAGTCTCTGCGTATTCGGCGGTCGGGTCGCTGTCCGCGACCACCCCCGCGCCGGCCTGGACGTGGATCCTGCCGTCGGCGAACAGGGCGGTCCTCAGCACGATGCAGATGTCCGCCTCGCCCCCGGCCGAGATATAGCCGACTCCGCCGCCGTAGCCGACGCCGCGTTTCTCGCTCTCCAGCTCGTCGATGATCTCCATGGCCCGCACCTTGGGCGCGCCGGACAGCGTCCCGGCGGGCAGGGCGGCCAGCAGGGTATCGACCGCGTCCAGCCGCGGATCGGCCTGCCCCTGCACGTCGGAAACGATATGCATCACAGAGCTGTAGCGCTCGACCTTGAAGCTTTCCGTGACCTCGACCGTGCCCGGCGCGGCGACCCGGCCGACGTCGTTGCGGCCCAGATCCAGCAACATCAGGTGCTCGGCCCGCTCCTTGGGGTCGGCCAGCAGTTCGGCCTCCAGCGCCCGGTCCTGTTCGGGCGTCTCGCCGCGCGGCCGGGTGCCGGCCAGCGGCCGGATGGTCACCCGCCCGTCCTTCAGGCGCACCAGAATTTCCGGGCTCGACCCGGCCAGCTGGAAGTCGCCGAAATCGAGGAAGAACAGATACGGCGACGGATTGCGCCGCCGCAGTGAGCGGTAGAAGGCGAACGGATCGCCCGACCACGGCGCGGCGAAGCGATGGCTCAGCACCACCTGGAAGATGTCTCCGGCGGCGATGTAGTCCTTGGCCTTGGCCACCATCGCGCCGAAGGCCGTCTCGTCGACCGGTGAGGCGAAGGGCGGCGCGGCCGCCTCCACCGGCGCGGGCAGGGCGGGCAGCGGCCGGCGCAGGTCCGCCTCGAACGCGTCGAGCCGGAGCAGGGCCGCCGCGAAGGCTTCCCGGGCGGCCGCGCCGCCGTCGGGATATGCCGCCGAGACCAGCACGATCTCATGCTTCACCGAATCGAAGATGGCCACCAGCGACGGCCGCGTCAGCACAGCGTCGGGAAGGTCCAGCGGATCGGGATTGGGCGCGCCCAGCGGCTCGAGCAGCCGCACCATGTCATAGCCGAACACCCCGAACAGGCCCGCGGCCATCGGCGGCAGGTCGTCCGGCAGCTCAAGCCGGGAGGCCGCGATCAGCTGGCGCAGCGAGGCGAGGGGGTCGCGGCTCTCCGCCGAAAACGCCCCCTTGCCGCGAGCCAGCTCCGCCCGGCCGTCGCGGCAGCGCCAGACCACGTCCGGCTCGCGGGTGATGATCGAATAGCGGCCGTTGACCGCGCCGCCCTCGACCGACTCCAGCAGGAAAGCGTGGGTGCGGCCGTGCCCGACCTTCAGGAAGGCCGAGACGGGCGTCTCAAGGTCGTCGACGAGCCGCCGCACCACGACCTGCGCCCGGCCCGCGGCCCAGCCCGCCTCGAAGGCGGGCCACGGCGAGCCGCCGTCCGGAGTCATCGTCCGGCGGGCGCGCCCGGCGCCGCCGGCGTCGCCTCGACGCCCAAGGCCTGCCGGGCGAGGTCCTCGTCATAGGTCGCCTTCATGCGCTCGGCGGCGGCGGCCACGGCGGCGGCGAACAGCGGATCGCCGCTCGCGGCGCCGAGACGGGCCCGCCACTGCTGCGCCTCTTCCGCCACCAGGGCAGGGGTTGGGGCGCTGATCCGGTCGATCCGGCCGATGACGACGCTGTTTTCGCTCTGCGGCTGGGAGAAGACCTGCCCGGCGCGTCCATTGAACAGGCCGGTCATGACGCCCTGGCCCAGCCGGGTCACGGAGGCCTGCTCTTGCTTGACGCCGGTCTCGGTCGTGAGGGTGGCCCCGACCGAGGCGGCCACGGCGGCGATGTTCTCGCCGGCCCGCAGCCGCGCGGTCAGCGCGTCGGAGCGGGCCGAGAGCAGGCGCACGTTCTCGCGGGCGATCCACGCCCGGGTGACCATCTCCCGCACGTCGTCGAGCGGTGGCATGGCGGCCGGCGTGATGTCGTCGACGCGAACCACGAAATACTGGCCTTCGCCGAGGGCGACCGGCTCATTGGCGCGGCCCTCGGTCAGCCTCCACATGGCCTCCAGCACCTGGGCCGGGACGTTCAGCTGCTGCCCCTCGCGATTGCGGCCCTCGCGGCTGACGGCGGGGATCGGGACCGACTGGGCGCCGACCTCGCGCACCGCCTCGTCGACGCTCTTGCCGGCGCGGCGAGCGGCTTCGAAAGCCTCCACGCGGCGGGCGATGGCGCCCCGTGCTTCCTGTCCGCGCAGCTCTTCCACGATTTGCTGGCGAGCGTCCTCGAGCGTCACTTCCCGGCCCGGCGCGATGCCGGTGACCTTGGCGACCACGAAGCCGACACGGGCCTGGATGGGGGCCGACACCTCGTCGACGCCCAGGCCGAACACGGCCGCGGCCACGGCCGGGTCGCCGATCGCGCTGCGCGGAGTCTCGGTGTAGTTGGCCGGCTGCAGGTCGTTGGCCTGGCCGACGGCGGCGGGGGTCTGGCCGCCGCGGAGGGCGTTGGCGATCCGCTCGGCGGCGGCGCGGGTCGGCGCCGTCAGGGTGGTGAAGGTGCGGCGTTCCGGAAGCGACAGCGTATCCTTGCGGAATTCGTAGCGGGCGCGGATCTTCTCCTCGCTGATCTCGATATTCTGATCGGCCGGGTTGGCGAAGACCACCAGCGTGCCCGAACGGAGTTCCGGAATGCGCAGATCGGCGGCGTTCTGGCTCATGAACGAAGTCAGCTGGGCGTCGGTCGGGGTCGGCGCGGTTCCAGCCATGGCCTGGGTCAGGACGAACCAGCGGCCGTCGCGGGTCTGCTGGTTCACATTGGCGTACAGGGCCCCGTAGACGCGCGGCATGCGCAGTCCGGTGACCAGCGCCGACCCGTAGTGGGCGCGGCTGTAATCGTTGCGGATTTCCTGCTCCAGCAAGGCCGGCGTCATCTTGGCCTCGGTCAGCTTGCCTTGGTAGAGCGTCTCGCTGAACTGGTTGGTGACCGGATCGAAGAAGGCCGGGAAGGAGCGAATCTGGCGCAGGACCAGTTCGTTGCCGGGGCGGATGCCGGCCTTCCAGGCCCAGGCGAAGAAGCCCAGCTCCTCGGCGCGCCCCTTGAGGATCGCGCCCAGCGGGGCCCGGGCGAGCAGTTCTTCATAGGTGATGGCGCGGCCCTGCTCGGCCTGGAGCTGCTCCAGACGGCGGTCCATCTCGGTGCGGAACTCCGCCGGGCTCAGGCTGCGGTTGCCGGCCTGCACGACCTTGGGCGACTGCAGGCTGCCCAGGATGTCGGTCTGGGTGCCGCCGGTGATCAGCAGGCCCAGCGCCGTAAGGATCAGCAGGCCCATCGCGAGCTTGGACTTCGCGAAATTGCGGAAGATGGAGATCATGGGCGAGCGGTCCTGACGGAAAGCGGCGACGATAGTCGCTTCGGCCTATAGGGGGTGACGGGCCAGCACGGCAAGACAATGGCGACGCCCAAAGCCGCCTGACGGCCCGCTGACGGCTTGGCTTGGCGAAAACCTCCGCCTAGAGAGGCCGGATGAAACAATCCGTGAAGCTGATCGCCGGCAACTGGAAGATGAACGGGCTCGCCGCCGACCTCGACGCCGTCGTCCATGACCTGAAATCCGCGCTCCACACCGAGCCGGCGATCTGCCGGGTGGCGATCTGCCCGCCCGCGACCCTGATCAGTCGTCTGGCCGACGCGGTCCGGGGCCACGCCATAGAGGTCGGCGGCCAGGACTGCCGGGCCGAGACCCATGGCGCCTACACCGGCGGCGTGTCGGCGCCGATGCTGAAGGACGCCGGAGCGAGGCTCGTCATCGTCGGCCACTCCGAGCGCCGTCAGGAATTCGGCGAAACCGATCTGCTGGTCTCCGCCAAGGCCGAGGCCGCGGTCGGGGCGGGCCTGTCCCCGATCATCTGTGTCGGCGAGACGCTGGCGCAGCGCGAGGCGGGCCGCGCCGTCGAGGTCGTGCGCACCCAGGCGATGAATTCCCTGCCGCAGGCCGTTCTGGGGGGTGAGTTCGCCGTGGCCTACGAGCCGGTCTGGGCCATCGGCACCGGCCTGACCCCGACGCTGGAGCAGATCGAGGAGATCCATCGGGCCGTCCGCGCCGCCATGCTGGAGCGACTTGGCCTCGGCAGCGCCGGCGCGCACATCCTCTACGGCGGCTCGGTCAAGCCCGACAACGCCCGCGACATCCTCGCCGTGCCCGAGGTCGGCGGCGCCCTGGTCGGCGGCGCCTCGCTCAAGGCGGCGGATTTCCTGCCGATCATCCGCGCCGCCTGAGGGTCCGAGCGCCCGTTTGCTCCCGTCCCTCATCAATGATAGACGCCGCCGCTTGATCGGCGCGGCCTCGCGCCACACATATCGGCTGCCATGCTCCAGACCATTCTCCTCGTCGCCATGATCCTCATCTCGGTCGCGCTCGCCGGCGTGATCCTGCTTCAGCGTTCCGAAGGCGGCGCGCTGGGCATGGGCGGCGGCCCGTCGGGCTTCATGACCGCCCGTGGGGCCGGCAACCTGCTGACGGTGACGACCTGGTGGCTGGCGGTGGCCTTCTTCCTCTGCGCCATCGGCCTGACCATCGTCGGCAACATCAGCCGCTCGAACCAGTCGATCGTCGATCGCGACGCCGTCGGCGCCCTTGCGGCCCCGGCCGAAACGACGACCGGCGCTGCGACTCCGGCGACCGCGCCCGCCACGACGCCCGCCGAACCGGCCGGCCCGTCGCTGGACGACTTCCTCAGCTCGGCGCCCGCGGCCCAACCGGCGCCGGCCCAGCCCGCTCCGGCGCAATAAGAGTGGGCGGGGCCCTTATCCCCGCCTTCCTCTCCCGCCCTCATAGTCTCCGCATTACGCCGCCCGAATCGGCGGTAGAGTGATCCCCCATGGCCCGTTACGTGTTCAT
Source organism: Brevundimonas sp. (assembly GCF_035626535.1). Classification (GTDB taxonomy): domain Bacteria; phylum Pseudomonadota; class Alphaproteobacteria; order Caulobacterales; family Caulobacteraceae; genus Brevundimonas. The sequence continues at coordinate 35,703 of NZ_DASPNO010000080.1, forward strand.
CACCGGCGGCGTGGTTTCCTCATTGGGAAAAGGCCTCGCCTCCGCCGCCCTCGGCGCGCTCCTGCAGGCGCGCGGCTACAAGGTTCGTCTGCGCAAGCTTGACCCCTATCTGAACGTCGACCCGGGCACGATGAGCCCGTATCAGCACGGCGAGGTCTTCGTCACGGACGACGGGGCCGAGACCGACCTCGACCTCGGCCACTATGAGCGCTTCACCGGCGTCTCGGCCGCGAAGTCGGACAACATCACCACCGGCCGCATCTATTCGACCATCCTCGAGAAGGAGCGGCGCGGCGACTATCTGGGCGCGACGGTCCAGGTCATTCCGCACGTCACCGACCAGATCAAGCAGTTCTGCCTGACCCCGGCCCTGACCGACGAGGGCGAGGAGGTCGACTTCGTGCTGGTCGAGATCGGCGGCACCGTCGGCGACATCGAGGCGCTGCCCTTCTTCGAGGCGATCCGCCAACTCGGCAACGAGCTGCCGCGCCGTTCCTGCGTCTACATCCACCTGACGCTGATGCCCTATGTGGCGGCGGCCGGCGGGCTGAAGACCAAGCCGACGCAGCATTCCGTCAAAGAACTCCGCTCCATCGGCATCCAGCCAGACATTTTGCTGGTGCGCTCCGACCGACCGATCCCCGACGCCGATCGCAAGAAGCTGGCGCTTTTCTGCAATGTGCGCGACAGCGCCGTCATCCCGGCGCTCGACGTCGTCTCCATCTACGACGTGCCGGTCGCCTATCACGAGGCGGGGCTCGACCGCGAGGTGCTCGCCGCCTTCGGCGAGGCGAACGCGCCGGCTCCGGACCTGGAAAGCTGGCGCGAGATCACCCGCATCATGCGCCACCCGGAGGGGGAGGTGACCATCGCCGTGGTCGGCAAATATACCGGCCTCAAGGACGCCTACAAATCGCTGATCGAAGCGCTGCACCACGGCGGCATCGCCAACAAGGTGCGCGTCAACCTCGACTGGATCGAGAGCGAGATCTTCGAGAAGGAGGACCCGGCGCCGTTCCTGGAGCACGTGCACGGCATCCTGGTGCCGGGCGGCTTCGGCCAGCGCGGCGCCGAGGGAAAAATCCGCGCCGCGCAGTTCGCGCGCGAACGCAACGTGCCGTATTTCGGCATCTGCTTCGGCATGCAGATGGCCGTGATCGAGGCGGCGCGCAATCTCTGCGGCATCGCCGACGCGAACTCGACCGAATTTGCGCC
>NZ_DASPNO010000081.1:0-14220 GCF_035626535.1 Brevundimonas sp.
GTCGTCCGGTTCGAACTTGATCAGGCGGATTTCCGATGGCGAGAAGCAGCGGCGCGCCGAAGCGGCGGCGCTTGAGGGCGCGCCCCCATCCATGGGCGCGCATCCGGTGATGACTAACAGGGTCGCGAGCGGTCCAACCAAGCGCATGGTCGCATTCCTCAGCCAAGGCTCCCGAGATCGACGGTCACACGGGCGATATTGAGCGTCAAGCACGCCGGCCGGCCGCCGCTGCAGGATCAGGAACCGGATGGTCGCACCTCGAAACGACCCAAGGCCCTGGCTCCGCGAGCGAGAGCGGCCTTGACCGCAGGCTTTCTGAGCAGGGCGGCCAGCCAGAAGCCGCCAACCAGCACCAGGAACAGGGAGGCGCGGGAGAATACCACAGCCAGAAGCGCGATGACGGCCGCGACCACCCAGATGCCGATGAGCAGGGACCTGGTCGCCTCCCGATCCTCCTCGGACAACGGCTCTGCCCGCAGGAGCGCCGGAGGCCGGTCATCCTGCAGGCGTTCCAGCGGTCCGCGATTGACCAGGGGCGGATGCAACTGTCCGGGATGGGGCGGGTCGTGGTCATCGTGCTGATGCAGGGCGAGCAGGGGGCTGGGCCGCATCAGGGCCGCGCGATCGAAGGCGATCGACTCGCCCTGATCGTTGAGCATGAAGATCTGATCGAACGGCACGTGGGAAAAGTCGATGGCCCGGGTGTCCTGACCATAGGCGTCGCCGTGGAGGGCCAGCAGCCGCCCTTCGCGAAGCTCGACCTGGAAGGCGATCGGGTCCGGCAGGTCGCCCACCATAGCGTGGACCGTGCCGAAGCGGCCGGTTTCGCGCTCGGTCGAGAGAGGGCGGCGGGAGCTGCGATGACCTCGCTGAACAGACCGGAGCCGGTGTTTCGGCGGGTTCCGGGCAGGCTCTCCTCGAATTGACCGGCGAGGTCCGGCGCGACGTGGCGCAGTTCGTGAACCAGGGCGGCCATGACCTCGCGCTCCAGCCTGGTGAAGCGGGAGCTCATCCAGCATCGCCAAGGGACGAAGACATCATTTCGATGGGGCCACTCACGCCCCGACCCTAACCGCAACCAGCGGTTCATGAAAACCGGAGACATCATGAAAGAGACCAAGACGGCCTCGGGCACCCCCGAGGCGCGCGCCGCCATGCACGAGATGATGGCGGCGTTCGAGGCGTTCAAAGGGGCCAACGACGCCCGGCTGGACGAGATCGAGCGCAAGGCGTCCGCCGATACGCTGCTGGAGGAGAAGGTGGCGCGGATCGACCAGGCGGTGAGCAGCGCGCAGGCGCGGCTCGACCGGGTCGTGAGCGAAGGCCGCCGGCCGGAGCTGGGAGCCGCCAACCCCTCCACCGTTTCGCGGTCCTGCTCCCAATCTCAAGGGGAGGAGACGAAGGCCGCGTTCGACGGCTATCTGAAGACGGGCGCATCGTTTGGTCTGGAACTGAAGGCGGGGCTGTCAACGGCCTCGAACTCGGCCGGCTATGTGGTGCCGGAACAGACCGAGCGGGCTATCGAGCGGCGACTGATGGCCGGCTCGCCGATGCGGGAGATCGCCAGCGTGCGCACAGTCGGCGCCGGTGTTTTCCGCAAGCCGGTATCTACGGCCGGCCTCGCTGCGGGCTGGGTCGCCGAGACGGCGGCGCGGCCTGAAACCGATCCGGCCACGCTGGCCCTGCTGGAGTTCCCGTCTGCTGACCTGTACGCCAGCCCGGCCGCCACCCAGAGTCTGCTGGACGACGCGCTGATCGATCTGGACGAGTGGCTGGCCTCCGAGGTCGAGGACGCGTTCGCCGCGCAGGAGACGACCGCCTTCGTCGGCGGGGATGGGGTCAACAAGCCCAAGGGCTTCCTGAGCTACGATATCGTGGCCGAGGCGGAGCATGAGTGGGGCAAGATCGGCTATGTCGCCTCGGGCGCGGCGAGCACGTTCGCGTCCTCCAGCCCGACCGACCGTCTGATCGACCTGGTCTATGCGCCCAAGGCCCGATACCGGCCGAACGGCCGCTTTGTGATGAATCGCAAGACGGTGTCGGCGGTGCGCAAGTTCAAGGACAGCGACGGCGCCTACATCTGGCAGCCGGCGCAGCGGCCCGGGGAAACCGCCAGCCTGCTCGGCTATGCGGTCACCGAGATCGAGACCATGCCGGACGTGGCCGCCAACGCGGCGGCGATCGCCTTCGGCGACTTCCAGCGCGGCTATCTGATCGTCGACCGGGCGGGAGTGCGCGTACTGAGGGACCCGTATTCCGCCAAGCCCTATGTGCTGTTCTACACCACGAAGAGAGTCGGCGGCGGCGTGCAGAATTTCGACGCCATCAAGGTGATGAAGTTCGCGGCGACCTGACCAGGGCGACTACCTGCGAGTGATCGACACCGGAGGGGCGAGCCGCCCGACACCGTTCCGATCACTCGCCCCGTTTTCCCAAGACAATCGAGGCAAATTATGACCGCACCCGTCTCGCTGGCGGAAGCGAAGCTGTTCCTCCGCGTCGAGCACGACGCCGAGGAAGGGCTGATCCAGACCCTGATCGACGCCGCCCGGACAAGGATAGAGGGCGATACCGGGCTGAGCCTGGACGCCGCTTCGCCGGCGCCACTGCGGCTGGCCGTGCTGATGCTGGTCCTGCGCGCCTATGAGCGGGGCGAAGATGACATGCCGGTCCAGCCGGTCGAGGCGTGGATCGCGCCTTACCGCGCGGTGCGGCTGTGAGAGTGCTGGCCAGCCTTTTTGAAGGTGTCGAGAGTCAGACGCCCTATGGCGGCCGGGCGGTGAGCTGGGAACCGGTGGGTTCGGCCTGGCTCAAGGCTGGGCCACGGCGGCTGCGCGAGAGGAACGAGCCGGGCGGGGTCCGGAACACCGAGATCATGATGGCCGAGGCGCGGGCCGATGTACGGCTGACGACAGGGCGGGTGCTGAGGTTCGGCGGGGCCGACTGGCGCATCCGCTCGGTCGAGACTGTTGGCGGACAGGCCATCCTGAACCTGGAGCGGGGCTCATGAGCCATGAACTGGCCCTGCAGAAGGCGCTGGTCGCTCATATGGCCGCCGACCCGGGCGTAGGAGCCTTGCTCGGAGAGCCTCCGAGAATCTGGGACGCGCCGCCGCACAAGCCGATCCTGCCGTATCTGCTGATCGGACGCTCGGAGAGCCGTCCCGTGGCGGCCGATGGAGGCGGCGTCGAGCACGCCCTGACGTTGACCGTGGTGTCGCAGTTTCGGGGGACCGAAGAGGCCAAGGCCGTTCTGGCCGCGCTGCGGCTGAGCCTCGCCGACGCGGCTCTCGTCGCCGATGGAGTGCGGACGGTCAGCCTTCGGCTGACGTTCGCAGACGTTTATCCGGCCCCGGACGGGCTGAGAACATTCGCGGTGCTGCGTGTGCGCGCCGTGACGGAGGAGACCTGAAGATGGCGGCGCAACGTGGCAAGGACATCCTGCTGAAATTGGAGAGCACGCCCGGCGTGTTCGCGACCGTCGCGGGCCTGAGAGCCCGGACAATCTCGCTCAACGCCCGCACTGTGGATGCGACTGATGGCGACAGCGTCGGGCGCTGGCGAGAGCTGCTGGGCGGGGGAGTGAAGTCAGCGGCTGTCGCCGGCCAGGGCATTTTCCGCGACGCGGCCTCGGACGCTTTGATCCGCGAGGCATTCTTCGATCAGGCGACGCGGATCTGGCGGCTGATCGTGCCGGATTTCGGTACGCTCGAGGGGCCGTTCCTGGTGGCCGCGCTGGAGTACGCCGGCGAGCACGAGGGCGAGGCGACCTTCGCGATCAGTCTCGCCAGCGCCGGCGAAGTGACGTTCGGCGCGGCCTGATGGAAGTCAACGGAGCAAGGGGCGAAGTGGTCACCGTGCTGGCCGGTGCGGAGCGGCGTCTATGCCTGACGCTGGGCGCGCTTGCCGAGATAGAGACCGCGCTGGAATGCGACGGTCTGGCGGGCTTGGCAGACCGGATGCGGGCCCTGTCGGCGCGGGATCTGATAACCGTTCTCGCGGCCTTGCTACGGGGCGCAGGCGAGCAGACGCTGGCCAATGCATTGGCGACTGCCGCGGTCGACCCTCGCGAGGCGGCGGAGGCGGTGGCGAAGGCCTTCGCGGCCGCGACTTGAAGACGCCCTGGGCCGTGATGTTGCGCGCCGCCGCCCGGGCCGGTGTCGCACCTGCGGACTTCTGGCGCCTGTCCCTGAGGGAATGGCGACTGTTAACCGAGGCGCCAGCCAGCGGCCTGCCCCCGGCGCGGAGTGAATTCGAACGAATGGCGGAGGCATGGCCCGATGACGGATGAGCTTGAGGCGAACGGCCTTGATGCCGTGCCGCGCCGTGTGGCCGAAGCGGCGGCGGCGCTGGACGGATTGAAGGGGCCGGCGGAGCACGCCGCCGCTTCGATCGAAGCCGCGTTCGATCGGGCGGGAACGGGTCTGGCCCGATCGCTCTCACGGGCGGCCGTGGACGGCGAAATCTCCTTGGCCGAGCTGGCGAGAGCGGTGCTCGCGGCGATCAATGCCGCCGCTGGCGGGAACGCAGGCGGTTTGTCCGGAGCCATTGCACAGGCGGTGGGATCGGTGTTCTCCGGCGCCCGGGCCGACGGCGGGCCGGTGAACGCCGGCGGCGCCTACCTGGTCGGAGAACGGGGACCGGAACTCTTCCGGCCGACTGGTTCCGGGATGGTCGAACCGGCGGCCGCGCACGGCGTGACGGTCAATGTGCGCGTCGACGGCGGGGCTGAGGCCTTGCTGAGGTCTGAAGCGCAGATCGCCCAAGCGCTGGCCCGCGCCGTTTCGCTCGGCGCACGCCGGCTCTAGCGGGGTCGCGCGGCAAGAGGCGGATGCCGCCACACACCCCAATACTTCGGAGATCACTCATGGCCTTTCACGAAGTGAGGCTGCCGGCGCGTCTGGCGTTCGGGTCGACAGGCGGCGTCGAGCGGCGGACCGAGATCGTGACGCTCGCTTCGGGCTTCGAGCGGCGGTCAACGCCTTGGGCGCAAGGTCGCAGGCGCTATCTGGTCGGCGCGAACCTGCGGTCGCTGGACGACATGGCGGCCTTGACCGCCTTCTTTGAAGCGCGGCGCGGGCGCCTGTACGCCTTCCGGTTCAAGGATTTCGCCGACTTCAAATCTTGCGCACCGAGCGCCGCGATCACGCCCGACGACGAGAGCCTGGGCATCGGCGACGGCGTGCGGACGAGCTTCGATCTGCGCAAGCGGTACGGTGAAGGCGGACACCCTGCGGACCGCCGGGTTTCCAAGCCTGTCGAGGGAAGCGTCCGGGTCAGCCTCGACGGCTCCGAACTGACTTCCGCAGTCTTTGAAACCGACCTGACGACCGGGACGGTCACGCTTCAGACGCCGCCGCCAGCGGGCGCGGTCGTCACGGCCGGGTTCGAGTTCGACGTTCCGGTCCGGTTCGACGCCGATCGGATCGACGTCACGCTGGAGAGCTTCGCCGCCGGGCGGATGGCCGCAGTCCCGCTGATCGAAGTGAGGATCTGAGATGCGCCAGGTGTCCGAAGAACTGGCGGCACGAGTCGAGAGCGGCGCGGCCACCCTGTGTCACGCCTGGTTGTTGAAGCGGGGCGACGGCCTCTTGGCGGGCTTCACCGATCACGACCGCCCCCTGCTGGTCGACGGCGTCGAGTGCCGGGCCTCGAGCGGGTGGACCGGCGGCGCGGCGGACAGCGGCGTGGGACTAACGGCAGGCGCGGCGGTCGTCGCGGGCGTTCTCGACGATGATGGCATCACGGAAGCCGATATCGCGCAGGGCCTGCTCGATCGGGCGGAGATCGCCCTGTGGCGGGTGGACTGGCGTCGCCCCGACCTGAAGGTCCGGTTGTGGGTGGCCAGGCTGGCCCGGGTGCGGCGCGACGGCGACGGCTTCATCGCGGACCTCGAAGGTCCGTTGGCTGCACTTGACCGGGTCGTGGGGCGCACCTACGGCCGGGACTGCGATGCGCAGCTGGGCGACGCCCGGTGCACGGTCGATCTGGGCAGCTTCCCGGGCGCGCTCTGCGACAAACGGTGGGCGACCTGTCGCTCCGTGTTCGGCAATGGCGTGAATTTTCAAGGCTTTCCGGACAGTCCGGGAGACGATTTCCTGACTGCCGTGCCGGCGCCGGGTGGACGGAACGACGGCGGGAGCCGGCGATGAAGGGCCGGGTCGTGGCCATCGCCCGCTCATGGCTCGGCACGCCATACCGGCACCAGGCGAGCCTTCGCGGAGAGGGCGCGGATTGCCTCGGGCTGCTGCGCGGCGTCTGGCGGGAGTTGTTCGGGGCGGAGCCGGAGCCGATCCTGCCCTATCGTCCGGACTGGGCCGAGATCGGCGGCGAGGAAACCCTGTTACAGGCGGCCCGCCGCTGGCTGAGCGAAATCCCCGTCGACGCCGCACGTGCTGGCGACGTGCTGTTGTTCCGGATGGCTCCTGGCTGTCCGGCGAAACACTGCGCCATCCTCAGCGCGGGGTCTTTGGGGGACAGCGAAGAGCCGCGCATGATCCACGCCTACTGGGGGCGATCGGTCGTCGAGAGCTGGATGGGCGCCTGGTGGCGGCGACGGCTGGTGGCGGCGTTCGCCTGGCCGGCGGAAATTGACCCGGAGATCGGCTGATGGCGCAGGTGGTGCTGGGCGGCATTGGCGGAGCAGGCGGCGGCGGCCTCGGCCGCATCATCGGCGCCACACTGGGTGGAATGCTGGACCGGAGCCTCGTGGGCGGTCTCGAAACGCCGCGCCAGAAGGGACCCCGGCTCAACGTACTGGCTCTGCAGGGCTCGGCCGAAGGATCGCCGATGGCCTGCGTCTTCGGGCGCGCCCGTGTCACCGGACAAGTGATCTGGGCGGCGCGGTTCCTGGAAGGCAGGCAGACCTCTTCGGCGGGCAAGGGCGGGCCGCGCACGGTCGAATATGACTACTCCCTGAGTTTCGCCGTGGCGCTCTGCGAGGGCCCCATAGACGGAGTAGGGAGGATCTGGGCCGACGGACAGCCGATGGACCTGAGCGGAGTCACGATGCGGTTGCACCGCGGCGGGGTCGCGCAGACTTCTGATCCATTGATCGAGGCCGTCGAGGGAGAAGCGCCAGCGTACCGCGGAACGGCCTATGTGGTCTTCGAGGATCTGCCTCTCGGGCCGTACGGCAATCGGCCGCCACAGCTGGCCTTCGAAGTCTTCCGGCGGCCGCTCGGTCCGGAGCTCCGGCTCGAAGACAGGCTGGAAGGCGTGTGCCTGATCCCCGGCGCGGGAGAGTTCGTGCTGGCGACCGAAGCCGTCATGCGTCGCGAGGGGCTGACGCGGACCACGCCCGAAAACATGCACGGCGGGGGTGGACGAACGGATCTCGCTCTGTCGCTGGATCAGCTGCAAACGCAGGTTCCCAACCTGAAGCGCGTCAGTCTGGTGGTGGGCTGGTTCGGTGATGACCTGCGGGCCGGACATTGCACGATCCGGCCGGGCGTCGAGCGCCGGGACAAGCCGACGGAGCCATCGAACTGGGCGGTCGCGGGCCTCTCGCGCGACGAGGCGCACCTGATATCACAGAGCGATGGGGGGCCAGCCTACGGCGGCACGCCGTCGGATGAGAGCGTGCGCCAGGCCATCGCCGAACTGAAGGCGCGGGATCTGGAAGTGACCCTCTATCCCTTCGTGTTCATGGATGTGCCTGCCGGCAACGGACTGCCCGGTCCAGATGGCGAGGTCGGACAGCCGGCCTATCCGTGGCGGGGCCGCCTGAAGGGTCTCAACGGACCGGCGGCGAACGCAGACATCGCCGCCGCCTTTGGTGAGGCGGATGGATGGGGCCTCCGGCGGCTGGCCCTGCACTATGCTGCTCTGGCGGCGGAATGCGGCGCTCACGGGCTCCTGATCGGATCAGAGATGCGCGGGCTGACCTTGACGCGCGACGCTCTCGGGGAGTTCCCGGCGGTCGCCGCGTTCCGCGCGCTGGCGGCCGAGTGCAGGACCATCGTCGGAGTTGGTGTCAAACTGTCCTACGCTGCTGACTGGTCAGAATATTCCGGCTGGCGAGACGGCGCCGACGTGGCCTTCCACCTCGATCCGCTCTGGGCCGATCCGAAGATCGATTACGTCGGGATCGACTGGTATCCGCCGCTTGCGGACTGGCGGGATGGCGGCGGAGGGCTGGACGGAGTTCTGTTCAGCGGCCCCGACGACATTGGGAGCCTGGCCGCGCAGGTCGCGGGCGGCGAAGGATTCGACTGGTTCTACGCGTCGCCGGAGGATCGCGCCGCACAGGTCCGCACGCCGATCGTCGACATGGCGCATGAGGAGGACTGGGTGTTCCGGTCCAAGGACCTGAAGGGCTGGTGGTCGCACTCGCACCACGATCGACCGGCTGGCGTCCGGGACGCCCTCTCTACGTCATGGATTCCGGGCATGAAGCCGATCCGGCTCACTGAGTTCGGCTGCCCGGCCATCGACCGCGGCGGCAACGCGCCGAACCTGTTCCAGGACGCCAGGAGTTCCGAAGGAAGTCTGCCCCCGTTCTCCACCGGAGCCCGCGACGACCGAATGCAACGGCGGGCGCTGGAGACCGTGCTGGGCCATTTCGCAGAACCGGCGAACAATCCGGTCTCGGCGGTCTACGGCGAACCGATGCTGGCGGCGGCCGATGCCTGGTGCTGGGACGCCCGTCCATGGCCTGCCTTCCCGGGGCGTCGGGACGTCTGGACCGACGCGGGGGCGTGGCGAACAGGGCATTGGCTGAACGGACGGCTGGGCGGCGGAACGCGCGACCTGCTCGCGGAAGTCCTGAAGCGGGCCAGTCTAGAGGACGGCGAATTCGAGATCGGCACGCCCGAGGGCGAAGTGCAGGGCTATGTGATCGACCGACCCATGCGCATTCGCGATGCGTTGGAGCCTCTTCTGGACGCGCTCGGAATGGTGGCGGTGGAGCGCGGGGGGAGCGTCGCAGTGCTTGGGCATGAACCCGTCGCTCTGGTCTTGGCGTCGGAAGAGCTCGCCCTGCCTTCAGAGGGAAACGCGGTGCGGTGGGACCGGGCGCTGGAGGCCAGGCCCGGAGCCGCCCGCGTGAGGTTCATCGACGGCGACTCTGACTATCAGACCGGCTCCGCGGTGCTCCGGACAGCGGGTGAAGGCGGCGGGCTCTGCATGGACCTGCCTGCAGTGTGCTCGCGATACCTGGCGGAAGCTGCCGCGGCGCGAGTCCTGGAAGTCGGCCGGGAAGACGAGCTGACGGTTTCGCCCGGCCCGCTCCAAGTGCTTCAGCTCGAACCCGGAGACACAGTGTCCGTTTCCGGAGACGATCGAGGCTGGCGCACCATCCGGATTGACCTGGACAAGGCCCCCTCCGCAGTGCTGAGGCCCGTTTCGACGGTCCGCATGGCAGAGGATGAGGGGATTCCGTCGGCCAGAGATGGCGTGATCGCCACGGGCGCGCCGTTCTTCCGCATGATCGACTTGCCGCCCTTGCTGGATGGCGGTGGCGATGCGCGACCGGTGGTGGTCGTCGCGGCTGAGCCCTGGCGGCCGATGCGGGTTTTCGCCGGCGCCGATGCGGCAAGCCTGACGGAACGCTGCGATATCGCGGAGCCGGCCACCGTCGGACAGTTGGTCGGCGAACTCGCCGCCGGCGTCCGGCATCGCTGGGACCAGGTCAACACCCTCGAAATCCGGATCGAGGGACGGCCGCCCCAGAGCCTGTCGACATCCGCCGTCCTCGCGGGCGGCAACGCCGTGGCGGTGGAAACTGCGGCGGGCTGGGAGATCATTCAGTTCCGGACAGCCGAATTGGTCGCAAGCGAGGTCTGGAAGTTGAGCGGCCTGTTGCGTGGTCAACAAGGCACCGAGGAGGCCATGATGACCGGAGCCGCAAGCGGCGCCATCGTCGTCTTCCTGGGTTCCGAACTTGAGCGGGCGGCCTCGCCGCCGGCTGAACGCGGATTGCCGCTGCTCTGGCGAGTGGCTCCGCTTGGGACGCCGCCCGGCGGCGCCGGCGTCAGCGAGGTGCTCTTCACCCCAAGCGGGCTGCACGAGCGCCCGTGGAGCCCGGCCCACCTGAGCCGCACCGCACGGATCGACGGCGGCTTCGATCTGGGGTGGCTGTCCCGGTCGCGCCTCGATGGCGATCGATGGGACGGAGAGGTCCGCCCTGCCGACGCGCCCAGATATCGGGTGAGCATTCTCAACGCCGGGGTCGTGATCCGGACATGGGAGGTGGGGGCCGAGACGGCGACCTACGCCGCATCCGATGTCGCCGTCGATTTTCCTGAAGGCTTCGGACAGGCAGAAGCCGCAGTCGCACAGTGGGGCGATAGCTATGGTTGGGGCTTCGAATCCCGCGCGCAGCTTGTCTGATGGCTCAAGGCGGAGGAGATTCGACGTCCCGCCTTTGCGCTGTGGTGCGAATGCCCTAACTGACGTGTCTACTTGATGCGGCAGGAGCGGACTCGAGCGTGGCGGGCGATCCCTACAAGGAACTGGGCGTTTCGAGGGGCGCGAGCGCGGACGAGATCAAAAAGGCGTTCCGCAAGCTCGCCAAGGAACTGCATCCCGACAAGAATCCGGGCAACCGTGAGGCTGACGAACGCTTCAAGCGGGTGACGGCGGCCTTCGACCTGCTCGGCGACGCGGAAAAGAGGGCGAAGTTCGACCGCGGGGAGATCGACGCTGACGGGCGCGAGCAATTCCGCGGGTTCGGCGGCGGCTCGAGAGGCGGACCGGGCGCAAACCCGTTCGGCCAGGCCGGGGCGCAGCGGGGGGGCTTCGAGAACATCGATCTGGACGAGCTGTTCGGTGGCATGTTCGGCGGCGGGGGCCGGGCTGGAGCTCCGCGGGGCGGGTTCTCGGCGCGCGGAGCTGACGTCAAGGCGACGCTGGAGATCAGCCTTGAGGACTCGATCTCGGGCGCGACCCGGCGGATACAGTTTTCGGATGGCCGTACCCTCGACGTGACCATTCCGAAGGGCGCGGCCGATGGCCAGGTCATCCGCCTTCGCGGCCAGGGAGCGCCCGGCGCGTCGGGACGAAGCGAGGCCGGCGATGCGCTCATTACGTTGAAGGTCGCGGCGCACCCGGTATTTCAGCGCGACGGCGCGGATCTGACCATGGATCTGCCGGTCCCGCTGCCCGATGCCGTTCTGGGGGGGAAGGTTCCGGTACGGACGCCCGAGGGCACGGTCAGCATGACCATTCCGCCCGGCTCGAACTCCGGCAAGGTGTTGCGCCTCAAGGGGAGGGGAGCGTTCGTTGGCGGGAAGCGCGGCGACCTGCTGGCCAAGCTGATGATCCAGCTGCCGGACGGCGCGGACGAAGGACTGACAAGGCTGGCCCAGGAAATGCGCGACAAGGGCGCGTATCGCCCGTGGCGCGACTGATGTCGGGGAAGCCGAACCTCAAGCCGGAGCGGCCGTGGTTCTCCTCTGGCCCGACCGCCAAGCGGCCGGGCTGGTCCAGCCAGGCGATTCCGCACGAGCTGTTGGGACGCGGCATCCGCGCGCCGGAAGTGGTCGAACGGTTCGCGGAAGCCCTTCGGCTCACCCGCGAACTGCTGCAGGTCCCCGCCGATTGGCGGCTGGTCTATGTGCCGGGGTCCGACACGGGGGCGATGGAAGCCGCCCTGTGGTCGATGCTGGGCGAGCGGCCGGTCCAAGCGTTGGCGTTCGAGAATTTCGGACAGGTCTGGGCGGCCGATCTTCGCGATCATCTCAGACTGGAGCCGCAGATCCTGGCCGCGCCCTGGGGTGAGTTTCCGGACGTGTCGAAGGTCGATCCGGCGAAGGACCTCATCTTCCCGTGGAACGGCACGACCTCGGGTGTTAGAGCGCCGGACGGTGACTGGATCGCGACCGCTCGGGAGGGTCTGGTGATCTGCGACGCCACCTCGGCCGCCTTCGCCATGGCGCTACCGTGGGACCGATTGGACGTCGTCACCTTCAGCTTCCAGAAGGCTCTTGGCGGCGAAGCGGGACTGGGCGTCGCGGCGCTGTCGCCGGGAGCGGTCGATCGACTCGATCGATACGCGCCGCCGCGCCCCATTCCGAAGGTTCTTCGGTTGAGGAACGGCGCGGGCTTCGACCCGACGCTGGCCTCCGGGTCCATGATCAACACATTTTCCGTCTGGACGATCGAGGACTGGATCGACGGTGTCGAATGGGGTCTGTCGATCGGCGGGCTTCCGGCTCTGATCGCCCGCACCGAAGCGAATGCGGCCGCGCTCGACGCCTGGGTGCGGCGTACGGCCTGGATCGATTATCTCGCCGCCGACCCGGCGACGCGCTCGACGACCTCCGTCTGCCTGAAGTTCGTCGACGGGCGAGTGACGGCCATGGAAGAACCCGGGCGGCAGGCTCTGGTGAAGCGGATGAAGGCGTTGCTCGAGGAAGAGGCCGCGGCCTTCGACATCGAGAGCCACCGCAATGCGCCGGCGGGTCTGCGCATCTGGTGCGGCTGCACAGTCGACACCGCCGACATCGAAGCCCTGACGCCGTGGCTGGACTGGGCCTACGCGACCGCCATCGCGGATTAATCCCCGCACCGGGACGACATCGTCCGATTCCCCCGCTATAGGCTGCGCCCGCATTCCGAAGTCCCGGTAGCGGAGAAACGTCTTGGCGAACGTCGCGGTAGTCGGCGCCCAGTGGGGCGACGAGGGCAAGGGGAAGATCGTCGACTGGCTGTCGAACCGCGCCGATGTGGTCGTGCGCTTCCAGGGCGGCCACAACGCGGGTCACACCCTCGTCGTTGACGGCAAGGTGTACAAGCTGGCCCTGCTGCCCAGCGGCGTCGTTCAGGGCAAGCCTTCCATCATCGGCAACGGTGTGGTCGTCGATCCCTGGCACCTCGTCGGGGAGATCGAAAAGATCGTCGCACAAGGCATCGCCATCAGTCCCGATGTGCTGATCGTAGCGGACAACGCCTGCCTGATCCTCCCTATCCATCCCGCCCTGGACGTCGCTCGCGAGGCGGCGGCAAGCGCGCCGGGTGCACGGATCGGGACGACGGGTCGGGGCATCGGCCCGGCCTATGAGGACAAGGTCGGGCGCCGGTCGATCCGCGTCTGCGACCTCGCCAGCGCCGAGGATCTCAAGGTGAAGATCGAACGGCTGCGCGCGCACCACGATCCCCTGCGAGCCGGTCTCGGCCTGGAGCCGATCGATCCGGAGGCGCTGTTGCAGCAGTTGCTGGAGATCGCCCCGAAAATCCTGCCCTATGTCCAGCCGGCCTGGCGGGTGCTCGACAGGGCGCGGCGTGACGGCAAGCGCGTGCTGTTCGAGGGCGCGCAGGGCGCCTTTCTCGATGTCGACCACGGCACCTATCCCTATGTCACCAGCTCCAACACCGTGGCTGGCCAGGCGGCGGCGGGATCCGGCATCGGCCCGCGCGGCGTCGGCTATGTGCTCGGCATCGTGAAGGCCTACACCACCCGGGTCGGGGAGGGGCCGTTCGCCTGCGAATTGAACGACGAGGTCGGCGAGCATCTGGCGACGGTCGGTCGCGAGGTCGGCGTCAACACCGGTCGCGCCCGGCGCTGCGGCTGGTTCGACGCGGTGCTGGTCCGGCAATCAGTGGCCATCAACGGGATCGACGGCATCGCCCTGACCAAGCTGGATGTCCTCGACCGGCTGAAGACCCTGAAGATCTGCACCGGCTATCGTATCGGCGGCGAGGTGCTCGACTATCTTCCGTCTAGCCTGAAGGACCAGGCTGCGGCGGAACCGGTGTTCGAGGAGCTCGAAGGCTGGAGCGAGAGCACCGCCTCGGCGCGTAGCTTCCGCGACCTGAACGCCAACGCCGTCAAATACGTTCGCCGTATCGAAGAGCTGATCGGCGCGCCGGTCGCCCTGCTGTCGACCAGTCCGGAGCGGGACGACACCATCTTGATGCACGACCCCTTCCAGGGATAGTCGGCCGATCACGGAAAATCCGTGCGTTCAACGGACCTTAACCGGCCACGGTTAAGGATGAGGGCTTCATCTGGAGGCCGCGTCCTTGTTTGCTGTCGATCCTCGTGTGCTAGCGAAGCTGGCCCCGGTGCTGAGGCGGGTTTTGATCGTCGACCCGAACCCTCACGCCGCGCGTCTTCTGACCGAGATCATCAAGGGCATGGGCGCCGGCGAAATCGCCGTCGAACCCAGCGAACCCCGCGCAATGAGAGCGGCGGCGGACCTCGAGCCCGGTATCATTTTCACCGAGCGGAACGGCGACAATCTCGACGGCGAGTCGCTGGCGCGCGCGGTGCGGCGTT
>NZ_DASPNO010000082.1:0-8432 GCF_035626535.1 Brevundimonas sp.
TGGATGGCCGGGACAAGCCCGGTCATGACGGAGCTTTGAAAGTCGATTCGCCCTGCTCAGGCTGCCCGGGTCATCTCGGCGAAGCCGTCGAGAACCACCGTCAGTTCGGAAAAGCTGCCCGCCACATGCCGCGCCCCGGCGGCCTGCTGTTCCTCGACGGTGTGGAAGCCCCAGGCGACGCCGAGCGGCAGGACGCCGGCGTTGCGCGCCATCAGGATGTCGTGGGCGGTGTCGCCGATCATGACGGTGCGCGAGGGGTCGCTGTCGCAGGCGGCCATGGCGGCGTGGAGCATGGCCGGATCGGGCTTGCCGGGGCCGTCCTCCGCGCAGTGCGACGACAGGAACAGGTCGGCCCAGCCTTCGCGGGCGAGGTTGCGGGCGACGCCGCGGCGGTTCTGGCCGGTGGCGAGTGCCAGACGCCACCCGTCGCGGTGCAGGCGGCGCAGGGTCGCGGTGGCCTCCGGATAGAGGGGCTCCTCGTGCCCCTCGGCGTACATGCGGTTGAAACTGGCGCGGAAGCCGGCGACGAAACGGGCCAGCTCCTCGGGGTTCAGGCCCGGCTCCAGTACCGCCATGGCGTGCTCCAGCGACAGGCCGACGATCTGGCGGACCCGGTCGTAGTCCGGCTCGGGCAGGCCGATGTCGCGCGCGGCCTCGCAGGCGGCGCGGTGAATCGAGGCGCGGCTGTCCACGAGCGTGCCGTCGATGTCAAAGACCGCGAGAGGGCGGGTCATGGGCATTCTCCTCCCCATGCAATGGGGAGGTGGATCGGCGGCGGAGCCGACGAGACGGAGGGGCCGTCGGACCGGGGAGCGGTGGTTAGAGCCCCTCCACCGCTTCGCGGTCCCCCTCCCCATTGCATGGGGAGGAAAATCATCGTTGCCGCCTCACGCCCTCGAACGGATCGTGCTCGTTGCCTTCCGCCTCCTCGAAGCCGAAGTGGGCGAAGCCGGCTTTCATTTCGGGCGACAGCGGAGCGGTGACCTTCAGCATTCCGCCGCGGGGGTGTTCCAGCTCGATGCTGCGGGCGTGGAGCTGGAGCTTGAGGAGGCCCGACAACTCCTTCGACTTGTCGTCGCCGTATTTGGGGTCGCCGAGGATCGGGTGGCCGATGGCGGCCATGTGGGCGCGCAGCTGGTGCGTCCGGCCGGTGAAGGGGCGCAGCGCCATCCAGGCGGCGCGATGGGCGGCGCGGCTGATGGTGGCGAAGGCGGTCTCGGCGGGCTCGGCGCGGGGGTCCTTGCGGTCGGCCGGGCGCATCATCTCGAAGTCGTTGATGCCGGTCTTCTTCAGCGGCATGTCGATCTGGCCGGCGGCGGGCTTGGGGTTGCCGATGACGATGGCCCAGTAGGTCTTCTTCGCCTGACGGCGGGCGAAGGCGCCGGCCAGCCGCTTGGCGGCCTCGGGGCCCTTGCCGAGCAGCAGGACGCCGGAGGTGTCACGGTCGAGCCGGTGGACCAGCCGCGGCCGGTCCATCCCCTCCCCCCAGGCCGACAGCAGGCGGTCGACGTGGCGGCTGGTCTTGGTGCCGCCCTGCACGGCCAGGCCGTGAGGCTTGTTGAGGGCGATGACCATGTCGTCCTCGTAAAGCACGAGGGATTTGGCGAATTTGATATCCTGCGGGCTCAGCGCGTGGGGATCGCCGGCTTGCCGCGAGGTGTCGTCGGGGATGGGCGGGACGCGCACGGCGGCGCCGGCGGTCAGGCGGCCTTCGGGCTTGATGCGGGCCCCGTCGACGCGGATCTGGCCCGAGCGGGCCATCTTCTGCACCTGGATGTTGGACAGGTGCGGCCAGCGCCGGCGGAACCAGCGGTCGAGCCGGATGCCGTCCTCGGCCTCGGCGACGTAGATCGTCTGGACCTCGCGTTTCGGCGTGTCGGGTGTCTCGGCGGTCTCGTCGGTCAAAGGGCGGCTCCGAAGGCGCGGCGGGCGACCATCAGGCCGACGAACAGGGCGGCGATCGACAGGACCACCGAGGCGGCGGCATAGCCCCCGGCCATGGCGAATTGGCGGCGCTCGATCATCAGCGCCGTCTCCAGCGAAAAGGCCGAAAAGGTGGTGAAGCCGCCGAGCAGGCCGACGGCGGCGAACAGGCGAATAGATTCGGCATGCAGGCCGCCCCGAAAGGCGAGCCAGCCGGTCAGCAGGCCCATCAGCAGGCCGCCGAAGATGTTCGCCGCCAGCGTGCCCCACGGCCACTGGGCGGTCGGGAACAGGCGCACGGCCCAGACGCCGACGCCGTAGCGAGCGACCGCTCCGAGAGCGCCCCCTGCGGCGATGATGAGGAGTCGTGTCATAGTGCCGGGCTTATACACATCGGAGCCGCACGTGTGAGGCCACGTCGCTTCGGGCATACTCCACAGCGCGGGGGGCGCTTGTTTATGTTCTCGTTCTGGTATTTTCCGGTTGCGGCGGGCGTCGGCGCCTTCTGGGGCCTTGTTTTCGCGTTTGTCCTCCGATGGGCGCGGAAGCAGCGCGAGCTTCCGACATGGCCGATAGTGACGGGCGTTCTGCTCGGACTTCTGGGCGCGGTCCTGAACTGGCGCTGAATCGATAGCTCGGAGTCGCCCATGACCGACCTCATCCTCGCCATCCTCCACCACGTGGCCGTGTTCGGGCTCGTCGCCACGCTGGCGATGGAGGGCGTGATGCTCCGGGCCCCGACCCTCGACCCGGCCCGGCTGGTGAAGCTGGACGCCCGCTTCGGCATGACCGCCATGCTGGTGGTCGTCATCGGCGTCAGCCGGGTGGTCTGGGGCGGCAAGGGCTGGGCCTTCTATCAGGACAACCCGTTCTTCTGTGCCAAGATCGCCCTGTTCGTGGCCATCGGCCTGCTCTCGATCGGGCCGACGCTGCTGTTCTTCCGCTGGCGCAAGGCGGCGGCGGGCGATGCGGGCTTCGTTCCGCCGGCCGACGAGCTGAAGCGGGCGCGCTGGTGGGTCGGGCTGGAGGCGCTGCTGCTGATCCCGCTTCTGGCCTGCGCGGCGGCCATGGCGCGGTATCCGTTCTGACCGAAACTTCACTTGCCCGACGACGCGGTTAACGGCGATACCTGAGGCCGACGGCGCAGCTTCGCGTCACGAGGGAAGGCCGTCGGCCCGGCGGCGGCGATCCGCCATACTGCCCGGCCAAGGAACAAAGGACCGCCGACGCGTCATGTCGCACGACGATCACAGCCACCCGCCGCACGGTCACGATCCGCACGCCGCGCCGCTCGATGGCGGCCACGGCGGGCAGGGTTTCGACGCCCGCCAGCACGGGGGCATCGACGCCGCCGCCAATCCGCCGCCGAGGGGGGCCGCCGATCTGCACGACCGGGCCGTGCCCTCGGCCACGCCGCCGCGCCGCACCGGGCCGCTGCGCAATCCCGAAGGCATCCTGAACCCGATCCAGGACAGCGAGTATTTCTCGGAGGATCCGGAGGCGATCGACCGCGTCTCGGCCCACATCGACGAGTATTTCAACCAGCCGCTGGACATCTTTCCGTTCTGGGAGACGGAGGGGAAGCCGGACCGTTTCCACGTCCTGTTCGCGCGCCAGATCGAGGAGCGGTTCCCGGTCGATTCCGACCTCCGGGCCGACGTCTACGCCTATGGCCGCCGGGTATTCGACGCCCTGCGGGTGCATGTGCTGATCAAGCGGCTGAACCAGATGCTGGCCATGGTCGCGTTCGGCGTCCTGGCCGTGCTGGGGCCGACGTGGTTCAGCCAGTGGACCGGCACCGACACGGCCGGGGCCGGGCTGGCGGCGGGCGCCATGCTGGTTGCGCTGGGCCTCTATTGGGGCGTGCAGCAGGTCCTGTTCATCCAGTACCGCTTCCGGCTGGAGAACGACTCCTACCAGCTGTCGCGCGAGATCGTGCAGCGGACGCGCGAGCTGCAGAACCTGTTCACCTCGGGCCGCGCCATGGCCGACCAGGCCGAGACCCGGTACCAGCAGGACGGCAAGTCCTGGGGCCAGCGCGCCATGTACCTGACCCGGCTGACCATGTGGCTGGGCGCGCGCATGGAGTATCTCGAGAAATACGTCCAGATGGAGCTATGGCGCGTGCGGCGCGAGCGTTACTGGATGCGCTGGCTGGCCCGGCTGCTGACCCCGGCGGTGTTCCTGACCGGCGCGGCGGTGATCGCCCTGCAGTCGGCCCCGGCGGGGCACGAGGTCGCCTTCCGCGGCCTGCAGGCGCTGGCGATCGGGCTGTCGGCCGTGGTCGGCCTGCTGTCCTACTTCCGCTGGCAGACCCCGACCTCGGCGGTGCAGGACAAGCTCGGCATCGAGAACTGGGTCCGCTACGCCTCGCTGGACGTCGACAACGCCGTCGCCGACCAGGTGCGGCGCGACAAGGAGCGGCTCGTCGAATACCGGGCGCTGACGAGAGGCGGACGCTGAGGCTCAGGGCGCGGCCCGCCAGCCCAGGCTGTCGCGCACGTCGCTCGCGTCGTAGGCGTTCGGGCGGTCGGGCGTTTCGCCATTGCCCATCACCACCTCCAGCGTGGTCGAGGTCGGCGACGGACCGCTGAAATTCAGGCCGACCCCGACGCCGACGCCGGAGCTGCGATAGCTGCCGTAGCGGCCGCCGTAGCTGCTGGAGCCCGCTCCGATGGAGACGCTGGGCCGCAGGCCGCCGGCGCTGTCGAGACGGCCGTCGGTCCAGCGCTGGGTGACCTCGAACCAGTCGTAGCCCTGGGCCAGGGTCAGTTCGGCGGCGCGCAGCAGGGCGAAGTCGGCGACCGGGCCGGGCGCGCCGACGCCGTTATAGGTGACGCGGAAGCGGTTCGACTCGATGCGCTGCTCGGCATAGCCCTGCCCGCCCGCCCCCATCTGCGGACCGTAGGGGGCGAGGCTGGCGCAGGCCGACAGGGCCAGGCCGGCGGCGGCGGTCAGGGGCAGGATCAGGCGGTTCATGGCGCAACTCCGGGCGTTCGCAAGGAAAAGCGCGGGCGTGGCGGCGAGGTTCCTGTACCGCCCTACCTACAGCCCCGCCGCCGCCTTGAGCGCCGCGAAATCCCCGGGGAGCGGGGCCTCGGCGGTCCGGTCGCCACCTTCGGGGTGGGGGAAGATGAGCTTCGCCGCGTGCAGCATCAGCCGCGGGGCGGCGCGGCCGGCGAAGGTCAGGGCGCCGCCGTAGCGGGGATCGCCGACGAGGGGGCGGCCGATGTGGGCCATGTGGACGCGCAGCTGGTGCATCCGCCCGGTCAGGGGCTCGAGCTCGACCAAGGCACCGTCGTCGGAGGCGGACAGGGTGCGGTAGCGGCTCTGCGAGCCCTGCGCGCCCGGGGTGTCGAAGGCGCAGACGCGCATATAGCTCTCGCGGCCGATCTCCTGACGGACCAGCGGGGCGTCGATCATGCCGGCGCGGGGCTCCGGCGCGGCGGAGACGAGAGCCAGATAGGTCTTGCGGAAACGGCGCATCTGCAGCGCCTTGCCGAGGAAGCCGGCGGCCGGCTTGGTCTTGGCCGCGAGAATGACGCCGGAGGTGTCGCGGTCGAGCCGGTGCACCAGCTCGGGGCGCTTGCCGTTGGAGCGCATGAAGGCCCACAGCAGGTCGTCGAGCGTGTGGGCCTTGATCCGCCCGCCCTGGCTGCTGAGGCCGGCGGGCTTGTCGAGGACGAGCACGTGCGGGTCCTCGTGCACCACCCACGAGCGGACGGCGGCGATCTCGTCGTCGGACAGGAAAACGGGGGAACGGTCGGCCACCGCGCGTGCTTACGCGAACCGCCCGCCCCCGTCAGCCCGTGACTCCGTCCGTCAGCGCAGCACGCCCTTCTTGCCCATCATCCAAGCGTACCAGATGAAGAACACGCAGGCCGCGCCGATGACGATCTGCATCGGCCAGTGGTCGCCCATGGCCTCCATGCCGTCAGACATGCCGAAGGCGTAGATCATGCCCGCCACCCAGCCGAGGAACGAGATGACGAACACCGGCATGGCCCACTTGCGACGCAGCAGCAGCAACAGTCCGCCGAGAAGGCCGCCCCAGACGCCGATCGCCCAGGCCGCGTGCGCCCAGGCGGGCGTGGCGTTGAAATAGGCGATCTGCGCCTCGGTCATTCCGAACTGAACCAGCCAGGCCTCGCCCTGAAGTTGGGTCATGGTGTAGTCGAAGCAGCCGAAGCCGTTCCACAGCACGGCCACCACGCCCACCACCCACAGGTGCCAGGGCGTGCGGGCGCCGCCGATGCCCGGGGCGCTCAACGCAGCACTCCCTTCTTCGACATGGTCCAGGCGTACCAGGCCAGGAAGGCGGCGATCAGGACGATGACGTACGGCATGTAGGCCATCATGGCCATTTCGGGCGGCGGCGGCGGCGCCTTGTCGATCACCGCCCCGTACAGAAGGCTGACCACCGCGCCGAGCAGCGACAGGGCGAAGGCATGCACCGCATAGCGGCTGCGCATCAGCAGCAGCACGGAGCCCGCGACCGCGCCCCAGACGCCGAGCACCCAGGGGCCGTACATCCATGTGGGCATGGCGCCGTAGTAGGCGATCATGGCGTCGGTCATGCCAGAGGCGCGCCAGTAGGTCTCGCCCTGCGTCACGCTCATGATGAAGTCGTAGCCGCCGAACGCATTCCACAGCAGCGAGATCACGCCCACGGCCCACAGGTGCCACGGCGTACGCATTGTCATTGAAGTATCGGTCATCGTCCCCTCCCAAGGATTTTCCGAGGACGGGAGGATGATCCGAAAACAGGGTTACGGCAACGGTTACCCTGTCGGCTCCCCGCCGGCCCGCATCTTCGCCCGTAGCGCCGCCCAGCGCTCGAGCCGCTCCCTGACCTTGGCCTCGTGCCCCTCGCCCTTCGGGTCGTAGAAGGTGCGGCGCTCCATTTCGTCGGGGAAGAAGTCGGCCCCGGAGAAGCCCTCGGGCGTGTCGGGGTCGTACTGGTAGCCCTTGCCGTAGCCGAGCGACTTCATCAGCCTGGTCGGCGCGTTGCGGATGTGCGCGGGCGGCATCAGGGAGCCGGTCTCGTGCGCCGCCTTCTTCGCCGCCTTGAACGCCTCGTAGACCCCGACCGACTTGGGCGCGGTGGCGAGGTGGACCACGGCCTGGGCCAAGGCCAGTTCGCCCTCCGGAGAGCCGAGGAAGTCGTACGTGTCCTTGGCGGCGTTGGCGACGAGCAGCGACAACGGGTCGGCCTCGCCGATGTCCTCGACCGCCATGCGCACGATCCGGCGGGCCAGATAGAGCGGATCCTCGCCGCCGTTCAGCATACGGGCGAGCCAGTAGAGGGCCGCATCGGGATCCGATCCGCGAACCGATTTATGCAGTGCTGATATAAGGTTGTAGTGTTCTTCTCGACTTTTGTCGTAAGCGGGCGCGCGCTTCTGCAGGATGCCGGCGAGGGCCTGGACGTCGAGCGGCTCAGTCTCGGCCAGGTCGAACAGCACCTCGGACATGGTCAGTAGATAGCGGCCGTCGCCGTCGGCCAGGGCGAGCATGGCCTGACGCGCCTCGGGGGTCAGCGGCAGGGTCTTTCCCTCCTGCGCCTCGGCCCTGATCAACAGTTGATTCAGCGCTTCGTCGTCCAGCCGCTTCAGCACATAGACCTGGGTCCGCGACAGCAGGGCGCCGTTCAGTTCGAACGATGGGTTCTCGGTCGTGGCCCCGACGAGGGTGACGATCCCCTCCTCCACGAACGGCAGGAATCCGTCCTGCTGGGCGCGGTTGAAGCGGTGGATCTCATCGACGAACAGCAGGGTCGACTGGCCGGCGGCGCGGCGCATGCGGGCGGCCTCGAACGCCTTCTTGAGGTCGGCCACCCCGGAGAAGACGGCGCTCAACGACTGGAACTGGTAGCCGGCGGCCTGGGCCAGCAGGCGGGCGATAGTGGTCTTGCCGGTGCCGGGCGGTCCCCACAGGATCATCGAGCCGAGGCGGCCGGCCTCGACCATGCGCCGGATCGGCCCGCCGTCGCCGAGCAGATGATCCTGACCCACCACCTCGTCGAGAGTGCGCGGCCGCAGCCGGTCGGCCAGCGGCGCGTCGGGGGGATGGATGCCTGAGGCTTCGAACAGGTCGGTCATGCGGGGCCAGAGATAGGCGTTACGGTCGCTGTTTTCACGCGTTAGTATCGCCACACGAGGAGATCGCGATGATGGAAAAGGTGGACGCGCCCAAGCCGCTGACCGGGGTGACGCCCTATCTGACCATCCCCTCGCGCGGCGGGCAGGCGGCCGCCGAGTTCTACGCCCGGGCCTTCGGGGCGGTGGAGGTGCGTCGCCAATTGGCCGACGACGGCGAACGCCTGATCCACGCCCATCTGCACATCAACGGCGGCAGCATCATGCTGTCCGACGAGTTTCCGGAGTACGGCGGCGACGTCGATGTCGTCCCCAGGGGCGTGACCATCCACCTCCAGGTGGACGACGCCGACGAGTGGTGGAACCGCGCCATACTGGCGGGCGGGGTGCCGGTGTTCCCGCTGGCGGACC
>NZ_DASPNO010000083.1:0-8390 GCF_035626535.1 Brevundimonas sp.
CCGGGCCGCGATATTTGCGCAGACGGTAGTGCTCCATACAGGGAGGATCGCACGCCGCTACGTCAGAAGCGGACGCATGGCTGGCCGGCCACCCCGCCCCACCCACCGCCGTCATCCTCGGGCTTGACCCGAGGATCAGACGTGGGCGAGGGGAGGCAGCGGCGCTACTCCCCCTCCCCAGCCTCGTCCTCCAGCCGCGCCAGAAACGCCGCGACGCCGCAATCGTCCTCAATGGGCAGTCGCGGGTCGTCCTGTTCGCCCCGAAGAAACGGGCAGAGGTCCCGCCACTCCGGGTTCCGCTGTTCAATCAGCTGCATCTTCCAGGGCCGGCGCCAGCTCTTGAGGGCCTTCTCCCGATGGATGGCGGAGGTCACCCGCTCAAACGGCTGGTACCAGACGAGGATGTTGCAGCCGTGGCGTTTCGTAAACGCGCTACCCTCGCCTGCTCGATGCTCGGCGCTGCGACGGTAGAGGTTGCTGGTCATGCCGGTGTAAATGACGCCGAACGGACGGCTCGCCTCGATGTAGGTGGCTATGAGCGGCCGCTTGTCGTCCATGACGGCAGCTGTTCGCCGCCAGCCCACAACGTCAAGACTGTTCAACCTCCGATACCCAACGTCGCCCAGCCCATCCCACCCCACGACCGTCATCCTCGGGCTTGACCCGAGGATCAGACCGTCCGGTGCTGCGTCGAAGCCAGCACGGTCGCGCTCGCCGGGCCGCCACAGAAGCAGAGTCAGCCCCAACGTCTGATCCTCGGGTCAAGCCCGAGGATGACGGAGGAAAAAGGGGTACTCATTATCCCGCATATCGCGGTCAATGTCCCGATCTTCTCCCGGGACAATCCCGCCCATGTCCCGCAATTATCCAGCCCATGTCGCGGCCTTGTCCCGCTTTTGACTGGCCGACCTGTCCGGTCCGCCCCGTCGTCGGGCGGCCTGCACTGGTCGAAATCGTCACGAACTGGTCAGCCGTGCGCATAGTCCTGGATCGGCCGCACGCCGAGGTCCCCCGCCTTGATCGCCCCGATCGCCTGCGAGGCGGCCAGCGCCCCCGCGGTCGTCGTGTAATAGGGGATCTTCATCATCAGGGCCGTTCGCCGCAGGCTGAAGCTGTCCTGCAGCGACTGCTTGCCCTCGGTGGTGTTGATGACCAGCTGGACCTCGCCGTTCTTCATGGCGTCGACGATGTGAGGGCGGCCTTCCAGCACCTTCTTGACGAAGGTCACCGGCAGGCCCTGATCGGCCAGGAAGGCGTGCGTGCCGCCGGTGGCCATGACGCTGAAACCCTCGGCCAGCAGGGTCTTCACCGCATCGACGATGAAGGGCTTGTCGCCGTCCTTGACGCTGACGAAGGCGCAGCCCTGCGTCGGCAGGAGGGTGCCGCCGCCGATCTGGCTCTTGGCGAAGGCGCGGGCGAAGGCGGGGGCCATGTCGGCCTCGCCGTCGCGCTTCCAGTCCAGCCCCATGACCTCGCCGGTCGAGCGCATCTCGGGACCCAGCACGGTGTCGACGCCGGCGAAGCGGGCGAACGGGAAGACGGCTTCCTTGACCGCGATATGGTCGTACGGCTTGTCGGCCAGGCCAAAGGACTTCAACGGCACGCCGGCCATGACCTTGGCGGCGATGGCGGCGATCGGCTGCCCGATCGTCTTGGCCACGAAGGGCGCGGTGCGGCTGGCGCGCGGATTGACCTCGAGCACGAAGATGCGCGGGGCCTCGGAGAGCGGCTCCTCAATGGCGAACTGCACGTTCATCAGGCCGCGCACCTTCAGGGCCCGGGCCATGGCCTCGGTCTGGCGCTTCAGCTCGGCGATGGTTTCGGGGCGCAGCGAGTGGGGCGGCATGGAGCAGGCGCTGTCGCCCGAATGCACTCCGGCCTCCTCGATGTGCTCGAGCACGCCGGCGACGAAGACGGTCTCGTCGTCACACAGGGCGTCGACGTCGATCTCCGTGGCCCGGTTCAGATAGTGGTCGATCAGGACCGGGTCGTCGCCCGAGACGCGCATGGCCTCGCCGACGTAGCGGTCCAACTGCTCGCGATCGTGGACGATCATCATGCCGCGGCCGCCCAGCACATAGGAGGGGCGCAGGACGACCGGGTAGCCGACCTCGTCCGCCTTGTCTGCCGCCTCCTGGGCCGAGCGGGCCAGGCCGTTCGGCGGCTGCATAAGCCCGATGTCGTGCAGCATGACCTGGAAGCGCTCGCGGTCCTCGGCAAGGTCGATGGAGTCGAGGCTGGTGCCGAGGATCGGCACGCCGTCCTCGTGCAGGGCATGGGCCAGCTTCAGCGGCGTCTGGCCGCCGAACTGGACGACGACGCCGATCAGGTCGCCCTTCGAGCGCTCGACATCGATCAGCTCCAGCACGTCCTCGGCGGTGAGCGGTTCGAAATAGAGCCGGTCAGAGGTGTCGTAGTCGGTCGAGACCGTCTCGGGGTTGCAGTTGACCATGATCGACTCGACGCCGATGTCGTCGAAGGCGAAGGCCGCGTGGCAGCAGCAGTAATCGAACTCGATGCCCTGCCCGATCCGATTGGGACCGCCGCCGAGGATGATCGCCTTCTTCCGGTCGGTCGGGTTGGATTCGCACTCCGGAATCTGGCCCAGCGCGCCGGTCTCATAGGTCGAATACATATAGGCCGTGGCGCTGGCGAACTCGGCCGCGCAGGTGTCGATGCGCTTGAACACCGGGCGGACATCGAGGGCGCGGCGGGCCTTGCGGACGGCGGCCTCGGTCTGACCGGTCAACTGGGCGAGGCGGGCGTCGGAGAAGCCCTTGGCCTTCAGCTTGCGGAAGTCGGCGGCCGTGGTCGGCAGGCCCTGCACCACGACATGGCCCTCGGTGCGGACGATGTCGGCGATCTGGCGCAGGAACCACGGCTCGTACGAGCAGGCCGCCTGCACCTCCTCGACCGACAGCCCGTGGCGGAAGGCCTGGGCGATGACCCGGATTCGGTCGGGCGTCGGCTGGCCCAGGGCGCGGACCACGGCGGCGCGCGCCGAGGCCTCGTCGTCGACCTCCAGCACGCCGTCGATCTCGATCTCGTTGAAGCCGGTGAGGCCGGTCTCCAGCCCGCGCAGGGCCTTCTGCATCGACTCCTGGAAGGTCCGGCCGATGGCCATCACCTCGCCGACCGACTTCATCGAAGTCGACAGCAGGGGCTCGGAGCCGGGGTATTTCTCGAAGGCGAAGCGCGGGATCTTGGTGACGACGTAGTCGATCGACGGCTCGAACGAGGCCGGCGTCACCTGGGTGATGTCGTTCTGCAGCTCGTCCAGGGTGTAGCCGACGGCCAGACGGGCGGCGACCTTGGCGATCGGGAAGCCGGTGGCCTTGGAGGCCAGCGCCGAGGAACGCGATACGCGCGGGTTCATCTCGATGACGACCATGCGGCCGTCCTTCGGATTGATCGCCCACTGGACGTTCGAACCGCCGGTCTCGACGCCGATCTCGCGCAGCACGTTGATCGAGCCGGTCCGCATGCGCTGATATTCCTTGTCGGTCAGCGTCAGGGCGGGGGCGACGGTGATGGAGTCGCCGGTGTGCACCCCCATCGGGTCCATGTTCTCGATGGAGCAGATGATGATGCAGTTGTCCGCCTTGTCGCGGACGACCTCCATCTCGTACTCCTTCCAGCCGAGCACGCTTTCCTCGATGAGCACCTCGGTGGTCGGCGACAGGTCGAGACCGCGTTCGACGATCTCGCGGAATTCCTCGACATTGTAGGCGATGCCGCCGCCGGTGCCGGCCAGCGTAAAGCTGGGACGGATGATGGCGGGCAGGCCGACGAACTCCAGCGCGTCCTCGGCCTCATCGATGTGATGGATGGCCTTGGAGCGGGGGCTTTCGAGGCCCAGCTTGTCCATGGCGTCGCGGAATTTCTGGCGATCCTCGGCCTTGTCGATGACGTCGGCGCGGGCCCCGATCATCTCGACGCCCCATTTTTTCAGCGCGCCCGAGGCATCGAGCGCCAGGGCGGTGTTCAGCGCCGTCTGTCCGCCCATGGTCGGCAGCAGGGCGTCGGGCCGCTCCTTCGCGATGATCTTCTCGACCATCTCGGGCGTGATCGGCTCGATATAGGTCGCGTCCGCCACCTCCGGGTCGGTCATGATCGTGGCCGGATTGGAATTGACCAGAACGACCCTATATCCCTCGGCCTTCAGCGCCTTGCACGCCTGGACGCCGGAATAGTCGAACTCGCACGCCTGCCCGATCACGATGGGCCCCGCCCCAATGATCAGGATCGACTGGATGTCCGTGCGCTTCGGCATTGTTCTTCCGAGACTTTCAGTTCGTCACGACCGCGCACTCCCAGCCGTCATACTCCAGCTGGAAGGCCGCGGCCCAGGATTGCATCATGGCGGAAACGGGCGAGAACGAGATTTCGTCCACGGCCATCGTGGTTTCGAGAATGGTGCAGTCGTCCTGCCCACGGGTCAGGAAGCCCGCTCGCCGCGCCACCTCGTTGAGATCGTCGTGATCCCCCTCGCCATAGAAGTAGAAGAGGGTATGCCGGGGCGTAACGCCGCTGTCGCCATGCGCCGCCAGAGACGCCCGGACCATGGCGTCGCGCTCGTCGTGAGGGACGTCGTCATCGGTCAAGGCGGCTGGTCTCCTCGCGCGCGCGGACCCGACGCGGGCGGGGCCGGCGCGGGGCGGTTCGGGTTGTCGGTTAAGCGGCCCGTCTAAAGACGGGGGGGCGGAGGAGCAAGGGCTTATCGGTCCGACCGCGCATCGATCCAGTCGGGCAGGTCGGCGATACGCTCGAGCGCGCCGTAGCGCGGATGCCCCTCCGGCGCGTCGGCCAGCTCGTGCGCCCAGGTGATGGCGTAGGGGATGTGGACGGCGAAGGCCCCCGCCTGCAGCGCCGGCAATACGTCCGACTTCATCGAATTCCCGGCCATCACCGCCTCGTCGGGTCCGGTTCCATGGCGGGCGAACACGCGCTCGTAGGTGGACCGGTCCTTTTCGGAGACGATCTCGATCGCGGCGAACAGTTCGCCGAGGCCCGAGGCCGCCAGTTTGCGCTCCTGATCCAGCAGATCGCCCTTGGTGACCAGCACCAGCCGGTAGCGTTCGGACAGCCGGGCCAGCGCCTCGTCGACGCCGGGTAATGTCTCGACCGGATGCGCCAGCATCTCCCGGCCCGCCGCGAGGATTTCACGGATCGCGCCGGCCGGCGGTTCGCCGTCGCACATCTCCATGGCCGTCTCGATCATCGACAGGGTGAAGCCCTTCACCCCGTAGCCGTAGAGCCGGAGATTGCGCCGTTCGACCTCTGCCAGCCGCGTCTGAACGGCCTCGGTGTCGTGTTCCGCCAGCAGGTCGAGGAACCGCGCCTGCGTCAGCCGGAAGATGGTTTCGTTGAGCCAGAGGGTGTCGTCGGCATCGAGGCCGACCGTGGTGATGGTCATGGCCTCTCCTGACGCGCGGCGGCCGCCCGGTCAACGGGCCGGCCGGCGCGCCCGTCCCGCTTCGGGAATCGGCATGGTCAACGGCGTTTGACCATGTTCGTCAGCGATGTGTTTTCACCTTGGGGCGCTTCCTCAGGCTAGGGGGGCCATTTCTTTCGACCGGCTGGAGAGAACGGTCATGAGGGACGACCCAGGGTACCCCAGTACGCTTGCGGCTTCGTTGGATCACGACACGCCGGACGGCGGCCTTCACGAGGCGATCGCCCGCATCGGCGAGCGGCGGTCGTATGCCGCGCCGTATGAGAGCCTGACCTTCACCCTGCTGACCCGCGCGCGACGCGAACTGATCATCACTCTGGCCGCGCAGCCGGTGTTCGACCTTTCGCTCTCCGCCCCCGTGGCGCGCCGGATCCGCAGGAGCGTGCGGCATCGCGGGGGCGAGAGCGCGCTGATCGGTTTGGGACGACGCACGCTGGAGCCGGCGGATCTGGTCCGGATCGACGCCCAGACGCTGAGAAACGGCCTCGACCTGCTGCGCCTCGGAACGAACGACAGCGGCGTATTGCCCGCCTTTTGGCGCACCGTGGCCTCGAGCGGCGGCCGGTTCGATCTGCTGTGCGCCGAGATGCAGCATGAATCGACGCCGGGCACCCTTCTCGTGGAGGTGATGGGCGGGCTTGAGCAGGCGCCGCCTGAAGCCATCCAGGAGGCCATCCAGCATTTCGAAACCGGGTCGCTGGGCGCGATCCTGCACATTGCGCCGGACATCGGCGCCGCGCTGCGGCTGTCGCAGGTGCGCGCGCAATGTCTGGCTATCGATTTCGCCGGCGTCGAGCATGAGAGCGCCCGCGACTGGCAGGCGGCCGCGCAGCTGATAAGGGCGGCCCGGCAGACGTGTCCGCAGCTCATGCTCCTGAACCTGCGGCCCGATCGCGGACTGGCCGCCCAGGCGGCGGGCGCCACGCACGCCGTTTTCGCCGGCATGGATGCGGTCATCGTCTGAGGACGGTTGACGGCGGGCCCGGCGCCGGGCCTTGATCGGCCATGCAGGCCACGCTTCCCGCCCGGCTCTACGGGAGTCCCGATGCCTGGGCGCGCGAGCGCGCCGGGGTGTTCGGCCGCGCCTGGCTGTTCATGGGCCACGAGGCCGAGGCGGCCGCGCCCGGCGACTGGATCGCCACGGACGTCGCGGGACACCGGCTGCTGGCGGTGCGGGGCAAGGACGGCGTGCTGCGCGCCTTTCACAACGTCTGTCGCCATCGCGCGGGGCCGCTGGCGCAGGGCTCGGGCGGGCATTGCGAGGGCGAGCTGGTCTGCGCCTACCACGGCTGGCGCTATGCGCTGGACGGGCGGCTGCGGGCGGCGACGGGATTCGGAACGGTCGAGGGATTCGACTCCCGCGAGTTCGGACTGCTGGGGGTACGGCTGGAGATCTGGCGGGGGCTGGCCTTTACGAACCTGAACCCTGAGGCGGGGCCGCTGACCGATCATGTCGCGCCGCTGGAGAGGCTGCTGGTGGAGCGAGAGCTGGAGATCGCCGCGCCGGCACTGCGCCGGAGCCATGATCTCGCCTGCGACTGGAAGGTCTATGCCGAGAACTATCTGGAGGGCTACCACATCGGATCGGTGCATCCGGTGCTGGCCGGTGAGCTGGGTTCGGCAGAGTACCGCGTCCGGGTCGACGGCGAGCTGGTGGTGCAGGAGGCGGTGGGCGTGAACGACGGACCGCAGGCCGGGGTGTGGGGCTGGCTGTGGCCGAACCTCGGGATCAACGTCTATCGCGACGGGGCCATGATCGAGCGGATGACGCCGGTGGGCCCGGGGCGGACGCGGCTCGACTATCTGTTCCTGAACCATGGCGGCGAGAGTGCGTTGGGCGACGCGCTGGAGGCCTCCGACCGGTTGACCGGGGAAGACGCGCGCATCTGCGAGGCGGTTCAGGCCAATCTGTCGGCGGGGGCGTATGACACCGGCGTGCTCAGCGCCCGGCAGGAGGTCGCCGTCGCCTGGTTCCAGTCCCGTCTCGCCGAGGTTCATGCATGAGCGACGCGCCGCATCACATCCCGCTGGCCGAGGAGCCCCTGTCGGACCGGCACAAGTTGGGCTGGGGGTTGGCGGCCCTGGTCGTCGCCGGCAACATGATCGGATCCGGGGTCTATCTGCTGCCGGTGAGCTTGGCGCCGGTGGGCAGTTCCAGCCTGATCGGCTGGCTGGTCGCCGGGGCAGGAGCGGTGACCCTGGCGCTGGTGTTCGGGGCGCTGGGCCGGTTGCGGCCGGACGCGGACGGACTGCCGGGTTTCGCCGAGCGCGGGCTGGGCCGATTCTTCGGGTTCCAGACGGCGCTGGCCTTCTGGACTGCCTGTCTGGTGGGCAATGTCGCCATCGCCGTGGCCGCCACGGGCTATCTCGGCTTCTTCTGGCCCGCGCTGAAGGATCCGGTGGCGGCGACCTTCTGCAATCTCGGGATCATCTGGCTGGCCACGATCGCCTACATCATCGGGGCGAGAACGGCGTCCGGGCTGGCGGCTGTGGCGCTGGCCATCGGCCTGGCGCCGATTGTGATCGCTGTGGCGGCCGGAGTGATGGCTTTCGACCCGCAGACCTTCGCCGCCTCGTGGAGCCCCTCCGGAACCGCGCTGGTCGAGAGCGTGCCGGCGTCCTTGGCGGTGATCTTCTGGGCCTTCCTGGGCGTGGAGAGCGCCGCGGCCCTGTCGGTCCGGGTCAAGCATCCGGCCCGCGACGTCGGCCGGGCCTCGGTGGCCGGAGTGCTGCTGGCGACCCTTATCTACATCGCCGCGACGGTGGCGGTGTTCGGAGTCATTCCGGCGGATGTGCTGGCGAACTCGACCAGCCCCTACGCCGATCTGGCGGCGCGGGTGTTCGGAGCCTCCATCGCCGGAGTGGTGGCGGTCTGCGCCATCGTGAAGACCATCGGCACCGTCGGCGGCTGGGTCATGCTGGGCGGGGAGACCGC
>NZ_DASPNO010000084.1:0-8039 GCF_035626535.1 Brevundimonas sp.
TGATCTCCTCGCCGGTCGCGGCCTTTACCAAAGGCGGTCCGGCGAGGAAGATCGTCCCTTGTTCGCGGACGATCACGCTCTCGTCGCTCATCGCCGGGACGTAGGCGCCGCCGGCGGTGCAGCTGCCCATCACGCAGGCGATCTGGGCTATGCCCTGCGAGCTCATCTGCGCCTGGTTGTAGAAGATCCGGCCGAAATGGTCGCGGTCGGGGAAGACCTCGGCCTGGTGGGGCAGGTTGGCGCCGCCTGAATCGACCAGATAGACGCAGGGCAGCATGTTCTGCTCGGCGATCTCCTGGGCCCGCAGGTGCTTCTTCACCGTCATCGGGAAATAGGCGCCGCCCTTCACCGTCGGGTCGTTGGCGACGATCATCACCTCGCGGCCCGAGACCCGGCCGACGCCGCAGATCATGCCTGCGCCGGGCGCCTCGCCCTTGTACATGTCGCAGGCCGCCAGCTGGCCGATCTCGAGGAAGGGCGAGCCAGGATCGAGCAGGCGTTCGACGCGGTCGCGGGGCAGCAGCTTGCCACGGGCGACGTGGCGTTCGCGCGACTTCTCGGGGCCGCCGAGCGCCGCCTGGGCGACCCGGGCGCGGAGCTCGTCGCGCAGGGCGCGGTTGTGGGCGTCGAGGGCCTTGAAGGCCGGGCTGTTCGGATCGATGGCGGACGTCAGCTTGGGCATGGGGCTGGTTTAGGGTGGTTCTGAAAGACGCTCCATACCTTTCGTCATCCTCCGGCGCTCCGCAGGAGCGACCGGTGGACCCAGCGGCGCCGCGACGGCGGCGAAACACCGGGGCGCCCGCAGGTTCGCGCTCGCGCGCGCCGCTGGGTCCCCCGGTCTCGCTACGCTCGCCGGAGGCTGACGAAAGAGAAGGGAGGCTTATGGCTGGGTTGAAATATCCGCTGTTGACCCGCGAGCGTCGCCGTGGCCTGTCGCGCCTCCCATGTTCGCCCTCAGCCTCCAGACCCGCGCCACCCTGAAAGACCTGCTGCACCTCGCGTGGCCGGTGGTGCTGGCGCGCATCGGCATCATGACCATGGGCCTCACCGACGTGATCGTGGTGGGGAACTACTCCGGGCTGGAGCTGGCCTTCAGCTCGCTGGCCCTGGCGCCTACGGCGATCATCGTCACCACCGCCGTCGGGCTGATGATGGGGGTGCAGGTGATGACCGCCCGCTACCTCGGCGAGGGGCGGCGGTCCGAGGTCGGGGCGGTGCTTCGGCGCGGCGTGGCCTATTCGCTGCAGATCGGCGTGGTCAGCATGTTCGGCCTGATCCTGATCGGGCCGTGGGCCCTGCGGCACATGGGGCTGGCCGAGGGTTTGGGCGAGGGGGCCTCGCCGGTGCTGGTGGTCTTCGCCCTGTCGATGCCCGGCTATCTGGTCAGCGTGGCGGCGCAGTTCTTTCTCGAGGCCATGCACCGGCCGCGCGCCGGCATGTGGGCCATGTGGGTGGCCAACGGCATCAATCTGGCGCTGAATCTGCTGCTGGTGCCCGACCTGCTGGGCATCGGGCTGGACGGGGCCGTGGCCTCGGCCTGGGCGACGGTGGTCGCGCGGACCTCGCTGGCGGTGTTCCTGATCGTCTACATCGTCCGCCTGCCGGAGGCGCGGGAGATCGGCGTGTTCCGCCGGCCCTCGCGGGACCACGCCGCCGAGCGGGAGCAGCGCAAGATCGGCTACGGCGCCGGGTCGAGCTATTTCATCGAGGTCGGGGCCTTCGCCGCCATGACCTTCATCGCCGGCCAGCTGGGGGCGATCGAGACGGCGGCCTGGACCATCGTAATCAACGTCTCGGCCATCGTGTTCATGGTCCCGATGGGACTGGCGGCGGCGACCTCGGTGCTGGTCGGCCGCGCCTATGGCGCCGGCGACGGGCGCGGCGTGCTGAGGGCCGGGCTGGTCGGGATCGCCGTGGTCGGCGCCCTGACCTTGCTGGTGGCGCTGGTCCTGTGGCCGACGGCGCCTCTGGTGGCCAGCGCCTACAACCGCGACCCGGCCCTGCTGGCGGTGGTCATACCGGCGCTGGTGCTCGCCACCCTGTTCTTCGTCGCCGACGGCATCCAGGTGGTCTCGGCCTCGGCCAACCGCGCCGCCGGCGACGTCTGGTGGCCGACCATCATGCATTTCGCCGCCTACAGCCTGGTGATGATGCCGCTCGGCTGGTGGCTGGCGCACGAGGTCGGCGTCGACGGGCTGGTCTGGGCGGTGATCATCGCCAGCCTGGTCTCGTCGGCGCTGCTGACCGGACGGTTCGTGCGGGTGGCGAGGCGGCTGCCGTGACGGCGATCCCGGAACTCACGACGGCCCGGCTCCGGCTTCGGGCTCCCCGGGAGGCGGATCACGGGATGTACGCCCGCTTCTACGGCGACGCCGAGGCCTCGGCCTTTTATGGCGGTCCGCTGTCGGCGGCCGCGGCCTGGAGCCGGCTGGCGCGCGACCTCGGCCACTGGGCCTTGCGAGGCTACGGTCTTTGGGTTGTCGAGCGCCGCGACGACGGCGAGGCCGTCGGAGCCTGCGGCCTGTACTGGCCCGCCGGATGGCCAAGGTCGGAGTTGACGTGGTGGATACTGCCCCATCAGCGTCGGCAGGGCTTCGCGGCGGAGGCGTCGCGGGCGGCCATCACCTTTGGTCATGAGATTCCCGGCTGGAGCCGGGTGGAGACCCACTGTGACGATGCCAACGGCCCGGCGCGAGCCCTGATCGACGCGCTGGGCGGTCAACGGTTCACGCGAGAGCGATTCCCCGACGGACCCGAGCGCGACGTGTTCGAATTCCCGCGTCCGGCCAAAGGCGCAGCCTGAGGTGACGCGGGCGCGGCCGCCCTCTATATCCGTCGCCTCCCCCAGACTCCCCGGACGACCATGGCCCGCATCCTGATCACCTCGGCCCTGCCGTACATCAACGGCATCAAGCATCTGGGGAACCTGGCCGGATCGATGCTGCCGGCCGACGTATACGCCCGGTTCAAGCGAGCCCAAGGCCACGAGGTGCTCTACATCTGCGCCACCGACGAGCACGGCACCCCGGCCGAACTGGCCGCCGCCGCGGCCGGTCAGGACGTCCGCACCTATTGCGACGAGCAGCACGAGATCCAGAAGCGGGCCGGCGAGGCCTTCGGCCTGAGCTACGACTGGTTCGGCCGGTCCTCGAACCCGCCCAACCACCGCCTGACCCAGCATTTCGCCGACGTGCTTGAGAGGAACGGCCTGATCGAGGAGCGGGTCGACCGGATGATCTATTCGGTGGACGACGCCCGCTTCCTGCCCGACCGCTATGTCGAGGGCACCTGCCCGCACTGCGCCCACGTCGGGGCGCGGGGGGACCAGTGCGACAACTGCGGCCGGCTGCTGGACCCGACCGACCTGATCGATCCGTATTCGGCGGTGTCAGGGTCGCGCAATCTCGAGGTTCGCGACACGCGGCACCTGTACCTGCTGCAGACGAAACTCGAGCAGCGGATCCGCGACTGGATAGGGACCAAGACCGACTGGCAGACGCTGGCGAAATCGATCGCCCTGAAACACCTCGACGAGGGGCTGATCGACCGGGGCATCACCCGCGACCTGAAATGGGGCGTGCCGGTGGTGGGGCCGGACGGCGGGCCGCGGCCGGGGCTGGAGGGCAAGGTCTTCTACGTCTGGTTCGACGCCCCGATCGAATACATCGGGGCCACCGAGGAGTGGGCCGAGGCGACCGGCCGGACCTGGCGCGACTGGTGGCGCACCGACGAGGGCGCCGACGACGTCCGCTACGTCCAGTTCATGGGCAAGGACAACGTCGCCTTCCACACCGTCAGCTTCCCCGCGACCATCCTCGGCTCGGGCGAGCCGTGGAAGACCGTCGACACCCTGAAGGCCTTCAACTGGCTGAACTGGTACGGCGGCAAATTCTCGACCAGCCAGAAGCGCGGCGTGTTCATGGACCAGGCGCTGGAGCTGCTGCCGGCCGACTACTGGCGCTGGCACCTGACCGCCTACGGTCCCGAGCATTCCGACGCGGCCTTCACCTGGGAGCAGTTCCAGTCGACGACCAACAAGGACCTGGCCGACGTGCTGGGCAATTTCGTCAACCGCATCGTCAAATTCGCCGAGTCGAAGTTCGGCGGCGTGGTGCCGGACGCCGGCGAACCGGGTCCGCTGGAGGCGAAGCTGGAGGCCGACCTGCGCGCCGGCGTCGCGGAGGCGACCGCGCAGTTCGAGGCCATGGAGTTCCGCAAGGCGACCCAGGCGCTGCGCGCCGTCTGGGTGCTGGGCAACGAATATCTGCAGGAGGCGGCCCCGTGGACCGCCTTCAAAACGGATGTTCCGAGGGCGGCGGTCGGGGTGCGCACCGGGCTGAACCTCGTGGCCCTGTTCGCCCGGCTGGCGGCGCCGGTGACGCCCTTCTCGGCAACGAGGATCGCGGCGGCGGTGGGCGCGACGGACCTGTCGTGGCCCGCGACGGACGAGGCGCTGCTGGACCGGCTGCCGCGCGGCCAAACCGTGGCGGCCGCCGGGGTGCTGTTCACCAAGATCGAGGACGCCCAGGTGGCCGAATGGTCGGAACGGTTCGGCGGCGCGGAGGGGTAGGCGGACGCCGTCCCCCCGCGCTGGACATCCATCTCATCACCGTCATGGCCGGGCTTGTCCCGGCCATCCATGAGCGGAATGGGGAGCCCCGGAAGCCGCGTTCATGGGTTCCCGGCACAAGGCCGGGAATGACGAGTTTGGAGGAATGACGCCGCCAGGGAGCGTCAAAAGAAAAGGCCCGGATCGCTCCGGGCCTTTTTGTTTACGGAGTCTTCGCCGTCGCGGGTTGAACCGGCGGCGGATCGGCGGGCGCGGGCGCCCCGTGCGCCGGGGCCGCGCTGTCTTCCTCGCCGCGGGTCCCCTGCAGGTGGTGCGCCGCCTCTTCCGCGCCGATGTCGAGGAAGGCGGGGGCGGCGGCGTTGAATTCCTCCATGCGGTCGGTGCGCACGATCACCGAGCGGGCGCCGTCCCAGATCATGTGCAGGGCGACGTAGAGGACGATGACGAGGCCGACGTAGCCGACCCAGCGGTGCTTCGTCAGGATGCGGGCGATGAAGGTCGCGGCCACGCCCATTAGGGCGATGGACAGGACCAGGCCGAAGACCATGATCCACGGATGCTCGTGCGCGGCCCCGGCCACGGCCAGGACGTTGTCCAGCGACATGGTGACGTCGGCGATCATGATCTGCAGCAGGGCGGCGCCGAAGCTCTTGCGCTTCAGGCCCAGCTCTTCCGGAGTCGGGCCCTTGCCGTGCTCGATCTGCATGGCCAGTTCGAGCTCCGCCTCGGCCTCGGCCTGGTCGTGGGTCGCGGATTCGCGCAGCTCGCGCCACATCTTCCAGCACACCCACAGCAGCAGCACCCCGCCGGCCAGCAGCAGGCCGACGATGGCCAGCAGCTGGACCGTGATCAGGGCGAAGCCGATGCGCAGCACGACGGCGGCGGCGAGGCCGATCAGGATGGCCTTGCGGCGCTGCTCCGGCGCCAGGGCGGCGGCGGCCAGACCGACGGCGACGGCGTTGTCGCCGGCCAGCACCAGATCGATCATCAGGACCTGGCCGAGGGCGGCCAGCTGTGAGGCAAGTTCGGGAGAGCTCAGAAATTCCATGCGCGGGCTCTAGGGCAGGGCGGGGCGGTTCGGCAAGCGGTCGCGGGCGGATCAGGTTCCCTGTTGCGCGCGCGTCGCCTCATAGAGAGCGATCGCCGTCGCATTCGAGACGTTCAGGCTTTCGAATCCGCCGGGCATGGGGATCTTCGCCAAGACGTCGCAGTGCTCGGCCACCAGCCGGCGCAGGCCGTCGCCCTCGGAGCCCATGACCAGCACCGTCGGCCGGCCGTCCAGCGCCTGATCCAGCGACAGCTCGGCGCCGCCATCGAGGCCGACGGCGCGCCAGCCGAGGTCGGCCAGACGCTCCAGCGCCCGGCTCAGATTGGTCACCCGGGCGCAGGGCAGGCGTTCGGTGGCCCCGGCCGCGGCCTTGGCCAGGGCCCCGGCCAGCGCCGGCGAATGGCGGTCCTGCACCACGACGCCCCTGGCCCCGAAGGCGAGGGCCGAGCGGAAGATGGCCCCGACGTTCTGCGGGTCGGTCAGCTGGTCGAGCATGACGATGACGCCCGAGGGGGGTTCGGCGATGTCCTCCAGCGCCACCCCCTCCAACGGCTGCACCTTGAAGGCCAGGCCCTGATGCACCGCCCCGGCCGGCAGCATGCGGGCCAGAGCGAGGCCGTCGACGATCTCGATCCGGTGGCCGTGGGGGGCGAGCCGGTCGCGCTCAATCTCGGCGGCGCGGTCCTCCGTGGCCAGCAGCCGGCCCATGCCCTTGCGGGCCGGATTGGCCAGGGCGGCCAGCACCGGATGACGGCCCCACAGCCAGCCGTCGGCGTCGACCTTGGGCTTGCGCTCGCGCGGCCCGGAATCACCCGCCGCCCGGACCGGCGGCGAAGGCGTCCAACCGCCGCTCTTCGGCCCCTCCGGACGCCCCCGCAAGCCTTGCTTTTTCCCGGTTTTCCGGTCGTTGCGTTCTCTGTTTGACGACACTATAAGACGCCCTCCGATTTGGGGCCCAAGGGCATTCCGGTCAGGCGCTTCCTCTAAACCAGGGTTTGCCGGACTTCGAAGGCTTTTGTTCGAGAACGGTCTTTCGACCGCTTTCGGGCGTTCCGGATCGGTCTTCACATCGCGCGCGGGGGAATGTCCCGAGCGGCAAAGGGGGCGGACTGTAAATCCGCTGCGTAAGCTTCGCAGGTTCGAGTCCTGCTTCCCCCACCACGCGCTGTCGGAGACCGGACGGATCGGACCTCGAGGAGGCCGGGTGCGAAGGACTGGATGCCCTGCGGGGCCTGGCCGACGCATTCTCCGCGCGGGTATAGCACAATGGTAGTGCAGCAGCCTTCCAAGCTGAGGATGTCGGTTCGATCCCGTCTACCCGCTCCAGTTTTCTGTCGCTGACCACCGCCCCACCAGGGCCACAGGAGTTTTGGCCATGGCCAAGGAAAAGTTCGAACGCACCAAGCCGCACTGCAACATCGGCACGATCGGTCACGTTGACCACGGCAAGACGACGCTGACGGCGGCGATCACGATGACGCTGGCCAAGTCGGGCGGCGGCAAGGCGATGCAGTATGCGGACATCGACGCGGCGCCGGAAGAGAAGGCGCGCGGCATCACCATCAACACGGCGCACGTCGAGTATGAGACGGCCAACCGTCACTACGCCCACGTCGACTGCCCGGGCCACGCCGACTATGTGAAGAACATGATCACGGGCGCGGCGCAGATGGACGGCGCCATCCTGGTGGTGTCGGCGGCCGACGGCCCGATGCCGCAGACGCGCGAGCACATCCTGCTGGCCCGTCAGGTCGGCGTGCCGGCGCTGGTCGTCTATATGAACAAGGTCGACCTGGTGGACGACGCCGAGCTGCTCGAGCTGGTCGAGATGGAGATCCGCGAGCTGCTCTCCAGCTACCAGTTCCCGGGCGACGAGATCCCGATCACGGCCGGTTCGGCCAAGGCGGCGACGGACGGCGTCAACCCGGAGATCGGCGAGCAGTCGATCCTGAAGCTGATGCAGACGGTGGACGAATACATTCCGCAGCCGGAGCGTCCGGTGGACCTGCCGTTCCTGATGCCGGTGGAAGACGTGTTCTCGATCTCGGGCCGCGGCACGGTGGTGACCGGCCGCGTCGAGCGCGGCATCGTCAAGGTCGGCGAGGAGGTCGAGATCGTCGGCATCCGTCCGGTGCAGAAGACGACCTGCACGGGCGTCGAGATGTTCCGCAAGCTGCTCGACCAGGGCCAGGCGGGCGACAATGTCGGCGTGCTGCTGCGCGGCACCAAGCGCGAGGACGTCGAGCGCGGCCAGGTGCTGTGCAAGCCGGGCTCGATCACCCCGCACACCAAATTCCTGGCCGAGGCCTACATCCTGACCAAGGAAGAGGGCGGCCGTCACACGCCGTTCTTCACCAACTACCGTCCGCAGTTCTACTTCCGCACCACGGACGTGACCGGCATCGTGCACCTGAAGGAAGG
>NZ_DASPNO010000085.1:0-23323 GCF_035626535.1 Brevundimonas sp.
CATCGAGCAGGCGAGGGTAGCGCGTTTACGAAACGCCACGGCTGCAACATCCTCGTCTGGTACCAGCCGTTTGAGCGGGTGACCTCCGCCATCCATCGGGAGAAGGCCCTCAAGAGCTGGCGCCGGCCGTGGAAGATGCAGCTGATCGAGGGGAGGAACCCTGAATGGCGGGACCTGTATCCGTTTCTTCGCGGCGAGCAGGACGATCCCCGGCTGCTGGTCGAGGACGAGTGCGGGGTGGCGGCGCTTCTTGCGCGTCTGGAGGACGAGGCGAAAGAGGGGGAGTAGATTTCCCTCCCCGGCCCGTCATCCTCGGGCTTGACCCGAGGATCAGACGTGGACGCGCGCCGTGTGTTGGCGGCGGCCCGGCGAGCGCCCCCGTGCTATCGTCGACGCAGCACCGGACGGTCTGGTCCTCGGCTCAAGCCCGAGGATGACGGCGGTGGGTGGGGCGGGGTGGCCGGCCAGCCATGCGTCCGCTTCTGACGTAGCGGCGTGCGATCCTCCCTGTATGGAGCACTACCGTCTGCGCAAATATCGCGGCCCGGAGACCTGGGCGCAGGTCCGAAAGGCCTATGTGGCGGGAGAGTCCGCGCCGTCGGTCGCGCGCCGGTTCGATGTCGGCCTGTCGAACCTGCGACGCCGGGCCCTGGCGGAAGGCTGGACCCGCAGGAGGATCGCCGACCAGCTGGACCTGAAACCGGTCCGGGGCGGAGACGACGGGCCCGGTCCGGGGCTCGGGCCGCTGACGGCGCTGACGGACCTTCCCGATGCGTCATCGCTCGACCCGGAGCTATCGATCGCTCTCGCCCTGCAACGCGCCACCTGGCTGGTCGGCGAGGGCCGCGCCGCGGAGGCGCGCGCTCTGGCCCAGGCGGTCGAGGCGTTGGAGCGGATGTGGGATGCGGCGGCGGAACGCGAGGTCCGCCGGGCGGCGTCCGAAGCGGGCGACAAGGGCAGCCGTGGGTGAGCGGACACGCGCCGCGGCCTAGATCCCCGACGCCGCTTCCGGGTCCGCCGTCGCATCCCGGCCCTCGACGATCCGCGCGGCGGCGAGGTCGGCGGTGACGTTGCCGATGGTGCGGAAGATGTCGGGCACGACTTCGACGGCCAGCAACAGCGGCAGGACCTCCAGCGGCAGGCCCATGACGATGGCGATGGGGGCGATGGAGGCGAAGAAGCTGACCTGACCCGGCAGGCCGACGGTGCCGACGCTGATGGCCAGGGCGGTGACGCCGCCGGCGATCAGCACGCCGGGGCTCAGCGGGATGCCGTACAGGTGGGCGACGTAGATACAGACGGCGAGGTTGGCGACCGTCGAGGTGATGCGGAACACCGCCACGGCCAGCGGCAGGACGAGGCCCGCCGTCGCCGCCGAGACGCCGAGGCGGTCGCGGGCGCGCTCGACCATCACCGGCAGGCAGGCGAGCGAGGACTGGGTTGAAAAGGCGACGACCTGCGCCGGGGCGGCGGCGCGGGCGAACCGTCCGAGCCCGACCCGGCCCCAGACCACGGCGACCACGTAGGTCAGCAGGATCAGGCCGACGAGCGCCAGCACCACGATGGCGATGTAGTGGCCCAGCACCCCGGCGGCGCCGAGGCCGGCCCGCAGACCGACGCCGAGCGACAGGGCGAAGACGCCGATCGGGGCCGCCAGCAGCACCCAGTGAACGATGACGATCATGGTCTCGGCCACCGCCTCGAAGAAGACGGTCAGGGGCTGGCGCAGGCGCTCCGGCAGACGGGTGGCCGCAAAGCCGAAGACGATGGCGAAGACTACGATGCCGAGGATGGCGTCGTCGGCGGCGGCGCGGATCGGATTTGACGGGGCGAGGCTGGTCAGGAAGGCGGACAGTCCGCCGCCGCCGACGTTCTCGCGCACCACGGCGTCGCCGGTCGCGCCGGACAGCAGCAGCCGGCCGCCTTCGGGATCGATGGGCCAGACCGCGTGCAGACCCTCCGAGGCGAGGATGCCGTAGACCGTGGCGCCGAGGAGCAGCAGGGCGAAGACCACCACCGCCCTCAGGGCCAGCCGTCCGGTCGCCGCCGCGTCGGCGATGGAGGCGATGCCGGTCACCAGCAGGGCGAAGACCAGCGGGATGATGGTCATGCGCAGGGCGTTGAGCCACAGCTGGCCGAAGCCTTCGACCACCGCGACCGTGCCGGTTCCGCCGGGGATGCCCCAGGCCTGGGCCGCCGCGCCGGCGAGCAGGCCCGCGACGAGGGCGACGAGCACCCTCAGGCTCAGGGACGACATCAGGGCGGCGGTGCGGGAGCGGGTCATGCCCGGAAGCTAGGCCGGGTCCGCGCCAGCGTCGAGCGCGGAAACGAGGGCGCCCGCCGCGTTCTCCAGACCGGCGGGCGTCAGCTCCGGCAGGGTCAGCCGGTTCAGCACCGCCCGCCCCC
This sequence comes from Brevundimonas sp., assembly GCF_035626535.1. Lineage (GTDB taxonomy): Bacteria > Pseudomonadota > Alphaproteobacteria > Caulobacterales > Caulobacteraceae > Brevundimonas. The sequence continues at coordinate 2,407 of NZ_DASPNO010000085.1, forward strand.
GGACCGCGCCCGTGCGGCGGTAGGCGGGATCGTAGTGGGCCTCGATCAGTTGGCGGACCAGCGGCTCGAGATCGCCGGCGGCGGCGAGGGCCCGCCACTCCGCGATGGTCGTCTTCGCATGATGACGCGGCAGGCGGGTCAGGGCCCTGTCCAGCGCCTCCGGATCGGCCGCGATGGCGGCGTAGGTCCGCAGCGTGAAGTCGACGCGCGCCTCCACCGGCGCCTCGATCTCGACGACGCCGGCGCGGGCCATGGCCGTCCACAGCGACGGCGGGATGACCCGCGCGCCGATCTTGCTGCTTTCGGCCTCGACGACGGTCGGACGGGCCGGATCGAGGCGGGAGAGGGCGTCGTGCAGGCGGGTCTCGAAGGCCTTCTGCGACGGCTGCCCGCCGGGCATGGCCCCGAACAGGGAGCCGCGATGGGCGGCGAGGGCCTCGAGGTCCAGTATCTGCACGCGGCGCGCGGAGAGGGCGTGCAGCAGCGCAGTCTTGCCCGAGCCCGTCGGCCCGTCGATCAGCACCAGCCGGTGCGGCAACCGCTCATCGTAGAGGGCCGCCTTCACCTGCCGCCGCCAGGTCTGGTAGCCGCCGTCCAGCACGGTGACCGGCCATCCGACCTGGTCCATCACCGTGACCATGGCGCCCGAGCGTTGGCCGCCGCGCCAGCAATAGACCAGCGGGCGGAAGGAGCCGTCGCGGTCGCCGAGCGGCCCTTCGAGATGGGCCGCGATGTTGCGGGCGACCATGGCCGCGCCGGTGCGGCGGGCGAGGAATTTCGAACCCTGCACATATTCGGTCCCCACCGCGGCGCGCTGATCGTCGTCGAGCACCGGCAGGTTGATCGCGCCGGGGATGTGGTCGAGCGCGAACTCGGCGGGGCTGCGCACGTCGAGGATGGCGTCGAAGCCGTCGCGGGCCTGCGGCGACAGGTCGACGGTGCGCCGGATCATGAGACGACGCGGACCCGCGGCGGACCCTCGGCCACCCGGCCGACGGGCTGGGCCGAGAAGCCCTCGATGCGGGCCAGCCCCTGAACCGCCGCCACCTCGGCCTCGGCCACGGCGATCAGCAGTCCGCCGGAGGTCTGGGGATCGGTGAGAAGGTCGCGGCGCCAGTCCTCGAGGCGCTCCGGCAGCTCGACCTCGCCGCCGTAGCTGGCCCAATTGCGGCCCGAGGCGCCGGTGCGGACGCCCTCCCTCAGCAGATCGACGACACCCGGCAGGGTCGGCGGGTTCGAGGTGATCTCGACCGTCGCTCCCGCGCCCCGGGCCATCTCGAGGGCGTGCCCCAGCAGTCCGAAACCGGTGACGTCGGTGACCGCATGCACGCCGGGCTGACCCGGCAGCCTGGCGCCGAGGCTGTTGAGCCGGGTGGTCGTGTCCTTCAGGGTCCGGTAGCCGTCCTTGCCCAGCCGGTCCTGCTTGAAGGCCGCGCTGAGCACGCCCACGCCCAGCGCCTTGGTCAACAGCAGGACGTCGCCGGGCCTTGCGCCCCGGTTGGTCAGCACCTGACCGGGATGGACGAGGCCGAGGGCCACGAGGCCGTAGATCGGCTCGACGCTGTCGATGGAATGCCCGCCGGCGACCGGCACGCCCGCGGCCCGGCAGGCCTCCGCGCCGCCCTGCAGGATCCGGCCGATGGTATGGGTCGACAGCACATTGACCGGCATGCCGACGATGGCGAGGGCGAAGATCGGCGTCCCCCCCATGGCGTAGACGTCCGACAGGGCGTTGGTCGCGGCGATCTGGCCGAAGTGGAACGGATCGTCGACCACCGGCATGAAGAAGTCGGTCGTGGCCACCAGCGCCTGCTGGTCGTTGAGGCGCCAGACCGCGGCGTCGTCGCTGGTCTCGGTCCCGACCAGCAGATCGGCGAAGGGCGCGGCCTGCGGCATGCCCCTGAGGATGTCCTGCAGCACCGCCGGCGCGATCTTGCAGCCGCAGCCGCCGCCGTGGGCGAGCGAGGTCAGGCGGGGCTCGGTCGTTGTGTCGGGGGCGGGCTCGTTCGGCGTCATCGCCAAGGTCTGGGCGAAACCGCTCGTGAACTCAACAGCCTGAGGCGCGTGCTACACCCGCCGGCATGCGACTGCCGATCCTGACCGCCCTCGCCGCCGCCCTGCTGACAGCCCCCGCCGCCGCGCAGGAACCCCGCCCCCGCACCTGGGCCAACCCGGTCGACGTCGACTACAAATACAATTTCGAGCAGACGCATCGGGGCGTCAGCTACCGCACCGGAGCCGATCCGGTCGTCGTCCTGCACCGCGATCGCTATTTCCTCTTCCAGACCCTGGCGGACGGCTACTGGACCTCGGAAAACCTGCTCGACTGGACCTATGTGCAGCCGAACAAGTGGCCGTTCGACGGCCACGTCGCGCCCGCGGCGGTGTCGGACGGCGAGCGTCTCTACCTGATGCAGTCGGCCTTCGAGCCCCGGCCGCTGCTGGTCAGCGAGCATCCGGAGACCGGTCTCTGGGACTGGCACACCCGCGAGCTGCCGCCGGTGCCGGGCGCGGTCAGCCGCGGCGAGGAAGGCCGATACGGCGACGCCGGTCTCCCCGCCGACAAGCTGCCGCCGGGGCCGTGGGACCCGGCCCTGTTCATCGATGACGACGGGAAGTGGTACCTCTACTGGGGCTCGTCCAACGTCTATCCGCTCTACGCCTCGGAGATCGATCCGGCCCCGCCGGTGCGCTTCCTCGGCGAGCCGGTGCGGCTGCGCGGACTGGAGCCTGACCTGCACGGCTGGGAGCGGTTCGGCGAGGACCACTCCGGCGGCCTGCCCGACGGCACGCCCATCAAGCCCTATATCGAGGGCGCCTGGATGACGAAGCACGGCGGGCGCTACTACCTGCAGTACGGGGCGCCGGGCACCGAGTACAATGCCTACGCCAACGGCGTCTGGGTTTCCGACCAGCCGCTCGGTCCGTTCGAATACGCGCCGTACAACCCCATCAGCTACAAGCCCGGCGGCTTCGTCGAGGGGGCGGGCCACGGCTCCACCTTCCAGGATCGCCACGGCAACTGGTGGAACACCGGCACGCCGTGGATCGGCCACAACTGGACCTTCGAGCGGCGCATCGCGATGTTCCCGGGCGGCTTCACGCGCGACGGCCAGATGCATTTCACAAGCCGCTTCGGCGACTATCCGCAGCGCATGCCGACGGGGAAGGTGGACGACCCGGAGAGCCTGTTCACCGGCTGGTTCCCGCTGTCCTACAGGGCCGCCGCCACCGCCTCCTCGACCGACGGCGAGTTCACCGCCGACCGCGCCGTCGACGAGAACCCGCGCACCTTCTGGGTCGCGGGCGCGAACCGCCCGGGCGAGACGCTGACGCTGGACCTCGGCGGCGTGAAGCGGGTCCATGCGGTGCAGGTCAACTACGCCGACCATCAGTCCGGCATCTATGCGGAGCGCCCCGACATCCGCACCCGCTTCCGCATCCTGTGGTCGGCGGACGGCTCCGACTGGCGCGTCTTCGCCGACCTGTCCGACTCCCGACGCGACCGGCCCAACGCCTATGTCGAGGGCGACCGGCCGGTCGACGCCCGCTTCATCCGCTACGAGCATGGCGAGGTCGCCGCCGCCCATCTGGCCATCTCCGACCTGCGGGTGTTCGGGACCTCCGGGGAACCGGCCCCCGCGCCCCCCTCCGGCGTGACGATCGAGCGCGGCGCCGACCAGCGCAACGCCGTCGTCCGCTTCAATCCGGTCCCCGGCGCGCTGGGCTACAACGTCCGCTGGGGCGTCGCCCCGAACCGGCTGTTCCTGACGTATCAGATCTACGCCGACGACCTGCGCGACCGCGGCGGCGGCCTCGAGGTCCGCGCCCTCACCACCGGCGTCGACTACTGGTTCGCCGTCGAGGCCTTCTCTCCCGGCGGCGTGTCGGAGCTGAGCCAGGTGGTGGCCGTCCACGCCGCGGACTGAATTTCTCTGGACCGACGCCGCGTAAGGTCCGCTAACTGCCGCCCTCAAGCGGAGCCGTCGTCATGATCACCGTCCACCATCTGAACGACTCCCGCTCGCAGCGGGTGCTGTGGCTGCTGGAGGAACTCGGCGTCGGCTATGAGGTGAAGCGCTATCAGCGCGACGCGCAGACCTTGCTGGCGCCGCCGGAGCTGAGGGCCGTCCATCCGCTGGGCAAGTCGCCGGTCGTCGACGACGGCGAGGTGCGGATGGCGGAGACCGGGGCCATCGTCGAATACCTGCTCGAGACGCACGGCGGCTCTGCCCTGCGGCCGGCGCGGGGCACGGCGGAGGGGCGGCGCTTCACCTACTGGCTGCACTACGCCGAGGGTTCGGCCATGACGCCGCTGCTGCTGAAGCTGATCTTCAGCCAGATTCCGAAGCGGGTTCCCCTGCTGGCGCGGCCCGTCGCCCGGGGCATAGCGCGCGGCATGGACGACCGCATGATCGATCCCCAGATCGCGGCGCATACGGCGTATTGGGAGGCCGAACTGGCCCGGTCGGAGTGGTTCGCGGGCGACGCCTTCTCGGCCGCCGACATCATGATGAGCTTCCCCGTCGAGGCGGCGGGCAGCCGGGTCGGCTACGGTTCCGACAAGCCGCGGCTGAGGGCGTTCCTTGAGCGGATCCACGCGCGCCCGGCGTATCAGCGCGCCCTGGAGCGGGGCGGCCCCTACAGCTACGCCTGAGCCTGTCGGCGCCGGGGACACAGTCTGGCGAAACCGGTCACTGTCCGGAACCGGACCGCAACCCCGGCGGGGCCGAACCGTTAACGAGCCATGCGCCTGAAAACCGTTCAAGTCATCGCCGCCCTCGCCGCCGCCGTCGCCTTCGTCCTCGCCTTCATGGCGGCGGGCGTGCTGTTGCTGTCCGGCCTGTTCATGGCCGTGGGCCTCTCGGCCGTGGCCTGGCTGGCCTGGAGCCTGATCCGGCAGGTCCGCGGACGCGGCCGCGGCCGGACGGCGTCCCGGTCGATCTGAAGGGGGCCTTGAACCGCGGCTCAGGGCGCCCTACCCTCTTGGGCCGGTCGCGTGCGCCCAGCGACCTCTGTGCCGAGTAAGTCTGTCAGTCGGGCTAGCCAAGAAACTCACGACATATGGAAAAAGTGCCGATGACGGCCGAGGGCTATCGCGCCCTCGACGATCAGTTGAAGCAATTGAAGTCGGTCGAGAGGCCGAGCGTCATCGCGGCCATTTCGGAGGCGCGCGAACACGGCGACCTGTCCGAAAACGCCGAGTATCACGCCGCCAAGGAGCGTCAGGGCTGGATCGAGGGCCAGATCGCCGAGATCGAGGACAAGATCAGCCGCGCCCAGGTCATCGACGTGTCGAAGCTGAGCGGCAACCAGGTGAAGTTCGGCGCCACGGTCACCGTGGTCGACGAGGACACCGAGGAAGAAGGCCGCTACCAGATCGTCGGCGAGCACGAAGCCGACGTGAAGGCGGGCAAGATCTCCGTCTCCTCGCCGATCGCCCGCTCGATGATCTCCAAGGAGGTCGGCGACGTGGTCGAGGTCAACACCCCCGGCGGCGTCAAGGCGTACGAAATCCTCAAGGTCGAGTGGAAATAGGCCGATGACCGGTACCGAAACGCGCGCTCCGCTGGTGTCGCACGTTTCGGTCGGCGTCACGGACGTCCATCGCGCCGGTCTGTTCTACGACGCCGTCCTGGCGACCATCGGCGCGCGCCGGCTCATGGAGCATGGCGCAGGCATCGGCTACGGCCGGACCTTTCCCGAATTCTGGGCGGCGCAACCCCACGACGGCAAGCGGGCCATCGCCGGCAACGGAACCCATGTCTGCTTCAACGCGCCCGACATCGCGGCGGTGGCCGCGTTCCACACGGCCGGACTGGCGGCCGGAGGGTTCGACGATGGCGCGCCCGGTCCCCGGCCGGAGTATGCGCCCGGCTATTACGCCGCCTTCCTGCGCGACCCGGACGGCAACAAGGTCGAGGCCATGTGCTGGAATCCTCGCCCCGACCCGGCGTGACCTCCCCCCTGTCCATCTGGGTCGTGTCCGACGGACGCGCCGGCATCGAGAACCAGGCCCTGGGCCTGGCCGAAGCCTTGCAGCGGCTGACGTCGGCGCAGATCACCGTGAAACGCATCCGCTGGCGCGGCGCGTTCGACAAGCTGCCATCGGCGCTGAAGGCCCCGTGGATGCTGGACCCGTCGTCCGATCCGGTTACGCCGAGCCCCGGCGAGGAGTGGCCGGATTTATGGATCGCCACCGGGCGCGCGACCCTGCCGCTGTCGGCGCGGGTCAAGGCGCGATCGGGCGGCCGCACCTTCGTCGTCCAGACCCAGGATCCGCGCTGGAAGACGCAGGCCTATGATCTGGTTGTCGCGCCCGCGCACGACGGCGCGGCCGGACCCAATGTGCTGTCCATCACCGGCTCCCCCCACCGGGTTACGCCGACACGGCTGGCGGAAGGCGCGGCCGCGTTCGAGGCGGCGCTCTCCCCCCTTCCCCGCCCTCGCGTGGCGGCGCTGATCGGCGGGCGCTCCATGGCCTTCGACCTGCCCGAGAGCCACGCCGCCGAACTGGCAGACCGGATCGCGACCGCCGTCGCCGAAGCCGGGGGATCGCTGATGCTGACCTTCTCGCGCCGGACGCCCGAGGCGGCCAAACGGGTGATGACCGCCCGGCTGGCCCACCTGCCCGGCCTGATCTGGGACGGGACCGGCCCCAACCCCTATTTCGCCTTCCTGCATTTCGCCGACCATGTGCTGGTCACCGAGGACAGCGCCAATATGGCGGCCGAGGCGGCCTCGACCGGCGCGCCCGTGCACATCCTGCCGATGATCCCGCTGAAGCCAGCCGACAAGTTCGCGCGCCTGCACGCCGATCTGCGCGAACGCGGCGCGGCGCGGCCGTTCGACGGGACGCTGGAGGACTGGACCTATGAGCCGCTCGACGAGACGGAGCGGGCGGCGCGGGCTGTGCTGGAGCGGACGGGGCGCGAGTAGGCGGCCGCCCCACCCGGTCGACGCTGCGCGCCGACCACCCTCCCCGGGGCGGGGAGGGGAATCGCCTCAACCGTCTCCCTCCCCGTCCCGGGGAGGGTGGCCGGGCCGCAGGCGAGGCCGGGTGGGGGCGGCCGCCTCAAGGTGCGCCAGGATGCCCTCGACCACGCCATTCAGATTGTCCCGGATCGAAGCGTTGTCGTACCGCAGCGTCGTGAACCCCTCGCGCGCGAACGCCGCGTCCCGCCGCCGGTCCTGTTCGACCCGCCAATCTGTCCGGCTCCGTCGACCTCGACAATCAGCTGCCGGTCAAGGCAGACGAAGTCGGGATAGAAGCCGAGCATCGGGTGCTGGCGCCGGAAGTGGTAGCCACGCGCACGCAGGCGTCGAAGAGCAACCCAGAGGCGAGCTTCTGGAGGGCTCATCCTCTTGCGCATGGCTCGGGCCTTGGCGATGACAGGCATCCGCAGTTCTCCGCGCACTTGTAGATTGCGCGCCTGGAGACGGATCAGCAACCGGGGCTGCCCCCATCCGGTCGACGCTGCGCGCCGACCACCCTCCCCGGGGACGGGGAGGGAAAAGGTCAGTCGCCGCCCCCGCCGTCGCTTCCGCCGCCGTCAGTAGCGCCGTCCGTGTGGCGGCCGTCGCCGTCGGACGACGTGTAGCTGTCTCCGGAGCTTCCCTTGCCGCGCTTGCTCGCGTCCATCGCCACACCCAAGGCGACGCCGATGGCGATGCCGACGCCGATGCCCAGCGCAAGATTGTCCATGGCGATCCCGATGGCCGAGCCGATGGCGACCCCCAGCGCGATGCCTATGCCCAGATGGCTGCGACCTTCCATGGCGCCCTCCTGTGAATGGATCACAGCCTATCATCGCGCGAACCGGAATCAGCGCCTAAATAGACGCCATGAGCACCCCCCGCACCGTCCGCGTCGCCATCATCGGATCCGGCCCCGCCGGCTGGACCGCCGCCATCTACGCCGCGCGCGCGATGCTGAGCCCGGTGGTCATCGCCGGCCTGCAGCCGGGCGGCCAGCTGACCATCACCACCGACGTCGAGAACTATCCCGGCTTCGCGGACGTGATCCAGGGTCCGTGGCTGATGGAGCAGATGCGCGCCCAGGCCGAGCACGTCGGCACCGAGGTGGTCGAGGACATCGTGGTCAAGGCCGACCTGTCGCAGCGGCCGTTCCGGCTGACGCTGGATTCCGGGACCGAGATGCTGGCCGAGACGGTGATCATTTCCACCGGCGCCCAGGCCAAGTGGCTGGGGCTGGAGAGCGAGGCGAAATATCAGGGCTTCGGGGTCTCCGCCTGCGCCACCTGCGACGGCTTCTTCTACCGCGGCAAGGACGTGATCGTGGTCGGCGGCGGCAACACCGCCGTCGAGGAGGCGCTGTTCCTGACCAATTTCGCGGCGAAGGTGACCGTCGTGCACCGCCGCGACGAGTTCCGCGCCGAACGCATCCTGCAGGACCGGCTGTTCGCCCATCCGAAGGTCGAGGTGATCTGGGACTCGGCCATCGACGAGATTCTCGGCGAGACGAACGACATGGGCGGCGTCAACGTCACCGGCGCGAGGCTGAAGAACGTCAAGACCGGCGAGACGCGCGAAATCACTGCCGACGGCGTGTTCATCGCCATCGGCCACGCGCCGTCATCGGAACTGTTCGCCGGCCAGCTGGAGACCAAGCAGGGCGGCTATCTGGTGGTGAAGCCCGGCACGGCCGCGACGGCGATCGAGGGCGTCTGGGCGGCCGGCGATGTGACCGACGACGTCTATCGTCAGGCCGTCACAGCGGCGGGCATGGGCTGCATGGCCGCGCTGGAGGCGGTGCGCTTCCTCGCGGAGCAGGACCACAAGGCCCAGGGCCATCCGATCTCACACAAGGAAGCCGAGAAGATCGGCGTCTGGTGAGGCCGGCCTCCTAGCCGAACAGCTGCAGCTCGGGCGGCGCGTAGAGCACCGGCTGGCCCATTCGGCGGCGCAGGGCGTAGTCCACAGCGGTCTGCACGGCGCGCTCGTCGGTCGGCTTGGACAGCACGCCGATGGTTCCGGCGACGCCATCGCGCACCATGCCGGGATTGGCGGTCATGAACAGCACCGAGACGCCGAGCTCCTGACCGAGCTCGCGGCCGAGCGCCACGCCGGTGGGGCCGTCGGACAGGTGGATGTCGACCAGCGCCAGATCGACGTCCTCCTCGCGCACGATCCGGCGGGCCGTGGCGGCATCCGCGACCGTCGCCACCACTTCGTGGCCGAGGTCCTCCAGGACGAAGCGAAGCTCCATGGCCACCAGGGCCTCGTCTTCGATGATCAGGATGCGGGCAGTCATGGCAGTCGGTCTGTCTGGTCGCTAAGTCGGACGCCGAACATTCGGCGCGGCTTGAGGGAGCGCGCGACTATCGGGCGGGTTCCATCATGCGACATTTTGAGCGGCGCGCCGGCGTGACAGGGCGGTGGCGGGAAGATCTGCGACCACCTGCAGTCCCGTCGGCAGCCAGTGTCGTTCCAGCCGACCGCCCAGCTGGCCCTCGACCGACAGGCTGGCCAGCGACGAGCCGAACCCGGTGCGGGCGGGCGGGCCGCTCAGCGGGGGACCGCCGGTCTCGGTCCAGGTCAGGATGAACCGGTCGCCCGCATGGCGGGTGTCCAGCGTCACCCGGCCGCCTTCCAGAGACAGGGCGCCGTATTTGGCCGCGTTGGTGGCCAGTTCGTGAAATAGCAGGGCCACCGATGTCGCCGCCTGATCGTCGAAGGTCGCGTCGTCGCCGCTGAGGGTGACGCGGGTTGCGCCGGTCAGGTCGCTGTAGGCCTTGAACAGGTCGGCCAGAAAGGCGTGCAGCGTCATCGAACCGACCGTCGGCCTCGACGTCTCGGTGTGGGGCCGGACGAACTCGTGAGCCCGGGCCAGGGCGTTGATGCGGGTGCGCACCGCATTGGCGAACCCCCTGGCCTCGGGGTGCTGGCGGGCCGACAGGGCGATCAGGGCCGAGACGACGGCGAAGATGTTCTTGATGCGATGGCTGAGCTCCTGGCTGAGCAGCTCCTTGGCCTGATCGGATCGCTTCAGATCGTCGATGTCGGTGCAGGTGCCGAACCAGCGCGTGATCTCGCCCGCCTCGTTGCGGATGGGGCGGGCCCGGCCCAGCGTCCAGCGGTAGACGCCGTCGTGGCGGCGTAGCCGGTATTCGATCTCGTAGGGCTCGCCCGTCTCCAGCGAATGCTTCCACCGCGCCAGGGCCCGCTCCCGGTCGTCGGGATGGAACATGCCGTTCCAGGCCTCGCCGTCGGTCGAGCCCTCGGGCACGCCGGTGAACTCGTACCAGCGGGCGTTGTAGTAGTCGTGGAAGCCGTCGGGCCGGGTCGACCACACCATCTGGGGCATGGAGTCCGCGATGGCGCGGAACCTCGCCTCGCTCTCGGCCAGGGCCTGGACAGTCAGGGCGAGCTGGCGCTCGACGGACGAGTCGCCGTTCGGATCGGTCTGGGTCACGGAGCCTCGGTAACGGCGCTGCGTCGCACTCGGGGACAGCAACAATGCGCAAGCCCCGAAGAGCGTTGCAATGATCGAGTGTCAGGAGGCGGGGCGGCCCACTTCCTCGACGTCCATCACCGTCACCCCGGGGGGCGGCGCGGCGGCCGGGGCGGCTCTGGCGGGGGCCTCGAAGGTCGCCAGCCGCTGGTTGATGGCGGCGATGTCTTCCGGCGTCGGCTGCCGCCGGCCGCCGAGCGAGAGCACGCCGACGGTGCGGGTCTGGCCGTCGATCACCACGGTGCGGGTGGCGGCTTCTCCCTTGGCGGCGGCTTCGGCCAGGGCGGCTTCGGCGTCGGCCTCCGCGACGATCTGGATGCGCGGGCGGGCGAAGCGGGCCTCGTCGATGCGCGGCTCCCGGCCGGAGTAGGCCTGGCGGAACGCCGCCGGTTCCCCGTAGACGCCCTTCCAGCGATAGAAGATGTGCGCCCCGATCTGGGTCAGCTTGTTCAGCGTCGGAGCCCACCACGGATGGACGTAGTTGGCGTGGTAGTGGGTGGCGGTGCCGACCTTGGTCGCCACGTAGCCCGCCAAGGCGCGCTCGGCGACGCGCGCGGCGCGGTTCCAGGCCCAACCGACCGGGCCCTGCGCCAGCGAGCCGTCGCAGGTGAAGCTGAACTGGCAGCCGGTGACCCGCTCGGCGCCCTCATAGACCACGCCGCACACGGAGTTGGGGTAGTTGGGATCGCGGACGCGGTTGAGGACGACCTGCGCCACAGCCTCCTGGCCCTCGGTCGGCTCCAGCGCCGCCTCATAGTAGATGGCCTGGGTCAAGCAGCGAATGGCGCGGCGCCGGTCCTCGGCCGTGGCCGGCTTGAAGGCGAACGGCCGGGCCGCGCGGAGCAGGCCCGAGACCGGCATGGCGGCGTTCAGCTTCTGGGCCTCGAGGCCCGAGGCGCCGAAGTCCAGAGACGGCTTGCCGCCCAGCGACAGGCTCTCCCATCCGGGCGTCAGGCCGTACAGGGCCGCGCGGCGCTCGCCGGAGTCGTGGCGCATGGCGATGGCCAGCTGCGACGGCGTCATGCGCGCCGTCAGGGCGGCCAGCCCCTTGTCGGTCAGGTCGCCGTCGGTCACCCGGCGCACGGCCTCGGCGCGGCGGTCGATCTCCGGACGGGCGGTCGAGCTGGCGGCCATGGCCACGCCGATGGCGGCCAGCGCGGCGGGCGCGGCGGCGGCCAGCCGGCGGCCCTTCTTCGACATCGAGGTCCAGTCGATCCTCGCCAAATCCAACTCCCAGCTCCGGCTTCGACGCCGGACAGGCCGCCGCTATAAGCTCCAAGCGAGGCGGTTTTCAGACCGAAAAACGCCGCTCGGTCAAGCCTTAGCGGCCTCCGAGCGTGGATCGCAGCATCCACGCGAACTTCTCGTGCGCCGCCAGCCGCTGCGTCATCAGGTCGGCCGAGGCCTCGTCGCCGGCGGCGTCGGCGGCGTCAAACGCCCGGCGTACCGTGGCGATCAGGGTTTCGTGATCCTGCATCAGCTCCTTCAGCATGGCGGTCGCCTCCTTCTCCGGATCGCCGTCCTTGATGGAGGTCAGATTGCCGAAGGCGGAATTGCTTTGCGGCGCCAGCACGCCGAGGGCGCGGATGCGTTCGGCGATTTCGTCCAGCGCGGCCCAGATGTCGCGGTACTGCTGTTCCAGCAGGTTGTGGAAGCTGAAGAACTCCGGCCCGCGCACGTTCCAGTGATAGCCGTGCGTCTTCAGATAGACCGCGAAGCTGTCGGCCAGGACCTTGGTCAGTTCCTGCGCCACATCCGTGCGCTCCGTCTTCGAGAGGCCGGTGTCGATCGTCGCGGTCATGCAAGCTCCTGGCGTTAGATGCGGGTTCACCGGTGGAGGTAGGCGCCCCCGCCCCCGACGCAAGGCGGGCCGCCGCCGGCCCGAACGCCGCGCTTGCCGGAACGCAAATGAAGCCAATACGTTGCGGAAGGTCGCGTACGCGCGAGCGGGGGATCAATTGAGCGCGGTCGGGGTGCTTCGGCGAATACTGAATATTGACGCGGGCGTGACGCGTCTCGCCCGCGTGCGCCCGCGCACCTGGTGGGCGTCGCTGCTGATCGGCGTCGGCGCGGCCGCCGCGGGGCTGCTCATCCGCGCCAGCCTGGCCAGCTTCTATGGCGAAGTCACCGGCTTCATGATCCTGCTGCCGGCGGTCATCGTGGCCTCGCTGGCCGGGGGCCGGTTAGCCGGCGCCACGGCGGTCGTCGCCTGCCTGTTCGGGGGCTGGGCGCTCGTCGGGATGATGGAGGGATCGAACGCCGTCGGCGTCGGAGTCCGTAACCGGCTGGGCGTCGTCGCCACGACCAACTTCATTGTCGTCGGCCTGTTCGCGACCGTCGTCGCAGCCTCCCTGCGCAAGGTTCTGGGCCGCCTCGACGCGTCGATCGACGCCCTGCGGGAGTCGGCCGACCGGATCAGCGAGAGCGAACACCGACTGCACCTGGTCAGCGAGCAGGCGCCGGTCATGTTGTGGATGAGCGACGAGAAAGGACGCTGCGTGCACCTCAACCAGGCGCTGCGCGAGTTCTGGGGCGTGCCCGATCTCACCGGGCCCGTCGACTTCTCGACCTTCCTGCACAAGGACGACCGCGCCCAGGTCGCCGCCACGACGCAGGACGCGATCAGCCGTGGTTCCGGCTTCGAGACCGAGGCCCGCTTCCGCCGTGCGGACGGCGCCTGGCGGACCCTGCACACCGAGGCTCGCCCTCGCGTCGACGCCGATGGGCGCTTCCGCGGCATGATCGGCGTCAACGTCGACGTCACCGACGCCCGGGCCGCCGAAACCGCGCTGCGCAGCCGCGAAGCCCAGCTCCAGGCCATGGTCGATCAGGCCTCCGCCGGCATCGCCACCCTCGGGCTGGACGGTTCCATCATGAGCGCCAACGCGCGCTATGCCGAGATCGTGGGCGTCTCCCCCGACGAAGTGGTCGGCCTGAGCACCGAAGCGGTCAGCCATCCAGACGACATCGAGCCGACCCGCCGCGCGCTGGAACAGGCGCTCAGCGAGGGCGGCTCCCAGCTGGAGAAGCGCTACATCCGCCCGGACGGATCAACCGTCTGGGTGGTGATCAGCGTGCGGGCGCTGACCGGCCCGGACGGAGCCGTCGAAGGCTTTATCGCCGTGGTGGTCGACATCTCCGGAGCCAAGGCCGCCGAAGCCGCCCTGCGCGAGAGCGAGGCCCGCTTCCGGCTCATGGCCAACACCGCGCCCTCTCCAGTCTGGATGACCAATGTCGAGGGCGAGGTGGAGTTCGTCAACGAAGCCCTCGTCCAGTTCTACGGCCGTCCTGCGGAGGACATCCTGGGGCACGTCTGGCGCGAGGCGGTCCACCCCGACGACATCGCCTCGGTCAATGCGGTTCAGGCCCGCTTCCGTCCGAAGCACAAACCCTACGGCTTCGAGGCACGCTTCCGGCGCGTCGATGGGACCTGGCGGTGGATGCGGATCGCCGTCAATCCGCGGTTTGACGCCCATGGGACCTTCAAGGGCTACGTCGGCATGTCATTCGACGTCACCGACACGCGCGAGGCCATCGCGGCGCTGGCGCGCCAGGAACGCCGCCAGTCGTTCCTCCTCGCGCTGTCGGACTCGTTGCGTGATCTGACCTCGCCCGAGGCGATCATGGTGGAGGTGGAACGCGCACTCGGATCGGAGTTGAAGGCCCAGCGCGTGGGGTACGGCGAGGTGGATCAGGAGCGCCGGCAGGTCACGATGAGCCGCGATTGGACCGCCGATGTCGTCAGCGCACACGGCCAATTCTCTCTCGAGGACCTCGGCGCGCCCCTCATCAGGGATCTCGCCGCCGGCCAGTCCATCCGCATAGCTGACGTCCGGGAGGACCCCCGCACCCAGGACGCGCTGGATATCTTCGAACGCCTGCAGACCCGGTCCCTGATGCGTACGCCCCTGATCCGCGGCGGGCGTCTGCGCGCCTTCCTCTACGTCCACGATTCCAGCGTCCGCGAGTGGACCGACGACGAGCTGGAGCTTCTCCAGGAGGTCGCCGCGCGGACCTGGACGGAAATCGAACGCACCCGGGCCGAGGCGGAGCTCCGCGAGAGCGAGGAGCGGTTCCGGGCCATCGCCGACACGGCGCCCGTGCTGATCTGGGTGACGCAGCAGGACCGCACGCGCGCCTTCGTGAACCAGGCCTATGTCGCGTTCAACGGCGGAACGTACGAGGAAGCGCGGCTGGCCGACTGGCGGGCCGTCATTCATCCAGACGATCAGCCCAGGATTCTCGAAGAGTCGCTGGCCGGCGAGGCGACGCGCCAGCCGTTTTCGATGGAGGCCCGCTACCTGCGTCATGACGGCGAGTACCGCTGGCTCAAGTCGTTCTCCCGCCCGAGGCTCGGCGCCGATGGAGAGGTCGTCGGCTTCGTCGGCGTGGCCTTCGACGTCACCGACATCCGCGAGGCCCAGGCGCGGCTTCAGGAGTCGGAGACCCGCTTCCGGACCGTCGCCGACAGCGCTCCGGCCCTGATCTGGATGAGCGACGAGGAAGCCCGTCTGACCTTCGCCAATCGCCGCTTCCGGACCTTCTTCGGTATCAAGGCCGACGACGGTCTGGACGACGGCTGGAGCCGGCTGGCTCATCCGGAGGAGCTGGCGGGTTTCGAGGCCGCCTACCAGCGGGCCTTCGCCGACCGGGATCGCTTCGAGGCGGTGGTGCGCGTGAACCATCCGCTGCTGGGACTACGCTGGTTGCGCTGTGAAGGCGTTCCGCGCTTCGACGGCGACGGTCATTTCCAGGGTTATGTCGGCGCCAATATCGACGTCACCGAAGCCAAGCGCGCCGAGGACGACCTGAAGCGCATCAACGAGCTGCTGGAGGAACGGGTCGGCGAGGCTCTCGCCGAGAAGGCCAAGGCCGAGGCGGATCTGATGCACGCCCAGCGGATGGAGGCCGTCGGCCGCCTGACCGGCGGCGTGGCGCACGATTTCAACAATCTGCTGACGGTCGTGATCGGCGCTCTCGACATGATGCTGAGGTCTCCGGACAACCTTGCCCGTCAGAAGAAGCTCGGCGAGGCGGCGCTTTCGGCGGCCCGCCGCGGCGAGCGTCTGACGCACCAGCTGCTGGCCTTCTCCCGCCGCCAGGCGCTGCGGCCGGAGCCGACGGATCTGAACGGCCTGATCCGCGAGAGCGAGCCCCTGCTCCGGCGGGCGCTGGGCGAGGCGATAGACTTCAAGCTGAAGCTGCGGCGCGGCGGCGCCCGGGTCAGCGTCGATCCGGCCCAGTTCGAAGCCGCCCTGCTCAATCTCGTGGTGAACGCGCGCGACGCCCTGCGCGATCGCGGCAAGGTGAGCGTCCAGACGCTGCACTGTCCCGTCGCCGCAGGAGAGATCGCCGAGCTCCCGGCGGGCGACTACGTCTGCGTCACCGTCTCGGACAACGGCTCCGGCATGAGTCCCGAAGTGATGGAACGCGTCTTCGAGCCGTTCTTCACGACCAAACCGGTCGGCAAGGGGACGGGTCTGGGATTGAGCCAGGTCTACGGCTTCGCGCGGCAGAGCGGCGGCGGCGTGCGGGTGACCTCGACCGTCGGCCGGGGCACCGAAGTGCGCCTCTACCTCCCGCCGCTGACGGCGACCGAAAAGGTCGAGCCGGATACGCCGCCGTCCGAGCGTCGCGCCATGGCCGCCGGTCGCCGCCTGCTGCTCGTCGAGGATGATCCGGGCGTAGCCTCGGTGGCCCAGGAGCTTCTCGAGGGGCTGGGTCTGGAAGTCCGGTCGGCCGAGAACGGGCCCCACGCTCTCGAACTGCTCAAGGAAGAGCGTTTCGACATCATGCTGACGGACGTCGTCATGCCGGGGGGCATGACCGGCATCGAACTGGCCCGCGAAAGCGCCCGGGCGTGGCCGCACATGAAGATCGTCCTGACTTCGGGCTACGCCGGCGACGACGTGGACGCGGCTCTGGCGGACGCGCCATGGGCGTTCGTCCGCAAGCCCTATTCCGGCGAGCAGCTGGCCGCCGTGCTGGGCGATGCTCAGCCCGGCAAGCCGGGCTGAAGGCCTAGCCAGAGCGCCTGGGCGGCGCGTGAATTGCCATTTCCGCCGCCGTCATCCTCGGGCTTGACCCGAGGATCAGACCATCCGGCGCCCGGTGGAAGGAGTCGCGGCCACTCCCTCAGGGCTGTCGCCGCCGCACAGCCCGACCCCGCATCTGATCCTCGGGTCAAGCCCGAGGATGACGGAGACAGAGGAATCAATCCTAGCGCTGGCGCGCCTTGCGCGCGGCGTAGCGGGCGTCGCGGGCCGCCTTCTGCTCTTCCTTGGTCAGCTGCTTGCGCTCCTTGCGGGCCGCGCGCTTCTCGGCCTCGATCGCTTCCTGGGCCTCGCGTTCGGCGGCCAGACGGGCGGCTTCGGCCTCGGCCTTCTGACGACGGACCTCGGCCTTCTCCAGTTCACGTTGCTGGCGCAGGGCTTCCTTCTCGGCCGCGCGCTTCGCCTGCAGCTTGTCGAACTCGGGATCGGGCGCGGCGGGCTTCGGCTTGAAGCGGGCGAGCA
This sequence comes from Brevundimonas sp., assembly GCF_035626535.1. Classification (GTDB taxonomy): domain Bacteria; phylum Pseudomonadota; class Alphaproteobacteria; order Caulobacterales; family Caulobacteraceae; genus Brevundimonas. The sequence continues at coordinate 19,396 of NZ_DASPNO010000085.1, forward strand.
GGGCCTTCTTGGCTTCCTGCTGGGCGGTGAGGCGGTCGGTGAAGCCGGTTTGTTTCAGATCTCTCATGCGAGCGGTCGTCGATGTCCTTGATTGTTTGTCGGATGCGCAAACGGCGCGGGCGAGCGGCGCTCAGCCAACGCCGGGTGGGCTAAGCCCATATGGGGGCGGAAATCAAGGTTGCGAGGCGGAGTTCTGCCCTCCGCCCGGCATTCGGACGGGCGCCTGTGTCAGTTCGGCTTCTCGGCCTGGCCGACCGCCGCGCCGGCCGCGCCGCCCACCGCCGCGCCGACGGGACCGGCCACGAGAGCGCCTGCGACGGCCCCGGTGGCGGCCTTCTGTTCAATGGTGTGGCCGCAGGCGGCGAGGCCGGCGAAGGCCAGCGTCGAGGCGAGTAGCAGGATGGTGCGTTTCATGACGGGCTCCTGTGATGTCCTGCCTGAACGCCACCAAGGCGAAGGTGTTCCGGCTGTGGTCCCCCAAGCAAGCGTCAGCTCCAGGACCGGCGCAAAGACAATAATCTGACCTCTACCCAATCCTCCAAAAGTCGGCGACAGCCTGCTCGCGGTCGTGGCGGGGTCATCCTATACAGTATTCCCTATCAGCACTTGCGTCGTCTTCCAGCGTCAACGGCGCATTAACCAGCTTATACAGGCAACTGCGCCCACTATGTTGCGGTACACGCCAATCTTGCGAATCAACCACATTGGCGCCACAAACGGCTGGCTTAAGGCGCGTCCTCGACCGTCGGCCTGTTCGCCGACCGTCGATCTACCGCAGCAGGGCCGCGACCGACGTGTCGCCCCGGCCGCGAGACTACCCCGGGGGCGGCGCTGCGCCCTGCTGAACAGGATCGAGCCTTTGCCCAAGCCCTCGCATTCGCGTGCGACACCCCCTGTCGATCGCAAGGCCAGAATCAGGCCCGGCGCGGCGGCGGCGACGTTTGGCGCGATGGTGGGTTTGGCGATCGGCTGCGCCTATCTGGGCGGGGCCGCGGCGAAGGCGACGACCGTGCGGGCGCAGGCGGAGCGCATCGAAAGCGCCACCGCCGCCGGCTTCACCGAGGAGGCGCTCGCCGCCGCCGCGGGCGGCCTGGATGAAAGCGCCCTGGCCATTGCGCGCCGGCACGACCCCTACACCGTCGCGGGCTCGGCCCAGCGAGACCGGCAAGCGGCGCTGCTCACCGCCCGCCTCGAACAGCTGCGGACCCGCTCCGCCGATCGCGGTCTGCGCCGGGTCAGCCTGACCGGTCCGCTCGCGGCCCAGCCGTTCCATCTTGGCGGCGCGCTGGACGCCTCGCGCGATCTCGAATGCCTGACCCAGGCCGTCTACTACGAAGCCCGCGGCGAAGGCCGGGAGGGCATGAAGGCTGTGGCCCAGGTGGTCCTCAATCGCGTCCGGCACCGCGCCTTCCCGAACAGCGTCTGCAGCGTGGTCTTCCAGGGCGCCGGGCGGCGCACCGGCTGCCAGTTCAGCTTCACCTGCGACGGTTCGATGCGCGGCCGGGTCAATCGCGCCGCCTGGAACCGGGCCCGCGACATCGCCTCTGCCGCCCTCTCCGGCAGCGTCTACGCCCCGGTCGGCAACGCCACCCATTTTCACACCACCGGCGTCTCGCCGCAGTGGAGGCAGTCGCTGGTGCGGGTCAACCAGGTCGGCGACCACCTGTTCTACCGTTTCGGCGGGCGTTCGGGAACCGGCGCCGCCTTCTCCTACGCCGCCCGCCCATCCACCGACGCCGATGCGCCGCGCCTGATCCAGGCCAGCCTCGACCCGACCGGAACGGTGCGCGACGCCGGCGCCATCGCCTACAACCTGTTGCTGGCCCAGGAAGGGCGCGAGGCTCCGGCCCCGGCCGAGCGCGCTCCGGCTTCGGCCCCGGCCGCGGCGCCCGTCGCGCAGGTCACCGCCCCGGATGCTGCCGCTCCGGCGACGCCCGCGCCGGCCGCCGCCAGCCCGACCGCCTGACCTCAGGCGTCGCGGTGGCCCTTCGAGGACCGGTGCGCGTCGTCGTGGCTGTGCTTCAGATCGCGTTCGCCACCGCCGCCTGACACCTTGCTGTTGCGCGGATTGGTCGGGCCGCCCTCGCGCGGATCCTCGAACGCCGGCGGCTCCGCCTTCGCGTTCTGATGGCTTGAGCCTGGGCCGCCCCAGCGTTTTTCGTCGACGGGTTCGGGGGTGTGCTGATTGTTGCTCATGCGCGTCGCTCCTCGACCTTCCACTGATTCAACGGCCCGTCATGGAGCCGGCCGAACGCCGCCGGCCCGCGATCCTCTTCCCGCACGGGGGCCACGGGCGCTGCGCGCCTGCGGGCGGCGCTGACGGCGTCTCCGTCCCGGGCCATCTCAGCGGTCCTGCTGATAGCCCTGGTGGGTCGTGTTCTGCTTGATGTCGCCGAACCGGCCCTGCTCGGCGGTGTTGATGCCGGCGTCGCCCGGCTGGCCGTCCCGCACGTCCGTCCGAGCGTCGCGCCGGTCCGACTTGCCGCCGGAGACGTCCGCCTTGTCGCCGGCGAAGCTCCGTTGTTCCTTGGGAATTTTCGGCGCCTTGGTCATGGTTCGCTCCTTGAACTGGGTGTTCAGGAAACGGGACCCGGGCGCGGCTGTTCCTTACGGCCGCGCTTTCAGACGGCGTCCAGCCCCACGTCGAGCGCCCGCGCCGAATGGGTCAGGGCCCCGACCGAAATCACGTCCACGCCGGTCTCCGCAATGGCCCGCACGGTGTCGAGCCGCACCCCGCCCGACGCTTCCAGCACCGGCCGCCCGAAGGACGAGGCTCCCGCCCGGGCCACGGCCTCGCGCAGCATCTCCAGACTGAAATTGTCCAGCATGACCACGTCCGGCCGTCCGGCCAGCGCCTCGTCCAGCTGATCCAGCCCGTCAACCTCGATCTCGACCTTGACCAGATGACCGGCCGCGGCCCGCGCGCGGCGGATCGCCTCGCCCACCCCGCCGCACACGGCCACGTGGTTGTCCTTGATCAGGATGGCGTCATCCAGCCCGAAGCGGTGGTTGACCCCACCGCCGCAGGCCACCGCGTGCTTCTCCAGCGAGCGCAGCCCGGGCGTGGTCTTGCGTGTGTCGGCGATGCGCGCGCCCGTGCCCGTCACGGCGTCCACATAGGCCCGCGTCAGGGTGGCGATCCCGCACATCCGGCCCAGCAGGTTCAGCGCCGTCCGCTCGGCCGCGAGGAAGGCCCGGGCGTCGGCCTCCGCCTCGACCAGCACCGCGCCGGCCTCGAACGCCTCCCCGTCCCGCGCCTTCATCGTGACGGTCGCTCCCGGGTCCAGCGCCTGCAGCGCCAGCCGCACGCAGTCGACGCCGGCCAGCACGCCGGCCTCGCGCGCCGCGAACACCGCCCGCAGGCGCGAGCCTTCGGGGATGCAGGCCTGACCCGTCAGGTCGCCGGCGCGGCCGAGGTCCTCGGCCAGGGCCATGCGGACCACCGGCTCGATCAGCAGGTCGGGCAGGCGCCGGATCATGGTCTCTCCGCTCATTCGGCCATCGCCGGAATTCGGGCCCGCAGCCGCGTGTGCCGCGCCTCGGCCGCGGAGCCCGGGAAGTCGCTCCGGTAGTGGCCGCCCCGGCTTTCGCGACGCGCCAGGGCGGCGTCCACGATCAGCCGCGCCGCGACCAGCGGCAGGGCCCCGGCGGCCTCCGCCTCCAGATCGTCCAGCACCGCCAGCGCGCGGGTCAGGCCCGCCGCGTCGCGCACCACCCCCGCGCCGGCGCTCATCGTCCGGCGCAGCCGCGTCAGGGCGTCCGGGCTCAGGTCAGGCGCCGGCGTCGGCGCCGAGACGGCCCCCGCGCCGCTCCGCGCCTGTGCGGCCGCCCGCCCGGTGCGGCGCCCGAAGGCGCCGGCCTCGAGCAGCGAGTTGGACGCCAGCCGGTTGGCCCCGTGCACCCCCGTGGCGGCGCACTCGCCGACCGC
>NZ_DASPNO010000086.1:0-7928 GCF_035626535.1 Brevundimonas sp.
CACCGGCGGCGAGACCCTGGCCAAGGAGGTGGCGGGGCTGACCGCGCGGGCGGTGACGCTGGCCTCGGCCAATCCTGCCTATGAGCCGCGGATCGTGCCGCGCAAGGACATCGTCTGGATGGGCCGCATCCTCTGGGTCAGCCAGTAACGAAAAGGCCGCCCCGGGGCGGAGCGGCCTTTCCTTGCGCTGCGGCGATATTAGCGGCTGACGTAGTGGGCGTTGACCCAGCCGCCGCCGGCGATCTGGACCCATTCGCCCTGCGAGCTCACCGCAGTGAACGGCTGGCCGGCCGACAGGCTGCCGACCTGACGATAGTTGGTGCCGGGACCCGAGCGAATGCGCAGGTTCGAAGTGGCGCGGTAGGTGTCGCCCTGGCCGTAGCTGTAGTTCGAGCTGTAGGCCCGGGCGCGTTGCTGGTTGCAGCCGATGTAGGAGCCGGCGGCGGCGCCGGCGCCCGCCCCGACCACGGCGCCGAGCGTGCGCTCGTTGTCAGAAATCTGGCTGCCCGCAAGGCCGCCGATGACGGCGCCGATCAGGGCGCCGGCGCGCTGACGGCCGCCGGGGGCGTCGCAGTTGGTGATGCCGTTGGCCCGCGACTGCGCCATGGCGGCGGTCGGAAGGGCGGCGGGCGCCAGCGAGGCCAATATGGCGGCCGAGGCCAGAGCGACGGTGATCTTGTTCTTCGACATGGCTCAGTCTCCTGTCATCGAGTTGGTCGATGGCAGGCACAATGCGCGGCCGGAGATGAAGGCTCCCGGAGGCGCCCCGTTATGTTCAGTTCATGTACGTTACCGGACGAACGCCGGTCGGCGGCTCAGGACGCCAGCGCGCCGTTCGCCCCGTCCTCGATCAGCCGGATGGTCTGCGGCAGGCCGTAGATGGCCGCGAACGAGCCGAAGCGCGGCCCCTGCGATGCGCCGAGCAGCACCTCGTAGAGGGCTCCGAACCACGCCCGCAGCGGCTCGAAGCCGTGCGCCTTGCCCACCGCATAGACCTCGGCCTGGATCAGTTCGCCGTCGGTCGTGTCCGCCGGCAGAGCCTTCAGCCGCGCCGCCAGATCGAGCAGGGCGGCCTTCTCCTTCTCGTCCGGGAGGCGGTAGGCCTTGGTCGGCTTGACGAAGTCCTCGTAGTAATTCAGCGCCCGGTCCATCAGCTGGTCGAGCAGCGGTTCGCTCTCCGGCGTCGCGTCCGGCAGGTATTTGGCGAAATAGGCCCACAGCTGCGCCTTCGACGACGCATTGGCCACGCCGACAAGATTCAGCAGCAGGGCGAACGACACCGGCGAGGTGTGGTCCGGCGGCGATCCGGCGTGGATCGACCAGACGGCGTTGTCGATCCGCTTGGCCGGCTCTTGCGTCTTGTAGGCCTCGATGAAGGCCAGATAGTCGTCGATGGCGCGCGGAATGACGTTGAAGTGCAGCGACTTGGCCGACTTCGGCGACTGGAACATATACCAGCTCAGCGACTCCGGCGTGCCGTAGCGCAGCCATTCCTCCATCGTCAGGCCGTTGCCCTTGGACTTGGAGATCTTCTTGCCCTCGACGTCGAGGAAGAGCTCGTAGTTGAAGCCTTCGGGCGGCACGCCGCCCAGGGCCCGGCAGACCTTGGAGCTCTCGCGCACGCTCTCGATCAGATCCTTGCCCGACATTTCGTAGTCGACGTCCAGGGCCGTCCAGCGCATGGCCCAGTCCGGCTTCCACTGCAGCTTCACATGACCGCCGGTGACCGGGACCTCGGTGCGGCCGCCGGCCGGATCGTCGAACACGATCGTGCCCCTGGCGACGTTGCGCTCCAGCGTCGGCACCTGCAGCACGTGGCCGGTGACCGGGCTGATCGGCAGGAAGGGCGAATAGGTGGCGCGGCGCTCCTCGCCCAGCGTCGGAAGCATGATCGCCTGGACGGCGTCGAACCGCTCCAGCAGCCGCAACAGGACCTCGTCGAACCGGCCCGACCGGTACTGACCGGTCGAGGACAGGAACTCGTATTCGAAGCCGAAGCCATCCAGGAAGGCGCGCAGGCGGGCGTTGTTGTGGGCCCCGAAGCTGTCGTGCGTGCCGAACGGATCGCGCACCACCGTCAGCGGCTTGTGCAGGTCCTCGCGCAGCATCTCGGGATTGGGAATACCCTCCGGCACCTTGCGCAGCCCGTCCATGTCGTCGCTGAAGGCGATCAGTCGGGTGGGCCAGTGGTCGCCGGTCAGGGCGCGGAAGGCGTTGCGCACCATGGTCGTACGCGCCACCTCGCCGAAGGTGCCCATGTGCGGCAGGCCGGATGGGCCGTAGCCGGTCTCGAAGATGACCGGCCGCTGCAGCGCCTCGAAAGCCGCCAGCGCCTCGTCCGCCTTGCCGGCGTCGATCAGCAGTTTCGCCGCGTCCCGCTCGGCGTCCGAGAGCCGCTTCTTCAGAACGTGGTTCAGAAGATTACGGGCCTGTTCGAACGGCCACGATTTGGCGTCGCGCGCGAGGGTTTCGAGGTTCTGCAGCATGGGGCGGGGTTTGGCGCGTCCCCGGTCCCGGGTCAACGGCGGCGGCGTCGCCCCTCAGCCTGAGAGACGCTCCGCGGGTGCTGCAAAGAGCCAAATTTTTTCCGGGGTCGCCAAGCCTCCGGGTCTTGCGCGCCCGCCGCTGAAAACCAGATTCCGCGTGCCGGGCCGGAAAGGTCCGGTCGCCCCTCGCGGGCGTCCTCATGATCATTCGCCAACCGGGCGGGATGGGATTGGGGAGCGGGCCACAACCCGCCACGCTCATCCCGCTCCAGACAAAGGAGGTACACAGATGAACGTGCGCGATCTTGTCCCGTGGGGTCGGAACGATCGCATGCCAGCCATGACCGGCGCCGACGAGCCGGCCAGCCCCATTCTGACGCTCCACCGGGAAATGAACCGGATGTTCGACGACGTGCTGCGCGGCTTCGACCGGCCGTTTGGGGCCATGTCGCGGATGAGCGGCCCGAGCCTGGAGGTCGACGAGACCGACACGGAATACCGGGTGACCGCCGAACTTCCGGGCCTCGGCAAGGACGATGTCGAAATCACCTGCCACGACGGCGTGCTGAGCATCCGCGGCGAGAAACAGGGTGAGAAGCGCGACGGTCGCGGCTTCAGCGAGCGCTGGTTCGGCCGGTTCGAGCGGCGCGTGGCCCTGCCCGACGCCGACGAGGCGCGGGCGCAGGCCTCGTTCCGCGACGGCCTGCTGACCGTCACCCTGCCCAAGTCGGAACGCGCGCAGGAAAGCGTACGCCGCATCCCGATCAACGACGGATCGGCGACGACCCACTGACGGCCGCCTGACCGTGCGCGGAGCGCCACGCACCGCGCGCGGTCACCCATCGCTGCTTTATTGTTGGAATACTGAAAGATGGAACGCGTCATCGTTGAGCCCCTCGAGGGCGGATGGGCGGTGCGCTCGGACGTGCTCGACAACCTGATGGTGTTTCGCTCCGGCGGCGCCGCCGAGCGGGCCGGGCGCGACCTTGCGCTGGGGCTGGCGTCGGCGGGCGAGCCGGCCGAATTGCTCCTGCGCCTGAAGGACGGTTCGAAGGCCGCAAGGTTCGTGTGCTTGCCGCCGACCGACCGCGACCCCGAACCGCTGGTGGTCGGGGTCAGGCCACGCCTGAAGGCTCCATCGGGAGCGCCGGCTCCGGCCGAGATCGCGACCGCCTGAGGCGCCGGGGCGGTGGCGGCGAGGCGCGGCTTGACCCCGCTCCTCCCGCGTGGCCTTTGCGCCGCTCCATGAAGACCGCCGAATTCGATTTCGATCTGCCGGAAGACCGGATCGCGCTACGCCCCGCGGAGCCGCGGGATTCCGCGCGGCTGCTGGTGGTGCGGGACGGCGGGCTGGAGGACCGGGTCATCCGCGACCTGCCGGACTTCCTGCGGCCGGGCGACGCGCTGGTGTTCAACGACACGCGGGTGATCCCGGCGCGGCTCTCGGGCGTGCGCGAGCGGGTCGGACCGGAGGGCGAGATCCTGACCGTCGAGGTCGAGGCCACCCTGCATCACCGCGATGCGCCGGACGCCTGGTCGGCCTTCATGAAGCCGGGCAAGCGGATCAAGGCCGGAGATCGGATGCGGTTCGGCGCGGAAGCCGACGGCGCCTGCCTGCTGGGGCGTCTGGACGCCACGGTCGAGGCCAAGGGCGAGGACGGCCTCGTCACCCTGCGCTTCGATCTGTCGGGACCGTTCCTCGACGAGGCCATTCGCGACGTCGGGGTCATGCCTCTGCCCCCCTATATCGCCGCCAAACGGGCCGAGGACGACCGCGACCGGTCCGACTACCAGACCATGTTCGCCCACTGGGACGGATCGGTGGCGGCGCCGACGGCGGGGCTGCATTTCACCCCGGCGCTGATGGCGGCGATCAAGGCGAAGGGCGTCTCGACCCACGCCGTGACACTGCACGTCGGGGCCGGCACCTTCCTCCCGGTCAAGGCGGAGGACACCACCGACCACCGGATGCACAGCGAATGGGGCGAGGTGTCCGCGGAGACCGCCGCGGCCCTGAACGCCGCCCGCGGCGCCGGCGGGCGCATCGTCTGCGTCGGCACCACCTCGCTGCGCCTGCTGGAGAGCGCCACGGACGAGGACGGCGTGGTGCGCCCGTTCCACGGCGACACCGATATCTTCATCACCCCCGGCTACCGCTTCCGCGCCGCCGACGTGCTGATGACCAATTTCCACCTGCCGAAGTCGACCCTGTTCATGCTCGTCAGCGCCTTCGCCGGACTGCAGACGATGAAGGCCGCCTACGCCCATGCCGTGGCCGATGGGTACCGGTTCTATTCCTATGGGGATGGTTCGCTGCTGTTCAGGGTCCCGGCATGATCCACGCCCCGCCGCATGAGCTCGGGACCGCCCTCGAGGCTCTGGCCGACGCGGCGGCGGAGGCCGACCTCCGCGATCCGTGGTGGGTGTTCGGCGGCGCCGCCATGGCCCTCGTCGGCCTGACGGACAGGCGCGTGCCCGATGTTGACGTCCTGGCCAGCCCGGACGACGCCCGCCGGCTGGCGGTCGCGCTGGGCGCCGGCGTCGTCACCGATCCCGGCGAGGGTCAGTTCCGTTCACAGGTCTACGCCCGCGCCGCCGGCCGGGCCGTGCCGATCGAGATCATGGCGGAGCTGGAGGTGCGCACGGGCGCGGAGTGGCGCCCGGTGCGGTTCGCAACACGCGTGCCGGTGGCGGCGGGCCGGCATCTCGTTCATATCCCGGCCCTGCACGAGCAGATCGCGATGGCCCGCCAGTTCGGCCGGCCCAAGGACCTGGCCCGCGCCGACGCCCTGGAACAACTGAACGCCGCCTGATGCCCTTTCCGTTCGACATCTCCGCCACCGACGGCCGCGCCCGCACCGGGGTGCTGAGGACGCCCCGCGGCGATATCCGGACGCCCGCCTTCATGCCGGTCGGCACCGCCGCGACGGTCAAGGCGTTGACGGTGGATCAGGTGAAACAGACCGGCGCCGACATCCTGCTGGGCAACACCTATCACCTGATGCTGCGGCCCGGCCCCGAGCGGATGGAGCGGCTGGGCGGACTCCATGAGTTCATGCGCTGGGACAAGCCGATCCTGACCGACTCGGGCGGCTTCCAGGTTATGTCGCTGTCCGGCATTTCGAAGCTGACCGAGGAAGCGGTGACCTTCTCCAGCCATATCGACGGCTCGAAGCATGTGCTGACCCCCGAGCGGTCGATCGAGATCCAGGCCGACCGGCTGGGCTCGGACATCGTCATGCAGCTGGACGAATGCGTCGCCTGGCCCGTCGAGGAGCCCCGCGCCCGCTCGGGCATGGAGCTGTCGGCGCGCTGGGCGAAGCGGTCGAAGGACGCCTTCGGCGCGCGGGACGCCCAGGCCCTGTTCGGCATCCAGCAGGGCTCGACCTTCGAGAACCTGCGCCGCGAATCCTCGGACCGGCTGCAGGAGATCGGGTTCGACGGCTACGCCATCGGCGGTCTGGCCGTCGGCGAGGGCCATCAGGCCATGTGCGAGGTGCTGGACTACGCCCCGCAGATGCTGCCGGTGGACCGCCCGCGCTACCTGATGGGTGTCGGCAAGCCCGTCGATCTGGTCGAGGCGGTTTGGCGCGGCGTCGACATGTTCGACTGCGTGCTGCCGACCCGCGCCGGGCGGCATGGCCAGGCGTGGACGTGGAACGGGCCGATCAATCTGAAGAACGCCCGCTTCGCCGAGGATCAGGGCCCGTTGGACCCTGACGTCCCCTGCCCGGCCTCGCAGGACTATTCGAGGGCCTACCTGCACCACCTGATCCGGGCCGACGAGATCCTCGGCAAGGTGCTGCTGAGCTGGCACAACATCGCCTTCTTCCAGGCCCTGACGGCGGCGATGCGGGCTGCGGTCGCCGAGGGTCGGTTCGAGGCCTTCCGGCGCGACTTCCACGCCCGCCACGTCTCGAACGGCGGCGGCTAGCGCCGGCTGCCGCCGCGGGGCCGGAACCAGGCCGGGGCGGCCGGCGGGGCGCAGTTGCGATGCATGCCGACACCCTTCAGGAAGGCGCGGCGCATGCGGCCGGCCTGGATGGCCGCCTGCACATGGCGGCTGTGTTGCTCCGCGCCCGACAGCCTCCGGATCCAGCTGCGGCCCGGGATGAAGTCGGTCGTGGTGTCGCGGATGGCGTCGAGCGCGGCCTTCGACGCGGCGTCGCCCGCCCGTTCACCGAGGGTCGAGCCGTCGGGCGCCGGCGGCTCGTCGAGGTCAGGCCCCAGCGCCTCGTTCAGGCGGGCGATCTCGGCCCCGATGGTCGAGCACCGGTTCATGTTGCGCAGGTCGTAGGGAGCCGCCTCGGCCTGCAGCAGCACGGTCGGAATGTATTCGCGGCGCAGGTTCAGGTCTTCGAGGGGCGCGGTCGCGGCGGCCCCGACGCCCGCGCCGAAGTCGCGCGCGGCCGCGCAGCCGGCCAGCACTACAGACGTCATCGCAAGGAGCAGGAACGCGCGCATGACGCCTTGAACCATGCTCCGGGCCGGACCGGAAGGGGATCACGCCCTAGCGGCCGTCGGCGGACCCCGTCTTGACCCGGTTGCGGTTGCCGGCGCGGGTCTTGGGCCCCTGCTGGTCCATCTTCTCGGTGCGTTCCGGCCGGTTGCGGTTGGTGCTCCCCAACTGGACGTCGTCGGCGCCCAAGGGATCGCCCTCGTCCATGTAGTCGGCGACTTCGCCCGACGCCGGCGGAGCCAGCGTCGACCCGGCCACATCCGGCGCGGCGTAGCTGCGCGGCTCGGGACGCAGGCTCTCGCCCCCCGCCTCCGTCTGATCGCCGGGGCCGACCGGATCGGTGGCGGCGTTCTGCGCCGTCGCCTTGGACGAATGGACGTTCTGATGCGGCATGGCGGTCTCCTTCGCTGTCTTTCGACAACGGGGCCTGCCTGCCGTCAGTTCCTGCAAAAGGGGGTGGTACGTCCTCTCGGGCTCGAACCGAGGACCCTCTGATTAAAAGTTCCCGGCGGTTGGAGAGCCGGTCCCGCCGTGACGGCGTTTGCGCGTTTTCGTCCCGGTCATCGCGGGGCCGGAAAGGGCGCGGCTGGGCGGCGAAGTCACACGATGGGTGCTGGCGCCTTTTCCACCGTCCGTTCGTTCATACTTCAGATCATCGTTGCGATGATCATCGCGGTGATGCACCCTCCCGGTAGCCCCGGACGGCGGTGCGAACCACCATCCGGGGCCCCGCGGAGCCAGCCAATGGCGCGAGGAATACGGGGCCTGCCGGATGCGCCCGGCAGGCCCTTCGCGCTCTTGACGCCTACATGATGAACCCTGATTCGCGGTCGTGGGTGATTCGCACGCCGAATTTCTGTCGCCGCTGTGGACATCCATGTGGACGTCGGAAAAATACCCAATGATTTCAGTCGGCGGTTTCAGGCCGTCAGGATGCGATGTGGCCAGCCTCGATGGCGGCTTTGCGGTTGAGAAGCTCCAGG
>NZ_DASPNO010000087.1:0-14839 GCF_035626535.1 Brevundimonas sp.
GGATCGAGCCGATCTCATAAGGCACGTCGTCCGGCAGCTCGATGACGTTGAAAGCCGGAGCTACGACGAATTCCGCGAAGGCGCCCTGACGGTTGACGCCGATGCCCTTCGTCGCCGGGTCGAGGTGAAAATGGCCGGCGCGGGCCGCTTCGGAGTTCAGGTCGATGACGTGGCCCTCGGCCGAGACGCGCTGGCCGACCTTCAGGCGGCGGTCGACGTCCTTGCCTATGGCGACGATCTCGCCGGCGAATTCGTGGCCGGTGATCATCGGCACCGGGACATTCTTCTGGCTCCACTCGTCCCAGTTCCAGATGTGGATGTCCGTGCCGCAGACGGCGGTGCGGTGCACCTTGATCAGCACGTCCTCGGGTCCGGCGACGGGGATGGGGGCGTCGATCAGCTCGAGGCCGACCTCGGGCTTCGTCTTGGCCAGGGCCTTCATGGTGTCGGTCATTCTACGCTCCTGCGCCTATCCTCACCCGTCATGGCCGGGCTTGTCCCGGCCATCGATGCGCGCGGGACGATGATGTTGGCGTGATCTGGTCGAGCGAGGCTCCCCCGTCAACGCCGGTGTTCATGGATGGCCGGGACAAGCCCGCCCATGACGGAGACAAGGAAGCTAGATCACCCTCAGCTCTTTCCCTGCCGTCGTGAACGCCGCGACCGTTTGATCGATCTGTTCGAAGGTGTGGGCCGCCGACATCTGGGTGCGGATGCGCGCCTGCCCCCGGGGCACCACGGGGAAGCTGAAGCCGATGACGTAGACGCCGAGCTCCAGCATGCGGGCGGCCACGTCCTGGGCCAGTTTCGCATCGCCGAGCATGACCGGGATGATCGGATGCTGGCCTTCCAGCAGGTTGAACCCGGCGGCGGCCATGGCCGCGCGATAGCGGGCGGCGTTGGCGAACAGCCGGCTGCGCAGGGCGTCACCCTCCGGACCGCCGGCGATGCGGATGGCCTCCAGAGACGAGCCGCAGACGGCGGGGCTGAGGGCGTTGGAGAACAGATAGGGTCGGGCGCGCTGCTTGAGCAGGGCCACGACCTCGGACTTCGCGCAGATGAAGCCGCCCATGGCCCCGCCCAGCGCCTTTCCGAAGGTGCCGGTGACGAAGTCCACCTGGACGCCGTGGTGGGCGTAGGAGCCCCGACCCTGCGGCCCGAGAAAGCCGGTGGCGTGACAGTCGTCGACCATGATCAGGGCGTCGTAGCGGTCGGCCAGGGCGCGGATCTCGTTCAGTTTGGCGATGTAGCCGTCCATCGAGAAGGCGCCGTCGGTGGCGATGACGATGTTCCGGGCCCCGGCGGCGCGGGCTTCCTTCAGCCGCGTCTCCAGCTCGTCCATGTCGGAGTTGGCGAAACGGTAGCGCTTCGCCTTGCACAGCCGAACGCCGTCGATGATCGAAGCGTGGTTCAGGCTGTCGGAGACGATGGCGTCCTCTTCCCCGAACAGCGGCTCGAAGATACCGCCGTTGGCGTCGAAGGCGGCGGCGAACAGGATCGTGTCCTCAAAGCCGAGGTAGTCGGCGATGGCCCGCTCCAGCTCCTTGTGGATCTCGAGCGTGCCGCAGATGAAGCGGACCGAAGCGGCGCCGGCGCCCCAGCGGCGCTGGGCCTCGATCCCCGCCTCGGTCACCCGCTCGTCGCCGGCGAGGCCAAGGTAGTTGTTAGTGCAGAAGTTCAGCACGTCGCGGCCTGCGACCCTGATCACCGGTCCCTGACGGGAGGCGATGATCCGCTCGGGCTTGGTCAGGCCCTGGGCGTCGATGTCGGCGAGTTCCGCGCGCACGCGGTCATAGAAGCTGGCGGTCATGCGCGCTCCGCTACGCCGTTTTTGGCGCGGTTTGAAGCCCTCGAGCGGTCAGGCGGCGGGAACCGGGGCGGGCTCGGCCACCGGACGGAACGGACTGACCTGAATCCGTCCGCCGCACGGGCTGAAGGACTGGCTGAGAGTCACCGGCGAGGTGTCGCCGGGCGCGGTCATGCGGATGCGCGCCGCCGTGGGGCAGGTGCGTTCGCCCCGGCCTTCGTTCGGGATGGCGCTCCAGGCGAGGTCGAAGAAGGCCTGGCCCTGCGGCGCCAGCTCGACCGGCGCAGGCGGCTGGCCGGCGCGGAAATAGCTGCCGGGATTCTGTTCGGTGCGGACCGCAGCCAGCACCCGGCCCTGCGCGTCCTGCAGGGCGACGACCGGATAGCCGGTGAGGCTGCAGGTCTGGGCGCCGAGATTCTGGACGCCGAGGATCGAGACGCGATGGCCCGCCCCGGCGTCGCCGCCGGCCAGCGACAGTTTCAGCTGCGGTCCACGGCACGGGGCGGAGGCGGCCAGGACGCCGCCCGGGGTCGCCGGAGGGACGGGTCCGGTCGGAACAACGCCGGAGCCGGGGCGGCTGCAGCGCTCGAGGACGGCGACGCCGACGTCGTCATTGGGACCGAGGCGGCTGAGCGCAGCGGTCTCCTGACCGTCGCGGTTGACGGTGGTCCACTCCAGGTTCGAGCCCGTGTAACGGGCGCCGGACGCGGACTGGACGGTGCGCAGGGTGTAGGCCTGACCGCGATAGGTCAGCTGGGCGGTGGCGGTGTCGGGATAGGCGACGACGACCGACTCGCCGCTCTCGCAGGCGTAGCTGATCGGAGGCGCCGCCGGGGCGGATGGCGCGGGCGACGGCTCGACCGGCTCCGGCGGGGTCCCGGCCTCCTGGGTGCAGGCGGCGGCGAGCGAGACGATCGAGAGGGCGGCGAAGGCGGTGCGGAATCGCATGGTCATCCTCAAGCTGGTCGCAAGGTTAACGCCAGCGAACGGCGAAGGCTCCGCTTGGGCAAGCGCCGTTCGTTCAGGCTGTCAGGAGGCGCGGCAGTTTAAAGGTGACCGTCTCGCGCTGGCCGGCGTCCTCGATGACCTCGGCGTCGAAGCGGGCGCGGACGGCGTCCACCAGCGCCTCGATCAGCGGCTCGGGGGCCGAGGCGCCGGCGGTGATGCCCAGGGTGGAGACGCCTTCCAGCCATGACCAGTCGACCTGGCCGGCGTCGTCGACCAGACGGGCGTCGCGGGCCCCGGCGCGGAGGGCCACCTCGACGAGGCGGACAGAGTTGGACGAGTTCTTCGAGCCTACCACCAGCACCAGGTCGCAATCGGCGCCGAGCCGCTTGACCGCCTCCTGCCGGTTGGTGGTGGCGTAGCAGATGTCTTCCTTGTGCGGGTCGGGCAGTTCCGGGAAGCGGCGCTTGAGGACGGCGAGGATTTCGCTGGTGTCGTCCACCGACAGGGTGGTCTGGGTGGCGTAGGCTAGCGGCGCCTGGCCCGGGCGCTGGAAGGCCTCGGCGTCCTCGACCGTCTCGATCAGGCTGATGGCGCCCGGCGGCAGCTGGCCCATGGTGCCGACCACCTCGGGGTGGCCGGCGTGGCCGATCAGGATGATGTGGCGGCCGGCGGCGTGGTGGCGCTCGGCCTCGACGTGGACCTTGGAGACCAGCGGGCAGGTGGCGTCGAGGTAGAGCATCTCACGGGCGCGGGCGCCCTCGGGCACCGACTTGGGCACGCCGTGGGCCGAAAAGACCACCGGCCGGTCGTCGGGGCATTCGTCCAGCTCCCTGACGAACACCGCGCCCATGGCCTTGAGCCG
The DNA here is from genome assembly GCF_035626535.1 of Brevundimonas sp. GTDB lineage: Bacteria > Pseudomonadota > Alphaproteobacteria > Caulobacterales > Caulobacteraceae > Brevundimonas. The sequence continues at coordinate 3,618 of NZ_DASPNO010000087.1, forward strand.
GTCGACCACATGGCGGTTGTGCACGATCTCGTGGCGAACATAGACGGGCGCGCCGTATTTCTCGATGGCGCGCTCGACGATCTGTATGGCCCGGTCGACCCCGGCGCAGAAACCGCGCGGGGTGGCCAGCCGCACGGACAGCGGACGCTTTTCGGGAGCCGGGATCGGCGCGTGCAGGGTCATGCGCGGAACCTAGTCGTTCGCTTCCCCCGCCGCCACCACGGTTTGCCCCAGCGCGGGTTTGCCGCGCCTCGCTTTAGCCGCTATCAGCAACGAGCGTTGCACCCGGCGTCGGGCTGTCGCGCGCCTCCTCGTTCGTGGAAGAGCTTTCGATGCGTCGCGTCTTCAAGATTTCCCTGGCCTCGGTCGCCGCCGCCGCGGCGTTTTCGGTCCTTCTGGTTCCGCCGGCGGCGGATGCGCAGCAGCGCCCGGGCCGGCAGGAGCCGCAGGGCGGGTCCGATCGCGGCCAGAACGCCGACGGCTCGCCGCAGAACCAGCGCCAGCGCGCCCCGCGGATCGCACCGCTGCGCCGCAACGCCGCCGCCGGCCCCTGCCCCTATGTGAAGATCCTCTACGACGCCGCCCGCTACGTCGAACTGACCGGCGACCGGGTGTCGGCCTCGAACGTCGCCTACACTGGCGAGATCGAGGGACTGAACTCGGACTGCGCCTATCAGGCCGACGAGCCGATCACCGTGCACACCCGGGTGCTGTTTAACCTGGGCCGCGGACCGCAGGCCCAGGGCGAGGGCCGCACCTACCGCTACTGGATCGCGGTGACCGAGCGGAACAAGGCGGTGCTGGCCAAGGAGTATTTCGACCTGCCGGTCGTGTTCGAGAACGGGGCCCTGACCGCATCGGTGAGCCAGGATCAGGTGGTGGTCATCCCGCGCGCCGACGCGACCACCAGCGGCGACAATTTCGAGATCCTCGTCGGCTTCGACGTAACGCCGCAAATGGCCGAGTTCAACCGCACGGGCAGCCGATTCCGCGTCAACGCGGGCGTCCTGGCGCCGTCGACCGACCAGTAAATGACCGACCTCAGGACTGTTCTGGGCGAGGCGGTCGGGACCGCCTTCGCCGCCGAAGGCGTGGCGCCCGAACTCGCCCGCGTGACCCCGTCGGACCGGCCCGACCTGGCCGACTTCCAGTCGAACGGCGCGCTGGCGGCGGCCAAGGCGCTGAAGGCCAATCCGCGCGAGCTGGCCGGGCGGGTGGCCGAGCGGCTGAAGGGCGACGAGCGGCTGGCCTCGGTGGAGATCGCCGGACCGGGGTTCATCAACCTGAAGGTCGCCGACGGGGCGCTGGCCGCCCGGGCCGCCGAGGTGGCGGCTGACGGCGCGCATGCCGGGGCCTCGATGGTCGCGGAGCCGCGCAGGGTGGTGATCGACTACGCCGGGCCGAACGTGGCCAAGCCGATGCACGTCGGCCACCTGCGGTCCTCCATCATCGGCGAGAGCCTGAAGCGGCTGTTCCGCTTCCGCGGCGATCAGGTCTGGGGCGACGCCCATTTCGGCGACTGGGGCTTCCAGATGGGGCTGCTGATCGTCGCGGTGGCGGACGAGGGCAAGGGCGACGCCTTCCTCGCCGGGGGCGACGGACCGTTCCCGGCGGAGAGCCCGGTGACGCTGGAAGACCTCGAGCGGCTGTATCCGGCCGCCGCCGCCCGGGCCAGGGAAGACGCGGAGTTCCGCGACCGGGCCCGCAAGGCGACGGCGGAGCTGCAGGCGGGACGGCCGGGCTACCGCGCCCTGTGGCGGCACATGCACGACGTGTCGATGAGCGGGCTGCAGCGGGAGTTCGGGGCGCTGGGCGTGACCTTCGACCTGTGGAACGGCGAGAGCGACGCCGACCCGCTGATGCCCGAGATGATCGCGCATCTGGAGACGAGCGGCCTGCTGGTCGAGGACGCCGGCGCGCGGGTGGTGCATGTGGCGCGGCCGGGCGAGACGCGGAAGCGGAAACTGGCCGACGGCAGCGTCGTCGAGGCCCCGAGCCCGCCGCCGCTGCTGGTCATCTCGTCCGAAGGCTCGGCCATGTACGGCACGACCGATCTGGCGACCATTCTCGACCGGCGCAAGGCCATCGACCCCGACCTGATCCTCTATGTCGTCGACGAGCGGCAGGCGGAGCATTTCGAACAGGTGTTCCGGGCGGCCTATCTCGCCGGCTATGCGGCGGAAGGGTCGCTGGAGCACCTCGGCTTCGGGACCATGAACGGGCCGGACGGCAAGCCCTTCAAGACCCGCGCCGGCGGGGTGCTGAAGCTGCACGACCTGATCAGCATGGCCACGGGCAAGGCGCGGGAGCGGCTGCGCGAGGCGAAGCTGGGGGCCGACCTGCCCGAGGCGGAGTTCGAGGACATCGCCCGCAAGGTGGCGGTGGCGGCGCTGAAGTTCGCCGACCTGTCGAACAGCCGGACCACCAGCTACATCTTCGACCTCGACCGGTTCATGAGCTTCGAGGGCAAGACCGGGCCGTATCTGCTGTACCAGGCGGTGCGGATCAAATCGCTGCTGCGACGGGCGGCGGAGCAGGGCGCGACGGCGGGCCCGGTGGCGATCGGGGAGCCGGCGGAGCGCGATCTGGCGCTCACGCTGGACGCCTTCTCGCAGGCCGTGGCCGAGGCCTACGACAAGCGGATGCCGCATCTGATCTCGGAGCACGCCTACCGGCTGGCCCAGTCGTTCTCGAAATTCTACGCCGCCTGCCCGGTGCTGGCCGCGCCGGACGAGGCGACGAAGGGTTCGCGGCTGACGCTGTCGAAGGCGGTGCTGGACCAGCTGGAGCGGGCGCTGGACCTGCTCGGCATCGACACGCCGGAGCGGATGTAGGCTCAGGCCTCGTCCGGCAGGCTGCGCTGGGCGAGGGCGGCGACGATGCTCCAGGCGCCGGCTACGACGACCACCGCCAGCACACTGTGCACATCCGCGCCCCAGGTCCCGGTCGCCAGCCAGACCAGGAAGCCCGCGGCGGCCAGCACGCCGCCCCACTTCAGGCCGGAGTCCGACGGCCGGTTCGGCCATGCGAGGGCGAACAGGCCGATGCCGATCATCAGCAGCACATAGTGGACGGCGGCGAAGCCCTGGTTCAGCGCGAAGACGACGTCGCGCATGGCGTGGAGGGTCTCCGGCGGAAACTCGTCGCCCGCCCCGGCCACCCCGGCCATGACGAGGCCGCTCATGGTCGCGGCGGCCATCCCGGCGAACAGGCTGGCGATCACGGCGCAGACGGCCAGCAGCACCAGCGGCCGGCGCAGGTCGAGGCGGCGCCCGAGCTCGACGTAGGCGTACATCAGGACCGGCAGGAGCAGCAGACCGGTCCAGTGCACCGCGTCGTTCAGGCTGACGTGCCCGAGCGCCGGTCCGCCGAGGCGGGTGGGGTGGACCGCCATCAGGGCGATGTAGCCGGCCCATCCGGCGATGAGCGCGGCGGCGCAGGCGTTGCGGCTGGTCATGATGCGATCTCCCCTCGTTGCGCTTGTCGTGGCCGCGGTTCGGGTGGAAAACCAGTGCTCCTCCCGCACGTCGCGGCGTTGCGGGACACGGAGGCGGGGAATGTCCGGAAACAGTCCGGGACGGGAAGGCATGGACCAGCGCGTGGCCCGCACGCGCGGCCGGCTCGGTCACGCCCTGATGCAGCTGGGCCGGACGCAGGACCTCGATTCGATCCGCATCGGCGATCTGGTGCGGACGGCGGGCGTCGGCCGGTCGACCTTCTATGCCCACTTCCAGGACCGGGACGATTTCCTCGGCCGGTCGTTCTGCGGGATGATCGACATCTGCGACGCCCTGGCGCGGCGCGAGGGGCTGGCGGAGGAGATCCTGCCCGTCGCCCATGTGACGCATCACATCGCCGGCAATCTGGCCTTCGCGCGCAGCGCCGGACGGTCGCGGGCGATGGAAGTGATGCTGGCGGCCGGGGAGCGGCGGCTGCGGCTGATCGCGGAAACCAACCTCGACGCCGCCCTGCCCCACCTCCCGCCGGAGGAGCGCCGGCAGGTCGCGGCCTTCCTCGCCGGGGCCTTCGTCGGGCAGCTGCGCCTGTGGGTGCAGAACGACCTGCGCACCATGCCCGGGAGCCTGATCGCCGCCAACCGGCGGCTGACCGCCGGCGTGCTCGACGCCCTCAAGACCGCACCACTCCCGCTTCACGACCGGAGACCCGTCCATGTCCCTTGACGCCTATATCGCCGGCCTGCCCAAGGCGGAGCTTCATCTGCACATCGAGGGGTCGCTGGAGCCGGAGCTGATGTTCGAGCTGGCCCGGCGCAACGGCGTGGCCATTCCGTTCGACACGGTCGAGGCGGTGCGGGCGGCCTACGACTTCTCCAACCTGCAGGACTTCCTCGACATCTATTACGCCGGGGCCGCGGTGCTGCAGACGGAGGAGGACTTCCACGACCTGGCGGTGGCCTATTTCCGGCGGGCCGCGGCCGACACTGTGCGTCACGCCGAGATCTTCTTCGACCCCCAGACCCACACCGACCGCGGCATTCCGTTCGGGGTCGTGGCCGAGGGCCTGCTGGCCGGGATGAAGCGGGCGGAGAGCGAGCTGGGGGTCAGTTCGAAGCTGATCCTGTGCTTCCTGCGCCATCTCGACGAGCACGCGGCCTTCGACACGCTGCATCAGGCGGAGCCGTGGCTGGGCCGGATCGAGGGAGTCGGGCTGGATTCATCCGAAGTCGGGCACCCGCCGTCGAAATTCCAGCGGGTGTTCGAACGCGCCGGCCAGATGGGGCTGAAGCGCGTCGCCCACGCCGGCGAGGAAGGACCACCGGAGTATGTGCGCGAGGCGCTGGACCTGCTGCACATCGACCGGATGGATCACGGCAACCGCTCGATGGAGGACGAGGCCCTGATTGAGCGGCTGGCGGCGTCGCAGATGACGCTGACGGTTTGCCCGCTGTCGAACCTGAAGCTCTGCGTGGTCAAGGATTTGAAGGACCACCCCGTGCCGGAGATGCTGCGCCGGGGGCTGCATGTGACGCTGAACTCGGACGACCCGGCCTATTTCGGCGGCTATGTGAACGACAACTACCGCCGGCTGGCCGTGGCGGTGGGGCTGACCCGGGAGCAGGTGACGCGGATCGCCCGGAACAGCTTCGAGGGATCGTTCCTGGACGAGGCGGAGCAGGCCCGGCTGCTGGCCGAGGTGGACGCCTATGCGGCGGCGTGAGCCTGTACGGCCCCGCGCTTCGTCAGGGAGCGTGGGCCGGGACGGAGGCGTGGCCGGCGTGGGCGCCGCCGTTGCGGTGATGCTCGCAGGTCACGGCCGGATTGAACGGGGCGAACACCCCGTTTGGGTTCTCCCGATAGATCCAGACATGCCGGTCATGGTGAGGCTCGAACAGGTGAGCCTCGTCCACCGGAGTCGAAGGGTCATCAGCCATGGTGTCGTAGGCCACGCCGTGGAACATCGGGGGCGCATCATGTCCGGCCGCCCTCCAGCTGTCGGCGAAAACCAGATTCTCGACCGCGACGAGCTCGAGCGAGCCATCCGCCTGCGGCTCATAGATCAGGATGGCGGGTTTGAGGAAGTCCGTATGGGTCCCGGAGCCGCTCACCCGCGGGTTCGGCGGCCCCGAGATGCCGAGTAGATCGGGCCGGGCGAAATGGATGCCCATCGCGCCCAGCTCCGCGGGACGTCCCATCATCTCCGCGGTGTCGCACAGGTTCAGCGGGTCCCGCATATAGCCCTCGGCCAAGGCCACATTGACGTCCCGGAAGCGCTCGGTCGCCGCGCGGACCTGGTCCAGCGTCGGTTCGCCCGCCCCGGGGTCGACCATCGCGAGAGCGACGACCGTTTTGAGGAGTGCAATGCTGATAGCCATGATGGCTCCGTTCCATGGCGCGCGCATCGGCCAGTCGATCGGGTCCGGAGGCTGACTTGCGCTTTCGGAGGTGAAGCTAGATTTCGCCTGAATTCCCGGCAATCAACGTTATTGCGCGCCGGCTATTCGCCGTTGAATAACGAAGGACCATGTTCGACTGGGACGATCTCAAGGTCTTCGCGGCAGTGGCGCGAGCCGGGACCACACTGGCGGCGGCGCGGCGGCTGGGCGTCAGCCAGCCCACCGTCGTCCGCAGGATCGCCGGGCTGGAACAGGCGACCGGGGTCGCTCTCTTCGAGCGTGGTCGGACTGGTTACAGGCTGACGGACGCCGGCCAGGAAATCCTCCCCCTTGCGGAACAGGTTGCACGCGAGATGGCGGCGATCGCCGACGTGATGGCGTCCCGCTCGAGGCGTCTCACCGGAACGATCCGGGTCACCGCCGCCGAACCGGTCGCGAATTTGCTCCTGGCCCCCGCCGTGCTCGCCTTCCAGCGGACCCACCCGGACGTCGAGATTCAGCTGCTGCTTTCGGACCGGTTCCTCGACCTGACGCGTGGTGAGGCCGACGTCGCGCTGCGGGCCACGATCAATGGCCTCGAGGACTCCGACCTCATAGGCCGACGGCTCGCCGACGCGCCGTGGGCGGTCTACTGCAGCCGCGGCTATGCGGATACCAAGGGACGGCCCTCCAGCCTTCCCGAATGCGAGGGACACGCGATCCTCAGCAGCGAGCGGTCGACGGGCGGTTTTCCGGCCATGCTCTGGCTCGAGGAGGCGGCGCCCAACGCCAAGGTCGTCTGGCGCAGCAATTCGCTGGCCAGCCTGCAATCCGCCGTCCGTGCGGGGCTGGGGCTTTCGTCCCTGCCCTGTCTTTTGGGTCGCAACGACCCCGAACTGGTCAAGTGCTTCGACGCCGGCGGCGCGAACTGCCCCGACATCTGGATTCTGTCCCATGCGGGCGCGCGGCGACAGCCGCACGTCCGCTCGTTCATCGAGGCCCTCGGCGAACATGTGATCGCTCATGCCGATCAACTTCGCGACGAGTCGCGGTAGCGAGCGCCGGAGAAATCCATGGAGCCACGACTTGCCACTCGCCTCGCCCCCGCTTGACTTCACACCGGAGTCGGGGCCTAGGTCGCGGCGCTCTCGCGGGAGAGATCGGAGCCCTTTCGAGGGGTCCGGAGCCGAAGGCGCAACCGCCCCGGAAACGCTCAGGCAAACGGACCGCGAGGACATACGGACGCTGGAAAGTCGCTCTTGCGGGCGCGCCGACGGAGCAAGGCGGGAACCCGCCGGAATCTCTCAGGCTTCAGGACAGCGGGGGCGCGAGGACGGCGGAGCCTTCCGCTTCAAAACGCGACCGTGAAAGTCTGACCATGACCGACGAGACCCTGAAGACCACACCCCTCAACGCCGCGCATCGCGCGCTGGGCGCGCGTATGGTCGGCTTCGGCGGCTATGACATGCCGGTGCAGTACGAAGGCGTGCTGGCCGAGCACCGCTGGACCCGCGAGCACGCCGGCCTGTTCGACGTTTCGCACATGGGCCAGTGCAAGATCACCGGCGCCGACGCGGTGGCCCAGTTCGAACGCTTCGTGCCCGGCGACTATGCGAGCCTGAAGGCCGGGCGGCAGAAATACAGCCTGCTGCTGAACGCCGAGGGCGGCATCATGGACGACCTGATGGCCGGGCGTCCCGACCATGACGGCCTCTATGTCGTAGTCAACGCCGGCAACAAGGACGCGGACTTCGCCTTCCTCGAGGGCAACCTGGAGGGCGACGCCCGGCTGACTGTGCTGGCCGACCGGGCGCTGATCGCGATCCAGGGGCCTGAGGCGGCCGAGGTGATGGCGAAGCACGAGCCGGTGCTGGCCGAGTTCGGCTTCATGGATTGCGCCCGGCTGGTGCTGTTCGGGGTCGACTGCTTCGTGTCGCGTTCCGGCTACACCGGCGAGGACGGCTACGAGATCTCCGTACCGGCCGATCACGCCGGGCGCATCTGGAACACCCTGCTGGAGGACGCCCGGGTCAAGCCGATCGGCCTCGGCGCCCGCGACAGCCTTCGGTTGGAAGCCGGCCTGCCGCTGCACGGCCACGACATCGACGCCACGACCAGCCCGGTCGAGGCGGCGCTGACCTTCGCCCTGTCGAAGTCGCGCAAGGAGCGGGCCGACTTCAACGGCGCCGGCCGCATCCTGAAGGAGCTGGCCGAGGGCCCGGCGCAGGTCCGCGTGGGTCTCAGCGTCAAGGAAGGCGCTCCGGCCCGCGAGGGCGCCGAGATCGCCGACATGGACGGGAACGTCATCGGCAACGTCACCTCGGGCGGGCCCTCGCCGACGCTGGGCCGCAACATCGCCATGGGCTATGTGCCGCCGGCCTTCGCCGAACTGGGCGCCGAACTGAAGGTCGTCGTGCGCGGCAAGGCCGCCGCCGCCGAGGTCGTCGCCATGCCCTTCGTCGCCCAACGCTACTACAGGAAGCCGAAATAACCCGCCGTCGCCCTCGGACTTGATCCGAGGGCCAGATTATCCGTGGCACGGTCCTGGCCGTGTTTCGTCAGTCAGCCCCGCCCAACGTCTGATCCTCGGGTCAAACCCGAGGATGACGAGAAGAGAGAACCGAGAATGCATTTCACCAAGGATCACGAGTGGGTTCGCCTCGACGGCGACATCGCCACCGTCGGCATCAGCAAGCATGCCGCCGAGGCTCTGGGCGACGTGGTGTTCGTCGAGACGCCGGACGCCGGCAAGACCGTCAGCCAGGGCGACAGCTTCGCCGTGGTCGAGAGCGTCAAGGCGGCCTCGGACGTCTACGCCCCGGTGTCGGGCGAGATCGTCGAGGGCAACGCCGCCCTGGCCTCGGCCCCCGAGACGGTCAACGCCGATCCGGAAGGCGAAGGCTGGTTCGCGAAGATCCGCGTGTCGGATGCCTCGCAGGTTGACGCCCTGATGGACCGGGCGGCCTACGACCAGTACCTGACCACCCTTTGAACTTTCTCCCCGCCCATCCCGGCGAAAGCCGGGACCCAGTGCCTTGGGTGATCGGTGGAGATCGTGGGCCGCTACTGTTGTCCTGAAACGCCAGCACCTCGCTGGACAGAACTGGGTCCCGGCTTTGGCCGGGATGAGCGGATTCAAGAATGCGCTATTTGCCTCTCACGCCCGACGACCGGTCCGCCATGCTGGCGGCGATCGGGGCCAAGTCGATCGACGACCTGTTCGTGGACGTGCCGCAGGCGGCGCGGCGGGCGGGGTTCGTGGACCTGCCTCGCGTGGCGGGGGAGCTGGAGGTCGAGCGGGCGCTCGGGGCGCTGGCGGCGAAGAACACCGCGGCCGGCTCGGTTCCGTTCTTCTGCGGCGCGGGAGCCTATCGCCACCATGTGCCGGCGACGGTGGATCACGTGATCCAGCGGTCGGAGTTCCTGACCAGCTATACGCCCTACCAGCCCGAAATCGCCCAGGGCACGCTGCAGTATCTGTACGAGTTCCAGACCCAGGTCGCGAATCTGACCGGCATGCCGGTGGCCAACGCCTCGCTCTACGATGGATCGACGGCGATGGCCGAGGGCGTGCTGATGGCGACGCGGGTGACCCGTCGCAACACGGCGGTGATCTCGGGCGGGGTGCATCCGCACTATGTCGCCGCGACCGAGACGGTGGTGCACGCGGTCGGCGTCGAGACCCAGGTTCTGCCGGCGGCGGTCGACGCCGAGGCCGATGTGATCGCTCAGATCGGGCCGGACACCGCCTGCGTCGTGGTCCAGACCCCGAACGTGTTCGGCACGGCGACCGACGTGACGAAGATCGCCGAGGCCGCCCATGCCGCCGGCGCGCTGCTGATCGTGGTGGTCACCGAGGCCGTGTCGATGGGCCTGCTCAAGTCGCCGGGCGAGATGGGGGCGGACATCGTCGCCGCCGAGGGCCAGTCGATCGGCAATGCGCTGAATTTCGGCGGGCCCTACGTCGGCCTGTTCGCCTGCCGTGAGAAGCTGATCCGGCAGATGCCGGGCCGCCTGACCGGCGAGACAGTGGACGCCGACGGGACGCGCGGCTTCGTGCTGACGCTGTCGACGCGGGAGCAGCACATCCGCCGTGACAAGGCGACGTCCAACATCTGCACCAACTCGGGCCTGTGCACCCTGGCCTTCACCATCCACATGAGCCTGCTGGGCGAGACGGGGCTGCGGAAGTTGGCCCTGCTGAACCACGAGACGGCGGTGGGGACGCGGGAAGCACTGGCGTCGATCCCGGGTGTGGAGGTGCTGACGCCGCGGTTCTTCAACGAGTTCGCGGTGCGGCTGCCGAAGAGCGCATCGGAAGTGGTCGACGCGCTGGCCGCCAGGGGCGTGCTGGCCGGCGTGCCCTTCGGCCGCCTCGCCCCCGCCGCCGGCATGGACGACGTCCTGCTGGTCGCCGCCACCGAGACCACGACGCAGGCGCATATCGCCGCCCTGAAGACCGCCCTGGCGGAGGTTCTGTAATGAGCACCATGAACACGGTCGGCCGGCCGACCACCCCGAACCGGGTCGAGAGCAAACCCGCCACCCTGACCGGCGGGCGCGGCCTGCTGCAGGACGAGCACCTGATCTTCGAGAGCGACGGCTGGGGAAAGACCGGCGTCGACCTGCCGGAACCGAAGGGCGATGGTTCCGATCTCGGCGATCTGGTGCGCAAGGATCCGATCGGCCTGCCCGGCCTGAGCGAGCCCGAGGCGATGCGCCACTATGTGCGGCTGAGCCAGAAGAACCACGCCATCGATCTGGCCATCTATCCGCTGGGCTCGTGCACGATGAAGCACAACCCGCGCCTCAACGAGAAGATGGCGCGTCTGCCGGGCTTCTCGGACATCCATCCGCTGCAGCCGCAGTCGACGGTGCAGGGCGCGCTGGAGCTGATGGACCAGCTGGCCCACTGGCTGAAGACCCTGACCGGCATGCCGGCCGTCGCCCTCTCGCCCAAGGCCGGCGCCCACGGCGAGCTTTGCGGCCTCCTCGCGATCAAGGCCGCCCACGAGGCCGCCGGCCAGGGCCACCGCCGCACCGTGCTGACGCCCACCTCGGCCCACGGCACGAACCCCGCCACCGCCGCCTTCGTCGGGTATTCCGTTACCGAGATCGCCCAGACCGCCGACGGCCGCGTCGACCTCGCCGACCTCGCCGCCAAGCTGAACGACAGTATTGCGGCAATAATGGTCACCAACCCGAACACCTGCGGCCTCTTTGAACGCGATATCCTGGAGATTTCGCGACTCACGCATGCGTCCGGCGCCTACTTTTACTGCGACGGCGCGAACTTCAACGCCATCGTCGGCCGCGTGAAGCCCGGCGACCTCGGCGTCGACGCCATGCACATCAACCTGCACAAGACCTTCTCCACCCCGCACGGCGG
>NZ_DASPNO010000088.1:0-5610 GCF_035626535.1 Brevundimonas sp.
CGTGTTGGAGGAAAAGCTGCCCGGCCTGATCGGCGGCGCCACGCCGCGGGCCATCCGCGAGCATCTGGGCCTGAACAGGCCGATCTACGCCCGCACCGCCGCCTACGGCCATTTCGGGCGCGAGCCGGACGCGGACGGCGGCTTCGGCTGGGAGAAGACCGATCTGGTCGAGAAGCTGAAGGCGCTGGTCTGAGCGAGACAGGGCGCGGCCGGCTTGATTCCTGCTGCCTGCTAGCTCTATCGCGGCTATAGCGCCCGACATGTCCTCCCCCGACGACTCCGCCCACCGCCCGCTCCGCTCGTTCGGCCGCATCAAGTCTCGCGCCCTGAAGCCGCGGCAGGCGGCGCTGTTCGATACGCTGCTGCCCTCCGTCGCCCTGCCCGATCCGACCACTGGTCTGCTGGACCCGGAGGCGCTGATGCCCGGCGCCAGTGAGGTCTGGCTCGAGATCGGCTTCGGCGGCGGCGAGCATCTGGCGGCGCAGGCGTCCCGCCACCCCGAGGCGTTGATGATCGGTTGCGAGCCGTTCCTGAACGGCGTCGGTTCGGCCCTGCGCCATATCGAGGAGGGCGGCCTGAAGAACGTCCGCGTCCACGCCGGAGACGCCCGCGACGTCATGACGGTCCTGCCCGACGCCTCGCTGGACCGGGTGATGATCCTGTTTCCCGACCCGTGGCCCAAGGCGCGGCACAACAAGAGGCGGCTGGTGCAGGACGAGACGGCAGCGGAGATCGCGCGACTGTTGAAGCCCGGCGGACGGCTGCGCTTCGTCACCGACTGGAAGGACTACGCCGACTGGGCTCTGGAACGGTTCGAGCGGACGCCGGGGCTGGAATGGCAGGCGGAGCGGGCCGACGACTGGCGCGAGGCCCCGGCCGATCACGTGGTCACCCGCTACGAGGAGAAGAAGCTGGGCGACACCCCGCCTATCTTCCTCGAGTTCGTCCGCAACTAGACCTCGCCTGCCGCGAACTTCCTCAGGAAGGCCAACTGTTCGTCGGTTTCGGGCACCGGCCGGCCGCGGGCGCCGCCGACGCGCAGGATGGCTTCGTCGACGTTCATGCCGCCGGCGATGAGGGCGCTGATGGCCAGCGAGGGGGCGCGGCCGAGCCCGGCCCGGCAGTGCACGACCAGCGCCTGTCCGGCCCTTAGCCGCCGGTCCATGGCGTGGGCGACGCGGCGATAGTGTTCGACGTTCTCCGGGACGCCGTGATCGGTGATCGGGAAGTTGTAGAAGCCGACGCCGTGCCGCTCGCAGGTCGCGGCCTCATCGGCCAGCCCCAGCTTCGCCGCCTCTTCGGGCTCAAGCAGGCTGACGACATGGTCGACCATGCCGTGTCCCAGCTTTTCGATCTGTCCTTCGAGGGCTTCCCCGCCGTCGGGCTTGCGGGACACGCCGAGACGGCCGGGCGTGTCGAGACCAATCCAGTAGACTTTCATCGGGAACTGTTCTGGCGGGCTGTCCACTGGATGGCAATCCGCGATTGCGCACGGCATGGTTGGACGGACCGAAGGGCTGGAAAACATGATGAGGGCGCTCAGGGAGGTTCTTCTCATCGTGGCCGTGGCGGGCCTCCTGCCATTGGTCCTTGGGATCGTGTTCATACTCGCCTCCTATGCAGCGGGCGGGGGTCAGGGTCACGAGCTCTGGTTTCTGGCCATCGTGGTGACGACGGCCTTCGTGCCGCTGGCGGGGACGTCGGCGCTCGCCCGCCTCATCTCCGCCTGTCTCGAGCGTCCGCAATCGTGGCGGCTGACCGGAGCGGTGGGAGGCGGACTGATGCTCGCGCTCCTCCTCGTGCTCTTCCTTCTGCAGCGAAGGGACGACTGGACAGGCGTTGCGCCCTGGGTTGCTGGTTGCGTCGCGCTGGCCGCAGTCGCCGCGGTCCTTCTGACGCTCGCGAACAACTGGCTCGACCGGCGCGAGAGCCGCAAAACCTGACAGGTCTTCCCACGCCGGACGCTTTGGCCTATATGCCCCCTCACATCGTTAGACCGGCGTCCAACGGCGCCGTTTGAAGCGGCGGCCCTGGAGGCCAGCCGCTTTTGTTTTGTCCGGGACCCAGCCTTGAAGGCCAAGACCGTCGAAGACCGCGCTCTGCTGGAGCTGATCGAACCCGTGGCGGAGAGCCTCGGCCTCGACATCGTGCGCGTGCGGCTGATGGGCGGCACCCAGCGCCGGCGGCTGCAGATCATGGCCGAGCGGCCCTCCGACCACGACATCGCCGTCGAGGAGTGCGCCCGGCTGAGCCGCGCCGTGTCCGAGGTGCTGGACGCCGCCGATCCGATCAGCGGTGAATATCTGCTGGAGGTGTCGTCGCCCGGCGTCGACCGTCCCCTGACCCGCCAGAGCGATTTCGAACTGTTCGAAGGCTTCGAAGCCCGACTGGAGACGGACCGGATGATCGAGGGGCGCAAGCGCTTCAAGGGCACCGTCGCAGGGACCGACGGCGACAACATCGCCATCGATCTGGAGGGGGAGGCGGACACCGCTCTGATCCCCTTCGACTGGCTGGTCGACGCCAAGCTGGTGCTGACCGACGAACTGATGAAGGCGGGCGCCGAGAAGCGCGCCGCCCGTAACGACAACAACGAACCCGAGACCGAGGACTAAGAGCATGGCTGTCGCCGGCGTTTCCGCGAACCGACTCGAACTGCTGCAGATCGCCGACGCGGTCGCGCGCGAGAAGAATATCGACAAGGAGATCGTCGTCGAGGCGATCGAGGAGGCGATCCAGAAGGGCGCCAAGTCGCGCTACGGCGCCCACCACGACATCCGCGCCAAGATCGACATCAAGTCGGGCGAGCTGGCCCTGACCCGCCACGTCACCATCGTCGAGGACGACTGGCAGCCGGAAGACGAACTGGAAGAGTTCAACGACAGCGCCATGGTGCGCCTGAAGGACGCCCTGAAGCGCGATCCGGAAGCCTTCGTCGGCAAGGAGTACGTCGAGAACCTGCCGCCGTTCGAGTTCGGCCGGGTGCAGACCCAGATGGCCCGCCAGGTGGTCATGGGCAAGGTTCGCGACGCCGAGCGCGCCAACCAGTACGAAGAGTTCAAGGACCGCGTCGGCGAGATCGTCAACGGCACCGTCAAGCGCGTCGAATACGGCAACACCGTCGTCGACCTGGGCCGCGGCGAAGGCATCATGCGCCGCAACGACTCGATCCCGCGCGAGGTGTTCAACATCGGCGACCGGATCCGCACCTACATCTACGACGTGCGTCCGGAGGCCAAGGGGCCGCAGGTCATGCTGTCGCGCTCGCACCCGGGCTTCATGGCCAAGCTGTTCGCCCAGGAAGTGCCCGAGGTCTATGACGGCGTCATCGAGATCCGCGCCGCCGCTCGCGACGCCGGCTCGCGCGCCAAGATGGCCGTGCTCTCCAACGACTCCTCGATCGATCCGGTCGGCGCCTGCGTCGGCATGCGCGGCTCGCGCGTGCAGGCGGTGGTCGCCGAGCTGCAGGGCGAGAAGATCGACATCATCCAGTGGAACTCGGACGAGCCGACCTTCATCGTCAACGCCCTGGCCCCGGCCGAGGTGTCCAAGGTCGTCCTCGACGAGGAAGCCGACCGCGTCGAGGTGGTGGTGCCCGACGAGCAGCTGTCGCTGGCCATCGGCCGCCGCGGTCAGAACGTCCGCCTCGCGTCGCAGCTGACCGGCTGGCAGATCGACATCATCACGGAGTCGCAGGACTCCGAGCGCCGCCAGCGCGAGTTCACCGAGCGCACCGCCCTGTTCCAGGAAGCGCTGGACGTCGACGAGGTCATCGCCCAGCTGCTGGTCACCGAAGGCTTCGCAACCGTCGAGGACCTGGCCTTCGTCGAGCCCTACGAGATCTCCGATATCGAAGGCTTCGACGAGGACACGGCGGAGGAGCTGCAGGCCCGCGCCCGCGACTTCCTCGACCGCCAGGCGGCCATTCTCGACGCGAAGCGCAAGGAGCTGGGCGTCGAGGACGGCGTGCTGGACGTGCCGGGCGTCACCTTGCAGATCGCCGTCGCCCTCGGCGAGGGCGGCGTGAAGACCGTCGAGGATCTGGCCGATCTGGCGACCGATGAGATCCGCGGCGGCTACGAGGTGAAGAACGGCGAGCGGGTCAAGGTCCCGGGCGTCCTCGAGAGCTTCAACCTCGCCCAGGAAGAGGCCGAGATGCTGATCCTGCAAGCGCGCGTCGCGGCCGGCTGGATCGACGCCTCCGAACTGCCCCAGCCCGAGCCGGAGCCGGAATACGAGGACGAGGGCGAATACGACGCTGACGCCGTCTTCGCTCCCGCCGAGGGCGAGGAAGCGCCGCAGGGCGACGAAGACGAGATCCTCGCCGGGGACTCCGAACAGCCCCAAGACGCGTGATGGGAGACCGGGCCCTCCATGAGTCTGCGCGAAGCGACGATCGATAGGGAACGCCGCGATCTGGTCAGCCACCAGGTCATGGATGAATCTCGCCTGATCCGCTTCGTCGCCGCTCCGGACGGCACGGTCGCTCCCGACCTGGCGCGCAAGCTGCCGGGCCGCGGCCTCTGGGTCGCCGCCGACCGCGCCTCAGTCGAGGCGGCGGTGAAGAAGAACCTGTTCTCGCGCGCGGCCAAGGCGCCGCTGAGGCCCTCCGCCGACCTGCCCGATCTGGTCGATAGCCTGCTGTTCCGGCGCTGTCTGGACCAGCTGGGTCTTGCCCGGCGCGAAGGCGTGCTTATCTCGGGCTTCGAAAAGGCCGCCGCCGCGATCCGCGCCGGCAAGGCCGCGTGGATCGTGGAGGCGGCGGACGGGTCCGCCGACGGACGGGGCAAGCTGCTTTCCCTGGCGAAACACCAGACGCCGCCGCCGAAAGTCTGCGGCGCCTTCACGGCGGACGATTTGAGTTTGGCCCTCGGGCTGGAAAATGCGATACACGCCGTCCTGCTTGAGGGCGGGCGGGCCGATCGCTGGACCTTCGAGGTCGAACGACTGGCGGGATTTCGACCGCTTCTGCCCCCGGAGTGGGGTGCGAGGCCGGCTGAGGACCCGAACAAGGATTTGAGCGGGCGGGGTTCTGCTCCCTGATCGGGGGGCGGGGCGCCGCACGGCTTTTTGTGTTTGAACGAGACGATGGCGGATCTCCCGCCATCCCGAGTAAAGCGACCGGATGACTGACGAGAACGACAAGACCAACGACGGCCAGCAGACCCCGACCGGGACTCCGTCCCAGACGGGACCGCGCGCGCCGCTGAGCCTGAAGCCCCGGCAGGCGGGATCGGTTTCGACCGGCACCGTGCGCCAGAGCTTCAGCCACGGCCGCACCAAGACCGTGGTGGTCGAAACCAAGCGCCGCGTCGGCGCCGTCCCCGGGCATCAGCGCCCGCAGGGCTTCGACGTCGCGCGTCCGAAGACCGAGGCGCCCGCCGCCCCGCGTCCGGCCGCTCCCTCGCGGGAAGCCGGCGGCCTGTCCGCCTCCGAGCAGGAGGCGCGCCGCCGCGCCATCGAGCTGGCCACCCGCCAGCAGGCCGAACGTGAACGCGCCGCCGCCGAGGAACGCGCCCGCCGCGACGCCGCCGCCCGCGAGCAGGCCGCCGCCGCCGACAAGGCCGCCAACGCCGCCCAGGCCGAGGCCGCCGCCGCCCGCGCCGCCGC
>NZ_DASPNO010000089.1:0-38741 GCF_035626535.1 Brevundimonas sp.
GTGCCGATGTCCTTCTTGATGCGCTCGGCGGTGGTCTCGCCGATCAGCAGGTTATGGTTGCGGCGCATGTAGCTGATGATCGCCTCGTCCATCTTGTCGCCGCCGACGCGGACCGAGCGCGAATAGACGATGCCCGACAGCGACAGCACGGCCACCTCGGTGGTGCCGCCGCCGATGTCGACGACCATCGAACCGGTCGGCTCGTGGATCGGCAGGCCGGCCCCGATCGCGGCGGCCATGGGCTCGTCGATCAGGCCCACGCGGCGGGCCGAGGCGTTGAGGCAGGAATCGTTGATGGCGCGGCGCTCGACGGCGGTGGCGCCCGACGGCACGCACACGATCACCTTGGGGTTCACGAAGCCCTTGCGGTTATGAACCTTACGGATGAAGTGCTTGATCATCTCCTCGGCGACTTCGAAGTCTGCAATGACCCCGTCGCGCATCGGACGGATGGCTTCCATGTGGCCGGGGGTGCGGCCCAGCATCTGCTTGGCCTCGATGCCGACGGCGTGGACGATCTTTCGGCCGCCGACATTGCGCAGGGCCACCACCGAGGGCTCGTTGAGCACGATGCCCTTGCCCTTCATGTAGATCAGGGTGTTGGCGGTGCCGAGGTCGATGGCGATGTCGTTCGAGATCGCGCCGAAAATGCTGTTGAACATGGATCCGGGATACCGTTCGTTCGGGCCTTAAATGGGGCGTTCGCAGTCTCGATCCGCTTCGGCGACGCCCGGCCGCGCGCATCCCCATCCGCGCCGCCTGCTGATCGTTATCGCCTGACCGACCGAAGGCCCGTTTGGCAGTGTGCGGAGGCGATTACAACCCCCATGCGGCGCGTCCGGGGCCCGTGTCCGCGCTATCTGCAGCGTGGCCGTTCACGTTCCCGTCAGCCAAGCTTCTCAGTCGGGCGCGCCGGCCGCCCGCTCGCGCCGTTTGACCAGTTCGCGCACGCCCAGCATCAGGCCGAGCCAGACCACCGCCACGCCCGCCAGGATGGCCGAAGTCCAGACGCCGTCGCCGCTGACCGCCGAGACCACCGCCCCGCCGAAGAAGGCCACCAGGGCGGTCTTGGGCAGTACGCCCAAGGCGCAGCCGAGCAGATAGGCCGGGAACGAGGCGCGGGTCGCGCCGAAGGCCATGTTGACGACGATGAACGGCGCCGAGGGCACGTTGCGGATCATGAAGCTGGCGTAGAAGGCGTTCTTGCCGACGAAGCCCTTCAGCCGGTTCAGGGTGCGGCCGCCGAAGCGGTCGACCATCCGCGCCGTCGGTCCCCGACCCAGCCAGTAGGTCACGCCCGCCGAGGCGATGGTCGCCACCCAGCTGTAGGCGAAGCCGAGCCACGGCCCGAAGGCGACGACGCAGGCTGCGATGAGGATGAATTGCGGCGCCCCGATGAAGGCGGCGACGATGAACAGGATGACCGTGGCCACGAAGGCCCAAGGGCTGCCGGCATAGCCCTGCAGCCACGCCTCCAGCTTCTCCTCGGCAGCCAGCCCCAGCTGCGACTTGCCGATCATCAGCAGGGCCACCGTGGCGCCGAGCAGCAGCGCCGTCGCCAGCAGGGTCCGCCACCGGCGGCCCTCCATGTTGAGGATGAAGTCGAGAAGGCGGCGCATCAGGGCCGATTAGCATCCGCGGATGGCGGCGGCGAGCGTGGAGCGATCGCCGCCGGCCTCAGGCTCCCATCACGCGAACGCCGGCTCGGGCGCGGGTCGACGGGCAAGGGCGCGGCGGTCGTAGTCGTCCGCCAGGGCCCGCAAGGCGCCCGCGCCGTCGCCCGCGAAGGACGGCCCGTGCATCAGGGCCAGGGTGTGGGGAGCCAGCCCGGAAAGCCGGCGGATCGTCGACCCCATGTCCGGACTTTGGGCGGAGTAGCCGAACACGTCCTCCGCCGCGATGGCGGCCTCGACAATGTCGCGCTCCACCAGAGGCGGTTCGTCGCCATTCTGAGTGAAGAGGTCGCCGCAGAACAAGGCGCCGGTCGACTCCTCGTAGAGCACGCCCGCGTCCCAGCCATGCGGCGTGTGGGGGGTGTCGATGTAACGGACCCGCTTGCCGCCGCCCAGGTCGATCACCTCGCCGTCGTCGAGCGCGCGCGGCGGCCGATCGGCCATGTCGTTCAGGGAGACCTCGCATCCGGTGCGGCCGTGGGCGATCACCGCATGGGGGGCGACGGCGAGCCACTCGTTCATGGACCCGCACTCGTCGGCCTCGAAATGGCCGAAGGTGATCCAGCGCAGCCTTTCCGGGGCCATCACCCGGGACGCCGCCTCCAGCACGAGCGGGAACATGCGGCGAGGTCCCGTGTGGAACAGCAGCGGCTCGTCCCCGAGGATGAGGAACTGGTTGAAGGTCAGGCCACCGGGGCCGACCTCCGGCACGAAGGTGGACAGGCGATAGACGCCGTCGGCGATCTCGGCGAGGCGGGTCTGCATAGCTTTCTCCAGTTGGACGGTGCGGATATTTCGTAGTACATCGCTGTGTACCGAAATTCTCCGCGCGTCAATATGGCTGCGCATGCCTGTTCAGTGAATTATTTTTCATGGCCCGAAGCTACACCCTGAAACGGCGCGCCGAGCAGCAGGCGCAGACCCGGCGGCGGATCGTCGAGGCCGCCGTCGACCTGCACGGTACGGTGGGGCCCGCGCGCACCAGCCTGAGCATGGTCGCGGAGCGGGCCGGCGTTCAGCGCAACACCTTCTATGCCCACTTCCCGGACGAGCAGAGCCTGCTGCTGGCCTGCTCCGCCCACTTCCTCGCGGGCGCGCCGCCGCCGGAGGCCGTGGATTGGCGAGGCCTGAAGGACACGGGAGAGAGGCTTCGGACCGGGCTGAGCGCGGTCTATGACTGGTATGGCCGGACCGCCGACGTCACCGGGTGCGTCCTGCGAGACGCCGAGCACCATGCGCCGACCCGGGAGATCTCGGAACTGCGCCTTGGCCCCACGATCACGGCCTGGCACGAGGTGCTGGGCTCTGACCTGTCTCCCGCCCAGCAGGCGCTGCTGCACCTGGCGCTGGATTTCCACAGCTGGCGCGCCCTGGTGCGGGAGACCGGTCTCGACGAGGCCGCGGCGGCGGACCTGATGGCTGGCGCCATCGAGCGCGCCTAGGACCGGCGGCGCTTTTCCAGCTTGCCCCCGCCGGTTTCTGGCCCCTACTCTCCCCGCCAGCCGCCCCTCCCCACGGCCGGAGCCTGAGAATTTGAGCCTGATGCTGACAGGGATCGTCGTTGGCCTGGTCGCGGCCCTGACGCCGCCCCAGACACCGCCGATCTTCAATCCCGGCGCGCCGGGCGAGACATCACGGATGATCAGCGCCGCCGAAGCGGTGGAGCTGAGCCGGACCGGGTTCGTCGAGGCCGACGTCCGCTTCATGCGGCACATGCTGGTCCATCACGCCCAGGCGGTGGAGATGGTCGAGCTGCTCAGGACCCGCACGGCGTCGCATAAGGTGCGTCTGATGGGCGAGCGGATCGCGCTCAGCCAGGCGGCCGAGATGGCGCTGATGGAGGAGTGGCTGGCCGCCCGCGCTCTGCCGAAGACGGCGGCAGACCCTCACGCCGGCCATGCCGGAGCCGCCGACCAGCCGCTGATGCCGGGCATGCTGTCGCCGGCGCAGATGGCGGCGCTGGCCGCCGCGACCGGACCCGAGTTCGACCGGCTGTTCCTCGAAGGCATGATCCAGCACCATCAGGGCGCGCTGGACATGGTCGAAGCGCTGCTGGACGATCCGGACGCGGCCGAGGATCCGATGCTGTCCGACTTCGCCAGCTCCGTCACCGCCGACCAGTCGGCCGAAATCCTGCGCATGCACTCCATTCTGTCCGAGCTTTAGATCCATTCATCCGAGGGGCGACCATGAACATCCGCAGTCTTCTATTGAGCTCCGCCGTGGCGGCCAGCGTCCTGTTCGGAGCAGCGGCGGCCCAGGCCCAGACCGCCCCCGAGGGCCAGTCCCCGCCGGTCGGGACGGACGTCCGCTCGACCTTGGCGCCCGGGCTGCACGACGCCGGGCAGGCCATTTCCAATCTGACGCTGGAGCATTCGGTCCAGCCGGCCCCCGGCTTCTTCGACCCCGAAGCCATTTTCGCCCCGCCGACGCGCGAGGAGGCGGAAGCCGCGCGGGTGCGGGCGGCGGCGGTCGAGGCCGGGACCGCAGAGCCTTTGCCGCCGCGAAAATACAGCCCCCTGGCTATGGCCAACAGCGACATGGCGATGTCGAACGGACGGCTGTTCGTAGGCAATTTCAACGGCTTCAACGCCTATGACGTGAGCGGCGACGGCCCGCCGGAACTGGTCCTGTCCGTGGTCTGCCCCGGCGGCCAGGGCGATGTATCGGTGCACGGGAACCTGCTGTTCATGTCGGTCGAGCAGAACCGCGGTCGTCTGGACTGCGGCGTCCGCGGCGCCGAGGGCGAGGTCAACGCCGAACGCTTCCGCGGCATCCGCATCTTCGACATCAGCGACCTGTCCGCTCCGCGCCAGATCGCGGCGGTGCAGACCTGCCGCGGCTCGCACACCCACACCCAGGTCCCGCACCCGACAGACCCGAACGTGCTCTACATCTACAACTCGGGCACTTCGAGCGTGCGCAAGAGCGAGGAGCTGGCGAGCTGCCAGGGCGGCGAACCGGGCGAAAACCCCGAAACCGCGCTGTATTCCATTGACGTGATCAAGGTGCCGCTGAACGCGCCGGAACAGGCCGCCATCGTCAACCGCCCGCGCATCTTCGCCGACCGCGAGACGGGCGAGATCGCCGGCCTGTGGAAGGGCGGCAAATTCGGCGTGGCCGGCCAAGACACGGCCCAGACCAACCAGTGCCATGACATCACCGTCTATCCGGAAATCGGTCTGGCGGCGGGCGCGTGTAGCGGCAACGGCATCCTGCTGGACATCTCGGATCCGGAGAACCCGTCGCGGGTGTCGGAGCTGTTCGATCCGGACATGGCCTACTGGCACTCGGCCACCTTCAACGTCGCGGGCGACAAGGTGCTGTTCACCGACGAATGGGGCGGCGGCACCTCGGCGCGCTGCCGGGCCGAGGATCCCCACAGCTGGGGCGCGGACCTGATCGCAACGATCGAGAACGGGCGCCTCGTCGGCCAGAATTTCTTCAAACTCCCGGCCGCCCAGGGCGGGACGGAGAACTGCGTCGCCCACAACGGCAATCTGATCCCGGTGCCGGGCCGTGATCTGATGCTACAGGCCTGGTACCAGGGGGGTATCTCGATCATCGACTTCACCGACCCGGCGCGGCCGACCGAGATCGCCTGGTTCGACCGCGGGCCGATCGATGCGGAGAGGCTTTACGTGGGCGGCCACTGGTCGGCCTACTGGTTCAACGGCCGCATCTACGCCAGCGAGATCGCGCGTGGCTTCGACGTATTGAAACTGGCGCCCGGCGAACACCTGTCGGCGGCCGAGATCGCGGTGGCCGAACGGGTCATGGCGGAGACCATCAACCCGCAGACCCAGACCCGGCCCGTGTGGGAGGACCATCCCGACGTGGCGCAGGCCTATCTGGACCAGTTGGCGCGGTCGGGAGGACTCGAGACCGGCCTCGCCGAGAGGGCGCGGGCGGCGGTCGAGCAGTGGCGCGGCGGCCGCGCCAACCGGGGTCGGGCGACGGAGCTGTCGCAGGCTCTCGCGGCGGCGGTCGGCGAGAACACGGCCAAGGCCGACGCGGCGCGGCTGACAGCGCTCTCGGAGCTGTTCGGCCGGCTCGGGCGGCGGGGCTGAGGGAGGCCGGGATGCGTTTGACGAGCCTCGCCGTCGCCGTGGCGCTGAGCTGTGCCGTTCCGGCGGCCGCCCGGACGCCGCCTGCCCCGCCGTCGGCGTCGACGGCGCAGCCTGCCGACGTCGCCTCGCCCGAGGCCATCGTCACGGCGCTGTACGACGTGATCTCCGGCGACGCGGGGGTCGAGCGGGACTGGGACCGGTTCCGCTCGCTGTTCCACCCGACCGCACGGCTGATGCCGTCGGGGGTCAACCGCGAGGGCGTGGGCGTGGCCCGCTCGATCACGCCGGACGAGTACATCGAGCGTAGCGGCCCGGTGCTGATGCGCGACGGCTTCCACGAGCGCGAGATCGCCCGCACGTCCGAGCGGTTCGGCCACATGGTCCACGTCTGGTCGACCTATGACAGCGTACACAGCCAGTCGGACGCGGCGCCGTTCATGCGCGGGATCAACAGCATCCAGCTGTTCCACGACGGCTCCCGCTGGTGGATCCTGAGCGTCTACTGGCTGGCCGAGACGCCGGACACGCCGATCCCGCCGGAGTATCTACCGGCCGGGTGAGCAGAGACGACCGTCCGGCATTTGATCGGCCTTTCGCAACTGCGTAAGGAATGGCCGCCGTTCCGGAGTCGCACCATGTCCAGCCTGCAGTCCGCCGCCCTCGCTCGCGTAAAGCCGTCGGCCACCCTGGCGGTGACCGCGCGGGCGCGCGAGCTGAAGCGCGAGGGCCGCGACGTGATCGGGCTCGGCGCCGGCGAGCCGGACTTCGACACGCCGGACAACATCAAGGAGGCCGCCATCGCCGCGATCCGGCGCGGCGAGACGAAATACACGGACGTCGACGGCATCCCCGAACTGAAGGCGGCCGTGGCGGCCAAGTTCGCCCGCGAGAACGGGCTCAAGTACGCGACCAGCCAGATCCACGTCGCGCCGGGCGGCAAGACGGTGATCTACAACGCCCTGGTCGCGACCCTGTCGCCCGGCGACGAGGTGATCGTGCCGGCGCCCTACTGGGTGTCCTATCCGGACATGGTGCTGCTGGCCGGCGGCGAGCCGGTGACCGTGGTCGGCCACGAGACGGACGGCTTCAAGCTGCGGCCGGAGGCGCTGGAGGCGGCGATCACGCCGAAGACGAAATGGCTGATCCTCAACTCGCCGTCGAACCCGACCGGCGCGGCCTACACCGGCGAGGAGCTCGAGGCGCTGGCCGCCGTGCTGCGCCGTCACCCGCAGGTGTGGGTGCTGACCGACGACATGTACGAGCACCTGATCTACGGCGACTTCGAATACCGGACCATCGCCCAGGTCGCGCCGGACCTGTACGACCGGACGCTGACGGTGAACGGCGTATCCAAGGCCTACGCCATGACCGGCTGGCGCATCGGCTACGGCGGCGGGCCGAAGCCGCTGATCGATCTGATGCGCAAGGTGGCCGGCCAGACGACGACCAATCCCTCGGCGATCAGCCAGTGGGCGGCGGTCGAGGCGCTGAACGGACCGCAGGACTTCATCGCGGAACGTGCGAAGCATTTCGAGGCGCGCCGCGACCTGGTGGTGTCGATGCTGAACCAGGCGGCCGGCGTTCGCTGCGCCACCCCGGAGGGGGCCTTCTACGTCTATCCGTCGATCGAGGGGCTGATCGGCAAGAAGACCGGGAGCGGCGCGACGATCGACGGCGACGACACGTTCGCGGCCGAACTGCTGGACGCGGAAGGCGTGGCGGTGGTGCAGGGTTCGGCCTTCGGCCTGAGCCCCTATTTCCGGATCAGCTATGCGACGTCCGAGAGCGTGCTCGAAGAAGCGTGCCGGCGCATCCAGCGCTTCTGCGCCTCGTTGCGCTGAGGCGGGGCGCTAGGACGCCCGGCTGACGGCGAAGTCGGCCAGCTGCTCCAGCGCCGAGCGCCATTCGCTGGCGGGGAGCGGCTTCAGCGCCTCCTGGGCGGCGGCGGCGTAGTCCCAGGCGATGTCGAGCGTGGCGCCGATGGCGCCGGCGCCGAAGATCAGCTCGCGGGCGCGGCGGAAGTCGTCGTCGGTGCGCTGGCCCTGATTGATGGTGCGCTCCCAGAAGGCGTCCTCGCGACCGCGGGTGCGGGCGGCGGCGAGCAGCAGGGGCAGGGTCACCTTGCCCTCGTGGAAGTCGTCGCCGGCGTTCTTGCCGAGGGTCACGGAGGCGCCGCCGTAGTCCAGCGCGTCGTCGGCCAGCTGGAAGGCGATGCCGAGGTTGAGACCGTAGGCCCGAAGGGCCTGCACCGCTTCCTCGTCGGCGCCCGCCCCGACCGCGCCGGCCTCGGCGGCGGCGGCGAACAGTTCGGCCGTCTTGGCCGAGATGATGCGCAGATAGGTGTCCTGGTCGAGGTTCAGGTCGTGGGCGCGGGTCAGCTGCAGCACCTCGCCCTCCGAGATGACACTGGAGGCGGTGGCGAGGATGCCGAGGGCGCGCATCTGGCCGGTCTCGACCATCAGTTCGAAGGCGCGGGCGAACAGGAAGTCGCCGACCAGCACGCTGGACGGCGCGCCCCAGATCAGGTGGGCGGCGGTCTTGCCGCGCCGCAGATTGGAGCTGTCGACGACGTCGTCATGCAGCAGGGTGGCGGTGTGGATGAATTCGACCGCCGCCGCCAGCTTGCGCGAGGCGGCGATGTCGTCGGCGGCTCCGGAGGCCCGGGCGGCCGCCACGGTCAGCAGGGGGCGCAGGCGCTTGCCGCCCGCCGAGACCAGATGCTCGGCCAGCAGCGGAATCACCGGCACCTGCGACTGCATCCGCTCGACGATCAGGGCGTCGACGGCGGTCATGTCATGCGTCGCCAGCCGCACCAGCGGCTCAACGTCTCCCTTGGGGCGGGACTCGGCGACGGTGACAGCGTCCAACGGAGAACTCATGGGCACGGCGCGGGGGGAGGATCACGCCTGAAAATCCAGCCGCCGCTTGCGGGGCGGCGATGCGGCGCACAATGGTGATCGGGCCATGAAGGGTCAAGCTGCGTGACCGTCGCACCGTTCGTTCCGCAAGGCGGAGACATCGTCGAGAACGCCCTGCTGGGCGGGCGCGTCCGGCTGCGCCAGCCGGCGAAGGGCTATCGCGCCGGAATGGACGCCGCCCTGCTGGCCGCGGCGGCGGGCGCGCAGGCGGGCGAACGGGTCATTGAGGCGGGCTGCGGCGCGGGCGCCGTGCTGATGCAGATGGCGGCGCGGGCGGCGGGCGTCCGGTTGACCGGCGTGGAGCGCGATCCGGTCATGGCGGCGCTGGCGCGGGAGAACGCCGCGCTCAACGGGGCCGATGCGACCATTGTCGAGGGCGACGTGGCGGGCGGGTTCAGGGCGCTGGGGCTGGAGCCGTTCGACCGGGCGATCAGCAATCCCCCGTTCTTCGACAATCCCGAGGCGTTGCGGACGCCCTCCCCCGGCAAGCATGGGGCGTGGATGGCCGACGACGGGCTGGGCGCGTGGACGCGCTTCCTTCTCAAGGCGGTGCGCGAGGGCGGACGGATCGTGGTCATCCACCGCGCCGACCGGCTGGCCGACCTTCTGGCCCTGCTGGGCGAGACGGCCGGGTCGTTCGCGGTGCGGCCCGTTCACCCCTTCGCCGACGAACCGGCCAAGCGGGTGCTGGTCCAGGCGATCAAGACCGGCAAGGCGCCGCTTCGGCTGCTGCCGCCGCTGGTGCTGCACGACCGGTCCGGCGGCAAGCACACCCCGGAGGCCGAGGCCATCCTGCGGGGCGAGGCGGGGCTGCTCTTCTGATCCCCCTCCCCTTGCGCTAGACAGCCGCCATGTCGCTGCGCCCGCTGTTCGTCACCCAGGTCTACGAAGCGTCGCTGGCCGACGCGCCCGACTTCGCCGCCTTCAACGAGTCGCTGGCCGACGCCTGCCGGATGCTGGCGGCGGAGGACCTGGCGGGGCGGATCTGGTGTCGGGAGCACGGCTATCGCGGCTATACCTCCTACGGCTCGTTGACCGACCTGCCGCAGCGGATGCCGGAGTTCGCCGAACTGAAACGGCGCCTGGACCGGCACGCGCTGGCCTGCGCCAGCGCGCTGAATTTCGATCTGGCGCGGCGGCCGCGGCTGAACAGCCTGTGGGTCAACATCCTCAAGCCCGGCGGCGGGCACTCCGGTCACATCCATCCGCACGCCTTCCTGAGCGGCACCGTCTATCTTGAGGTGCCAGACGGCGCCTCGGCGCTGAAGCTGGAGGACCCGCGTCTGCCGATGATGATGGCCCGTCCGGCGGTGCACGCCGACGCGCCCGAGGCCGAGCGGCCGTTCGTCTATCTGACTCCGAAGGCCGGAACGGTGCTGATCTGGGAGAGCTGGCTGCGCCACGAAGTGCCGGTCAACGCCGCGAAGAGCGAACGCATCTCCGTCAGCTTCAACTACGCCTAGGGACATCCCGTCGCGCCGTTAGGTCGGCGGCAACCTGATGGCGCCATGGTGGCCGTCATGGACGCGCTGACGCGCGCCACGGACGACGGCCCCATGTTCATGCCCCGCGCAACCGGCCTGATCCTGCTGTTCTACGGCATCTTCCACGCGTCCATGGGAGCGGTTCAGGGCGAGTTGCCCTGGCTGATCGCGGCGGTCCTGCTCGGGATCGGAGGCACGGCCCTGCTGCTCGAGCGCCCGTGGAGCCGCACGGTGGTCTACGCCAGCGCACTGTCGGCGGCGGCCGTCGGCCTGATCAGCCAGGTGGCCTCGGCGTCCCAGGCCGGGGTCGACATCCCCCTCGCCATCGTGATCTGGGCCCTTTGGACCTCGCTCTGGCTCGCCGTCGCCTATGTCGGCGCGCGCTATCTGCCGGATGGGCGGGATGGCGAGGACCCGATCCTGGCAGGCGGAGAGCCATCCCCCCTGGCCTGACGTTCCCGGGTCCCTGCGGGCGTCCCGGATCAGTGCATCCCGGACTTCATCCGCTTCATCTCCTCGTGATCCGTGCGGATTGCGGCGCATTCCGACTCGATCAGCCGCCGCACATGGTCGGGCAGCTCCGGATCGCGCGACGCCGCCTCGAATTTCTCCTCGATGAAGCTTTCGCCGCGGTCGACTTCGGCAAGGACGCTTTCGTCGTCCCGCCCCATGATCTTGCCCTTCAGCTCGGTGAAGACGTTGTGCGCCTTGCCCATGGCGGACTGGTCGGTCTCCGGTTCGCCGCCGAAACTGCGGACCTCGGACTGAAGGCGGCGCGACAGCTCTTCGCGGGTCGAGGCCTTGCGCGACAGCAGCGAGCGGATCGGCGGGCTCTCGGCGCCTTCGGCGGCGTCGCGATAGCCGTTGGCGCTGTCGAGGGTGGTTTCGATCAGGCTGTTGAGGACCTTGACGGCATGATGCTGGCTTTGCACGGCGAACTCCCTGAGTGGCGAAGATCGACAAACCCTTGCTGCCCGGGAGCGTTCCCGGCCTGGCGGCGGTCTCCGCCTTTCGTGACCTGCAAGCGCCTTCAAACCGCCCTGCCCGGTCCTTAGGGATTTGCCCTGACGGCGCGCGGTCGCTACACCCCGCGCCAACCTCCCCGCACTTCCAGACGACAGGGCTGAACGCACCCCATGGCGCAGCAATATATTTTCCAGATGCAGGGTCTGACCAAGACCTTTCCCGGCGGCAAGAAGATCTTCGAAAACATCTGGTTGAGCTTCTATAACGACGCCAAGATCGGCGTCGTCGGGGTCAACGGCTCCGGCAAGTCCACCCTGCTGAAGATCATGGCCGGGCTGGACAGCGAGTTCACCGGCGAGGCCCGCGCCGCCGACGGCGTCAAGCGCGGCTATCTGGAGCAGGAGCCGCAGCTCGATCCGGCCCTGACCGTTCGCGAGAACGTCGAGGCTTGGTGCGAGGAGAAGCAGTGGGTCAACCGCTTCAACGCCATCGCCATGGAAATGGCCGAGAACTACTCAGACGAGCTGATGGAGGAGATGACCGCCCTCCAGGAGAAGATCGACGCCGGCGATGTCTGGGACATCGACAGCCGCATCGAAATGGCCATGGACGCCCTGCGCTGCCCGCCGGACGACTGGGAGGTGACCAACCTCTCGGGCGGCGAGAAGCGCCGCGTGGCCCTGGCCCGGCTGCTGCTCAGCAAGCCGGACATGCTTCTGCTCGACGAGCCGACCAACCACCTCGACGCCGAGTCGGTGGCCTGGCTGCAGCACCACCTCGAGAACTTCCCCGGCTGCGTCATCCTGGTGACCCACGACCGCTACTTCCTCGATCTGGTGACCAGGTGGACGCTGGAGCTGGACCGCGGCAAGGGCCACCCGCACGAGGGCAACTACTCCTCGTGGCTGGAGGCCAAGCAGAAGCGCGTCGTGCAGGAGCAGTCGGAGTCCGAAGCCCGCCAGCGCGCCCTCACCCGCGAATTGGAATGGGTCCGCTCGGGCGCCAAGGCCCGTCAGGCCAAGTCCAAGGCCCGTCTCGCCGCCTATGAGCGGATGGTGGACGAGCAGGAGAGCATGCGCGGGGCCCAGACCCACGCCGTCATCCAGATCCCGCCCGGCCCGCGCCTCGGCAATGTCGTGCTCGAGGTCGAGAACCTCGAGAAGGAATACGGCGACAAGATCCTGTTCAAGGGACTGTCGTTCAAGCTGCCGCCCAACGGCATCGTCGGCGTCATCGGCCCCAACGGCGCCGGCAAGTCCACCCTGTTCCGCCTGATCACCGGTCAGGAGAAGCCTGACGCCGGCACGATCCGCGTCGGCGAGACGGTCAAGCTGGCCTATGTCGACCAGAGCCGCGACGACCTCGAGCCCAACAAGACCATCTGGGAGGTGATCTCGGGCGGCACCGACGTGATGATGGTCGGCAAGCGCGAGATCAACACCCGCGCCTATGTCGGCAGCTTCAACTTCAAGGGCGGCGATCAGCAGAAGAAGGTCGGCCAGCTGTCGGGCGGCGAGCGCAACCGCGTGCACCTGGCCAAGACGCTGGCGACGGGCGGCAACCTGATCCTGCTCGACGAACCGACCAACGACCTCGACATCGAGACGCTGCAGAACCTCGAGGAGGCGCTGGAAGGCTTCGCCGGCTGCGCCGTGGTCATCTCCCACGACCGCTGGTTCCTCGACCGTCTGGCCACCCACATCCTCGCCTTCGAGGGCGACAGCCACGTCGAGTGGTTCGAAGGGAACTTCGAGGCCTATGAGGAGGACAAGAAGCGTCGGCTGGGGGTCGAGAGCCTTATTCCGCACCGCATCAAGTTCCAGAAATTCGGGCGGTAGGATATCCGGCCCCAACCGGGTCCCGGGTTCGGCGGGGACGGTTCATCACGACGGGCACGACGAAGGCGCGGCGGACACGACGGGGCCGGAGAACGCCCCGGAGACAGCTGGGCTCGCGCAGGTGGGGCCGCATGTCACCCTCGGCCCCGACGGCGGCCAGAGGGGTCCGTCACGGCCGTGGGGCTTCGACGGGATGTAGCGCCGGCTTGGCGCGGGCGGCCGGGGCTGGTCTAATCGGATCATGCCCCAACGCCCCGCCCTGCTGATCATGCAGCGCCATCTGGCGCCGCTTACGGTCTTTCTCGAGAGCGCCTACGACGTCTATCGCTTCTGGGAGGGGCCGCCGCTTGAGGCCGAACACGACATCCGCGCGCTGGTGGTGGCGGGGGAATTCCCGCTGGACAAGCACCTGATCGAGAGCCTGCCGAACCTGCAGCTGATCGCCTGCTTCACCTCGGGCTACGACCGCATCGACGTCGAGTGGTGTCGGGCGCGCGGCCTGGCCGTGACGCACGCGCCGGGGGTCAATCACGAGGACGTCGCCGATCACGCCATCGGCCTGATCCTCGCCGCGCGTCGCCAGATCGCCGCCGGGGACCGGGGCCTGCGGGCCGGAGAATGGACGGTCGATTCCAAGATGATCACCCCGTCGCTGAACGGACAGCGGATCGGGATCGTCGGCCTGGGCAGCATCGGCGAGGCCGTGGCGAGGCGGGCCGAGGTACTGCGCATGGCGGTGCGCTGGTGGGGGCCGCGCGAGAAGACGGCGGCCTGGCCGCGGGCGGAATCGCTGCTGGAGCTGGCGCGGGAGAGCGACATTCTCGTCGTCGCCTGCAAGGCCGACGACGGCAACGTAGGCCTGATTTCGCGTGAGATCATGGAGGCGCTGGGCCCGGGCGGACTGCTGGTCAATGTGGCGCGCGGCCAGCTGGTCGACGAGGCCGCCCTGATCGCGGCGCTGAGGGACGGGCGGCTGGGTCAGGCCGCCCTGGACGTGTTCGAGGACGAGCCGACCGACGCAAGCCGCTGGGCCGACGTGCCGAACACCGTGTTGACGCCACACACGGGCGGGGCCACGACCGAGGCCGTTCAGGGCATGCTGATGTTGCTGATGCAGAATCTGCAGGCCGCCTTCGCCGGCGAACCGCTGAAGACACCGGTTCCGGAGGCCTGAGCCGCGCTTCAGGCTGGCGCGGCGTATGGGGCGTGGCATAGTCGGGCTCGCCGTCAAGTTGCGAGTCCATCTTGTCAGAAACCTCTCCCGTCCCCTCCCTGTCGCCAGACGACTCCGCGCCGCGTCTCGAGTGTTTCCCGACGCGGCCCTCGCCGCCCGAACTGGTCCCGGGGCGGCCGGACCGGGACTGGATGGACGCCTTCACCGCCCGACATCCGTACCGCTGCCTGCCGCTGAGCATGGCCAATACGACCGGCTGGGAGATCCTGTGCCCGTTCGGCTTCGAGGCGGAATGGGACGGCGGCCTCGGCGCGGAGGCGATCCGGTTCACGCCCGACGCCGACGCGACCCTGTTCGAACATTTCGCGGCCTCGCACTTCACCCACGGCATCATCACCTTCCACACCGGCTGGCTGTTCCGCACGCCGGCGGGATGGGCGCTGAGAGCCTCGGGCAGCCCCAACCGGTTCAAGCACGGGCTGGCCGCGCTGGAGGGTCTCGTCGAGACCGACTGGCTGCCCTACCCCTTTACGATGAACTGGGCCTTCACCGCGCCGGGCAAGGTGCGGTTCGAGAAGGGCGAGCCCTTCTGCTTCATCCAGCCGGTCGAGCACCGCCGGATCGAGGCCTTCGAGCCGGTTCGGGTGTCGATGGACGTCGACGCCGATCTGGCCCGCCAGTACGAGACCTGGAAGGAAACCCGGACGCTGTTCAACAACAGCATGGCCGACGGCGATCCCGAGGCCATCAAGCAGGCGTGGCAGCGCTACTATTTCCGCGGCGAGTATCCGGATCAGGCCGAGCCGCGGCCGGAAGGTCACGTCAACAAGCGGCGGCTGGCGCCCCTGCCCGATGCGCCGCCGGCGCAGACTCCGCCCGCGTCCGGACCGCGGGTCGACTTCAGGGGCTGGTCGGCGGTGGGGGCGATCGGATCGAAGGCGCCGGCCGGCGACTGATCAGTCGCCGCCGGGCATCTCAGGCATTGGCGTCGGCTCCGGCGTCGGCATGGGTATGGCCGGCGGGCGCTGAGGGGCCGGCGGACGCGGCAGTTCGTCGTCCGACAGCGTGCCGTCGCCGTTCGCATCCATCCGCGTGAACATCCGCTCGGCCCCGGCGATCAGCTCCTCGCGCGAGATGCGGCCGTCGTTGCTCGAGTCCGACTGTGCGATCATCCGGCGCAGGCGCCCGCCGCCCATGGCCGCGGCCGGGCCGCTGCTCAGGACCGCCAGTTCGTCCCCGGTGATGGCGGCGTCCTGATTGGCATCGAGGCGCCCGAACAGACGGTCCGCAAAGGCCGGAACCTCGGCCAGGGTGCGCGCCGGGGCCATGCCCCCGCCCATGCCCCCGCCTTGGCCCCCGCCTTGGCCCCCGCCTTGGCCCCCGCCGGGCGGCGTCTGCGCCTGGGCGGGCGAGGCGAGGACGAA
The DNA here is from genome assembly GCF_035626535.1 of Brevundimonas sp. Lineage (GTDB taxonomy): Bacteria > Pseudomonadota > Alphaproteobacteria > Caulobacterales > Caulobacteraceae > Brevundimonas. Next base: position 15,548 of record NZ_DASPNO010000089.1, read on the forward strand.
CAGGGCGCCGATGCAGGCCGCCAGGGCGTTCGCACGAATGGTCATGGCTCGGATTCCAAAATGCTGTGCCGGCCCCGACAGATTGTTCCCGAACCCTCGCCTTGGCCAGCGGTTTCCGCTTGCATAATCATATAAGGATATCTTTATATGACTGCATGTCACTGACCGCCGACCAGACCGTCGAGGCCCTGCGCGCCGCCGGGGAGCCGACCCGCCTGCGCGTCCTGTCCCTGCTCGCAGGCGAGGAACTGTCGGTGATGGAGCTTTCGCGCATCCTCGACCAGAGCCAGCCGCGCGTCTCGCGCCACCTCAAGCTGATGACCGACGCGGGGCTGATCGAGCGTTTCCCGGACGGGGCGCGGGTGTTCTACCGGCTGACCTCGGACGCCCCGGCCCGCCGGCTGATCGACACGGTGCTCGATGTGCTGGACGAGGCCGCCGGCGACGCCGACGACCGCCGGCTGGAGGAGGTGCGGCGGGACCGGGAGATCGCCGCCGGCGCCTATTTCGAACGTATCGCACCTCAGTGGGACCGCATCCGCTCCCTCTATGTCTGCGAGACAGCGGTCGAGGCCGCGATCCTCAAGGCCGCCGGAGACGGACCGTTCGACCGGGTCGTCGACCTCGGCACCGGCTCGGGCCGGATGCTGACCCTGCTCGGCAAGAAGGCGAAGATGTCGCTGGGCCTCGATCTCAGCCACAACATGCTCAACATCGCCCGCGCAAACGTGGCCAGGGCCGGGCTCGACAGGGTCGAGCTGCGCCACGGCGACATCTTCTCCACTCGCCTGCCGCAGCAGACCGCCGATCTGGTGCTGGTGCACCAGGTTCTGCACTATCTCGCCGATCCCGCGGCGGCGGTGGCCGAGGCGGCGCGGCTGGTCATGCCGGGCGGACGGCTGCTGATCGTCGACTTCGCCCCGCACGCCTTGGAGCATCTACGCGAGGAGCATCAGCACCGCCGGCTCGGCTTCTCCGACGAGGAGATGCGGCGCTGGCTGGGCGAGGCCGGGCTGACGCCGTCGGCGCCCATCGCCCTGCCCCCCGACACCGACGGGCTGACGGTGGTCATCTGGACCGCCGAACGGTCGGCTGAAGCCGGGGCGCGGGTCGCATGACGGCCGCCGCCATCAGCCTCGCCGAAGCCCGCGCCCTGCTGCTGTCGCCGCTTGGTCCCGTGGCGCGAGCGGGGCAGGACGCCTCGCGGCCGCGGGTGTCGTTCGAATTCTTTCCGCCGAAATCGGACGAGGCCGAGGCCAGGCTGTGGCAGGCCGTCACCCGGCTGGCGCCGCTGAAGCCCGACTTCGTGTCGGTGACCTACGGCGCCGGCGGCTCGACGCGCGAACGCACCCATCGCACGGTGCGGCGCATCCTCGCCGAGACCGATCTGACGCCGGCGGCCCACCTGACCTGCGTCGAGGCCAGCCGGGACGAGGTTGACGCCGTGATCGACGGCTACAGCACGGCCGGCGTGCGCCACATCGTGGCGCTGCGCGGCGATCCGCCCGGTGAGGCGGGACTGGGCGGAGCCTATGTTCCGCGCCCCGACGGCTACGCCAACGCCACGGAACTGACCGCCGCCGTGGCTCGCCGGGGCGGGTTCGAGATCAGCGTCGGCTGCTATCCGGAGGGCCATCCCGAAAGCCCCTCCCTCGCTCACGACATTGAGGTGCTGAAGGCGAAGGTCGATGCGGGGGCGACGCGGGCGATCAGCCAATTCTTCTTCGATATCGACGCCTTCCTGCGCTTTCGGGACCGGGTGCGGGCGGCGGGCGTCTCGATTCCGATCATTCCGGGTGTCATGCCGGTGTCCAATTTCGCCGGGCTGAAGCGGATGTCGGCGGGCTGCGGCACGGCGGTGCCGGACTGGCTGGCGGCCCACTTCGAGGGGCTGGACGACGATCCCGAGACCCGCAAGCTGATCGCCGCCTCCGTCGCCGCCGAGATGTGCGCGCGGCTGCAGGAGGAAGGCTTCGCCGACTTCCATTTCTACACCCTGAACCGGGCCGACCTCGTCTACGCCATCTGCCGGGTGCTGGGGGTGCGCGAGCAGAGGGCCGACGCATGAGCCGGGCCGACCGGATCGCGGCGCTCAAGGCCGCCGCCAGGCGCCGCATCCTCGTGCTGGACGGCAGCTGGGGCGTGATGATCCAGCGTCGGGAGCTGTCGGAGGCGGAGTTCCGCGGCGACCGCTTCGCCGGTCATCCGGTCCAGCTGAAGGGCGACAACGACCTGCTGTGCATCACCCGGCCGGACATCATCTCCGACCTGCACGACCAGTATTTCGCCGCCGGCGCGGACATCACCGAGACCAACACCTTCTCGGCCACCACCATCGCCCAGGACGACTATGCGCTGGACGCGCAGGCGGTGTGGGACATCAATTTCGCGGGCGCGACACTGGCTCGGGCCGAGGCCGACCGCTGGACCGCGAAGACGCCGGACAAGCCGCGCTTCGTCGCGGGCGCGATCGGGCCGCTCAACAAGATGCTGTCGATGTCGTCGGACGTGGACGACCCGGGCGCGCGCAGCATCACCTTCGACGAGGTCTACGACGCCTATCGCCATCAGGTCCGGGCCCTGCACGCGGGCGGCGTCGACCTGTATCTGATCGAAACCATCACCGACACGCTGAACTGCAAGGCGGCGATCAAGGCCATCCTCGATCTCGCCGACGAAGGGCTCGAGCCGCTGCCGATCTGGATCTCGGGCACCATCGTCGACCGGTCGGGAAGGACCCTGTCCGGCCAGACCGCCGAGGCCTTCTGGCACAGCGTGCGCCATGCGAAGCCGTTCGCGGTGGGTTTCAACTGCGCTCTCGGCGGCGAACTGATGCGGCCGTTCATCGCCGAATTGTCGCGGGTGGCGGACACCCTGGTCGCCGCCTACCCCAACGCCGGCCTGCCCAACGCCATGGGCCAGTACGACGAACAGCCGCACGAGACGGCGCATTTCATCGAGGAGTGGGCAAGGTCGGGGCTGGTCAACATCGTCGGGGGCTGCTGCGGCACGACGCCGGAGCACATCCGGCATGTGGCGGAGGAAGTAGCGGGACTGCCGCCGCGCGCGATCCCGGAGCGGCCGACGGCGATGCGGCTGTCGGGGCTAGAGCCGTTCGAGCTGGTGGCGTTATGACCGACAAGATCGCCGATCTGTTCAAGGACCCCGAACACGCCCGCACCTACGCAGACCGGCCGCGGAAGATCATTCCCGGGTTCGACGGCCTGCACCGCATCATGGCCCAGTTGCTTGCGGAGGCGTCGCCGCGGCGGACGCTGGTGGTCGGGGGCGGCGGCGGCCTGGAGCTCAAGACGCTGATCGGCGCCCTGCCAGAGGGCCGCTTTTGCGCCGTCGATCCAGCCGCCGAGATGATCGCCCAAGGCAAGTCGTACCTGGGCGATCCCCCCTCCGTGGACTGGGTCGAAGGCTATATTTTCGATGCCCCGGAGGGGCCTTTCGACGCGGCCACCTGCCTTTTGACGCTGCATTTCGTGCCGGACGACGGCGCCAAGCTGGAGACACTGAAGGCCATCCGCAGCCGGCTGAAACCGGGCGCCCCCTTCGTCATCGCACATCTTAGCATCGACAAGAGCGATCCCACCTCCGATCAGCGGTTCGACCGCTATCTGAAGTTCGGCAGCGACAGCGACATGGACCCGACCGTGTTGAAGGAGGCGCACGAGCGGGTGCGCACCCATCTCAACTGCGTCGGGCCGGATCGCGACGAGGAACTCCTCCGCGAGGCGGGCTTCCACGGTGTCGAGCCGGTATTCCGTGGCCTCTACTGGTGCGGCTGGGTGGCGTACGCCTGATGCGCCCCACCTTCATCAACGTCGGCGAGCGGACCAACGTCACCGGCTCGGCCAAATTCCGCAAGCTGGTGGTGGAGGGCGACTACGCCGGGGCGCTGGCGGTGGCGCGGCAGCAGATTGAGGCCGGGGCCACGATCATCGATGTCAACATGGACGAGGGACTGCTGGACGGCGTCGTCGCCATGCGCACCTTTCTCAATCTGATCGCGGCCGAGCCGGACATCGCGCGCGTACCGGTGATGATCGACAGCTCGAAATGGGAGGTGATCGAGGCGGGGCTGAAGTGCGTCCAGGGCAAGCCGATCGTCAATTCGATCTCGCTGAAGGCCGGCGAGGCCGAGTTCCGCGAGCAGGCGGTGAAATGCCTGCGGTACGGCGCGGCCGTAGTGGTCATGGCCTTCGACGAGCAGGGCCAGGCGGACACCGCGGCACGCAAGGTCGAGATCTGCACCCGCGCCTACCGGCTGCTGGTCGACGACATCGGCTTCCCGCCCGAGGACATCATTTTCGATCCGAACATCTTCGCCGTGGCGACGGGGATCGAGGAGCACGACGCCTACGCCGTCGACTTCATCGAGGCCACGCGGACGATCAAGGCCACCCTGCCCCATGCCCGCGTCTCCGGTGGAGTGTCGAACGTCTCGTTCAGCTTCCGCGGCAACGAGCCGGTGCGGCGGGCGGTCCACTCGGTGTTCCTCTACCACGCCATCCAGGCCGGAATGGACATGGGCATCGTCAACGCCGGCGATCTGCCGGTCTATGACGACATCGACCCGGTGCTGCGCGAGGCCGTCGAGGACGTGATCCTGAACCGGCCGCAAAGGACCAATGTCTCCAACACCGAGCGGCTGGTCGATCTGGCGCCCAGCTACAAGGGCGACAGGAGCGCGGCGCCCGTCGTCGACCTGAAGTGGCGCGACGCGCCTGTCGCAAAGCGGATCGAGCACGCCCTGGTGCACGGCGTCACCGACTGGATCATCGAAGACACCGAGGAGGCACGGCGTCAGGCCGAACGGCCGCTGCACGTCATCGAGGGCCCCTTGATGGACGGCATGAACGTGGTCGGCGACCTGTTCGGCTCGGGCCGGATGTTCCTGCCGCAGGTGGTCAAGTCGGCGCGGGTGATGAAGCAGGCGGTGGCGTATCTCGAGCCGTTCATGGAGGCCGAGAAGACCGGTCAGCCGCGCCGGCAGGCCGGCCGCATCCTGATGGCCACGGTCAAGGGCGACGTCCACGACATCGGCAAGAACATCGTCGGCGTCGTGCTCCAGTGCAACAACTACGAGGTCATCGACCTCGGCGTCATGGTCCCGGCGGACCGGATTCTCGACGCGGCGATCGAGCACAAGGTCGATATCGTCGGGCTGTCGGGCCTGATCACGCCCAGCCTCGACGAGATGGTGTTCGTGGCCAGCGAGATGGAGCGGCGGGGCTTCCATATTCCGCTGCTGATCGGCGGGGCGACGACCAGCCGGACGCATACGGCGGTCAAGGTCGAGCCGTCCTATCGCCGCGGTTCGACCACCTATGTCGTCGACGCCAGCCGGGCGGTGGGCGTGGTCGCCGGCCTGCTGTCGCCGACAGAGAAGGCGCGCATCGAGGCGGCGACGCGCGACGAATACATCCGCATCCGCGAACAGTTCGCCCGCGGCCAGACGACCAAGGCGCGGGCGGCCCTGCCGGCTGCGCGGGCCAACCGGTTCCGGCCGCAGGCGGCGACTCCCCTGCCCCCGCGCCCGTCGTTTCTCGGCGTGCGGGCGTTCGACGGCTGGGACCTGCAGGACCTGGCCGACCACATCGACTGGACGCCGTTCTTCGCCAGCTGGGAGTTGATCGGCCGCTACCCGCTGATCCTCGAGGACGAGATCGTCGGCGAGGCCGCGCGTGACCTGTTTCGCGACGCGCAGGCGATGCTCAAGCGGATCGTCGACGAGAAATGGTACACGGCCCGCGGCGTGGTCGGCTTCTGGCCCGCGAACGCCCGCGGCGACGACATCGTGGTCTGGGCGGACGAGAGCCGCACGACCGAACTGGCCCGGTTCCACGGCCTGCGCCAGCAGATCGCCAAGACCAGCGGCAAGCCGAACCTGTGCCTGTCCGACTTCGTGGCCGAGGACGGCGAGGACTGGCTGGGCGCCTTCGCGGTCACGGCGGGGCACGGCGAGCTGGAGAAGGCGGCGGCGTTCCGGGCGGCGGGCGACGACTATTCGGCGATCCTGGCGACGGCCCTGGCCGACCGGCTGGCCGAGGCCTTCGCCGAGCGGCTCCACAAGACGGTGCGCACCGAGCTGTGGGGCCATGCGCCCGACGAAGAGACCTCGGTCGAGGATCTGATCGCCGAAAACTATCAAGGCATCCGCCCGGCGCCGGGCTATCCGGCGCAGCCGGACCATACGGAAAAAGCGACGCTCTTCAGACTGTTGCAGGCAGACGCGAATGCGGGAATGGAGCTCACCGAGAGCTTCGCGATGAGCCCGCCGGCGTCGGTCTCAGGCCTCTATTTCGGTCACGCCGAGAGCCATTATTTCGGCGTCGGCAAGATCGACCGGGACCAGGTCGAGGACTACGCCCGCCGCAAGGGCTGGGACCTGGCCACAGCCGAACGCTGGCTTGGGCCGATCCTCAACTATGATCCTGGCGCGCGGGCGGCGGCGGCCTGAGCCTTACTCGAGACCCACCTCTTCGGGAGTCGCCGGCGGGGTGGTGATGTTCTCGCGCAAACGGCGGGCGGCGTGTTCGCAGCGGCCCGGCAGGCCGAAGAACAGGCCGAAGGCCTGGCTGCGCACGCTTTCGTCCTGCCCCGCGAGGGGCGCCCATCTGGCCGTGGCCTCGGCGGCGGCGGCGCGGGCGGCGGCGCGGCTGGCGGCGGACTGGCGCGGCTCGGCGGCCTGCAGCGCGGCGCGGAAGTCGGCGGCCTCCAGGCGGCCGAGCCGGATGATGTCGCGATCCAGCGGATCGGCGTCGGTCAGGGTCTCGCCGAGAGCGACATGGCCGTTCACCAGCGCCTCGCACCAGGCGACCAGAGGATAGTCCGCCTCCGGCGCGCCGCGCGGCAGGGGATTGGCGTAGGCCACGGCCTCGCGGATGCGCAGGGCCTCGGCCGTTTCACCCGTGGCTGGGCCCGCGGTGACGATCGGTCCGTCCTGCCCGGCGGCAGGCGCGGTGTGGACGATCAGGACGGCGGCGAGGGCGAGGCTGGCGATCATGGCGGCTCCGGAAATCTGTACTTCGGACACTGTCCGGATGCCGCAACGCTTCAGGCGCCGCAATGGTTTTTGCGTGGCGGCGATTCCTCGGCGGAAGCGCAAGAAAAAGGCGGCGGACCCGAAGGTCCGCCGCCCGGTAGTCTGGTCTCTCCGACCGCTGATTAGAAGCGGTAGGCCAGGCTGAAGCGCACGGAGCGCGGCGCCTGATAGGCAGTGACCGCGCCGTAGTTCGGATCCCGCGGATCAACGCCCACAGTATCCAGCGCCAAGTCGTTGAACTCGTTGAAGTCCTGCTGCGACTGGAAGTCGAACACGTTGAAGATGTCCGCGCGAACCACGAGGCTGTCGCCCGGGACGTCGAACACTTCGGCCAGATCATAGGCGAAGGTCAGGTCCAGGACCTTGAGCCAGTCGCTTTCGAACTGCGAACCCCGGGGTGTCGCGACGCCATCAACGACATCGTTGTCAGTGAAGTCGCAGAACCACGACGCTGCCTGGTAGGCTTGGGCGAACACGTCGGTGGGGTGGAAGCCCTGACAACCGAACATGCGCGGCGACTGGATCAGCAGGTTGGCGCCGATGTTCAGGGCCGGAGTCGCCTGCCAGTTGCCGAACATCTTGAACGTGTGTTCGCGGTGGTTCGGCAGGAAGCCGTACGAGTTGTCGGTCAGGCCGGGCTGGTCGAAGTCCTGCGACAGGCCCGGATCGACCTGGCCGTTGTCGGACTTCAGGGCGCCTTCGTAGTTGCCCTCGCTCTCCGACCACACGTAGCTGAAGCGACCGCCCCAGACGCCGTCGAACGGCTTCTCGAGCGACACCTCGACCGCCTTGTAGGTGCGATCCGGAGTCGGGTAGCCAAGGTCGGCGGCCGAGAGGGTGACCTCGCGATCCGTGAACGTCCGGCCCAGGCCGCCCGGACCAGCGTCGGCGTTGGTCAGATCCTCACCCGAGAGGGTGATGACCATGTCCTCGCCGGGGTTGGTCAGCACGTACTGGTGGAAGCCGTACCAGACGTTGTAGCAGATGTCGGCGGTCAGGTCGGGATCGGCCTCGCAGTAGGCCAGAACGGCGGCGTCGATGGCGACGTCGTCGATGGCCGTACCCAGCTCGCGGTAGGTGCCCTTGATGCCCATCGTCCAGTCGCCGAACACGCGCTGCTCGTAGCCGAGGATGAACTCGTCCACGTACATCGGGTCGATTTCCTTATCGACCTGGGTCGCGATCGGGCGGGTCGTGCCGTCACCAAAGGTGCCGGCGGCAAGCAGATTGAGAAGGATCGGCTCGTCCGTGGTGTCATGGATGCCGTCGGCGTTCAGGTCGTTCGGGCCGCCGGTCTGATCCAGGCTCCAGGTGTCCGAGATGAAGAACTCGGCGCCGGCCAGACGCTGGTTGGTGTTCACCGCGACCGGCAGGAAGTAACGGCCGTAGAAGCCGAACAGCTTGGCCTCGCCGTCGCCGAAGACGTCGTAGGTCGCGCCGAGACGCGGGGCCCACTGGTTCTGCAGGTCGACGAAGGCGACGCCGTCGATGTTCTCGTTCTCGAAGCCCTCGTTGCGGATGCCGATGTTCAGGGTGAGCTGATCGGTGACTTCCCACGAGTCCTGGAGATAGTAGGCGTTCTGGGTGGAGGTCCAGCCGCCGTCGTTGTCATAGGCGCGGATGCGAACGCGACGCGGCTGACCAATCAGATCGGTTCGTCCCGGCGGGATCGTCGCGGCGGTGTGCAGCGTCTGGTAGCGGAACCAGAGACCTCCGGTCACGTCGCCGGTGCAGTTCGCCACCGAGGAGATCGGGCCGCCCGGACGGCAGTAGTTGTAGCCTTGGCCGGAGTAATCGAGCTCCTGGTAGGCCTCCAGCTTCTCCTGGTCGATGCCGACCCGGAAGTGGTGCGAGCCGAAGAAGTCGGCGTAGACGTCGACGTCAGCGCGCAGGACGGTGCGCTGGTCTTCGTTCACCGACGGCTGGCCGACGCCCCAGGTACCGCGGCGGGGGAAGCCGGGCAGCTGGTCCGTGATCAGGGCGCCGGAGTCGCCGGGCGAGTAGTTGTACTCATTGTATTCGTTGACGCCGTAAGCCAGCGAGGTGGTCAGCCAGTCGGTCCACACGCCGGTGTAGCGCGCGATCCAGTTCTCGCCACCGAACTTGAAGACCGACGGCGTGAAGGTGCTCACGCGTTCACCGGCGTTGTTGACGTAGTAGTTGTCGGTTTCCTGCTCCTGCTCGTCCGAGAAGTAGGTGAACTCCAGCCGGTGCTCGTCGGTGATCAGGAAATCGACCTTGGCGCCGTAGAACGGGTCGTCGCTGGTGACGGTGGTGGCGTTCGCGCCGGCCCCCAGTCCGCCGCTGTTGGCCGCCGAGATCGGCGAGCCGACATTGACCTGTTCCCGGTCACGCCAGTTGTACAGACCGAAAATGAACAGACGGTCCTGGATGATCGGGCCGCCAAAGTCGAAGATCACGTCACTGGACGAGCGCTCATCGAAGTTGTTCTGGGCGAGGTAGGTGTTCGGCGAGTCCTCGGTGAGGCTGTCCGGCTGCCAGTAGGCGGTGATGCCGAACTCCCAATCGTTGCCGCCCGACTTGGTCGTGCCGTTCAGCACGCCGCCGGTGCCGCGGCCGAACTCCGAGGAGTAGCCGCCGGTCTTGGTCTCGAGGGTCTGGTAGAACTCGAACGGAACCGTCGAGGAGCCCTGGAAGTCACGGAATTTCGTGATGTTCAGGCCGTTGATGAAGTAGGTGTTCTCACCGGCCGAAGCGCCGCCGATGGTCGGGATGTTGCCGAAGGCGTTGTCGGAAGCCGTCACGCCCGGGGCCAGCAGGGCTACGGCGCTGGCGTCGCGAGCGATCGGGACGTTCTTCGACAGTTCCTCGACGTTGACCGTCAGGCCGGTCGTCGTGGCGTCGAATTCCGACACGGCGCGGCGCACGCCGACGACGACGACTTCGTCGATCTGCGTGGCGTTGTCGGCCGCCGCGCCCATGGTGAGGAACAGCTGGGCCGTACCGCCCGATCCGACGTTCACGGTGTCGGTCAGCGAGTTGTAGCCCGGCGCGTTGACGACGACTTCGTACGTGCCCTGCGGCAGGGCGACGGCGCGGAAGTTGCCCGAGGCGTCAGTGGTGAAGCTACGCGAGAAGCCTTGCGAAACCGAAGTCAGCGTGACGCTGGCGCCCGCGACCGGCGTGCCGGCCTGGTTTTCGACGGTGCCGGCGACGGCGCCCTGAACCAGGTTCTGCGCGATGGCGACCGAGGGCGTCATCAGGGTCACGGCCGGAGCCGCCACCAGCGCCATAAGCGCCGTTCCGCCGATCATGGTCGAATGCAGCAACCGCTGCTTGATGGTTTGGGTCTTCAAAGGGTGGTCCTCCTGAGACCGAAGCGCGCCTCCGGAAAGAAGCTGGCGTCAACGGCAACCAAACTCCGCGCACCCCAATGCACGCAGATTGCCCTGACCTTAGACTTGGCAATGGCCCGGCGCAGCATAATTACGGCGACGTAACCTAATCGAGGCCGGCCTGTCGCAATCCCGCCACACGCAAGGTGAAGCTATTGAAAGGATTGTTCAAATGAACCCCCAAACGGCTTCATTGCGGCCCCTTTCCGCGAAGGTGTGGGTCACGGGCCAGGTCACGCCGGGGCAGGTTCGGGGTCTGCGGGATGCCGGATTCACCTGCGTGGTGAATCACCGGCCCGACAACGAGGAGCCGGATCAGCCGCTTGCCGCCGAGATCGCCCGCACCTGCGACGAGGCGGGAATGACGGTGGTGCACGCCCCGGCGCGCGGCCTGCCCGATGCGGCCGCGGTCGCCGCCACCCGCGCGGCGCTTGACGGGCTGGGAGAGGGCGGCAAGGCGGTGTTCTTTTGCCGGTCCGGCATGCGATCGGCCGCGGCCTGGGCGATGGCGGAACGGCTCGCCGGCGGCGATCCGGACACCCTGCGCGAGGCGGCGCTGGCGGCGGGCTACGACCTCGGCAGGGTTCCGCTATAGAGGATCAGCGGGCCACGCCGACGCGAACCGCATACGGCGCCGGCTCGGGCGTGCACGACGCCACGACCAGTTGCGCCGCCATGAGACACAGGAAGGCCGCCGCGATGGTCTGGAGCCGATTTGAGACAGCCAGGGCGATGGAAACAGCCATGTCAGGCACTCCGCGGAAGGTTTACGAAGTGTTGACGCAAGGGCCGCGCCGCGGACGGGCGGCGCTCCGGTGATCCCCTTCGTGCGCGAGCTGGACGTGGCCCATGGCCGCGTCGACGCCGTTTCGCCGCTCATCCGGCGGGTGATCGCGGCCAATCCGGGCCCGTTCACCTTCACCGGGACCGGGACCTACATCGTCGGGCGAGCCTCGGCCGGAGCCGGCGTGGCGGTCATTGATCCCGGCCCGCCCGACGACGCCCACCTCGCGGCGCTGCTGACCGCCATCGAAGGCCAGGCTGTCAGCCATGTGCTGGTCACCCACACGCACCGGGACCACTCGCCCCTCGCCCGCCCGTTCGCGCACGCCGTCGGCGCGCCGGTTCTGGCCGCGCGGCCGCCGGCGCAGGTCGTCCACGCCTCAGGCTCGCTCGACGAGGAGGACGACGAGACCTTCGCTCCTGACATCGTCCTCGCCGGCGGAGAGGTGCTGGAGGGAGACGGCTGGACGATCGAGGTGATGGCGACCCCCGGCCACGCCTCAAACCACATGGCCTTCGTGCTGCGCGAGGAGAATGCCCTGTTCAGCGGCGACCATGTGATGGGGTGGTCGACCACCGTGGTGGCCCCGCCGGACGGCGACATGACCGCCTACATGGCCAGCCTGGACGCGGTGATCGCCCGGGACTTCTCGACCATCTGGCCCACCCACGGCGCGCCGGTCACCGATCCGGCGCCGTTCCTGCGGGCCTATCGCGCGCACCGGCTGGAGCGGGAGGCTCAGATCGTGTCGCAACTGGCGGCGGGGCCGCGGCGGATCGCCGACATGGTGCCGACGCTCTACGCCGCAGTCGACGCGCGCCTGTGGCCGGCGGCGGGACTGTCGGTGTGGGCGCACCTGATCGCCCTGGAGCGCGCCGGGCGGGTCAGCGCCAGCCCGGGACCGGAGATAGATGCGGTCTGGAGTGTGCGCTGAGACCTATTCGACGCCCCGCAGGCGGCGGCTGATCTCCGTCGCCAGCCGGCAGGCCTCGCCGGCGTGCGGACGGTCGTCCCGGGCGGCGACGCGGATGTCGGTCCGGCCCGGACGGATGCGGATGACGGCGTCGTGCACCGTGCCGAACCAGAAGCCCCGATGCGTCCCGGCCGCGCGGGCGACGGTGACGCCGCCCTGCAGGCTGAAACCCGATTCCTGCAGGGCCCAGGCCGCGGTCTGGGGCGCGACCTGCGTCATTGCGGGGACTGCTCCGGGACAGGCCTCGGCGCCGCCGGTGCGGGTCGTCGCCCCCGCGCCACGCCGGGCGTCGAGAGAGCCGAAACCGGGGATTTCGGTCAGGTCGGTGCTGATGTCATCCGGCGGGGCGTCCATGACGCGCGAAATCTGCCAGGCGTAGCCTCCGACGGTCGCGACGGAGGCGGCGAGCGCGACCAGCGCCAGCCACAGCGGGGCGCGGCGGCGCAGGGCGGCGATCACGAGCGCGAGGGCGGCGGCAGCGCCGAAGGCCGCCAGGGCGGGGCCGACCCTCATGGCCAGCAGATCGTGGCCGACCTCGTAGCTCCACAGGCCAAACCGCGTCCCGGCTGCGGCGATGAGGGCGAACACCGGCGCCAGGAAGACCACCGCAGCCAGGCGTTGACCCCCACCGCTCCGCCCAATCCTCGATCCGGCCATGGCCTCAGCCCCCCGTCGGCAGGCGGTAGTCCTTCATCCGCTCGCGAACCAGTTTCTTGTCGATCTTGCCCGTCGGGCCGAGCGGGATGTCTTCGACGAAGACCACGTCGTCCGGCATCCACCATTTGGCGATCTTGCCCTGCAGGAAGTCGAGGTGCTCCTGCTTGTTCTGGCTTTGGCCGGGCTTGAGCTTGACGACAAGCACGGGGCGCTCGTCCCATTTGGGGTGGGCCGCGCCGATGACGGCGGCCAGTTCGACCTTGGGGTGGCCGACGGCGATGTTTTCGATCTCGATCGAACTGATCCACTCGCCTCCGGACTTGATCACGTCCTTGGCGCGGTCGGTGATCTGCATGAAGCCCTGCTCGTCGATGGTCGCGACGTCGCCGGTGTCGAAGAAACCCTCGTGGTCGAGGATGTCGCCGCCCTCGCCCTTGAAATAGGCGCCGGCGATGGTCGGCCCCTTGATCATCAGCCGACCGTAGGTGTGCCCGTCGTGGGGCATCTCCTGCCCGGCGTAGTTCTTCAGCTTCAACTCCACGCCGAGCGGCGGCGTGCCCTGCTTGACCCGCCACTTCATCTGATCGTCGTAAGGCAGCGCCCTGAGCTCCGGCGGCAGGTTGGACAGGGTGCCTATGGGCGAGGTCTCGGTCATGCCCCAGCCCTGCAGCACCTCGATGCCGAACTCGTCGTGGAAGGCCCGGATCAGGCTCTCCGGCACCGCCGAGCCGCCGATCAGCACCCGCTTGACGCTCGGGATCTTGAGATTGTTTTCGCGCAGGTGAGTCAGCAGGCCCTGCCAGACGGTCGGCACCGCCGCCGAGAAGGTGACGCCCTCGCTCTCGATAAGCTCGTAGATGGCCGCGCCGTCCATGCGAGCGCCGGGCAGGACCAGTTTCGAGCCCGCCGCGGGTCCGCCGAAGGCGATTCCCCAAGCGTTGGCGTGGAACATCGGCACCACCGGCAGTATCACCTCGTTCGGCGTCGCGCCCAGCACCGTGGTCTGCAGGCCCAGCAGCGTGTGGATGAAGTTGGAGCGGTGCGAATACAGCACCCCTTTCGGATTCCCCGTCGTGCCCGAGGTGTAGCAGAGGCCGCAGGCGGTCTGTTCGTCGAAGCCGCCCCACTCGATGTCTTCCGACGCGGTCGACAGCAGGGCCTCGTAGCATTCGGCGCCGGGCAGTTTCGTCGCCGGCATGTGCAGTTCGTCGGTCAGAACCACGACCCGCTCGACCGAGGGGCAATGCGGCAGCACCGCCTCAAGCAGCGGGATGAAGGTCAGGTCGACGAAGATGATTTTGTCTTCGGCGTGGTTGATGATGTAGGCCAGCTGTTCCGGGAACAGACGCGGGTTGAGGGTGTGGCAGACCGCGCCGATGCCCATGATACCGTACCAGGCCTCGATGTGGCGGCCGCTGTTCCAGGCCAGGGTGGCGATGCGATCGCCGACCCCGACGTCCCAGTCCTTCAGCACGCTGGACACCCGTTTGGCGCGGGCGTGTATCTCCGCGTAGGTAGTGCGGACGATCGGCCCCTCGACCGAGCGCGTCACGACCTCGCGATGGCCGTGCCAGTTGCGCGCGTGGTCGATGATCTTGTCGACCGTCAGCGGCCAGTCCTGCATCAATCCCAGCATCGGTATCCCTCGTTTGCGCCTGCTGCCCGAGGCGCTTGAGGGCAGGCTATCGGCGGCCCGGCGGATGCGCAACGTGACGCCGCGTCAACCGCCGGCCGTCCAGGGCCCCTTGGCGTCGGACCCGCCTTCCCCCTAGAAGGGCGGCATGCCCATTCTCGTCGCCATCACCGGAGGGTCCGGCTCCGGCAAGAGCACCCTGGCGGAAACGCTGGTCACCGCTCTTCCCGAGGGAGCGGCCGTGCTGGTGCGCGAGGATTCCTATTATCGCGACGCCGCCAGCCTGCCGGGGTTCAACGCCGCCACCTTCGATTTCGACGACGTGGCGGCCCGCGACCACGAGCTGATGATCCGCGACCTGGCGGCGCTGAAGGCGGGGCGCGATATCACCGCGCCGATCTATTCCTTCATCCACCACGGCCGGGAACCGGGCGGCGAGCCGATCCACGCCGCCGAGGTGGTGATCATCGAGGGCACCCATCTGCTCTGCACGCCTGGCCTGGTGGAGCTCTTCGACATCCGGGTGTTTGTCGACACGCCCGCCGACATCCGCTTCATCCGCCGCCTGCTGCGCGACCAGGCCGAGCGGGGTCGCACCGCCGATTCCGTGATCCAGCAATATCTCGCCACCGTCCGGCCGGGGCATGAGCGGCTGACCGAACCCTCGCGGGTCAACGCCGATTTCATCGTCGCCGACGCCACGGCCGCCGTGCGGCTCGAGGACCCGCAGGCGGTGGTCCGGCTGGCGGCGCCGGTGCTCGCCCATCCATTACTCGCGAGCCTCTTTTCTCGCGGATCGTAGAACATTGGTTCGCGACCCCTTGACCGGCTCGCGGCCCCGGCGTCTGCTCGCTTTCCACGGCAGGCGACTCAGATGCACGGCACGGCCAGACTTTCCGACGCGGGGTCCGACTCCAGGCGCCGGCTCATCGTACGCCATGCCCGCGAGCATTTTGTCAGCGAGGGATACGCCGCCACGCGGATCGAGCCGATCGCGCGCGCGGCCGGGGTGTCGACCGCGACCCTCTACACCGTGTTCAGCGGCAAGGCGGCCCTGTTCACGGCGGTAATCGACGACGCCGCCGAGGACTTCGCCCGCCAGATGGCCGGCGTCCGCGCCGTCGAGGGCGACGCCCGCACGACCCTGACCAGTTTCGCCGAGGCCTACGCCGGCTTCATGGGCGATCCGTTCGTTCGCTCGATCTTCCGGCTGGTGATGGCCGAGCGACCCCGCTTCCAGGCGCTGGCCCTGCGCTTCTTCGAGAAGGGCCGCACCGAGTTCGGGGCGACGCTGATCGGCGTCATCGTCCGGCTGTCGAAGGCGGGCGAACTGCGTCCGGTGGAGCACCCCTCGTGGGCGGCCGGTCACCTGATGGGAATGATCGAGCACCCGGTCTTCTTCGTCCCGCTGGTCACCGGCGACGAGGTGCAGGTGCGCCGCTCGAACGCCGAGGTGGTCGCCGAAGCGATCGAGACCTTCCTAGCGCGCTACGGGGCCTGACGGGTCACGGCCAGAGGCGCGTCTTCGACCAGCCTTCCCCCGCACGGTCGAATCTCAGCCGGTCGTGCAGCCGGAAGGGCCGATCGCGCCAGAACTCGACAGAATCCGGAACGACCCGCCAGCCCGTCCAGCGCTCCGGCCGGGGCACGTCCCCGTCGGCGAACCGGGCGGTCTCGCGGGCGACGGCGAGTTCCAGGGTCTCCCGGCTGTCCAGCGGCCGGGACTGGTCCGAAGCCCAGGCCCCGATGCGGCTCTCGCGGGCGCGGCTGGCGAAATAGGCGTCGGCCTCGGCCGCGCTGACCGACTGGACCGACCCACGCACCCTCACCTGCCGCCGCAGCGATTTCCAGTGGAACAGCAGCGCCGCCGACGGATGGACCGACAACGCTTCGCCCTTGGCGCTCTCGCGGTTCGAATAGAAGGTGAAGCCCCGCGCGTCGACGTCCTTGAGCAGCACCATCCGGGCGTCCGGCCGGCTATCGGCGTCGACGGTGGCCAGCGTCATGGCGTTGGCGTCGTTGGGCTCGCTGGCCCGCGCGTCCGTCAACCAGTCCACGAACAGGCCGATCGGCTCCGGCCTGTCGAAAATCGTCTCGTCCGCGTTCGCGGCCAGGGCGGCGGCGTACTGCTCCGCATATTCCTCGCGGGTCGGGCTGGGCGGGATCACGGGGGCGGTCATGATGTTCAGATAGACCGTCCCGGCCGCGCTGGGGAGAGGCGGTGCGGTTAACGCGGCCTTGACCATGTTGCCGCCTAAGCTCGGGGATGCGCGTCCGATCGCACTCCGAAGTCGCCTCCCTGGCCGAGGCCCACGCCCTGCTCGGCCTGACCGGCCCGGCGGACGGCGAGGCCGTGACCGCGGCGTTCAGGGCGGCCGTGAAGGCGGCGCACCCGTCGGCGCCGGGTGGGGACCCCGACCGTTTTCGCCGGGTGATCGCGGCCTGGCGGCTGATCCAGAGCCGGGAACCCACGCTGGCCATCGCCGGACCGAAGTCGCCCCCGCCCTCCCCTCCCGTCGTGGTCATCGGTCCGCTGGAGGCGTTGAACGGCGGCCATGCCGCGGTGCGGCTGGCCGGGCGTACGCTCGACGTCCGGTTGCCCAGGGGCCTGCGCAGCGGCGAGCATTTGCGCCTGCGCGGCGCGGGCGCCGGCGGCGCCGACATCTACCTGCCGGTGCTGATCCGGGCCGCCGACGGCCTGAGGGTGCTCGGCGACGACCTGTTCATGGAGCAGCCGGCGCCGACGCGTCTGCTCGAGGACGGCGGCCGGCTGGAGATCGACACCCACGTCGGGGCCCGCTCCGCCTGGATCGTCGCCGGCCAGACGCCGCTTCGCCTGCGCCTGAAGGGCTTGGGCCTGCCGGCGCGCGGCGGACGCCCGCAGGGGCATCTGTTCGTCGAGCTGCAACCCTCCGACGACGTCCCCTCGGCGGCCGAGGATCTGCTGGTCCGTTTCACCCGCGTCTGGACGCCGGACCGGCTGGCGGCCTAAGCCGTAGGCCAACATGTCGCACAACACCTTCGGCCACCTGTTCCGCGTGACCACCTGGGGCGAGAGCCACGGGCCGGCGATCGGCTGCGTCGTCGACGGTTGCCCGCCGCTGATCCCGCTGACCGAAGCCGATCTCCAGCCGTGGCTGGACCGGCGCAAGCCCGGCGGCAGCCGCTTCGTCACCCAGCGGCAGGAGAGCGACACGGCCCGCATCCTGTCCGGCGTGTTCGACGACGGAAACGGCCTGGTGACCACCGGCACGCCGATCGCCATCCAGATCGACAACGAGGACGCCCGCTCCAGGGACTATGGCGAGATCGCCCGCGCCTTCCGGCCGGGCCACGCCGACTACACCTACCAGGCCAAATACGGCGTCCGCGACCATCGCGGCGGGGGCCGCTCCTCGGCGCGCGAGACGGCCCTGCGGGTGGCGGCGGGCGCGGTGGCGCGCAAGCTGCTCGGCGAAGGCGTCCGCATCCGCGCCGGCGTGGTCCAGCTGGGCCCGCACCGGATCGGGCCGGAAGCGATAGATTTCGACGCCGTCTACGAGAACGCCCTGTTCGCGGCCTCGGCGGACGTCGTCCCGGCTTGGGAGGACTATCTGGACGGCGTCCGCAAGGCGGGCTCGTCGATCGGCGCAATCGTGGCGCTGGAGGTCACGGGCGTCCCCGCCGGCTGGGGCGCGCCGGTCTATGGCAAGCTCGACGCCGAACTGGCCGCTGCGATGATGTCGATCAACGCCGTCAAGGGGGTCGAGATCGGGGCCGGATTCGGCGCGGCCGAGCTGTCGGGCGAGGACAACGCCGACCAGATGCGGATGGGCGACGATGGCCGACCGGTGTTCCTGTCCAACCACGCAGGCGGCGTTCTCGGCGGCATCTCGACGGGCCAGCCGCTCACCGCCCGCATCGCCTTCAAGCCCACCTCCTCCATCCTGACGCCGCGCCAGACCGTCACCCGCGACGGCGCCGAGACCGACCTGCGCACCAAGGGGCGGCACGACCCCTGCGTCGCCCTGCGCGGCGTGCCGGTGGTCGAGGCGATGGCGGCCTGCGTGCTGGCGGATGCGATGCTGAGGCATCGGGCGCAGGCGGGGTAGATGCAGCCAAGACGCCGAATCCACCCGTTCAAGCACGTTCGGTTCATTCTGGTGGAGCATTCGGACCATCTCGGCGTGCCATTGCTGCTCGCGGTGACCGCGACCGTCCTTGCCCTTTTCGCCTTCGTCCTGTTGCCGGTTGCTGGACCGACCCGGATCGAGGGGCGCGTGATGGGTCTGGGCTTCATGGAAACGGATGAGGGTTCATTCGCCACCGCCTCCGTCCAGACCGGCGAAAATACGGTTCGCGTTTTCCTTCCAACCCGGCACGGATGCCGGGTCGGCGATCGGATATCGCTACAGAAATGGCCGCTGCGCTGGGGGCACCGCATACGCCCTGCACCCGTTCGCTGGCCATGTACTCGCTAGCCCTTTCGCCACTGACACTGTTACCTATATAGGTCCCGAACGGCGCGCCGTATGCTGCGCGCCCCAATCGGGAGACTCCTCATGATCGACGTCCGCCCCTTCTCCAGCCTCGGCGGCGCTGACCACGGCTGGCTGAACGCGAAGCACCATTTCTCCTTCGCCAACTACCATGACCCGTCCCGCATGGGCTGGGGCCGGCTGCGCGTGTGGAACGACGACGAGATCGCCGCGAAGTCGGGCTTTCCGCCCCACCCGCACGCCGACATGGAGATCATCACCTACGTCCGTGCGGGAGCCATCACCCACGAGGACTCGATGGGCAACCGCGGCCGTACCGCCGCGGGCGACGTGCAGGTGATGAGCGCCGGCACGGGCGTGCGTCACGCCGAGTTCAACCTCGAGGACGAAACCACCACCCTGTTCCAGATCTGGATCGAGACCGACAGGCCGGGCGCCAGGCCGGGCTGGGGCCAGCGCGAGTTTCCGAAGAGCGACCGAACCGGCCGGTTCTCGGTGCTGGCCTCCGGCGACCCGTCGGACGGGGCCCTGACCATCAACGCCGATGCGAAGGTGCTGGGGGCGACGTTGAATACGGGCGAGAGCCTGACCTACAGCCTGGCGGAGGGCCGCCGCGCCTATCTGGTCCCCGCCGTCGGCGAGGTCGAGGTCAACGGCGTCACCCTGAACGCCCGCGACGGCGCCGCCATCAGGGACGAGGCCGAGATCACCATCACCGCCAGGGCCGACGCCGAACTGGTGATGGTCGACAGCCTCTAGGGCGCCTTCCTCAAATCCAACGAAAAACCCCGCCCGGATCGCTCCGGACGGGGTTCTTTTTCGTCAGTGGGTGGCCGGCACCGTGCCGGGATCCTCGATCGGCGGAGCCGGCGGCAGCGGCTCGGTCGACTCGTCCCATTCGACCGGCGTCAGCACGCCCGTCAGGGCCCACTTCAGCGCCTCGTCGGCGGTCTTGATCGGAACGATCTCCAGCGCGCCCTTCACATTGTCGGGCACGTCGGCGAGGTCCTTCTCGTTCTCCTCCGGGATCAGCACCGTCTTGATGCCCGAGCGGAGCGCGGCGAGCAGCTTCTCCTTCAGGCCGCCGATAGCGGTGACCCGGCCGCGCAGGGTGATCTCGCCGGTCATGGCGATGTCCTTGCGGATCGGGATGCCGGTCAGGACCGAGACCATGGCCACGGTCATGGCCATGCCGGCCGAGGGACCGTCCTTGGGCGTCGCGCCGTCGGGCACGTGCACGTGGATGTCGGTCTTCTCGAACACCGGCGGCTTGACCCCGAACGCCAGGGCGCGGGCCCGGACGTAGGAGGCGGCGGCGGAGATCGACTCCTTCATCACCTCCTTGAGGTTGCCGGTCACGGTCATGCGGCCGCGGCCCGGCATCTTGATCGCCTCGATGGTCAGGATGTCGCCGCCGAACTCGGTCCAGGCCAGACCGGTAACGATGCCGACCTGGTCCTCCTCATCCGTCTCGCCGTAGCGGTACTTCCTGACGCCCGCGTATTCGGCCAGCTTGGCCGCGTCCACGGTGATCGACAGCGTCTTCTCCCGGGCCATCTCGCGCACCGCCTTGCGGGCCAGACCGCCCAACGCCCGCTCCAGGGAGCGCACGCCGGCTTCCCGCGTGTAGTAGCGGATCAGGTCGCGGATGGTATCGTCGGGCACCACGAACTCGGCCGGCTTCAGCCCGTTGTCGGCCGTCACCTTGGGCAGGACGTGACGCTTGGCGATCTCGACCTTCTCGTCCTCGGTGTAGCCCGACACCCGGATGATCTCCATCCGGTCCATCAGCGGCTGCGGCATGTTCAGGCTGTTGGCCGTTGTCACGAACATGACGTTGGACAGGTCGTAATCGACTTCCAGGTAGTGGTCGCCGAAGGCGTTGTTCTGGGCCGGGTCCAGCACCTCGAGCAGGGCCGAGGACGGGTCGCCCCGCCAGTCGGCGCCCAGCTTGTCGATCTCGTCCAGCAGCACGAAGGCGTTGGTCGTCTTGGCCTTCTTCATCGACTGGATGATCTTGCCCGGCATCGAGCCGATGTAGGTCCGGCGGTGACCGCGGATCTCGGCCTCGTCGCGCACGCCGCCCAGCGACATGCGGACGTATTCGCGCCCGGTCGCCTTGGCGATCGACCTTGCCAGCGAGGTCTTGCCGACGCCCGGAGGGCCGACGAGACACAGGATCGGGCCCTTCAGGCTGTTGGTGCGCGCCTGGACGGCCAGATACTCGATGATCCGTTCCTTGACCTTCTCGAGACCGTAGTGGTCCTCCTCGAGAATGGCCTCGGCCTTGTTCAGGTCGATCGGCTTCGTCTTGGCCTTGCCCCACGGGATCGACAGCAGCCAGTCGAGGTAGTTCCGCACCACCGTCGACTCGGCCGACATCGGGCTCATGTTGCGCAGCTTCTTGACCTCGGCCTCGGCCTTGACGCGGGCTTCCTTGGAGAGGCGCGTCTTACGGATGCGCTTCTCCAGCTCCATGATCTCGTCGCGCGCATCATCGGTCTCGCCCAGCTCACGCTGGATCGCCTTCATCTGCTCGTTGAGATAGTACTCCCGCTGGGTCTTCTCCATCTGGCGCTTCACGCGCGAGCGGATCTTCTTCTCGACCTGCAAGACCGAGATCTCGCCTTCCATCAGGCCGTAGACCTTCTCCAGCCGCGACGGCACGGAGATGGTCTCCAGCAGGCCCTGCTTGTCGGCGATCTTGACCGACAGATGGGCCGCGACGGAGTCCGCCAGCTTGGACGGATCGGTGATCTGGGGGATGGAGCTGAGGGCCTCGGGCGGCACCTTCTTGTTCAGCTTCACATAGTTTTCGAACTGCTCGATGACGGCGCGCAGCAGGGCTTCCGACTGCGACGGCTCGCCCGGATCGTCGGCGATCTCGACCGCCTCGGCCTCGAAGTAATCGCTGCGGTCGGTGAAGCGGGTCAGGCGCGCGCGGCTCCTGCCCTCGACCAGCACCTTGACGGTGCCGTCGGGCAGTTTGAGCAGTTGCAGCACCGTGGCCAGCACGCCGATCGGGTAGATGGCGTCCGCCTGCGGATCGTCGTCGACGCTGTTCTTCTGGGTGGCGAGCAGGATCTGCTTCTCGCCCTTCATGATCTCGTCGAGCGCCTTGACCGACTTCTCGCGACCCACGAACAGCGGCACGACCATGTGCGGAAAGACGACGATGTCTCTCAGCGGCAGGACGGGCAGTGTTTTGGTCTCTGACATGATGCCTACTTTCCGGGGCCCTCGTTGATCTCAAGCCCGCCAAGCCGGCGCGCGGAGCGACCGTGCTCCACCGTATCGACTCGGCCCGCCATTCGGCGGCCTTCGGATGAGTATGTGGTTCGGATCGCCCGGCGTTCAAGCGTAACGGGTGGGCGACCGTCCCTTCCATCCACAGCCGTTCAGGGGGCAAACAGCGGGCGCGGGCGAGGGGTTCCCCGTTAACCCCGTGCGCATCCCGTCCCGGAACCGCACAAAGCCGCCGATCCGCCAGTGTTGCTCCGCCGCCTCATCGTCCGCCCGGAAAGCGTTCGTTCAGCAGGCGCGCCAATGCCTGACTCTGCGCCCTGCCGCCGGCAGCGGTCAGGTGGCGACCGTCGCGGTACCATGGACCATTCGGGCCCCGCGTCCGACAGCCGCCCCGGTCGCACAGGGCCGTCCACGGACGGTAGACGGCCACGCCGGCTTCGGCCGCAGCGAGCGCCGTCAGCCGCTCGTCGACCACTCCGGCCAGCTCGGCATTGGCTGGAACCGCGCGGTCGCACATGCCTGTGGTGAGACCCAGAAAGGCACGCCGGGCATGGCAGGACGCCGGCGCGAAGGCGTATTCCGGCGTGGTCCCCAACAGCACGATCAGCGTTCGGGGTCCGACCTGCGCCCGCAACATCCTGAGCGTATGCGCCAGCTCCCCGAAAAGAACGTCGAGCTGGCGAGCCGTGTCGGCCGACACCCCGCCCCGCGGCAGAGTCGGCGCCGCATTGACGATGACCACCTGCGGAGCCTCGCGCCCCCACTCGGCGACGGCCGAGCGGTTGAAGGCCGCGCAGTCATCGCTCGCCACCCCGGCGCGTTCCCGGAGCAAGGGCAGACAGCCCGATCGTGTCGCCTGTCGGACAGCCAGCCCCCGCTGCCGCGCCCACGCCAGCACGGCGGGCGAGAGATGATCGGCGTGGGAGTTGCCCCATAGAACGACATCAGCGTCGGCTTCGGCGGGCACGGTGCAGGGGTGCGCGGCGGGCAAGGCCGCCCCCTCGGTATGA
>NZ_DASPNO010000090.1:0-7394 GCF_035626535.1 Brevundimonas sp.
CAGGAAGAGTCGTTGCGGCGGACTTCGAACCCTCTGAAACCACCGAGTTCATGGATGGCCGGGACAAGCCCGGCCATGACGACTGAGGAGCGCCGTCTGAACCGAACGCGGCCTGACGCCTAGCTGCCGCAGGTCCAGTCCGCGGTGAACACCTCGCGCCGGCCGCCCGACGTGACCGTGGCCCGCACGGGACGACGCAGCGCGCCCTCGGGTTCGGCGACGCGATCGCCCAGATCGGGCGCGGCGTCGACCTGGATCACCGCGCCGCCGCCCTCGAAGCGGCCGCCGCGCGCCATGTCGCTGATCTCCACCAGGGGAGCGCCGGTCAGGTCGACCACCCGGCCATCCACCTTGGCCACGGCGTCGCCGATCACCGCCACCACCAGATCAGCCTCGCCGCGCGACAGGGTGCAGCCGGCGCCGTTTTCCAGCCGGTTCTCGAAGTCGGCGCGGCTCAGGCCCGACAGGATGGTCGGAGCGGCGGGAGGCGCCGGCGGCCCGCCCGGCGGCTGCGGCGGTTCGGGCGCGCTTGGAGCGGCCGGCGCGGCGGGCGGCTCGGGGGCTGCGGGCGGGGCCTGACAGGCGGCCACGGCCAGCAGCGCGATCAGGGGCAGGGCGGCCTTCATGGGAAACCTCCGGCGGACGGGCGCGAACCCATCTGGCGCGTCTTCCGGCGGCTGTGCAATCCCGCGCCGGGGTCCTATATCGCGGCCATGTCGCATATCCCGCCCCTCGACCCCAACGTCGCCGCCCGCAAGGGCTTCCGCGAGTCCGAGGAGCGCCTGAAACGCTTCTGGGAGGCCGTGGATGTCGAGAAAGGGGAGGGCGGCTGGAGCGTCATCCTCGACGGCCGCACGCCCAGGACCCCCGCCGGCGCGAAACTGACCCTGCCGACCGAAGCCGCCGCCCGGCTCGTCGCCGACGAATGGGCCGCCCAGGGCGAGTTCATCGAGCCGGGGACCATGCCCGCCACCCGGCTCGCCTCCACCGCCATCGACCGCGTCAGCCAGGCCCGCGAGCCCGTCGCCGACGAGGTCGCCGCCTTCGCCGGCTCCGACCTGCTCTGCTACCTCGCCGACCATCCGACGGCGCTGGCGGTCGAACAGGCCCGCGAGTGGACCCCGTGGCGCGACTGGGCGGCCATCGAGCTGGGCGCCCACCTTGAGGCGGTGGAGGGGATCATGCACCGCGCCCAGGCTCCCGGCGCCATCGCCCGCGTGCGCGAACTGGCCCTGCGCCTCGACGACTTCGCCCTGACCGGACTGGCCATGGCCACGCCCCTGCTGGGCTCGGCCGTGCTCGCCTTCGCCGTCCAGCGCGGCGTCCTCGGCGGAGAGGCCGCCTTCGAACTCTCCCGCCTCGACGAGGCCTTCCAGGAGCGCCAGTGGGGCGTCGACGCCGAGGCCGCCGAACGCACCGCCGCCCGCCGGGCGGAGGCCGCGCTGCTGGAACGGTGGTTCAAGGCTCTCGGGACCTGACTTTCCAAGTCGGAAAATAATCACTTGACGATGTGGAAAGTCGCTGTCACTTTCCGGATCAGAAAGTGAGGAAGCCGATGACCGAAGACCCGACTCCCGCCGAGGCCCTGGCCTCCATCCGCGCCGCCCGCGGCTCCGTTGGCGACCGCCTCACGGTTCACTGGAGCTACGACGTCGCCTACGGCCTGATCTGCGGCGGCATCGTCGCCAGCCTTGGCGTGCCGGCCCCGTACGGCAGTCTGATCGTCGTCGTCTGCATGCTCGGCCTGGTGCTGATGATCCAGTGGTACCGCAAGCAGACGGGGGTCTGGGTCAGCGGCCTGTCGCCGCGCCGCGCCCGCTGGGTCGCGCTGGGCCTCGGCTTCGTGCTGGTCAGCCTGTGCATCGCCAGCCTGCTGCTGACGCGCCGCCTCGGCCTGTGGTGGGCGCCGTTCGCCACCGGCGCCGCGGCCGGGCTGATCGCCGTCGTGGCCTCGCGCCTGTGGATGCGGGTCTACCGCCGGGAGCTGGAGAACGAGTCGTGACCCCGGTTCCCAGCTTCGATCCCGCCATCCACGCCCCTGGCCGGCTGCAGATCTGCGCCATCCTGTCCGGCGTCGACGAGGCCGAGTTCGCCATGATCCGCCAGGCCATCGGCGTCTCCGACTCGGTCCTGTCCAAACATCTGAAGCAGCTCGAGGAGGCCGGCTACGTCGCCGTCCGCAAGGCCCCCCTCGACGGCCGCCAGCGCACCTGGCTGTCCCTGACCGCCGCCGGCAAGTCCGCCTTCGCCGGCCACGTCGCGGAACTGACCCGGCTGGCGGGCCTGACCGCCCCCACCCTGCTCGGCGAGGGCTTCGCGGGCTAGCATTCCTCCCCCCTTGGGGGAGGGGGACCATCCGAAGGATGGCGGAGGGGGCGCTTGCCTCCGCCTCCGCCCCTCCTTAAGCCAGCGCTCAAGGAGACGCCCCATGCAAGACATCCTCGAACAGCTCGAAGCCCGCCGCGCCGCGGCCCGCCTCGGCGGCGGCGAGACGCGCATCGCCAGCCAGCACGCCAAGGGCAAGCTGACCGCCCGCGAGCGCATCGAGGTGCTGCTCGACGAAAGTTCGTTCGAGGAAACCGACATGTTCGTGGAGCACCGCTCGCACGACTTCGGCATGGACAGGCAGCGCATCCCCGGGGACGGCGTGGTCACCGGCCGCGGCACGATCGGCGGGCGGCTGGTCTACGTCTTCTCCAAGGATTTCACCGTCTTCGGCGGCTCGCTCTCGGGCGCCCACGCGGCCAAGATCGTCAAGATCCAGAAGATGGCCCTGACCAACGGCGCCCCGATCATCGGCCTGTTCGACGCTGGCGGCGCCCGCATCCAGGAGGGGGTCGAAAGCCTCGCCGGCTACGCCGACATCTTCCTCCAGAACACCCTTGCCTCGGGCGTCATCCCCCAGATCAGCGTCATCATGGGCCCCTGCGCCGGCGGCGACGTCTACAGCCCGGCCATCACCGACTTCATCTTCATGGTGAAGGACACCTCCTACATGTACGTGACCGGCCCCGACGTAGTGAAGACCGTCACCAACGAGGTGGTCACCCACGAGGACCTCGGCGGCGCCCGGGTGCACGCGGGCAAGTCGGGGGTCGCCGACGGCGCCTTCGAGAACGATCTGGAGGCCCTCAGCGAGGTCCGCCGCCTGATCGGCTTCCTGCCCCTGTCGAACCGCGAGAAGCCCCCGGTCCGCGACTCCTACGACGACCCCGAGCGCGACGAGCCCAGCCTCGACACCCTGGTCCCGGCCAATCCGAACCAGCCCTACGACATCAAGGAGCTGATCCTGAAGACGGTCGACGAGGCCGAATTCTTCGAGATCGGCCCCGACTTCGCGAAGAACATCGTCACCGGCTTCGGCCGCCTCGACGGGCAGACGGTCGGCGTCGTCGCCAACCAGCCGCAGGTGCTGGCCGGCGTCCTCGACATCGACTCCAGCCGCAAGGCCGCCCGTTTCGTGCGCTTCTGCGACGCCTTCGACATCCCGCTGGTGACCTTCGTCGACGTGCCCGGCTTCATGCCCGGCACGCGTCAGGAGTACGGCGGCCTGATCAAGCACGGCGCCAAACTGCTGTTCGCCTACGCCGAGGCCACCGTGCCAAAGCTGACCGTCATCACCCGCAAGGCCTACGGCGGCGCCTATGACGTGATGAGCTCCAAACATCTGCGCGGCGACGTCAACTACGCCTGGCCCTCGGCCGAGATCGCCGTCATGGGGGCCAAGGGCGCGGTCGAGATCATCTTCCGCAAGGAGGCCGGCGACCCGGAAGCCCTCGCCGCCCGCGAGGCCGAGTACAAGGCCCGCTTCGCCAACCCCTTCGTCGCGGCCGGCCTCGGCTACATCGACGACGTGATCATGCCGCACGGCACGCGGCGGCGGCTGATCCGGGCGCTACGGACGCTGAAGGGGAAGGTGCAGGAGAACCCGTGGAAGAAGCACGATAATATTCCGCTGTGACTACCAGTCCCATTCCAGTATGTAGGTTGCGTAGGGCTGCGGCCGCGGAACGGTAACGCTCAGTTTCTCACCACCATTTTTGATACGACTGGTCGGAACCTGGGTACGGCTGGCCCCTAGTACTTTAATTAGTCTCGCTGACGTCGCAGGCCTTGATGGTGGAAAATTGACCGTGATGGATAGCTTTTCGTAATTCCGTGTGTTGTTGAAAAGAGCTGTTTCTGTGTTCTCCAAGTGGCAGTCGAGGGCCAAAAACTTCGCGACAAACTCGTAGTCTCTCCCCCGGTCGAGAGGAGCATCGAAAACGAAGGCCATTCTCTTCTGCCCACCGTCGTCGCGGGCAAACTGAAGACTTCCCATATTTGCCGAAATAAACTTCACATCTCCCGAAGATGTAAAATTCTGAACATCGATATGCCTGACCTCCGCTGTAAGAGGGCGGAACAGCCGACGGTAGGTTAGATCCGCGATGTGCCCGCGTTCATCCGTGAGATCGACTGTATAGTGCGCCGCTAGTTCGCGAACATTGTTTGGCGCGAGACTGTCGCCGATCGCCTGAGCCAGGCGATCCATGCCTGACTTGAATGCTTTCCGACCTGAATCGGCTGGCAGGGACATAATGACCCTGTCCCGAATCTCGGTTGCAAACCCTGGGTAGGACGGATTCCAGTCCGTGAATACGAAATCATCCAGCGCAATCGGATACAATAAGGTCTGACCTTCGAGCTTTGCTTCGCGCCTTAGACATTGCTCGATTTCATTGATGACGCCGGAACGGCCGAGCGATGCGCGAGAACAGAGTAGGATGACAGCGTCAGAGGTTTCTATACTGTCCCGCATGAAGCGGTGCAGGCGTTGGCCCGGCCTTGCGTCATTCTCGAATAGCAGTGGTGCGAAGCCATACAGCTTAAGTCCTCGTACAATCTTTTGGGCGATCGCAATGTCGGGCGCACCGTAGCTGACAAACACCCGCTTCATGTTTGTGGGGTCCCGAGTATCGCCCTGACGGCGCTGGCGACAGTCAACCTGCATTTGTGGGCTTCCGCAATTCCCTGGTTAAGAAGAGCCCTACGGTCGGTTGAGGTGACGTCTCTTGAGGGTGCGCTATAGCAGCATGGTCAGCGGCCATTGGAGAAAGCCCCATGATCACCCTCCACGCCTTCGCCAACATGTTCCCCGGCGGCATCGGCGAGACCAAGGACATCCGCATTCAGTGGGCGCTGGAGGAGATGGGCCTGCCGTACGAGATCAAGGCCCTCGACTATCTGGGCGGCGAGGCCGACAGCCCAGCGTTCTCGGCGATCAGCCCGTTCAACCAGATCCCGGTGCTGGAGGACGACGGTCTGGTGATCGCCGAATCCTGCGCCATCCTGATCCATCTGGCCGAAAAATCCGCCTGCCTGATGCCCGCCGACGAAGCGGGGCGGCTGCGGGTCATCCAGTGGTGTTTCGCCGCCACGGCCACCGTCCAGCCCGCCCTGTCGATGATCGCCATGGTCGACGCCGGCGTCATGGGCAAGGACCCCGCGGCGCGCGAGTTTCTGGTCGGCCTCGCCACCCGCTGGCTGGCCGGGCTGGAGCGCCAGCTCGAGGGTCATGACTGGATCA
The DNA here is from genome assembly GCF_035626535.1 of Brevundimonas sp. Classification (GTDB taxonomy): domain Bacteria; phylum Pseudomonadota; class Alphaproteobacteria; order Caulobacterales; family Caulobacteraceae; genus Brevundimonas. Next base: position 5,570 of record NZ_DASPNO010000090.1, read on the forward strand.
CGGGCGACGATTTCACCATCGCCGACATCACCCTCGCCGACGTCCTGCGCGAGATCCGCGAGACCGACCTGATGGACGGCTACCCCAATGTGAAGGCCTTCTACGCCCGCGCCTTCGCCCGTCCTGCGCGGCGCAGGGCGCGCGAACTGACCGCCGAACGGATGGGGGTGGACCTGGGCCAGATCGCCTGATCGCGCCCTTCTCCACTTGCGGGAGAAGGTGGCAGCCGAAGGCTGACGGACGAGGGGGCGACGGGACAGCGGGAGTCATCGACTGCAGTTGGGGCGCCTGTCACCGCCGCTGGCGCGATCCTCGTCCGACCTCGCTGCGCTCGGCCACCTTCTCGCGCAAGGGGAGAAGGGATCAACCCTCGAACGCCTCCAGGATCGGGCAGGGCCCTCGCCCTCCGCCGGCGCACGCCCCCGCCAGCCGCCGCAGCGACGCCCGCGCCGCCTCCAGCTCGGCGATCCGCGCGTCCAGCTCGACCAGTCGCGCTTCGGCCAGGGCCAGGGCCCGCGACCGGTCCTCGCCCGCGTCCAGCGCCAGCAGCTCGCCGATCTGCTCAAGGGTGAACCCCGCCGCCTGCGCCGAGCGGATGAAGCGCAGCCGCCGCACGTCCTCCGGCCCGTAGCGCCGCACCCCGCCGCCCGACCCCGATCCCTCCGGCCGCGGCGGCGTCTCCAGCAGCCCGCGCCGCTGGTAATACCGCACCGTCTCCACCCCGACGCCGCCGGCCGCCGCCAGCCGCGCGATGGTCATATCCGACATGCCTTGACTCCGTACCATGCTACGGACCCTACATGGGGCGCGGACCGTTATCGGCAACAGGAGAAAGCCCCCATGTCCGCGCAAGCCGCCGCCCCCCGGAAGACCGCCGTCCTCTACCGCATGGTCATGCCCGACCACCTCTGCCCGTCCGGCCAGAAGGCCCGCTGGCTGCTGCGGCGCAAGGGCTACGAGATCGAGGACCACCATCTGAAGACCCGCGCCGAGACCGACGCCTTCAAGGCCGAACACGGCGTCCCCACCACGCCCCAGACCTTCATCGACGGCGTCCGCATCGGCGGCTACGACGACCTGCGCCGCTTCTTCGGCCAGAAGGTCCCTGAGCCGGGCGCGACCAGCTATACCCCGGTGCTGGTGGTCTTCGCCGTCGCCGCCCTGATCGCCGTCGCCATCGACTGGCTGGCGATGCGGGCGATCTCGACGATGGTCCTGCCCAATTTCATCGCCGTGGCCATGTGTCTGCTGGCCATGTTGAAGCTGCAGGACGTCGAGAAATTCTCGACCATGTTCCTCAACTACGACCTGCTGGCGCGACGTTGGGTGCCCTACGGCTATATCTACCCCTTCGCCGAACTGGGCGCGGGCGTACTGATGCTGGCCGGCGTCCTGACCTGGCTGTCCGCGCCCGTCGCCCTCTTCATCGGCGGTATCGGCGCCGTCTCGGTGTTCAAGGCCGTCTATATCGACAAACGCGAGCTGAAATGCGCCTGCGTCGGCGGCTCGTCGAACGTCCCGCTCGGCTTCGTCTCCCTGACCGAGAACCTGATGATGGTCGCTATGGCGGCGTGGATGCTGGCGATGCACTGAACGTCGTTCACCTCCCCATGAGCGAAGGCGAATGGGGAGGACGACCGCGCAGCGGTCAGGAGGGGGCGGCGCGGAGGGCAGGTGATTGGCGCCTGGCTGGCAAACGCCTGCGCCATCCCCTCCTGATCGCCGCTGACGCGCCGATCTATCCTCCCCATCGGCCTGGGCCGATGGGGAGGTGACCCGGGATTCTATCCCACCCCCCTCAACCCCGCCCGCAGCACGTCCGGGT
>NZ_DASPNO010000091.1:0-53292 GCF_035626535.1 Brevundimonas sp.
CGGCGCGCTACGAGCCGTTCGGCCTCGGCGTACTCGAGGCGGCGCAGGCCGGCTGCGCCCTGGTGCTATCCGACATCCCGACCTTCCGTGAACTGTGGCAGGGCGCGGCGGTGTTCGTCCCCGCCGACGACGACGCGGCCGTGGCCGAGGCGCTCGACGACCTGCTGGACGATCCCGAACGGGTCGCCGAACTCGGCGGGGCCGCGGCCGAACGTAGTGCGCGCTTCACGGTCGACGCCATGGTCGAGGGGACGCTCGCCGTCTACGCCGAGACGCTCGCCGCCCGCGCCCCCTTCCCGGAGGTGGCCGCGTGAAGGTCGTCTATTTCACCCATTCGCTGGAGTCGTGCTGGAACCACGGCAACGCCCATTTCCTGCGCGGCGTGCTGCGCGACCTGATTGCACGCGGGCATGAGGTGGCGGTGCACGAGCCGCGTGACTCCTGGAGCCGGGCCAACCTCGTGGCCGACCACGGCGAGGCGGGGCTGGAGCCATACCGCGCCGCCTATCCGGAACTGACCAGCCATCGCTTCGATCAGCCCGAACTGGAGCGGGCGTTGGACGGCGCGGATCTCGTCATCGTCCACGAGTGGAATCAGCCTGCGCTGGTCGCCGCCGTCGGCCGCGCGCGCCAACGCGGCGGCCACTTCATCCTGCTGTTCCACGACACCCACCACCGCGCCGTCAGCGAGCCCAGCGGCATCAGGACCTTCGACCTGTCCGGCTACGACGGCGTGCTTGCCTTCGGAGAGACCCTGGCGGCGGTGTATCGCCGCTGGGGCTGGGGCGACCGCGTCTTCGTCTGGCATGAGGCGGCCGACATCCGCCTGTTCCATCCGCCCACGGAGGAAGGCCCGCGCGAAGGCTTGATCTGGATCGGCAACTGGGGCGACGGCGAGCGGACGAAGGAGCTGGAGACCTTCCTGTTCGCCCCCGCCCGCGAGGCGGGCCTCGGCCTCGACATCCATGGCGTCCGCTATCCCCGGGAGGCCCTCGCGACGCTGAAGCGCTACGGCGTCCGCTACCACGGCTGGCTGGCCAATGCCGCTGCGCCCGCCGCCTTCGCCCGTCACATGGCGACGGTGCACGTGCCGCGCAGCTTCTATGTCCGCCAGTTGCCGGGCATCCCCACGATCCGCGTGTTCGAGGCCCTGGCCTGCGGCATCCCGCTGGTCAGCGCCCCGTGGGAAGACAGTGAAGGTCTGTTCACGGTCGGCGAGGACCTCCTGATTGTCCAGTCGGGCGAGGCGATGACCCGCGCCCTCCGCTCGCTGAGGGCCGACCCGGATTTGCGCCGGGCGCTGGCCGAGCGGGGCCTCGCCACCATCCGCGCCCGCCACACCTGCAGCCACCGGGTCGATGAGTTGCTGGCCATCGTCGCCCGCCTCGCCGCCACGCCCGCCGCCCCCGAAATGGAGACCGCCTGATGAAGATCGCCTTCTACGGGTCCAGCCTGCTGTCGGCCTACTGGAACGGCGCGGCCACCTACTACCGCGGCATGTTGCGCGAGCTGGCGGCCCGCGGCTGGCGGGTGACCTTCTACGAACCGGACGCCTTCGACCGTCAGTCCCATCGCGATATCGACCCGCCGGACTGGGCCGAGGTGGTCGTCTGGGACAACACGCCGGCCGCCTGCCGCGATGTGATCGCCCGCGCCGCCGACGCCGATGTCGTGGTCAAGGCCTCGGGGGTGGGCGTCTTCGACGACGAACTGCTGGCGGTGTTCGATCAGGCCCGGTCCGACGCCCTGACCGTCTACTGGGACGTCGACGCCCCCGCGACCCTGGCGGAGATCCGGGACCAGCCGGACCATCCGCTGCGCCGCGCCCTGCCGGATATCGACATGGTCCTGACCTACGGGGGCGGCCCCCCGGTCGTGTCGGCCTTCGAAGCGCTGGGCGCCCGCCTGTGCCGGCCGATCTACAACGCCCTCGACCCCGCCACCCACCATCCCGTCGAGCCGCAGGCGCGGTTCGCGGCCGACCTGTCGCTGCTCGCCAACCGCCTGCCGGACCGCGAGGCGCGCATCGAGCGCTTCTTCATCGAACCCGCCACAAGCCTGCCGCGCCGCGATTTTCTGCTCGGCGGCAATGGCTGGCACGACAAGCCGCTGCCGCCGAATGTCCGCGCCCTCGGCCATGTCGGCACCGCGGATCACAACGCCTTCAACTGCTCCTCGCTGGCGGTGCTCAACGTGTCGCGTGACAGCATGGCCGAAAACGGCTTCTCGCCGGCGACCCGCGTGTTCGAGGCGGCCGGCGCCGGCGCCTGCCTGATCACCGACCACTGGGAGGGCATCGACCAGTTCCTCGAGCCGGACAAGGAGGTGCTGGTCGCCCGCGACGGTCAGGATGTCGCTGACCATCTCGCCGCCCTCACCCCCGACCGAGCCCGCATCCTCGGCGCGGCCGCCCGCCGCCGCGTGCTGGCCGAACACACCTACGCCCGCCGCGCCGGCGAGGCCGACGCCCTGTTCCGCCAAGCCCTCGCCGCCCGCCGTGAAAGGACCGCCGCATGAGCCGGGCGATGAACATCGTCGTGATGGGTCTCAGCCTGTCTTCGTCATGGGGGAACGGCCATGCCGTCACCTTCCGCGCCCTGCTGAAGGCGCTGGCGGCGCGCGGGCGCCGCATCCTGTTCCTCGAGCGCGAGACTCCCTGGTATTCGGCTCACCGGGATCTCGAGGCCCCGGACTACTGCGAACTGGATTTCTACGCCGGCCTCGACGAACTCGAGCGGTTCGCGAACGAGGTCGCCGCCGCCGATGCGGTGATCGTCGGCTCCTATGTCCCGGACGGGATCTCCGTCGGCGACTGGGCGTTGCGAACGGCGAAGGGAGCCGTCGCCTTCTACGACATCGACACGCCGGTGACCCTGTCCCGGCTGCAGCGCGACGACTGCGACTATCTCGCGCCGCGGCAGATCCCCGACTACGACGTCTACTTCTCCTTCACCGGCGGGCCGACGCTGGAGCGGATCGAGCGCGACTACGGCTCGCCAGCCGCCCGCGCCCTGTACTGTTCAGCCGACCCGGACGTTTACCGCCCCGTCGACGCGCCGCGCCGCTGGGACCTGTCCTATCTCGGCACCTGGAGCGCCGACCGGCAGCCGGTGCTCGAACGCCTGCTGATCGAACCCGCCCGCCGCCTGCCGCAGATGAGCTTCGTCGTCGCCGGGCCGCAGTATCCGGACGACATCGACTGGCCGGTTAACGTCCAGCGTATCGACCACATCCCCCCGGCCGACCACCCCGGCTTTTACGCCGCGAGCCGCTTCACCCTGAACGCCACCCGCGCCGACATGGTCGAGGCCGGCTTCAGCCCGTCGATCCGGCTGTTCGAGGCCGCCGCCTGCGCCGCGCCGGTGATCTCCGACGTCTGGCCCGGCCTGGACCAGCTGTTCACCCCTGGCGAGGAAATCGTCCTCGCCCGGTCGGCGGACGACGTGGTCGCCGCCCTCCAGTCGTCACCCGCCGAGGGCCGCCGGATTGGCCTCGCCGCCCGGGAGCGAATCCTCGCCGCCCACACCCCGGCCCACCGCGCCCGGACTGTCGAGCACGAACTGCTCGCCGCGCGATCGCGCCACGGCGGCGATCTGCCCGCCAGATTTACGGAGACTGCCATGAAGACCCCCACGGATCGCCAGTCGGTCCTCGTCGCCGGCGGCGCCGGCTTCCTCGGTTCGCACCTGTGCGACCGCCTGCTGGCGGAGGGGCGCCACGTCGTCTGCCTCGACAACCTCCAGACCGGCGACCTGTCGAATCTGGAATCGGCGATGAAGAAGCCAAATTTCGAGTTCATCCGCCATGACGTGGTCGACCCGTTGCCGGTGCGGCTGATGGACCGGCGCTTCGACCGCGTCTACGATCTCGCCTGCGCCGCCTCGCCGCCGCAGTACCAGGCCGATCCCGAGCACACGATGCTGACCTGCGTGGTCGGCGTCACCCACCTGCTGCAACTCGCCCAGAAAAACGGCGCCCGCTTCCTGCTGACGTCGACCAGCGAGATCTACGGCGACCCCGAGGTGCATCCGCAGCCGGAAACCTATCGCGGCAACGTCAATCCGATCGGCCCGCGCGCCTGCTATGACGAGGGCAAACGCGCCGCCGAGACCCTGACCTTCGACTACGACCGGCAGGGTCGGGGCGAGGTGCGGGTGGCCCGCATCTTCAACACCTACGGCCCGCGCCTGTCCGCCGCCGACGGCCGCGTGGTCTCCAACGTCATCAGCCAGGCCCTCGCCGACCGGCCGATCACGATCTTCGGCGACGGCAGCCAGACCCGCTCGTTCTGCTACGTCGACGATCTGATCGCGGGCCTGATAGCCCTGATGGAGTACGACGGTCCCCAGCCCGGGCCGGTCAATCTCGGCAATCCGGCGGAGATGACCGTGTCCGAACTGGTCGAGGTGGTGCTCGACCTCACCGGCTCGGCTTCGGACGTCACCTACCAGCCCCTGCCGGTCGACGATCCGCGCCGGCGGCGGCCCGACATCACCCGCGCCGCCGAGGTGCTCGACTGGCGTCCGTCGACCCCGCTTGGGGAGGGCCTGCGCCGCACCATCGACTGGTTCGACGGCGAACGGCTGCGGATCGTGCGGGAAGCCGCCGCGGCGATCGGCGCGTGAGGACGGATGAACACCCCGGGGCCCACCACGGAGACCGCCGAGGGCCTCGCCTCGGTCCTTCGGCGCAACATCGCCGAGATGCGCGAGCGGCGCGAGAACGCCGAGCGCGAGGCGCCGGCCGGAGACCGGGCCGCCCAGCGGATCACCGACTTCGCGGGCAGTATGGGCTTCGTCGTCCTGCACCTCGGGCTGTTCGGCGGCTGGATCCTGATCAACACCCTCGGCCCCTCGGCATGGCGGTTCGATCCCAGTCTCGTCGTCCTGGCCATGGCGGCGTCGGTGGAGGCCATTTTCCTGTCGACCTTCATCCTGATCAGTCAGAACCGCATCTCGGCGGCCGAGCAGCGGCGGGCGGAACTCGATCTCCAGATAAACCTTCTGGCGGAACATGAGGTGACAAGGTTGATCGACCTCGTGACCCGCATCGCCGACCGACTGGAGGTGCCGGCCCGTGACGCCGATCTGGATGAGCTGCGCCGGGACGTCGAGCCAGGCGCCGTGCTCGACAGCCTGCTGGAAGATGAGGAACCCAGGGAGAGGGAATGACTGACGTTCTGGACCAGACCCGCACCATGCGCGCGGCCGTCGTGACCGGCCCCGGCCGGATGGAGGTGCGTGACGCGCCGCTGCCCGAGCCCGGCCCCGGCCAGGTGCGGGTCAGGCTCGAGGGCTGCGGCGTCTGCGCCTCCAACCTGACGCCCTGGGCCGGGCCGGATTGGATGATCTTTCCCACCGAGGCCGGCGGCATGGGGCATGAGGGCTGGGGCGTGGTCGATGGAATCGGCGAGGGCGTCTCGTCGGTGAAGGCGGGTGATCGGGTCGCGATCCTGTCGCATCACAGCTACGCCGAATACGATGTCGCCGACGAGGCGGCGGTCGTCGCCCTGCCTCCGGCTCTGGACGGGCAGCCGTTCCCGGGCGAGCCGCTGGGCTGCGCCTTCAACATCTTCCGGCGCAGCGGCATCAAGGCCGGCGACACGGTGGCCATTGTCGGGATCGGCTTCCTCGGTGCGGTGCTGACCCGGCTGGCGACCGACGCCGGGGCGCACGTGATCGCCATCTCGCGCCGGCCCTTTTCGCTCGATCTGGCCAGCCGCATGGGGGCGGCCGAGACCCTTCCGCTGGAGGACCACTACGCCATCATCTCCCGTGTCGGCGAACTGACCGGCGGCGGCTTCTGCGATGTCGTCATCGAGGCGGTGGGCAAGCAATGGCCGCTCGACCTAGCCGCCGAACTGACGAAGGAACGCGGCCGGCTGGTCATCGCCGGCTACCACCAGGACGGTCCCCGGCAGGTCAACATGCAGCTGTGGAACTGGCGCGGCCTCGACGTCGTCAACGCCCACGAGCGCGACCCCGCTGTCTACGCCCGGGGGGTGCGCGAGGCGGTCGAGGCCGTGGTTTCCGGTCGCCTCGACCCCGCGCCGCTGTTCACCCACAGCTACCGGCTGGATCAGCTGGACCAGGCGCTGGACGCCACGCGCGATCGTCCCGACGGCTTCCTCAAGGCGCTGGTGATGATGCGATGACCGACGCGCTGCTCGAACGATCCCCGGCAGCGGCCCTGCGCAAGCCCCGCATCGGCTTCCTCGGCGTCGGCTGGATCGGCCGCCACCGCATGGAGGCGATGCTGGCCACGGGCGCGGTCGAAGCCGCGGTCATCGCCGACCCCTCCGAAGCGATGCGCGCCGACGCCACGGCCGTCGCTCCGGATGCGATCCGGACGGACAGTCTGGACGCGCTGCTGGAACACGATCTCGACGGCGTCGTCATCGCCACGCCCAGCGCCCTGCACGCCGATCAGGCACGCCGCGCCCTCGCCCGTGGGGCCGCGGTCTTCTGCCAGAAGCCGCTGGGCCGCACGGAGGCCGAGGTGCGCGAGGTGATCGACGCCGCCCGCGCCGCCGATCGCCTGCTGGCGGTCGACCTGAGCTACCGCTTCACCGAAGCCGCCGTGCGGATCCGGGAGCTCCTCGAGGCGGGAACGCTCGGGCGAGTCCACGCTGTCGACCTGACCTTTCACAACGCCTGGGGTCCCGACAAGCCGTGGTTCTACGATCCCGTCCTGTCGGGCGGCGGCTGCGTGATGGACCTGGGCGTCCACCTCGTCGATCTGGCGCTGTGGCTGCTCAAGGACGCGACCGTGACCGAGGTCTCGTCGCACCTGTTCGCCAACGGCCGCCCGCTGGCCGATCTGACCCTCGCCGAGGATTACGCCGTCGCCACCCTGACCCTCGACACGGGCGCCGTCGTGCGCTTGGCCTGTTCATGGCGTCTGCCCGCGGGCCGGGACGCGGTCATCTCCGCCACCCTCTACGGCGAACGCGGAGGGGCCGGAATGCACAACCTCGGCGGCTCCTTCTACGACTTCTCCGCCGAGCATTTCGAAGGGACCGCGCGGCGCGTTCTGGCGTCGCCGCCCGACGCTTGGGGCGGACGCGCGGCGGCCGACTGGGCCCGCCGCCTGGCCGCCGGCGCGCCTTACGACCCTGCGGTGGAACGGCTGATCCCCGTCGCCCGGACGCTCGACCGCATCTACGGCCGGTAGACCCGGTCAGGCGACCCGACGGCTCCCGCGGACATCGACGGGCCGCAGGTCCCCGATCGGCGGGCGATAGCATTCGCAGGCGGCGGCCTCGAGACGGGCGGCGTCCAGCACGCGCAGGGCGCCCCGGTTGTAACGGATCGCACCCGACGCCCTCAGATGCATGGCGCTGGCGTTGAGGGTGGTGCGCTGGACACCGAGCACGGCGGCCATGTCGTCCTGGGTCAGCGGCAGATTATCCTCCCCCGTCCGGGCGCAGGCCAGCAGGAGCCACCGGGCGAGCCGCGCGGTCACGTCGTGCAGCGCATTGCAGGCGAGATCCTGCTCAATCCGTATGGCTCTGTTCTGGATCGATTGCAGCAGCACCCGCCGCAGACCGTGGTCCCTGTCGACCGCGCTTTTCAGGACCGAGGCCGGTATGGCCCGGGCTGGCCCGCCGATCCTGACCACGGTCCGGCACGGCTCGGGCGCCGAGGTCAGGCATGACAGAATACCCGCCGCATCGTCCTGGCCGAGGGCGGCGACCTCGACCGTCCGCCCGTCCGCCATGGCCGCGACCCTGGACAGCAAGGCCCCTTCGGGAAACACTGCTGCACCGGCGGCGACTCCCTCCTCGGACACCGTGTCTCCGCGCGCCAGCACGACCTGACGTGTATACGGCAGGAGCGGTCCGGACCCGGCCCGGTCAAGGGCGAGCAAAAGATGGTTTCGCGGCGTCACTGTTTGCGCCCTTCAGCAGACTTTGCGCCCTTGCAGGGTCGTCGTCGGAATATGGTGAATACGGCCAAGCCAAGGGCGAGGTTCCGCGAACGACGAATCCTGTCCCGGCAGGACGCCGAACCTGACATGGGCGCTATGGCCGGTATCTAACCTGGATCAAATTAGGTAGAAATTACGCCACTTGCCGGCTGCGGCGGGCCCGCTATTGGGTCTGTGCGGACTGCTGCCGGTCGAGATGCAGGTAGCGCGGATTGAAGTCGCCGATGTCGCGCATCCGCTGCCACGACGGAAAGGCGATGTTGCGCTTGTTGCGCGTGATCAGCCCGTCGGCCTCGAGCGACTTCAGCGTCCGGTTCACGTGGACGGGCGTGAGGCCGACCGCGTCGGCGAGCTGTTCCTGTGTGATCGGCAGTTCGAAGCCTTCGCCGTTGGTCAGGCCCTGCGACTCCATGCGGATGGCGAACTCGCACAGCAGGTGCGCCAGACGGGTCCGCGCGTCGCGCCGGCCGACGTTGAGCACCCATTCGCGGAAGATCGATCCCTCGACCAGCACGCTGCCCAGCACCGCCTGCCGGACCAGCGGTCGGGCGCCGACCAGATCCAGCAGGTCCTTGCGGGGAACGAAGGCGACCTCGCCCCGGGTCAGCATCTGCACGCTGTGGTCGGCGGTGTCGAGGAACAGGTGCTGCAGGTCCACGGCGTCGCCGGGGATGTGCAGGGCGACGATCTGGCGGACACCGTCGCCCGTGAGTTTCTGACGATAGGCGAAGCCGGAGCCGAGCACGCCGCATACGGTAGGCAGATCGCCCTCGCGCGTCAGATAGGTCGAGGCCTCCACCATCCGTGTCCGGTGCGGCAGGGCCAGAACGGCCTGCCGGTCCTCTCCGGGCAGGTCGACGATCAGCTCCAGCCTTCGCAGCAGCATCTGAAGGGGGGTGTCGTCGAGAGGCATGGCGGCGGCTCCAGCATTGAGGGCGGGAGCACGTGGAAACTCTCTGTCGCCGAAGCCCGGATAACCGTTCAGCGATACTCTACAATATCATAAGTCGTGCGGCCCGTATTAACTTGTGTTAGTTTGCTGGTCACTGAGCAGGCTCTCCGCCCAGTGCGAAGGTTTGCATGCCGGTTTATTATTTCCATCTGCGCGACGGCGACGACATCCTCCTCGATCCGGATAGGAGACAGTTGGAGGGACCGGCGTCGATCGCACAACGCGCCCTCATCGAGGCGCGCGCGCTCATTGCCGAAGAAGCCCGGCTCGGCCGGATCCGGCTCGACCAGCGCATCGACGTCGAGGACGCCGAGGGGCGGGTGGTGCACCGCCTGCCGTTCGACCAGGCGGTCGAGATCACCGGCGGCGGCGACTGACATGCCGCGCTATTTCTTCGACATCTTTTCCGAGCAGGCGACCCGCGACGAGGAGGGCGAGGAACTCGCCGACAGAGAGACCGCGCGCGAGGTCGCCATCCGCATCGCCGCCGAACTGCTGCCGGGCCATTCGCGCCAGCTGGCCCGGACCGGCCGCGTCGCCGTCACCGTCCGCGACGCCGAGGGCGCCGTCGTCCATGAACTGGAATGCCGCCTGACCACCCGGTCGCCGGCCGCAAGCCCGCGCTGATCAGGCGGCACGGCGACCCGCCTCCGCCGCCGCGACCAGCGGCTCGAACAAGTGCCGGGCCAGGTGGCGCACCACCGGAACCGCGACCCCGTCGCCGGTCAGGTGATAGGCGTCGCTGTAACGCCGGGGCAGCACATAGTCGTCGCCCAGACCCATCAGCCGCGCCGTCTCCCGCGCCGAGATCAGCCGCGACCGGACGCGCGGGCCGTCGACCACGAGCAGGATCTGGCGGCTCGAACCACCGGCGGGGGTGCGCAGGCAGCCCGACATGTCGTCGAAGCGCACCTCGGCGCGCTGCACCTTGCGCCCGTCCTCGATCCGCGTGCGGCGATAGACCCCGCCAACCATGCGCCGCCCCGCCCGCCGGGCCGCCTCGACCTTGGCGGCGTTGAGCGGCGACATCAGGTCCAGAAGCCGCTTCGTCTCGGCCTGATTGTGCCAGCCGACGCTGTCCGGCTCGTCCTCGATCAGATCGGCGAAGGTCGTCGCCCGGCGCGGCGGCGTCGGCACGTTCCACCACAGCAGCCGATCGCGCACCCTCTCCGGCAGCCCCGCCGCCGCGCGTCGCACCGCCGGGGTGTGGAACGGCTCGAGAGGCTCCGGCGACAGCAGTTCAGGCGCGACTTCGACTCCCTCGCGCACGCCGATGACGAACAGGCGCGGCCGGCTCTGCGGCACGAACAGGCCGGCGTCCATGACCAGCGCGCCATGGCGGTACCCCGCCTCCGCGAAGGTCCGGCAGATGGTTTCGAAGTCCCGGCCGCCGTGTGAGGTGAGGGTCCCGCAGACATTCTCGACCGCCAGCAGCCGGGGCGCCCGGCCTTGGGCGACCAGCCCTTCAACCACGTCCCGGAAGGCGTGGAAGGTCCCCGAGCGCGCGCCCCCGAGCCCCGCCCCTGCCCCCGCCAGCGACAGGTCCTGACAGGGGAAGCTGCCCCACACCAGATCCGGCTCGCCGGGCAGGCCGGTCGCGTCGAGCCCGCGAATGTCGCCGACGGTCAACTCCCCGCCCGTGCCCCAGTTGGCCTGGTAGCTCAGCGCCTTGCGGGCGTCGAAGTCATTGGCGAACAGGCAGGTCCACCCCTCGCCCAGCCCCGCCCGGACCATGCCCCCGCCGGCGAAGAATTCGTAAAAGCTGGGCAAGCGGCATCCCCGAGTCAGCACCGGGCCCGAAGGCGGTGCACGGGAGTCTAGGGGAGAAAAACCGTGGAGGCGACAGGGGCGAGCCCGCCGCCGCGAACCGTGATATTCGTGACTTGGGCCGGGCGAGTCAGTATCCGTGGAGAGACCCGTGCCGACTCTGGAGACCCGCCATGCCCGACGATCAGATCCCGGCCCCGCCGACCCCCCCGCCGCCGCCGCCGCCGCCGCCGCAGCTGCCGCCGAAGGACCCGACCATCCCGCCCGTCTATCCGCCGTACCCGGCTCCGCCCGCCCCGCAAGAGCCGGACTGACGATGGAGTGGCTGTGGGCGGGGCTGCTGGCGCTCGCGGCTACGCATCGGGCCACGCGGGCGCTCGCCCTGCTGCTGGCCCTCAAATGGGCGTCGAACTACACGGCCTTTCGCCTGATCGGCGAAACCGCGCCGGCGCTGATCGACGTCGCCCTGGGCACGGTCGGCGTCGTCTGGGCCTCGCGCCTGCACGCCCGGTGGGCGGACGTGGTGATCGCCGGCTTCGTCCTGACACCGCTGGTCCACGCCTGGTACTGGCTGCAGCCGGTCCCCGGCGCCCTCACGCCGCTGGCCTATTACTGGATCGTGGTCGGCCTGTTCTCCGTCCAGGCCGCCGCCGTCGCCTGGCCCGCCGGCGGTCAGCACGCGCGCACCCTTTTGCGACGGCGCTTCTTCGGATAGCCAAGATCGCGGATTTCGCGGGCCGTGCCTACCACCTCAATAGTAGTGCCGCTGACCCCTCGCCCAAAGATCGTATTCGTAGGTGATGCGGTCTTTGATGAGGTCGTAAGAGCGCGTGTCGCCCGTCTCCCACTTGCGCTGTATGGCCCACGCACAATAGTCGGCGACCTGAAGGCAGGGGTCCGAAGACGGCCAAGTCGGACGCGACGACGCTATAGCGAGGCTTCTCCGACGACCCACAATAAGGTCCGCTTTGGGTCGGGAACCGACGGCCGGCCATGGGTGGGAAGGGGGCCTTTGAACGACTAGGTGCCCGCCAGAATCAGACCTGTGCGACGGCAATGGAGGGGCAAAGGTAGCCAACCGCTCCACCCCACCAAAGCCTCAGTCCCTCAGAGGACTGCATTCGACTGAATGCGTCGGGCATGATTGGGTAGGCATGCAGCTTGGCAGGCGACACATTCCGAATGGTTCGCTGAATGCGGCTTGAGGCAGACCGCACCGCCTTCCAGTCCACCGCGTCAAGGAGTTCGGTGGGAAATGTCGATCGTTGGCGTGCGCCCTTCTCGGTCCAGTTGCTGAGCTGCGACCATGACAGGCATCCCATCTGGTCGCCATTACGCATCAACCGGATGACCGCGGGGCTTTCCAGGAGCGTTCGCCCCTGTCCTCCCAGCTTCTGCTGAACGTCTTTGCCGAATGTCACAGAACGAGCTCGCGGCGGGGCGCCGGCCGACTCTACCCATATATCGATGGGCGGAGTTCCGTCCGTGAAGAGACAGCCAACTTCGTCAGCGGTTTTGAACCAGCGATTGGGTTTGTCTGGTTGAGAGGCTCCTTCGAAAAGCATCAGCTCGGGGTCATCGAGGACCCACTTTGCGATGTGCAAAAGGTCGGCATTGGTCGCGAAGAACGTAAAGCTCATTCCTATGACTATGCCGACTGTAGATGCCTCGGCAACCGATCGAACCGGAACCGCCAATGCCCGCAATGGGTGGGTGGCGGATCTCTACCCAAGATCAGATTGGACATCCGCATTTCGGCCGGCCGCGAATGTCCGCTGTTGGCGCACTTCCGCCCCTCCCGCCAGTTCGAGCGATGTCAGGCGATCAGTCGCCCTGCCGATTACTAGAAAGAGCGTGGGAGGCCGCGCCTCAGCCAGCCCATGAACAGCCGCATCAACCATGGGCCCTTGCTATACTCGGAGGCTTTCCGACGTTTCGGCTTGAGAATCTCGAGCACCACCACTGTCAGGCGCTTACAAGCTTCAGGTGAGCAGGGTTGGTCTGTGTTCCGGCGTCCTTGAGGAGCGATGAAGCATAGTCCCACAGGCTGCGGATTTCGGTCGCAGCCGCGACCGAGCCAATCTCGCCGGCCGCGAGGCCCCGGGCCACCGATTGCTGATAGGCCACGCGCGACCCGATCACGCCCGCCAAGGGCAAGCCGGTGAGGGCGAGCGCCTCCCTCGCGCGCCGGATCGAGGGTGGCTCGTGGTTGCCCCGTGACGCCTGGCATTGGTTCAGAACGACCGCCCCGCGTCGGCCCAGTTGCCGGATCATCTCCGCCGAGGCGAGAACAGCCGCGATGTCGAGAAATGTCGGGCGGCACACGACAAGGCATAGATCGGCGCAATTGGCGGCCGCCGCTACATCGGCCTTGGGAGCGGCCGGCGTGTCCACGATCCGGATGTCATAGCCGGCCCGACTCGCCGTGGAGCCATTCTGGAAGAGCGCCCCGGGAGACAGGACCAGATGATCGGGTCCGGGCATGGTCCGCGCCGAAAGACTGAGGGTGGAGGCTCGCAGCGGATCGGTATCGACCAGCAAGGTCTTAAGACCGGCCTGGAAGGCCGTGGCCGCGAGGCTGACCGCAATGGTGGTCTTTCCCGCGCCCCCCTTGAAGGACATCACGGTAATCGTGCCAATCACGCGAGCCTCCCCTGTTTCTGCTGCGCGGCTGGACCGTGCCGTGCGCGGACGCTCGAGGGAAGGCGAGCGGACTGTCTACAGGCTCGAATTTACAAGGTTTTACAGTTGGCGGACCGCTCAAGGTCAAGCTGCATGGTAGGAGATCCCGGAGCGGAGGATGCATGAGGATCGCGATTCTCGACGACGACGCGACCCAGGTTGACCTGATCTCGGGCGTGCTGGAGCAGGCGGGCTATCGAACGAGCGCGTTCGGGCGAGCCGCGTCGCTGATGACCGAGCTGGGCCGGGAAACCTACGATCTGCTGATCGTGGACTGGAATCTGCCGGACAGCCCGGGCATTGATCTGATCCGGTGGGTTCGATCCAGTATCGAGCCCCCGCCGCCGGTGCTGCTCGTCACCAGCCGGACCGATGATCGGGACATCGTCGAGGGCCTGGAAGCGGGAGCCGACGACTATCTGTCGAAACCGATCTCCCCGCTGGTGTTGATCGCCCGTGTGGTCGCGCTGCTGCGGCGGGCCTATCCGCGGCCGCCGGAGGGGGCGGCGGAGACCTACGCAGGGTATACCTTCACGCCCACACTGAACCTGGTTTCGGTCCGCGGCGAGGATATCGTGCTCACTGCCAAGGAGTTCAGCCTGGCCCTCGTGCTGTTCAGAAACCTGAGCCGGGCCTTGTCGCGCACCTACCTGAACGAGGCGGTCTGGGGCCGCGACGCCGGCCTGAACAGCCGATCGCTCGACATGCACGTCTCGCGCATCCGCACCAAGCTGGACCTCAGGCCCGCGAACGGGCTTCGTCTCGCGCCCGTCTACAGCTATGGCTATCGCCTGGAGCGGGTGCTCGCGACCTGAGCAGAGCCGTTGCGCGAGGGGGGACGATGGGACCGGGATTGGCCGCTGCGGGACGACTTTGCGCGGTGGCGCTCGCGAGCGCCGCCCTGTCCTGGCCCGGGATGGTGACCGCCCAAGCGCGGCCGGAGACCGTCGTGGACTACACCATGCGGCCCGGCGACACCCTCAGCAAACTCGGCGAAACCTGGTTTCGCCGGCCCGGCGACTATCTACGTGTTCAGCGTTTCAATCGCGTCGTCCGCGACCGGCGAATTCCCGTCGGGCGCGTGATCCGGATTCCGGTAGACGTGCTGCGGACGGAACCCGCCGAGGGCCGCGTCGCCAATTTCAGGGGCATGGTCACCGTCGGCTGGCGGGGGCCGCCCGCAACTCCCGCCGTGGGCGATCCGGTCGGCGAGGGGGCCGTGATAGTGACGGGCCCGAACGCCTTCGTACGCATCGGCCTTCCCGACGGGGGCTTTGTCAGCCTGCCGTCGAACAGCCGGGTGCGGGTGGAGCGCCTGAGAACAGTGCTGCTCACCGGCGCGACGGACCAGAGCTTTCGCATAGAGGCAGGACGGACCGAGACGCGCGCCGCCCCGGTGCGACCGGGCGGCGGCTTCGAGGTGATCACCCCCGTGTCGGTGGCCGCCGTGCGCGGCACGGAATTCCGTTCCGCCTGGTTCCCGGATACGGCCTCGGCGGCGACGTCCGTCGTCGAGGGTGCGGTGGCGGTCGGCTCCGGTGTCGGGGAGGCGATCGCCGAGGCCGGTGAGGGCATTGCGGTGGCGCGCGGTACGGTTCGGGTTCTGCCCTTGCTTCCGCCCGCAGAGCTCGCTGACGGTGACCTGACGCAGATCAGGGAAACGGTTGCGTTCGATCCGGCCGATGTAGCCGGCGCCGCCCACTCCAGGGCGCGCCTCGCTGCCGACGCCGGCATGATCGACGTCTTCGCCGAACAGGACAGCGGCCCGGACGGGGTCGTCCGGTTTGAGGCGGTTCCCGACGGCGACTATTTCGTTCGCGTCCTGCCTGTTTCGCCCGAAGGACTCGAGGGGACAGCGGCCACCTACGCCTTCCTGCGGGCCCGCGTCGGCGTGGGGGGACTCGCGACATCGTCCACGGGCAGGGGCCGGGACCGGGCTTTCCTGTTCCGCTGGGAAGCTGAAGGTGCGGGGCCGGCCGAGTATCGGTTCCAGTTCCGCGCCGGAGACGAGGGCGAAGAGCGCCCGCCCCTGTTCGATCTGGCCGGCCTTTCGGAGCCCCGGATCAGTCTGACTGGCCTCGCCCCCGGCGTTTACGAGTGGCGCGTCCGCATCACCCGCCACATCGCCGGGCGCCGGGTAGACGTCTGGTCGGAGCCGCAGCAACTCAGGATCGGCCGCTGAGGGGCCCCGGCAGGGCGCGGGACCTGTGGCGCACGCTGGCCGCGCGTCTGCCGCATGACCGGGCGCTGCTGGAGTGGCTCGGCGTCTGCGCTGTGACCCTGGCGTTCGCCGCGGCCGGCGCTACGACGGACCTGACCCGCCGCCTCGACGACATGGTGTACGACGCGCTGGCTTCAGCGAACCGGGGCGAGACCAGTGCGGACATCGTTGTCGTCACGATCGATGACCGCAGCCTCGAAGCTCTAGGCCGCTGGCCTTGGTCGCGCGATCTTCATGCCCGCATGATCGATCGGCTGGATTCCGCCGGCGCGCGGGCGGTCGCCTACGATATACTGTTTGCGGAACGCTCCCCGTCCGACGCCGCATTGGCCAGCGCGCTGAGCCGGGCGGGAAATGTCTACCTGCCGCTGGCTGTCGACCCACTGGGGCGTGACGGACGACCCGTCGAGGTGATCGGGTCGACGGCCGAACTTCGCGCGGCCGCGGCGGGCGTCGGCCATGTGAACCTTGTGCCGGACAAGGACGGCGTGGTGCGGCGCCTGCCGCTTCGCCTGCGGAGTGGCGAGCGGGTGTGGCCGCATCTGTTCTTGCCCCTGCTCGGTCATGTCCGTCCAGAGGCGATCCCTCTGCCCGGGGTTCACGGCAGCCCGACGGACGGCCTCATCGCCAGCGATCCTGTTCTGCTGAGGTGGAGAGGCGGCCCCGGCAGTTTCCAGAGCGTGTCGTTCCTCGATGCGCTCAAGGGCGAGGTTCCGCCCTCGGTCTTTGCGGGCAAGATCGTCCTGGTAGGAATGACCGCCATGGGCCAGGGCGACCGTTACGCAACGCCCCTGTCAGGAGAGGGCGGCCTTTCAGCGGGTGTCGATTTGCAGGCCACGCTGCTGAACACGCTGCTTGCCGACGACGCTCCGGTCGCCGCCGATCTGCCGACCCGTCTGGGCGGGACGCTCATCCCGGTGCTTATCGCCCTATGCGGATTTCTGTTTCTGCGGCCGACACGTACCCTTCTGCTGGCGGGAGGGCTCGCCGGCGGGGTCGTGGCGGCGTCAGTGATCGCTTTGACGGCGGGCGGGCTGTGGCTGCCGCCCTCGGCGGCCGTCCTGGGTCTCTGCCTCTCGTGGCCTTTGTGGAGCTGGCGCAGGCTGGCCGCGGCGTCCGCCTTCATGAGCTCGGAGCTAAAGAGGTTCGAGCGTTCCGGCGACGCCCTCGTCCTGCGCTCGGCCAGTTCAGACGCGGTCGGGCGGCAGGTGGAAGCGATGAAGGCCGCCCTCCAGCGGCTACGCGATCTGCGGCAGTTCGTCTCCGACACGCTACGGAGCCTGCCGGATTCAACGCTGGTGTTTGACGCCACCGGTCGCCTGGTCCTGTTCAACCCGGCGGCTGACCAATTGCTGGGCGGAAAGCTGATGGCGGGTGGAGACGGCGCCCCCCTGTTCGAGCTGCTCGACATCGACAGCCTCGCCGACTTGCCGGGTGGCGAGGTCCAGGCCGGCGACGGGCGGACACTCGACGTCAATGAAAGTCCGCTCGTCACCACCGAGGGCGTATTCGTAGGCCGCGTCGTACGGCTGGCCGACGTGAGCGAGGCGCGAACGGCCCAGCGTCAGAGAGAGCAGGCCTTGCAACTGCTCAGTCACGACATGCGCGCGCCGCAGGCGGCGATCCTGGCCCTGCTCGAACAATCCGCCGACGATCCGGCGGGCCTGGACATCTCCTGCGTCGCCCAGAACGCCCGGCGGACCATCGACCTCGCGGATGACTTCGTTCAGCTCGCACGGGCGGAGAACCAGGCGCTGAGATGGGAGGCGTTCGATCTCGGGGACGTGCTTGTCGAGGCGGTCGACGGTCTTTGGGCGCTCGCACGGAAAAAGGATGTGGAGATCGTCGTGACGAGGGCGGACAGGTCCACGCGAATGTGTGGCGACCGTCATCTCATTGCCCGCGCCCTCTGCAACCTGATCGACAACGCCATCAAATACTCGCCCGGCGGAGGCACGGTCCGCTGCAGCGTGACAAAGTGGCGGAGCGAGAGAAATTGGCTCCTGACGGTGGCGGTGTGTGATGAGGGACCCGGCGTTCCGGACAGTCTACGACCGCGCCTGTTCGAGCCGTTCGGGCATGGATCCGGGAGTGAGTCTGCCGTCGGGCTGGGGTTGGCTCTCGTGCGCACGGTCGCCATCCGCCATGGCGGCCGGGTCAGGCATGCGGAGGGGAGACCGCGTGGGAGCCGGTTCCTTATTTCGTTTCCCGCCGGGACGGATCGCTCCGGTTGAGGAGTGCGGCCACGGCGCCGGCGGCGAGGCTGGCGTCCGGGGTATGGGCTGCCGGGCGTCGGGTCCGGGCCCGGGCCCACGCGACCCATTCCCCGGTTTCGCCATCCAGCACCGCAATGAGAATAGATCGTTCCTCGCCCCCGGATCTCCACCACCGGCGGGGGGCCGGGGGGATCACCCATGCGTCTGACGTCGCCGGCCGGCTCGAGGAGGTGAATGCGCCCAATTGTTCGTCACGTTGCGTCCGCAGGACGTCAACGCGCCAGGGCGCGCCCCGCTCGACGACCTGCCAGCCCGCCGCCTCCAGATCGGACCGGACGAGCGGGGCGGTCGCCGGGTCACTTGCGTCAAGTAGGGAAAAGCTCGCCGGCGGAGGCGATATGCCTTCCCTGTCAACGAGGATTGCCGGGCCCGACGCGCATCCGACAGTGAGAGAGAAGAGCGCCATCGATCCGATCAGACGCAAGCCCATGTGTCCCTCCGGGTCGTGGTTGATCGCTACCGCTAGCAGAACCGGGAGATCGGGCAAAATGGGCCGTTCTCTGGTCGTCTGTGGGGCCTACGCCCGATAACGGGCGAAGGTCCGTTTTCCGGGGCGTCGGCGACCGTCCGCTTCTGGCGCGGATTAGCCGCTGCAGCCGTAAAATGAAGGGGGCAGGGTGGCGACCGCAACGGAGGTTGGCCATGCGCCAGTCTGATCTTTTCACCCAACCAAAGCGCCCGTGGAATGCCGGCCGTCTGATCGGTCCCAAGGCGCCGCTTAAGCCCAAGCACATCTGGGCCATCCGACAGCAGCTGAAGGTCGCAAGGAGAGTCCGCGACCTGGCTATGTTCAACTGCGCCCTGGACGCCAAGCTCCAGGCTTGTGACCTTGTTCGGCTCCGGGTGAGCGACGTCGCGCCGGGCGGCGCGCTTCGCCAGCGCTCAATCGTCATCCAGCAGAAGACAGGGAGACCTGTGCCCTTTGAGATCACCGAGCCTGCGCGTGACGCGATCACCGCTAGGCTGAATGTCCGGGGACAGCGTGAGGATGACTGGCTGTTCCCGAGCCGAAGTCGGCCCGGTCAGCACATTGGGACCACACAATACGCGCGGCTGGTCAATAGGTGGGTTCGTATGATCGATCTCGAGCCCCAAGGCTATGGGACACACAGCCTGCGCCGAACCAAAGTGTCGCTCGTCTATAAGAAGACCGGCAACCTTCGCGCTTGCCAGCTCCTGCTGGGGCACCGAAAGCTGGAGAGCACCGTGCGCTACTTGGGCATCGAGGTCGACGACGCCCTGGAGATGTCGGAGCAGATCGATCTATGACGACTGGTCGGGCCCGACAGCGGGCCCACCTTTCGTCCGCAACGGGTGGAAAGCGGACGTTGCGCTCGTAGGCAGCGAGTGCGCAAATGGCTGATGTCTCAAGACACCTACAGAAGGCTTCTTCGGTCTGCCGTGGCAGAAATCTATGCTCGTTGGATTGAAGGTGCGCCCCAGGGTGACACTTGGAAGCTCGGTCGCAACGCCGGGCTGCTAAACGCGCTCTATTCTGTTGAGCAGGCGGCGGAAGACACGGGGATCGATCCTGCCGAGATCGGCTTAGCGAATGGATGGACACAACCTGACTGATGCCTGTTGCAGTCTCCGCAACGAGTCGAGAGCAGACGGTCGGCCAAGGGTGGAGAGCGGACCTTGCGGGACTAAGGTAGGTAGATGAACCGCTTTGGTCATCTGCCTCCTCGGCGGCCTTGGCGCCAGCCTGCGCGACAGCGCAAGATCGTCTCGCCAGCGCCCGGTCGTTACGGATGTGAAGATCCGCTGTCGGCACGGGCTGGCGTCCCGACTATCATCATCCGAGCTTCGCTAGGTGGGAACGCATGGTTCGAGACTGGTACAGCGAGATCGCACAAGCGCGGGCAGAGCGCTGGGCGATGGCGGCGCGGCGGCTTTCCCCAGCGTTGTCTGACCCGGCCGCGCCGGATGAGGCGCTCGCGCTTCTCGTCGGAGCCCTGAGGGCCAGCGACAACGCCGCGGGGGCCGTGCCGGCTCTTGAGCTCCTCGTGCGTCGCCGTCCCGGCAGTCCCGTAGCCGAGCACAACCTTGCGGCGGCGCTGGGTGACTGCGATCGTGCCGCTGAGAGCGAGCAGGCGGCGAGGCGAGCCTTGGCGAAGGGTGGTCGGGCGCCTGAGACCTGGCTGGTTCTCGGACGATCACTGGTGGCCCAGGGACGCCTTGATGAGGCCGAGGCGGCGCTGCGTTCAGCGTTGGCCTCACGCGCCGACTTCCTCCCCGGCTTCCGCGACCTCGCCCAGCTGATGTGGATGCGTCACGGCGACTTGGACAGGCTGACGCCGGTCCTGTCGCCGCTGGCCCGCTTCGCGGAGGCGCGGGAGGATGCGGCCCTGCTGCTGTCCTCGATCCTGCGCGACACCGCTGGGGACCGCGCGGCATTGGATGCTCTGGCGTCATGGGTGGAGCGCGGATCTGCGGAGACCATGCTGGCCGCCGCCGCCGCGGCGTCAGGGTTCGACCCTGCACTTGCCCTCGACTACGCTCGCCGGGCCTTCGCCGCGGCGCCGTCTGATCCGAGGACGTGCGTAGCTGTCAGTTCGGCCCTGATCGCCTGCGGTCGGCCAGATGAGGCGATCGCCGGGCTGGAGGGGCATCTCACGCGCGATCCCGGGGACCAGTACGGCCGCGCGCTGCTGCTGACTGCTTGGCGGATGACAGGAGACTCGCGGGCGCTGACGACCGAGCACTATCAGCGGCTGGTACGTGTCTATCGACTCGGAGGAGACGCCGCCGATCGCGCCGGGTGGCTGATGCGGACGGCGGGCGCGCTTCGACGATTGCATCCGTTTCGCGCTCATCCCTTCCAGCAATCGGTGCTGAACGGAGCACAGTCGCGGATCGATCCTCGCGCCGCGGGAGACGCCGACATCGACCGGCTGTTCGAGGCGCTAAGGGATCCGATCGCGGCGTATATCGCCGAGGTTCAGCCCGAGTGGCTCGGGCGACCAGCCGGCGGAGGATGGCGCATGAGCGGCGCGTGGTCTGTCAAGCTGGGCGCCGGCGGGCGGCACACCGACCATGTCCACCCACGGGCCTGGGTTTCCTCAGCGGTCTATTTGGAGACGCCGCCCGAAATTGCAGCCGGCGGCCGCGCCGGCTGGCTCCGATTCGGCGCAGCACGCATAGGAGGGGTTTTCGGGCTGCCAGCAGAACACTGGGTTCGCCCGGAGCCAGGTACGCTGGTGTTGTTCCCTTCCTTTCTCTGGCATGGAACCGAGCCGTTTAGCGGACCGGGCGAGCGGCTGACCGTCGCCTTCGACCTCCAGCCGGGGCAGACCGGATGATCCGGGAATTCGTCATTCACCCCTTGCTCGACGCCCGCCGATTGGAGCCCGTCTTCAACCGCTCCGGGCGGCTGCATCTGCCGGGCTTCCTGACTTCGGCGGGGGCGGAAACGCTGGCCGCTGCCGTGGCGGGCGCTGAAGGGTGGACCGTGTCGACGATGGGCGGTGGTTCGACGATCGATCTCTCCGCCGAAGCATTCGCGTCCGCAGACGCGGCGACAAAGGCGGCCCTCATAGCCTCCGCGCATGGCGAGGCGCGAACCGGCTTTCACTACATGTTCGAAAGCCTGCGCATCAGCGACCATGCTGAGGCCGGTCTCCCTTTGTCCCCCACGCTGAAAGCGTTGTACGCGTGGCTGAACAGTGAGCCCTTTCTTTCCTTCGCCCGCGAGATCTCAGGTGACGCGGAACTAGCCTACGTCGACGCGCAGGCCACTCGCTACCGGCCCGGCCATTATCTGAACGAACACGACGACGACAAGCCGGGGGCCGGCCGTCGCCTCGCCTATGTCCTGAACCTGACGCCGGTATGGCGGCCGTCATGGGGCGGGCTGCTGGCCTTTATCGATCCCGATGGACATGTCGCCGAGGCGTATACACCAGCCTTCAACGCCCTGAACCTGTTTCGCACGCCCCAGCCCCACATGGTCTCGCAGGTGACCGCCTTCGCCGGCGCGTCGCGACTCTCGGTCACCGGCTGGATTCGCACTGGACGTTGAAATTGATAGAGAAACGGCGGGGCCAAAGCCCCGCCGTCCTTTTGCCTCGTCCCGAAAACCGCGATCAGAACTTGGCGGTCAAGCCGATCGAGTAGCGACGACCCAAGGTGTCGTAGGTCGACGGGTCGGTATTGGCCTGCACCCCCGGCGAATAGACCGCCGGCTCTTCGTCCAGCAGGTTGTTGACCGTGGCGCGCAGGGTGACCGAGTCCGTAATCGCCCAGCTGCCGTTCAGGTCAAAATAGTCCTTCGACGGGATTTCGACCGAGGTGCCGAATTGGATCATCTCGCCGATGTGGCGCCAGCGGGCCCCGAAGGCGAAATCACCGTTACTCCAGTTGACGGACGTCAGTGACTTCCATTCAGGGAAGGTGTTGCCGAAGACGCTGTCGATCGTGCCGGTCCGGTTGATGAACGGACCGCCAGCGGCGTCTTGGCGCTCCCGGTTTTCAAGCCAGCCGACGATGACGTTGAAGTTCAGGTTGCCCCAATCGGGCGCTCCGATGTCGGCCAGCACGAAATTCCAGTCGAACTGGGCGTCGACGCCGGAGGTCTTCAGCGTCGCCAGGTTGCCATTGACCTCACGCGCCTGGTTGACGTTCCCCGTCAGCGGATCCCGCACGAACAGCTGGCAGTAGCCGTTGTTTGGATCATAGGTCGGATTCTGACCCTGGGCGTTGAAGCAGCCCTGCAGCTGGGCGGAAGCGCCGATGGTGCCGATCACGTCCGCGATCTCGATGTTGTAGTAGTCGATCGAGGCCGAGAAGCCCGACAGCCACGGGCTGTCCCACGGCGAGGTGACGACCATACCCGTGGTGAACGAGTCTGAGGTCTCCTCAGTCAGATTGGGGTTGCCGCCGGTGATGCCTGGTACCTGGTTGTTGGTGAAAACATAGGTGTCGATGGCCCCCGGCGAGATGCCCTGAGCCAAACAGAGACTGCGGACCGCTGCCGCATTTGGACCCAGGCGGTAGCTAGAGCGGACGTCGCACGGATCTCCCGACAAGCCAGTGGCCGACGGCGCCCCCACGCTCGGGAAGCTGGTGTTCACCGGAGCGAACAGCTCACCGATCGACGGCGCCCGAACAGCGCGCTGAACGCCTCCGCGGAAACGCAGGAAGTCGAACATTTCCCAGTCGAGATCCGCCTTGTAGGCGTCGACCCAGCCAACGGTGTTGTAGTCGGACACGCGGTAGCCGAGGTTCAGGTCCAGCTGTCGGATGAACGGCACATCGGCGATCAGCGGCACCAGAAGTTCGAGGAAGAATTCGGTCGAGTTGGTGTCGCCCGCGAGCGGCTGGCTTGGGTTAAAGCCCGCGATTTCCGAACCGCCGGTCGAGCCGCCGTCCGGACGGACGACGATCGGGTTGATCCGCGCCAGCGAGGCGTCGGGCCTGAAGACGAACGTGTCTTCACGGTACTGGACGCCGCCGGCGAAGCGCAGGTCCCCTGCCGGCAGATCAAACAAGCTGCCCTGAAGCGAGGCCTCGACGACGGTCTGTTCCTGCTCGGTGACGTTCTGGGCGGTGCGGCCGATGTAGGCGACGCAGGCCGGCGACAGCTCGGTCTCGCCGAACGGGTCGAAGCCGCCCGCGCACAGCGACGCTCCACCATCGGGCGCGTCCAGAAGGGTCTGGACCGACGAACGCGAGACGTTACCGCTCTGGACAGTCACGCGCTGAACGCGGCCAAACTGGCCATAGATGTCGTAGGTCCAGTCGCGCAGGCCGACCAGATCGCCACGGACGCCGACCGTGCCCTGATAAACTTCATAGTTCTCGTTGGCTCGACGGCCGCCGAGCGCGTTGAAGCGCTTGTTGAGCAGGAACGAACCGGTCGGGTTCGGCCGAGCGTTCAGGAAGGCCCTCAGATCCGTCGGAATGAACGGATTGGTCACTGGAACGCGGAAGCCGGTCGCCGGGACATTGCCGGCTGCCGGGCTCGCCGCGAGCTCGTTGGCTGAGGTGTATTCGGTAAACAGCAGGTTGGCGTAGACTTCGGCCGCCGGGTTCAGCTCATAGGTCGCACCGACGTAGGCGTTCCAGCGATCGAGCCCCAGCTGCATGAGATTGAGCGGGCCGGTATTGTAGACGTAGTCGCTGACCCCCGGATTGGCGAAGCCGTCGTAGTCGATGCCGCCGGGGCTCTGGAAGTTCAGCGTCCGGACGTAGCTGAAAAGCGAGCCGTCGTTGTTGAAGCCGAACGCACCTGTATTCGGCAGGGTGGCATCGCCGAAGTAGGCCCGCACGAAGGCCAGGTCCGGCCGGTTGTTGGAGTCGAACGTCGTGCTGCCAAGCGGTGAGGTGCCCGAAGGCCCGGAAACCGACGAGAAGTCGCGTGCAGCGTTGTAGATTTGCTCGCGGGTGGAGCGGCCCAACGAAAGGACCACGTTGCCGCGACCATCAGCGACGTCGCCTCCGAGCGTGAGGGAGTAGGATTCGGTGGCGCCGTCCTGTCGATCGGTGACGCCGTATTGTGCGTCGACCTGAACGCCTTCGAAGCTGTCGTTGAGGATGAAGTTCGCGACGCCGGACAGGGCGTCCGAGCCGTAGGCCGCGGAGGCGCCGCCTGAGATGACCTCAATGTTCCGGATCAGCGGGGTCGGGATGATGTTGATGTCGACGGTGCCGTCCGAGTTCGACGGCACCACGCGGCGACCGTTCATCAGGACCAGCGTACGCTGTGTGCCGAGGCCGCGCAGGTTGATGTTTGCCTGACCGCCGTTGGACGGGTTGTTCGAGGTCGAGTTGATCGACGGCACGAATTGGGGGAGGTCGTTGATTAGAGTGTCGATGGTGACCGAACCGGTCGCCTGGATGTCCTCCGTGCCTACGGTGACGATCGGGCTGGTCGAGACATAGTCCTTCCGGGCGATACGCGAGCCGGTGACGACGATATCGCCCAGATCGCTGGCTTGTTCCGCGGGCGCGCCCGGATCTTGCACGGCGTCCTGCGCGGAAACGCTCGTCGCGGACAGCGCCACGACGGCCATGACCCCGCCCAGCATGGTCGTTCGCAACAGCTGCTGCCTGCTCCCGTATGCGTACATTTGTCGTTCTCCTGATGAGGCGTCCCGTACCCGAGGTCCCTCCCCGCCGGGCGCCTGCGCCATAACAGGCGGATTTCCGAGATCTGTCATTCAAAGTTACGCGAACGTAATGAATGGGGCGCGGTCTTGTCACGTTTTGGCCACAGTCCGGCCGATCTGCCTCGAGGGAGGTGCTTCTCAAGGACGCGCATGGCTGATATTGTGGCAAAGGCGTGTCCATGAGGCCGTCTGCGGTCCGGTCGTGTCGGCCCCAATCACACGGCTGGACCGCTCTCGGCGCCGGCTGCAGACAGTTGTGTGAGACGGAGCGCGAAACTGGGTGATCGGCAGGAGTGCGCCTGCTTTGTCACGCTGCTTATACCCCGCGGCTCCTTGCCGAGGTTCCACGAAGAGTCGATCGACATCAGTCGGGTGACACGCCCGCTACACTGTGCCGAAGTCAGTCCGCCCCGGCGCCTTACCTCGTCATAGAGGTGGAGGACGCCCTCGAGATGCCGGAGCAAATCGATCTCAACGCGCGCTCGACCGCGGCGACACCGACCTCAACGAGGACGATGTCGAAGCTCTGCAAAGGCGGTCGGCCAAATCCAGAAGCGCCTGCACCATGGCATCCGGCCGTTCCGCATCGCGCTGATCAACGCAGCCAAAGGTGCTGTCCAACGTCAACTAGTCTCCACTAGCCGCAGGTAGGGCAGGGGCGCGGAGCCTATGCGGCGAGGGTCTTCCACTCAGCCAGGGCGGCTGCTCTTTGGGCCTTGTAGGTCTCTCGACTGATGAGGTGGCGGTCCTGGTTGAAGTGGTTGTGAAAGGCGGCGTGGACGGAGCTGAACTTCTGCTGCGTCTTCATCTGCCGGAACCTCAGCATCGCCCGCTCTCGTCGTCGGAAGGGCAGGTGTGAGTTCTCAACCCTGTTGTTGGCCCAGCGACCCACCTCCTGCTTGTCGGCGTTGCCGAGCTCCATCATCGCAGCCTTGTAGGAGCGCAGGCCGTCAGTGGTGATCGCCTTCGGTCGGCCGTGGCGCTTCATCAGCTTCTTCATGAACTTCAGTGCCGCCGGCTTGTCTCTGGTCTTGCTGGCGAAGGACTCCAGCACCTCGCCCTCGTGATCCACGGCACGCCAGAGGTAGTGCATCTCGCGATTGATCTTCACGTAGACCTCGTCGAGGTGCCACCGCCAGTGGGTGAAGGCACGCATCTTCTGGACCCGCTTCCTGCGGATCGTCGGCGAAAATTGGACCGAACCGGTTCCACCAGAGCCGGACGGTTTCGTGGCAGATGTCGATGCCGCGTTCGGCCAGCAGGTCTTCCACCTTCCGCAGGGACAGCGGGTACTTCACGTACATCATCACGACAGTCCGGATGACTTCCAGCGAGCTGTCGAAGTAGCGCAACGGGTTGGTCGATTTGGCCATACGGCCACGCTAGGTGGGCGGGGATTACCGCGCAGCTAAGTTTGGGCTGACAAAGCCCCGCCCGATCACTGACCCTGCCCAACACTTCTACAAGCTCGCGGTCGGTCGCCATCATCTTCACCGGCTTATGGACCGCTACCCATCGCATAATGAGGACTGGCGGGTGCTGAACGACGCCGCGGAGGCTTTGGATCGGGCCGCCATTCAGTTCGGCCTCGGCGCTCAATGGTGGTGGCCAGCATCTGCTTCTGGCGGCCGCACACCCCCGCCAACTGGGATGCCGCCATGGTCCGGTCGGGGTGAAGGCTGGTCTCAGGGAGTAGAAATTGCCGTTGGTGGACACCGTCACGCGGTCGAAGCTGGAGTCCATTCTGGGAACCCCCGATGGGCCGTCTTTCTAACTCATTGAAAAGAATGGTGGACGCGACAGGGATTGAACCTGTGACCCCTACGATGTCAACGTAGTGCTCTCCCGCTGAGCTACGCGTCCGCCTTGACGGTCCCCGGCAAGCCCGGGAACGGGAAGGCGCGGTCTATAACCCGATGGCCTCGCGGACCGCAAGGGCGAAACGCGTCGGGCTTCAGGGCCGGGCGCCCCCGACGTTGTTGGCCGCGATCTCGGCGATCGCGGCGTCGAAAGACGCAGCGGTGCCCGCCGAGCGGCTCAGGAATTCGGGCACGTCGCGGACCACGGCGTCGCAGCGGGTTTCGATCGCCTGCTTCAGGGCGATCACGTCGGCCGTGGCGTGGAAGGACTCGATGAGGGCGCCGATTTCCGTCTGGCCGTCGCCGATGCCCAGAGTGATTTCCGCGGCCAGTTCGGTCTCCTCGCGTTCAGGATGGCGGGCCGCATAGGCGTCGCCCGCGGCGATGACCCGTTCGCGGCTGGTTTCCCAGCCGAGTTCCGCGCAGAAGCCGGCGTAGACCGAACTGCGGCCGAGCTCGCGGGCGCTGGGCTCCGGCGGAGCGGCGGGAAGGACGAGGGCGGCGGCCAGCAGCAGGCCGATCACGCCGCCACCATCCGTTCGACTTCGCCGACGAGATCACGCAGGTGCACGGGCTTGGACAGGACCTTGGCCTGCGGGCTGGCCTGGGCCGCCGACAGGGCGACGGCGGCGAAGCCGGTGATGAACATGATGCGGATGCCCGGCTGGCGGGCGGCGGCGACCCGCGCCACCTCAATGCCGTCGGCGCCCGGCATGACGATGTCGGTCAGCAGCAGGTCCCACGGGCCCTGGTCGAGGGCGTCAATGGCGTCGTCGCCATTCTCGCAGTCGACCACCGAATGGCCGGCCCGCTCGAGCGCCCGCGTCAGGAATCCCCGAAGCGAATGATCGTCCTCGGCCAGGAGAATGCGCGCCATGAAATGTCTTCGCCCCGTCTTGTTGGCGTGACGCTACGACCCGATCGGTAAACCCGCCATGAAAATCCCCGGTACGGCGAAGCGGCGGACGCGCGCGAACCTGTGGATCGATGCGCGAAACACGCTATGGGATCGGCCATGGCGGACGGTCCCGAACACAATGCAGGCGAGGCGGCGTTCACCGTCGTTCTGCCTCAGATTCCGAGCCGGTTCGTGTTCGCCTCGCCCCATTCGGGCGACCGCTATCCCCTGGACATGGGCGCCGCTCCCGACGTTGCGCCGGCCAGCCTGCGCAGCGCCGAGGACGCCCTGGTCGACCGGCTGATCGCGCCCGGCGCGGAACGGGGCGCCGCCCTGATGCTGGGCCGGATCGGCCGCGCCTATGTCGATCTGAACCGCGACCCTGACGATCTCGACCCCGTCCTTGTCGAGGGGCTGGAGGGCCGGACCCCCTCAGCGCGCACCACGGCCGGTTACGGCGTCATTCCGCGCCTGACAGGCGATGGGCGCCCCCTCTACGACCGGCGGCTGGGGTCCGGCGAGGCGGCGGCCCGCATCGCTCACGCCCACGCGCCCTACCACGCGGCGCTGGAGGAGCTGATGCGGTCGGCTCACGCCCGTCACGGCGAGGCCGTGCTGGTCGACTGGCATTCGATGCCGGCGCGGGCGACGCAGGGGGTCGGCGGCGCGCGCGGGCCGGACGTGGTGCTCGGCGACCGCCACGGTTCGTCCTGCGCCGCGGCCCTGACCCGCCGGCTACGGCGGGCCTTCGAGGCGCTGGGCTGGCGGGTGGCGCTGAACCAGCCCTATTCCGGCGGCTGGACGACGCAGCGCTGGGGGCGGCCGGCGGAGGACTTTCACGCCGTGCAGGTCGAACTGAACCGCGCCCTCTATCTCGACGAGACGACGCTGCAGCCGGGCCGCGGCTGGTCGCGCTGCGCCGCCGGCGTCGCCCGCGTCATCGACGACCTGCTGGGCGACCACCTCCCCCTCGGCCGGACATAAAAAAAGCCGCGCCCGAAGGCGCGGCATAAAAGTCTTTAGGGAGGAAACGCCCAGGAAGGGCATGACGCCGCGAGGGCGTCGAAGATCAAGCTAGTGTGCACTGCACAACGCGTCAACCGCAGAGTTCGCACCTGCGTTCACGCCTTGTAACGGCAAGTTTGCCCCAGCCGACGCCGGCGTAACCGATTTCACGGGTGAACTTCACCTCCGGCGGTGCGCGTTGCGAAACGGGCTTCAGGATTGCGGCAGGTGCGGCTCCAGCAGCCGCCGGGCCGCGCGCACCGCCCGCGCCGCCGGCGAGGCCGCCTGACGCCAGACCAGCAGGCAGAACACCGCCGCCACCCCGATCGCCAGCCACAGCGGCCCGAACAGCCATGCAGCCGCCGCCAGGGCGAAATAGTAGCCCCGCACGCCCTGGCTGAAGGCGCTCAGGGCCGGGTTGAGCAGATTGGCCGCCGCCTCGCCCAGCGCCACCCGGTCCGCCTCGGTGTGCAGTTCCGGCGCCGCCCCGATCAGGGCGAGGGCGTAGTTCATCTGGCGGATCGACCAGATGAAATCGAGCAGGCCGCGCGCCAGGCAGAGCAGCACCAGCGCCAGCTTGGCCTCCAGCAGCCGCGTCGGCGCCGGCTCCGCCCCGACGGCGGCGACGCCCTGCAGCGCCTGATCGCCGCCGAACAGCACGCTGGCCACCGCCGCGATCAGCAGCAGGTTGGTCGAGGCGAAAAAGCCGCCGGAGTTGATGGTGTGGCCCATCAGCTGGCTGTCGACGATCCGCACCTCGCGGTGGGTCATGACCATCATCCACGCCCGCCGGACCACGAGCATGTCGTCGTTCAGCGAACCGCTGCGCCGCGCCAGCACCGCCAGCAGCGGACCGTAGCCCAGCCAGCACAGGAAGAAGAACGCCAGCGCCAGGCCTTCGAAGATGCTCATGACCGCTTCCCTTCAATCCCGCCGTCTGTGGTGGCCCGGGGAACCGTCCGGGGCAAGTCCGCCTTGCTTCCGGCAAGTTGCGCGCCTATCACCCCCGCCTCCCCGCTACCGCACTGCACCATAGACGAGTCCCGTCATGAACATCGACGCCATTCCCGCCGGCCCCAACCCGCCCTGGGACGTCAACGTGGTCATCGAAATCCCGCAGGGCGGCCTGCCGGTGAAATACGAGATGGACAAGGCCTCCGGCGCCCTGTTCGTCGACCGCTTCCTGCATACCGCCATGTACTATCCGGGCAACTACGGCTTCATCCCGCACACGCTGTCGGACGACGGCGACCCCTGCGACGTGATCGTGCTGAACCCGACGCCCGTGGTGCCGGGCTGTATCATCCGCTCGCGGCCGATCGGCGTGCTCAAGATGGAAGACGAGGCGGGCGGCGACGAGAAAATCCTCGCCGTGCCGGTCGACAAGCTGAACCCCTACTACACCGACATCGCCAGCTACCGGCAGTTGCCGACCATCCTCGTCGAGCAGATCGAGCACTTCTTCACCCGCTACAAGGATCTGGAGAAGGGCAAGTCGGTCAGGGTCAAGGGCTGGGGCGACGCGGGCGAGGCGGCGGAACTGATCGCCGCCGGCATGCGGGCGCATCAGGAGAAGCTGAAGTCGAAGGCCGCCAACGCCGCCTGAGGCCACGCTTGTCGCAAGAAGCAGGGAAGCGCAGAGTGCTCTTCCTAACAGGGCCGACGCCTCGATCCGGCTAAGTCGATTTCCGGCGGACGGATCAATCCGCTTTCCCCTAATCGGCGAAAATGCCTTCGGCCACGCTTCGCAATCACCTGCTCGACCGTCTGACCTCTGTAGACCGCGCCGCGGTCCTCACCGCCTCGACCCCGTTCGAGTTTGAATTGGGTCATGTTTTCTCCGAAGCCGGAGACACGGTGGCCCACGTCCACTTCGTCCTCAGCGGCATCATCTCGGCGGTCGCCGACATGCAGGACGGCCGCACCGTCGAGACCTTCATGGTTGGCCGCGAAGGCGTCACCACCCCCGGCGCCATCAATGTGCCGGTGCGGACCTACTCCCGGCTGGTGGGACAGTCGCCGGGCGAGACCCGTCGGATCGAGGTCACTCGCCTCAGGGCCCTGTGCGACGAACGCCCCGACCTGCGCATGGTCGTGGCCCTCTACGCCGCCGGCCTGCAGGGGGAGCTCGAGCAATCCGGCGCCTGCAACGCCCTGCACCGCGCCGACCAGCGCTTCGCCAAATGGCTGCTGCGCTGCCATGACCGGCTCGACGGCGACACCCTGCACCTGACCCAGGAATATCTGGCCAGCCTGCTCGGATCCCAGCGCACCACCGTCAACGAGGCCGCCCAGGGCCTGCAGAAGGCGGGCGCCATCAGCTACTCGCGCGGCCGGGTGACTATCCTCGACCGCGGAGCGCTCGAACGGGCGGCCTGCGAATGCTACCCCAACGGCCGGCGCGACAGCGTCGAGATACCCGAGCCGGAATAGCTCACGGGAATCGGCTCAGGGCCGCGCGACGCACATCGCCACGCCCATGCCGCCGCCGATGCACAGGGTGGCGAGACCGCGCTTCGCATCGCGCCGCCTCATCTCGTGCAGCAGGGTGGTCAGGATGCGCGCGCCCGACGCCCCGATCGGATGGCCGATGGCGATGGCTCCGCC
The DNA here is from genome assembly GCF_035626535.1 of Brevundimonas sp. Classification (GTDB taxonomy): domain Bacteria; phylum Pseudomonadota; class Alphaproteobacteria; order Caulobacterales; family Caulobacteraceae; genus Brevundimonas. Next base: position 31,306 of record NZ_DASPNO010000091.1, read on the forward strand.
GTTGACGTTCACCTTCGCCGGATCGAGCCCCAGTTCCTTCAGCACGCACAGCGACTGCGCCGCGAAGGCTTCGTTGGACTCCACCAGATCGAGGTCGGCGACACTCCAGCCGGCCTTCTCCAGCGCCTTCCTCGACGCCGGGATCGGGCCCGTGCCCATGATCGCCGGATCGACGCCCGCCGTCGCCGAGGAGACGACCCGCGCCAGCGGCTCCAGCCCGCGCGCCTTCGCCTCGTCCGCGCTCATCAGCACCAGCGCCGCCGCACCGTCGTTCAGCCCGGACGCGTTCGCCGCCGTCACCGTCCCTTCCTTCAAAAAGGCCGGGCGCAGCTTTTCCATCGCCTCCAGGGTGGCGCCGTGGCGAACGTATTCATCGGTATCCACGACCACGTCGCCCTTCTTCGAGGCGATGGTCACCGGCGCGATCTCGGCGTCGAAGCGCCCGGCCTTCTGGGCCGCCTCGGCCTTGTGCTGGCTGCCCACGGCGAAGGCGTCCTGATCGGCGCGGCTGATCTGGAAGCGTTCGGCGATGTTCTCGGCCGTCTGGCCCATGTGATAGCCGTTAAAGGCGTCCCACAGCCCGTCCCTGATCATGGTGTCGACGAAGGACAGGTCGCCCATCTTCTGGCCGGACCGCAGATGCTGGGCGTGGGGGGCCTGGCTCATGCTCTCCTGCCCGCCCGCGACGACGATGCGCGCGTCGCCCAGCGCGATCTGCTGCGCCGCCAGGGCCACCGCCCGCAGGCCCGAGCCGCAGATCTGGTTCAGGCTCCAGGCCGGGACCTCCTTCGGGATGCCGGCGCCCATGGCCGCCTGACGCGCCGGCCCCTGACCGGCGGCCGCCTGCAGCACATGGCCGAGGATGACCTCGTCGACCTCGCCGGCGCCGACGCCCGCCCGCTCCAGCGCGGCCCGGATCGCCACCTCGCCCAGCTTGGACGCCGGAAGGGACGACAGGGCGCCGAGAAACGACCCGACCGGCGTGCGCGCCGCGGAGACGATGACCACTTCGACAGACATTTGACTGACCTCGGGGAAGCTGCCCTACGAAGGGGGAGGCGTTAGGCCGCGGGAAAGAATTCGTGCCGTTTCTGCCGCATCCCCGAGCTTTCGTCACCTCGGAACCGCTGATTCAGCGGATGGTCATCGGGCCGCACGCACAGTGCGGGAACGAAAACGGAGCGAAAGGCTTGATGGGGCCATGCTCAAACGGATGAAGACGATACTCGGCCGGGTCTGCGTTCCGGACGAGCTCGATATGATCGAGCACTACCGCACTCCGGCCGAGAAGACGGCCGATCTGGTCGTCCACGTCGTCGGTCTGACGCTGGCGGCCGTGGGCGGGATCGTCCTGGCTGTGCTGGCGGCTCTCTATTCCGGCGTCGGCGCCGTAGTGGCCACCGCGGCCTACGCCCTGTGCCTGATCGTCATGCTATCGGTCTCGACCATCTACAACCAGACCCGCCCCTGCGCCGCCCGCCCCATCCTGCGCCGCATGGACGAGGCCGCCATCTTCCTGATGATCGCCGGCAGCTACACCCCCTTCACCACCCAGCGGTTCGAGGGGGCCTGGGCCGTCGGCTTCACCCTGCTGGTCTGGACCGTGGCCCTCGCGGGGGTGTTCGTGAAACTGATCGCTCCGCGCCTCTCGGACGCCTTCTGGAGCGCCATCTACATCGGCTTCGGCTGGCTGGCGGTCATCGCCCTGGGGCCGATGATGGACACCGTCCACCCCATCGCCCTCGCCCTGCTGGTCGCCGGCGGCCTGATCTACACGGCGGGCGTCTTCGTCTTCATCAGCCCGAAGGTGAAGTTCCGTCGCGCCATCTGGCACGGCTTCGTCGTCACCGGCGCGATGACGCACTGGGCCGCCGTGCTGGTCGGCGTGGTTCTGGCCCCCGCCGCCCTCGGCTAGACATTCCCCTCCGCAGCGCAGCATAGTGCGGCGTTGCAACAGGATCGGGGACCGCGCGTGGCCGACAAGAAGCCCGGAGCCGGCGAGACCGTCGTCATCAAGAAATACGCCAACCGACGGCTCTACAACACCGCCACCTCCGCCTACGTCACCCTCGAGGACCTCGCCCGGATGGTGCGCGAGGGCACCGAGTTCGTGGTCTATGACGCCAAGACCAACGACGACCTGACCCGTCAGATCCTGACCCAGATCATCTTCGAGGAAGAGAGCCGCGGCGAGGCCCTGCTGCCCGTCCAGTTCCTGCGCCAGCTGATCGGCTTCTACGGCGGCCAGATGCAAGGGGTCCTGCCCTCCTATCTCGAGATGTCGCTCGACAGCTTCGCCCGCCAGCAAGAGCAGATGCGCGGCCAATTCACCAAGGCCTTCGGGGCCGCGCCCGGCGCGGGCCTGCTCGACGAGGCGGTCAAGCGCAACATGGCCATGTTCGCCGAGGCCATGAAGATGTGGCCCGGCTTCAACGCCGCCGCCGCCGCCCGTCCCGCCGCCGCCCCGCCGCCGGAACAGGCCGCCGACCCGCTGGCGGAGATGCGCCGCCAGATGGACGAGATGCGCGCCCAGCTCGACAGGATGTCGCCGCCGCCTGGCAAGGCGGGCTGACGGTGTCGGACGAGGTTCGCCCCGTCGGTCCGGTGCAGGGCCGCGAGGACCGCCGCGAGCGCGACCGCCGCGCCGCCGAGCGCCGCACCGCCGCTGCCGCCGATCCGGCGTCGACCTCGCGCGACCTGGTCCCGACCGACTTCCCCGCAGACCCTGCCGGGGCCCCGGCAAGACCTGCCCCAACCGCCGGCGCCGACGCGGCGGCCGCCGCCTTCGCCGCCCAGGTCATCGGCCAGAGCGGCCAGCGGCGCGGACTGAAGGGCGGCCCGCCGGTGCTGGACGCGGCCCGCTCCACCTATCTGGGAAACGCTTACTCCGGCGCGGCCGAGCGCCGTCCGAAGCCGGGCAAGGCGACCGACACCGACGTCTGATCTCGCGGCACGGTCCTTGCTGACGACAGGCTGAAACGCCTCCGTCCGGGACCGCCGCCATGCTGACCTTCCTCACCCGAACCATCGACGTCACCGTTGTGGCCCTGATCTTCGTCGCCTTCAGCTGAGCTTGCGCCGGCGTTCCGGCGCCGCTAATCACCCGCCCGTCATCGGGGAGTAGCCGCCCGCAGATCCCGGCGGGGTTCGCGTCAACACACTTCCTCTCCCGGAGAGGATGGCGCGAAAGGTTTCCAGTGGCCCTATGGCGCGCACGCGGTGCGCGCCGACTTGAGGGCGTCGTCCTCAAGCAGCGAGCGCCCGCGGCGCGAGCGAGAGGACGCTGCGAAACATGGCAAGACCGCTGGCATTCGCAGGGGATTTCCACGCGGAGCCCGGCTGCGAACGCCACAGGTCTGTCCGCCGAGGCTCCGCGCACGAAGACGAATTGAACGCCTTCCTGATCTCGACCGGCCTCGTCTCCATCGCGGAAATCGGGGACAAGACCATGCTGCTGGCCATCGTGCTGGCCGCCGCGTGGCGGCGACCGCTGCCCATCCTGCTCGGCATCCTGGTCGCCACCTTGGGCAATCACGCCTTCGCGGCGCTCGCCGGCACGGTGCTGGGCCGTTTCATGGAGGGCGACTGGGTGCGCTGGGTCATCGGCCTGGCCTTCCTCGGTTTCGCTGTCTGGGCCCTGATCCCCGACCGCTTCGACGAACAGCCCGACACGACCGAAAAGACCTTCTCCGGCGTGTTCTGGACAACGACCGCGGCCTTTTTCGTCATCGAGATGGGTGACAAGACCCAGGTCGCCACCGCCGTCCTCGCCGCCCAGTTCCAGTCCCTGCCGCTGGTCGTCGCAGGCTCCACGCTCGGCATGATGCTGGTCAACGCCCCCGCCGTGGTGCTCGGCGAGGCGGCGGCGTCGCGGCTGCCGCTGAAGTGGATCCGGCTCGCGGCCGCGGCCGGATTCGCGGTGACGGGCGTCTGGGTGCTGATCACCGGCTAGAGTTGGCTACGGCGGGCGCTGACGGCTAGGCTTCGGTCCATCGGGAGGACGATGTGATGGGCGACTCTGTCTGGCTGACCCTGGCTCTGCCGCAGTGGTTTTTTCCGACGATCCTTGCGCCCTTCTCGGCCGGCCCTCTGACCCTGATCCCGGCGGCCGGCGTGCTGGCCCTGCTGGCCGGTCTCGGGCTGGCGGTGCTGCGTCGGCGGCGCGAGGCGCTCTGGTTCCTGATCCCGGCCGCCGCCAGCCATGTCCTTGTCGCCGTCGCCGGTCTGATGAGAGGCGACCTCGGCCAGGACGCATCGAACGCCGTTCTGCTCACCTTCCTCGCGGCCCAGCTCGTGTTGTGCGGCGGACTGATCTGGCGTCTCAAGCGGGCCAGACCCGAGGCCGGCCTGCTGTTCGTGTTCGCCATGGCCTACGCGTTGTTCGCCGCCTTGATCGCCGCCATGTCCTTCACCGACGTCTGGCTCTAGACCTCGAACACCCGGTAGGGCCTCTCGCCCAGCGTCCGCAGCACCGGCAGGGCGACATTGTAGACGGGCGTCCCCTTGTTGGTCCGCCCCTCGGGCTGGCCCCTGTGGGCATGGCCGTGCACCACAAGGCTGATGTTGTCGTAGCGGTCGATGGTCTCGCCGAGCCGCGACGAGCCGAGAAAGGCGTGAATCTCCGGCGGCTCTCCCATCACCGTGTCGACCACCGGCGAATAGTGCAGCAGCACCACCGAGCGCTCGGTCCTCAGCATGCGGATCGAGTTCTCGATGTGGTTGGCGTCCTCGACCGCCTCCTGCACGAAGGCCTTGATCGCGGCCTCGCCGAACGGGCTCAGCATGTAGCGGCCGAAGCCGCCGATGAAGCCCTTGCCGCCGGCGAATCCCACGCCCTCGATCTCATAGGCCTGGCCGGTCAGCATCCTGACCCCGGCGTCGCACAGCATCTCGGTCACCAGCTCAGGATGGCCGCACTCGTGCTCATGGTTGCCCAACACCCCGACCATCGGAATCTGGCAGCCGCGCAGGTCCTCCAGCAGGATTTCGACCTCGCGCGCCTTGCCGAAATTGGTCAGGTCGCCGCACAGGCAGAGCACGTCCGCCTCCTCATGGACCCGGTCGAACAGTTCGCGGTGGGGCCGTTCATGGGCCTCGCCGACATGCAGGTCCCCGACCGCGGCCACCCTCAGCTTTTTCGCCGGCCCCGGCTCGAGGCCCGGCTGGGGCGTCTGCGGATCGGGATGGCCGCTGCCGTTCGGCGCGTCACCGGATGGATTCATGCCGCTCCTCCAGTCCCTTGCCGACGACGTCGCCGAAGCCCCATTCCCGGATGTCGGCGATATAGTCTCGGGGGCTGAACAGCCGTCCGCGGCAGACCTTGACCCGGGGGGCCGGCAGATCGACCTGGGCACGCAGCCGCTCGGTCAGTTCGGTCATCAGCCAGCTGGGGACGCGGTCCCGCTCCGTCGGATAGGCGAAGCGGAAATTGAGCAGGTGTGCCATCAGCACCTCCCAGTAGAGGTCCATCTGGTCGAGCAGGAATTTCCAGTCTATGGCCTCCGACTGCTTCAGGATGACGTGGTTCACGTCCGCCCCGTCGAAGCGGTAGCGGTCCTGGATGAACACCTTGGACAGGATCAGCGCCGTGGGCGGCGTGATGCCCACCTGATGGCCGTAGACGTCGATGGTGTCATCGCCGAACCAGCTGTCGTTTACGGCGATCGTGCCGTTGGACATGGCGAAGATGACGTCGAAGAAGAAGCGGTCGTCCTTCCACACCTTGGCGATCCAGCGCTCGTCCTCGACGTCGGTGCGATAGCCGCGCGCCTGAAAGAAGGCGAGGATGCGCGGATAGTCCCCGGGCTTGCAGAAGACGTCCAGGTCCTTGGTCGGGCGGCGGATGCCGGTATAGGCGGTCACCGCATAGGTGCCGGACAGCAGGAACGGGATGCCGCTGTCCTTCAGCAGGCCCAGCGCCTCCTCGTAGAAGGCGACGGCGTCCTCCGGCGGATCGAAGCTGGGGTCGGCGACGGTGTCTGACATGGTCCGGACCCTCGGGGGCGAGGGTTTGGAAACGGTCGCGGTTGCTCGCCGGTTCCTTGGCCGCCGGCGCCCATGCATCTGATTTGTTTACGGGTCGGCTCTAGACCGGAGGCTTCGATGGTGGCCGGGGAGGGGTCCGCTTGAAAGGTCGTTGGCGTCTGTTCAGACACGATGCGGGTCGCGTCGCCGGCCCGCCCGCCCTGGCCTATGTGGTGCTCTACGGCGCCGCTCTGGCGGTCGGCTACTGGACCATGGCGCGGTTCGGCACGGCGACCGTCTGGCTCGCCAACGGCGTCGTGACCGCGGCCCTGCTGCAGCTGCACCGGCGCCCCGCCCTGGCGGTGCTGGCCGCCTGCGCGGCGCTCGACATCCTGATCAACAACCTGCGCGGGGCCTCCGCCTTCTATGTTGCGGCCAACGTCGTGCTCAACCTCGGCATGGCGGTGGGCGCCGCCGTACTGGCGCGACGGGTCTGCGGGGCGGCCCTCGACCTGCGCCGTCCGGGCCGCCTCGCCCGCTTCGCCCTGCTGGCCGTGGTGCCCGCAACGGTCCTCGCCGCCTCGTCGAGCATGGCCGTGCTGGCGCTCATGGGTCCCCCGAAATCGTGGGCGATGTGGCTGTTCGAGTTCGAGAACTACGTCGCCATCGAGGTGCTGGGCCTGCTCCTGGTGACGCCGATCCTGCTGCTGCTGGCCCGCCGCCATCGCTTCGCCGGCGCGACCCGCGCATCCAGCGCCGGGGGCCTCGGCCTGATCGCACTGATGCTGGTCGTGACCGGCCTGGTGTTCTGGCAGGATCACGCGTCGCTGATGTTTCTCGTCTTCCTGCCGATGACGCTGATCGGCCTCCGCCTGTCGCCTACCTGGTCCGCCGCCGCCTTGATCGGCCTCGCCATTCTCAGCGGCGCGGCGACCCTGATGGGCCATGGACCGGTGCACCTGACCCGGCTGGCCGACCTGCCGGGCCTGGAGGGCGTCGCCCCCATGATGCGCAACCTTGGCGTCTACAACCTGTTCCTGCTGGCCATAGTCATCACCATCCTGCCGATCAGCACGGTGATGACCGAGCGGCGCCGGCTTGAAGCCCGGCTTCGCGCCCGCACCGCCGCCGCCCAGGAAGCCCGCCGCGTGGCCGAGAACGCCGCCGCGGCCCGGTCGCGCTTCCTGGCCATGATGAGCCACGAGATGCGCACCCCGCTGAACGGCGTCGCCGGCTTCGCCGACCTGCTGGCGACCCGGTCCGACCTCGACGCCGAGGCCGTGCGTCAGGCGCGCCAGATCCGCGAGTCCAGCGACGGCCTGCTGATGCTGGTCGAGGACATTCTGGACTTCGCCCGCGGCGACGACACGGTCACCCCCGAACGGCTGGACCTCGCGGCCGTCGCCCGCGAAGCCGCCGCGCCGAGCCGTGCGGAAGCCGAGTCCCGCGGTCTCGGCCTGACCATCGACGACCGGCTGCCGGCCCGCTCCCGCTTCAACGGCGACCGCCGCGCCCTGCGCCAGGCCCTGCATCCGCTGATCGCCAATGCGGTGAAATTCACCGCCGAGGGCGAGGTCTCGATCCGCCTCGACTGGGTCGGCGAAGGTGTCGCCATCCGCGTCTCCGACACCGGCTGCGGCATCGCACCCGACCACCACGCGGAGCTGTTCGAAGCCTTCTCCCAGGCCGACGCCTCGACCAGCCGCCTGCACGAAGGCGTCGGCCTCGGGCTGGCCCTTGCCGCCCGCCACGTCCGTCGCCTCGGCGGCCGTATCGAGGTGGAGAGCCGCGCCGGCGAGGGCTCGACCTTCACCCTGCATCTGCCGCTGACCCGCGTTCCGGACGCGCCGGCCGAAGCCGCCGCCGCTGTCGTGGACCCTGATGCCGCCACGGCGCCGACGGCGGACGTCGCAACCGGGGAGCCGTCCCGCCCGCCGCGCGTGCTGGTGGTCGACGACCACCCCGTCAATCGCGAGGTCGCCCGTATCATGGTCCAGGCCTTCGGCTGCGAGGTGGTCGAGGCCTGCGACGGCCACGAGGCGGTGCACGCCGCCGGCGCCCACACGCTCGACCTCGTGCTGATGGATGTGCGCATGCCCCGCATGGACGGCCTCGAGGCCACCCGCCGCATCCGCGCCCTGCCCGACGACCGCGGGATCGTGCCTGTGGTCGCCATGACCGCCGACGCCATGCCGGAGGACGTGGTGCGCTGCCTCGCCGCCGGCATGAACGCCCACCTGCCCAAGCCGGTCAGTCAGGCCGCCCTGTTCGCCATCGTGTCGCGCGCCCTGGCGGGGGATCTGCCGGCGGTCGCCGCCCGCGTCGAACCGGCGGCCGCCTAGCCGGCGTAATCGCCGACGAACGCAAACCGCCGGCGCCAGAACTCCTTCAATTCCGGCAGGGAGTCGACCCGCCGCATGACCTCGCCCATCCGGGGGGCGACCTCGTGGAAGCGTGAGCGGTGCGGCGTCCAGCGGCTGGCCACGGCGACATACAGGTCCAGCACCGTCAGCTCCGGCCCGAGCAGGAAGCGGTCCGGCGTGATCTGGCTTTCCATCCGGCCCCAGCACTCGGCGATCCGCTCCGCCGTCCGCGCCTTGAGTCTCGCCTGCGCCGCCGGGTCGTCGCCGGCCAGCCGGCTGGGGTCGTCGCGGACCCAATACATCGAATAGATCGAGGCCGGGACGAAGGTCATCCAGCGCAGGAACTGCGCCCGCCGCGGATCGCACGGCTCCGGCCCCAGCGCCGCCTCCGGGTGCTTTTCGGCCAGCCAGATCAGGATCGCCGCGCTCTCTGTGATCGTCTCGGCCTCGGGGGTGATCAGCGCCGGGATCTGCCGCATCGGATTGACCGGCGCGACCTTGTCGCGCTCGGCCTCGCCTTCCCAAGTCACCGCCTTGATCACCTTGAACGGCGCCCCGATCAGCGTCAGCGCCGCTTCGACCGGAACCGAGCCCGAGCCGGCCGCGCCATAGACTGTGTAGGTCATGTCGATCTCCTCCCGGCCTGTCTGCGCCTCAACGCACGGCGGCGCCCGCGAGATTTTCGCGGCGAGGCATAAGGGAGGCTTTCGTCGGACCGGAAGGCCCTTTCCGCCCCCAGGTGCTCGTCGCGGGGCGGAAAGGGCGGAGGCTCAGGGGCGCGACGGGAAAACGCCGGTGAGGGCGATGCACCAGTTCGTGGAAAGCACGGGCGACTGGGTCGGCACCGGCGTCCCCGCGCCGGCGGGAGCCGCCATGCCGGGGTTCATGGGCGTGTCGGGGGTTTCGGAGCTGGTCCCATAGATCGGCAGGCCCGCGGGGAAGATACCCATCATGGAATTGACCGGGCTGTTGGACACCGGGCCCGTGGGATCCGCGAAGAAGGCGTGGTCATGCGCCGGAAGCTGGGCCGTGGTCAGGGTCATCGACGACTGGCCGGTGGTTCCTCCGATGGGCAGGCTGTCGCTCTGGTGGACCGGCGCCCGGTCGCGCAGATCGGGCAGGGCGAAGGTGACGCGGCCGTCCCCGCCGTAGGTGGTGCCGAGCAGTGCGAACAGGGGCGTGTTCCGGGTGATCGACATCAGCTGGCCGTTTGCCGGGGCCCAGTCTTTGGGGCACCAGTCCGTGCCGAATTGCTGGAGTTGGCCGACATAGTATTCGAGGGTCTGGGCCCGGACGCCGGTGTGGGCGCCGAGCGCGGCGAGGCCGAGGACGGCGGCGATCGCGTGACTTCTGAATCGGGTCATCGTTCGTCTCCTCAAGACCGGCTCGGATAGATGCCTTCGGTGGCCACGCACCAGGTCATGGCCAGGACGGGGCTCTGGGTCGGCACGGGCTGATTTCCGCCGGCGTACCCGATGATGCCGGCGTGCATCGGCACGTCGGGCGTGGCCGTGTTGGGCGCGTAGATCGTCTGGCCGTCCGGGAAGGTGCCCAGCAGGGCGCCGGTCGGGTCGTTGGTCCCGGTCGGCTGGGTGGTGCCGAATACCGTATGGGTATGGGTCGGCATCTGATTCACGGTGAGGGTCACGCTCTCCGATCCGCTCTGCGTGCCGATCGGATTGCTCGAGGACCAGCTGACGGGCGCCCGGTTCCGCAGGTCCGGCAGGCCGAAGGTCGTCTGGCCATCGCCGCCGTAGGTCGTTCCATAGAGGGAGAAGAGGGAGCTGTTCTGGGAAATGGCCATGAGCTCGCCATCCGCCTGCTCCCAGCCTCTCGGGCACCAGTTCATGGCGAAAAGGGAGACCTGGCCGAGGATGGGTTCCGACTGGGCGGCTGCGGGCGCGGCGGCGCAGAACAGGGCCGCGCCGGAGGCGGCGGCGGCGGCCAGGCCGACGGATTTGAAATGAATCATGACTCACCTTTGCTGATTGAACAGGTCATCACGTGCCCCGGAGCGGCCGCAGGCAGGCTTGGTAAGGTACGACTCTCCCCCAGGTGCAGGCGCGGTCCGCTTGGCGAACCCCGCCCCCAGTTCCACACTTAAGGTTGCAGAACCACTCACATAACAGTGATCTTAACGCGCATTTACCCAACCCGGGGGACCTTGGCGACCATCTCCTTGATCCCCAGCTTCTCCCCAGAAGTCTTCGGCTCGCCTACCACATCTAGCGGTCGCGAAAAATGTGATCGCAATATAGCCGCATTTCGGCTTGGCGCCGGGGCCGCTCGCCCGCATGGTGAACATCACCTTCCGGATTCGCCGACAGAGTTGCCTCGATGAACGCGCACGCCCCGATCCTGACCTCGACCCCCGGACTTCTGACCGCCTCGGCGGCCTACAAGCCGTTCCGCTACCCGTGGGCGTTCGACATGTGGAAGAAGCAGCAGCAGGTCCACTGGATGCCCGAGGAGGTGCCGCTGGGCGAGGACTGCAAGGACTGGGCGGCCAATCTGACCGACAGCGAGCGCAATCTGCTGACGCAGATCTTCCGCTTCTTCACCCAGGCCGACATCGAGGTCCAGGACAACTACATGGAGCGCTACGGTCGGGTGTTCAAACCGACCGAGGTCAAGATGATGCTGGCGAGCTTCGCCAACATGGAGACCATCCACATCGCGGCCTATGCCCTGCTGCTCGAAACCATCGGCATGCCCGAGAGCGAGTTCGGCGCCTTCATGGAATACGAGGCCATGCGGGACAAACACGATTTCATGGGCCAGTTCGGCGTCGAGACGAACGGCGACATCGCCCGGACGCTGGCCATGTTCGGCGGCTTCTCCGAAGGCCTGCAGCTGTTCGCGTCATTCGCGATGCTGATGAACTTCCCGCGCCAGAACAAGATGAAGGGCATGGGCCAGATCGTCTCATGGTCGGTGCGCGACGAGAGCCTGCACTGCGAGGGCATCATCAAGCTGTACCACGCCTTCAACAAGGAGACGGGCGCGGTGACCAGGGCCGTGGCCGACGACATCGTCGAATGCTGCAAGACCGTGGTCGAGATGGAGGACAAGTTCATCGACCTGGCCTTCGAGATGGGCCCGGTCAGCGGCATGACTCCGTCCGACATCAAGGCCTACATCCGCTTCATCGCCGACTGGCGTCTGCGCCAGCTGCACCTGCCCGAGGTCTACGGCGTCAAGGAGAACCCGCTGCCTTGGTTGCAGTCGATGCTCTCGGGCGTCGAGCACGCCAACTTCTTCGAGGCCCGCGCCACCGAATACTCCAAGGCCGCCACCAGGGGCTCGTGGCACGGCGCCGCCGGCGTCTGGGACAGCTTCGACGCCATGATGAAGAAGCGGGCCGCGGAGGGCGCGGAGGCCTGATCCGGGCCGGCCGCGCCGGTTGATACAATCGCTACAGATTGGCGCGGGTAGGCTCGGCAAATCCGACAGATTCGATAGATTGCGTCCGACCGCTCACGTCCCCGGCTGGATATAGGGGATTCGCCCGAAGAAGCGCCGCTCGTACCCGCGCGGGTCGTTCTCCATCCGGGGCGGCAGATCCATGATCATCGTCTCGCGCCGCTCCAGTGAACAGGGCGTCCAGACTGGCAGCCCCGGATGGTTCGGATCCCCGCTGCGGGCGAAGGCCAGAAGCGCGTCGCTCATGGCGTCGGCCATGCCCTGCGCCTCCGGCCGGATCGCGCCCGACCCCTCCGCCGCCAGATTGTCCAGCATCAGCGGGATGTCTGAGGTGTGGAACGCCCCCGTCCGCCCGTTCGGCAGCCGGGCCGGCCAGTCCAGCTGATAGACCCACGCAGGCGCCCCCTGCGCCGCCCGCATTTCCGCCTCGATCACCGCCGCCCGCCACGACCGCGCCGCCGTCGTGGCCCGGATCAGCACCTGATCGGGCGTCATTTCCGGATGCTGGCGGCGATACCAGGCGACCACCTCCTCCGGGGTCACGTCGATGCGCATCTGCGACGGCGTCAGCCGCCCCGGCAGCGTCTCCCATGTCAGGCCGGCGTTGGCGGGGTCGTTCCCGAGGAAGGCCAGCGTCTCCTCACGCGTATTGCCGATGATCATCGGGACATGCGCCGACTGCGCCGGGGCGTCGGGCCAGAACGGGTGCCGGGTCAGGCTGCGCCCGTCCAGCACCGGCCCGAAATACAGCGAACCACCCAGGATCGGATCGGTCGCCCCCGCCGCCTCGATCAGCCGCTCGACCGGCAGGGTCCGGACCTCGTCAATCCGGTCCGGGGTCAGCCCCAGCGTCTCCAGCCAGACCTCGGCCCGGCGCGTGGCGTTCAGCGGCCCCGAGGCCGTTACCTGCTGGCCACTCATCGTCACCGCCCGGTGGAACAGCCCGGCCGCCGCCGGCATGGCCATCAGCGTGGCGATCTTGGCCCCGCCCCCCGACTGCCCGACCACCGTTACGCACCCCGGGTCGCCGCCGAAAGCCGCGATATTGTCGCGCACCCACTGCAGCGCCAGCACCAGATCCAGCTGGCCCAGATTGCCGCTGTCCTCGAACCCGGGCGCCAGCCGCGCCAGCGACGCATAGCCCAGTGGGCCCAGCCTGTGGTTGACGGTAACCACGACCACGTCGCCCTTCGCCGCCAGCCTCGCGCCGTCGGTCAGCGGACTGGAGCCCGAACCCGTCGAATAGGCCCCGCCGTGGATGTAGACGATCACCGGCCGCCGCCCGGCGTCGACGCCCGGCGTCCAGACATTGAGCCGCAGGCAGTCCTCGGACTGGTTCGGTTCGCTCCCGCGCTGGGGCGAGGCGGGGCCGTAGTCCACGCAGGACCGAGGTTCACGCCACCGCGTTGGGCGAACCGGCGGCAAGAACCGGCGCGGGCCCGTGTCTTCGCCGTAGGGAAGGCCGCGAAACACCGCCACGCCGCCTTCTTTGACACCGGTTACCGGCCCGGACGTCAAAAGCGCCGCCGAATCTGGCCGGGCGGACCTCGCGTCGCCGGCGGCCAGCAGCACGGCTGCACCCGCGCCGAGGCCCAGAGACCGTCTCGTCGGATGGATCAGATGCCCGCGTACCACTCGTACCCCCGGTCTTCCCAGTAGCCGCCCTTGCCCCGGCCGAGGTGGGCGAAACTCTCCACCGCCTCGATGCGGCGGATGTATTTGGCATGTTTGTAGCCCAACTGCCGCTCGACCCGGAGCCGCAGCGGCGCCCCGTGCGGAACCGGCAGAATCTCGCCGTTCATGTCATACGCCAGGATGGTCTGCGAATGCCGCGCGTCGACCAGGTCGATGCTCTCGTAATACCGGTCGCCATCCTCCTGCTGATCCAGCGCGTCGAAGCAGTGGAAGACGATGTATCTCGCCTCCGGCTTCAGCCCGGCCTCGTCGAGCAGGGTCTCCAGCCGCACGCCCGTCCATTCGCCGATCGAGGTCCAGCCCTCGACGCAGTCGTGTTTGGTGATCTGGGTCTGCGCCGGCCGCGACCGCAAATCCCCCAGGCTCAGCGACAACGGCCGCTCGACCAGTCCGTCGATCACCAGCCGATAGCCCGCAAATCCGTCCGCCTTCAGCGCCCGATAGTCCGACGCCGTCGGATTGGTGGAGCCGTTGGCCCGGAAGTCCGGCGAAATCTCGGCCCGGCTGTAAGTCGGGGCCAAGGCCTCGCGCGGGATCAGCAGCCGCTGCGCCCGGCGGGTCAGGCCCTCGCCCATCCGCCGCGCCTGTTCCGACAATTTCCAGCTCGCCTCGCCGCAGGCCGCCACGAACGACGACAGCCCCGCGGCCATCGCGCCCGTCAGCCACCGCCGCCGGTTCATGACGGCTCTCCCTCTTCAGGCCGCCGTCGCCGCAGCTTCGGCCCCGCCGTCGAGCCCGCGGGCTGGATGACGAACCAGCCGGTGATCATCGACCGCATGTTGTTGAAGAAGCCGGTCCAGATCACCAGCCCGACATGCACGGCGATGAAGGCCACGATCAGCCCGGCCGAGATGAAATGCAGCGTCCGCGCCGACTGGCGGCCGCCCATGATCTCGAGCAGCACCCCGCCGACGGCGTTGAAAGCCGGCGACATCGACAGGCCGGTGATCAGCATCAGCGGCAGGATGACCAGCACCATGGCCACATAGGTCAGCTTCTGGATGACATTGTACGTCCGCGCGTGATCGTCGGCGGGAAAGTGGAAGCGGGCGTGCTCCTTCACCGACGGCCAGAAGCCGCGCAGTTCGCGCACGGTCGGCCACAGCCGCCGCCCGAAGCGGCCGGTCAGCAGCCCCCAGCCCAGATAGACCAGACCGTTGATCACGAAAATCCAGGCGAACAGGAAATGCCAGTTGCGCGCCTCGGCCAGGTTACGTCCCTGTGGGATCAGCAGCCAGCGGGGGACCGTCGGCGTGCTCAGCCATGGATCGGCGAAGGTCGAGGCGATGCCCCAGTAGAGATGCGCATGCGCGGCGAGGATGTTCAGCCCGCTCATCAGCAGCACGACGACGGCGGCGACGTTTATCCAGTGGGTGATCCGCACCGTCGCCGGATGCCGCCAGGTGTCCATGCGTCCGCGGGACAGCGGCCGGTCGGCGTGCGGATCGGCGACCGGCGCGGGAGGGGACGAATCGGCGACAGCGTCGGACATGGCGGCGGTCCCCCGGAAGGCGGCCCTCCAAAGGTGTCACGCGCGCCGTTTCGTCGCAACGTCGGCCGCTGGAAGCGAGATCAGGGCCGCGGCGGTCGCGGCGTCAGGCAGACGCGGCCGGCCAGTCGGCAGGCCTCCATCTCGGCTTCCCAGGCGGCGTTGTCGCGTTCCCATTGCGCCCGGGCGGCGTTGGCGGCGGCGACGTTGGCCTCCCATTGGGCCCTTTCGGTCTCCAGCCGGGCCGTCTCGGCGCGCCATTGGGCGTTCCGCTCCTCGAACGAGGCCATCGCCCCGGCCTCGGCCTCCGCCGCCGCGGCGTTGCGGGCGGCGATCTCGGCGTTCAGCCGGGCGGTGGCGGCGACCTCGGCGGGGTTCTGTTCGGAATCCGGAGCCCGGTGGTACTGCTCGCCACGCAGGCGCAGCCATTCCTCTGAACCCGGCGTAGGGGCGGACTGGGACCGGGCGATGACGGGAACGGCGGCGAGCGCCAGCGCCACGGCGGCGGTCAGGGTCATGCGGATCATCACGGGCTCCTTCGAACTGCTCGACGGCCGGTGTGGGCCATCTGGTGGCGATCAGGAACAGATAACGCCGGTCGGGCGATTTGGAGCCGACCGGCGCTCAGTCGGGAAGCCGGAGCTCGAAGGTCGTCCCCTCCGGGCCCGTGTCCACAAGGAGCAGATCGCCGCCGTGGCTGACCGCCAGTTCGCGCGAGATGGTCAGGCCCAGGCCGGTGCCGTCGGAGCCCCGCCCGCTGACGAAGGGCTCGAACAACTGGTCCGACAGGCGCGGCGGGATGCCCGGCCCGTTGTCGGCGATGCGGAGAACCGTCTGCTCGCCCTCGTGGACGGCGCTCACCTTGACCACGCCCTTGCGGCCGATCCGCGTGGCGTCGCCCTCGATAGCCTGGCGGGCGTTTCGCATCAGATTGACCAGGATGCGGTGCAACTGGTCCGGGTCGGCGTGGACGGTGAAGCGCGCCGGAATGGCCTTCGCCAGACGCACGCCGTCGTCCGACAGGCCGGCGTCCTCGGCCGCGACCGTGACCGCGGCGCCGAGTGCGAGACGGACGCGCTGTGGCTCCGGCTCCTCGCTGCGGCCGTATTCCAGCACGTTGCGCGACAGGGCGGCCGCGCGGCCCAGCGCCCGCTCCAGCCGCGGCAGCGCCTTGGCCACCTGCGGATCCGGCGAGTCGGCCAGCCGCTCGGAGGCGATCTGGGCCGACGTCAGCATGTTGCGCAGGTCGTGATTGATCTTGGCCACCGCCTCGCCCAGCGCCACCAGCCGCGCCCGCGAACGCAGCGACTGGCGCACCTCGTCCTGCATCCGCGCCAGCTCGCGCTCGACCCGGCCGATCTCGTCGTGCCGGTCGCTGGGCGGGTCGCCCTCGGCGTCGGGGTCGACGGCGAACCGCTCGATCGAGCGGGTCACGCGCCGCAACGGCTGCAGCACGAGGAATGCGAGGCCGCCGTAGAGCAGGCCCCCGGCCACCAGCGAGAGCAGCAGCGACACCAGCAGGCTGTTGAGCAAGAAGGTCCGCAATTCGGCCTTCAGCGGTTCCGCCGGGGCCAGAATCTCGATGAAGTCGCCGGACCGGTAGCGGGGCCGCGCCTGCACCCGCACCGAGCGGTCCGGATGGCCGAACAGGGTCCGCCACGGGTCGAGCAACCGCGCCATCGGCCGGTCCTCGCGCAGGTCGATCAGATCCGGCGTGCGCGGCAGGTTGGGCGCCTGGAGCAGCAGCCGCCGCACGCCCTGGTCGCCGACCACGACGGCCTGGACCCCGCCGATCGCCAGCAGCTGTTCCGCGACGTCGTCCTCGACCGCGGAATAGGGCAGGGCCTCGACGCCCACCGAGGCCAGTTCGGCTGACTGCAGCCGGTCCAGCAGCCAGCGCTCGTGGAAGCTGGCGGCGCTGGGGGCGATGATCAGGATCTCGACCACCACGGTGAAGATGAAGGTCAGGGCCAGCAGCCGCCACGCCAGGGCGTCGGGAGCGTGGAAGCGCAGCCGCTCGCGCCAGTCTTCAGGCAGCCGCAGGCGCCGTTCGACGTCGTTCAGCAGGGGCCGCGCCTCGCTCATGCCCCATCTAACGCAAGGCTTGGGCCAATAGCTGCGTTCTTCATGCCCGCCCCCGCGGCCGCAGCGCCGCCTGCAGCGCCTTCATCGCGAAGGGCAGCACGACCGCCAGCACGAAGACGCCCGCCATCGGGGCCCAGAACTGGCTGAACAGGGCCTGGAAGTCGGGGTCGGGATCGGCGGCCAGCAGGGCGTTCAGCCGCGCCCCGATCCAGCAGTAGATGATGTGCGCCGGCAGCAGGCCGATCACGGTGGCGATCGTGTAGGGCCCGAGCCGCACCGCCATCATCCCGGCCGCGATGTTGATCATGTGGAACGGCACCACCACCGCCAGCCGCGACGCCAGCACATACCAGAACGTGTCCTTGTCGATGGCGGCGCAGACCTTCTGCATCAGCCCCGCGTCCCGCTCGGCCTTGCGCCTCAGCGATTCCCCCAGCGCGGTGCGGGTTACGGCGTAGACCACCAGCGCCCCCGCCGTGGCGGCGATCGAGGTCGAGACCCCGCCGACCCATGGCCCGAACAGATAGCCGGCGGTGATGGTGACGAAGAACACGCCCGGCACGACGCTGGCCGTCAGCACCGCGAACAGCAGCATCAGGGTCAGCAGGCTGAGCACATAGTTGGCGGCCGTGAAGTCGCGGAAGGTCTGACCGTGCTCGCGCAGGGTTTCGAGCGACAGGTAGCGGTTCCAGCCCATGGCGAATATCAGGGTGATCACGCCCGCCAGCGCGATGAGCGGAAGGAAGCGTTTCACCCGGTGCATCGTCTCTCCGCTGACGCCCACGGCGTTGACACCACGGGCTTCCCCGCTTATACGCCCGCCCTTCCCGCGACGGACCTCTTTCCGCCGCCCACCTTGTTTTCAGTCCCAGGAGCCGACCGTGAAGCGGACCTATCAGCCGTCGCGACTCGTGCGCAAGCGCCGTCACGGCTTCCGTTCGCGGATGGCCACCAAGAACGGACAGAAGATCGTTGCGCGCCGCCGCGCCAAGGGCCGCAAGCGCCTGACGGCCTAAACAGATATCCGCTCATCCCGGCGAAAGCCGGGACCCAGTTCTGTCCAGCTTGACGCCGGAGTTTCAGGACATGGGCCGAGCGAATGACGAAGACCGATCATCCAAAGCACTGGGTTCCGGCTTTCGCCGGGATGAGCGGTTGATGGATCAGTCCTTCAAAATCGAACGCCTGAAATCGCGGCCCCAGTTCCTGGCGGCCGCGAAAGGCGTTTCAGAGGCCCGCGGCGCCGTGGTCGTGCAACGGCTGGACCGCGTCGACGGCGATCCGACGGTGCGGCTTGGCTTCACCGCCACGCGCAAGATCGGCGGCGCCGTGATCCGCAACCGAGCCAAGCGCCGGCTGCGCGAGGCCGCCCGCGCGCTTGCGCCGCAGCTGGCGCGGCCGGGCAGCGACTATGTCTTCATCGCCCGCATGGGCACGGCCGACCGTCCGTGGGACCGTTTGCTTGACGATGTGAAATCGGCGCTTACAAGGCTCGCGACCCCGCGGTCGGCGCCTCCTGTCGCGCCCCACGCACCGACATCGCCCGCCGGCCAGGACCACTGACCTCCATGCCCCCCCAGAACAACAGCCGCAACACGATCATCTTCATCGTGGTCGCGTCGATCATGCTGCTGGCCTACAGCTTCTTCGTGATGGAGCCGCAGACGCAGAAGCGTCGTGAGGCCCAACAGGCGACGGCGGAGGCGACCTCGGCGCCGGCGAATGCGACCTCGCCCTCGCCCAGCGCCGCCATCTTCACCGAGGACCGCACCGTCGCCCTGGGGGCGAACGGAACCGTCCGGGTGCCGATCCGCACCGAAACGCTGACCGGCTCGCTGTCGCTGACCGGCGGCCGCATCGACGACCTGTTCCTGACCAACTACCGCGAGACGATCGACGCGGACTCGCCCGCCGTCGAACTGTTCCGCCCCGCAGGCATGAAGCATGCCTTCTACGCCCAGTTCGGCTGGAGCGGCCCGAACATCCCCGGCGGCGTTCCCGGCCCGAACACGCCCTGGACGCTGACCCAGGGCGCGACCTTGACGCCGACGACGCCGGTGGTGCTGACCTGGGACAATGGCGCCGGCCTGCGCTTCACGCGCCGGATCAGCATCGACGACCTGTACATGTTCACGATCACGGACACGGTCGCCAACTTCAGCGCCCAAGCGGTGACGCTGACCCCGGCCGCCGCCGTCCTGCGCCAGGGCGTCCCGCCCAACCTCGGCAAGAACCAGGTCCTGCACGAGGGCGCGATCGGCACCTTCGGCGACGGCTCCTCCTATTCGACGAACCAGCTCAAATACGGCAAGTGGTCCAAGCAGAAGGCCGCCGAGGAGCACGAGTCCACCGGCGGCTGGCTGGGCATCACGGACAAGTACTGGCTGGCCGCGCTGATCCCGGCGCAGGACGAGCGCATCAACGCCGAGTTCCGCGTCAGCGGCCCCGGCCAGCCCGCCGACAGGGCCCACATCGTGGGCATGCTGGGCGAGTCCCACACCGTCCAGCCCAACACCCAGATCACCGAAACCCAGCGCCTGTTCGCCGGGGCCAAGCGCAACGAAATCCTCGCCGGCTACGAGAAGTCGCTCGACCTGCCGCGCTTCGTCTACGCCATCGACTGGGGCTTCCTGTTCTTCCTGACCCGGCCGATCTTCTGGCTGGTCGAGTTCTTCTACGGCTTCCTGGGCAATTTCGGCCTCGCCATCCTGGCCCTGACCCTGACCGTCCGCCTGATCATGTTCCCGCTCGCCAACAAGAGCTACGAGAGCATGTCGAAGATGCGGAACCTTCAGCCGAAGATGGAGGAGATCAAGAAGAAGCACCCCGACGAGCCGCAGAAGCAGCAGCAGGAGCTGATGGCCCTGTACCAGAAAGAGAAGATCAATCCCCTGGCCGGCTGTCTGCCGCTGCTGCTCCAGATTCCGGTCTTCTACGCCGTCTACAAGATGCTGTTCGTGACCATCGAGATGCGCCACCAGCCCTTCTTCGGCTGGATCCGCGACCTCTCGGCGCCGGACCCGACCACGATCTGGAACCTGTTCGGCCTGATTCAGTGGGACCCCTCGTCGGCGCCGCTGATCGGCGGTCTGCTGGGCGGCACCTTCGCGCTCAGCATCCTCGCCATCTTCTACGGCCTGACCATGTGGCTGCAGATGGCCATGAGCCCGCAGGCGCCGGACCCGATGCAGCGCCGCATCTTCGCGCTGATGCCGATCGTCTTCACCTTCATCATGGCCACCTTCCCGGCCGGCCTGCTGATCTATTGGGCGTGGTCGAACATCCTGACCATCTTCCAGCAGTACATCATCATGCACCGCCTGAAGGCCGACAACCCGATCGACAGCTTCCTCGCCCGCCTGAAGAAGGCGAAGGCCTGATCCTCCAAACCGCTCATCCCGGCGCAAGCCGGGACCAGTGCCTTGGATGAGCGATGGTCGTGACTGATCCCAGGCGTTAAGTCCTGCAACGCCGGCCTCGCGCTGGACAGAACTGGGTCCGGCTTGCGCCGGGATGAGCGGAAGATTTGGTGATGGACGAGTTCACTGCGGAAGAACTGGAGCAGGCGCGCATCCTGTTCGCGCGCCCGGCCACCTTCGTCATGGGGTGCGCGAAGATCGAGCAACTGCCCGATCCCGACCTGCCCGAGATCGCCTTCGCCGGCCGGTCCAACGTCGGCAAGTCGAGCCTGATCAATGGCCTCGTCGGCATGCACAAGCTGGCCCGCGCCTCGAACGAGCCGGGCCGCACGCGCGAGGTCAATTTCTTCGATCTCGACGGCAGGATGCGTCTGGTCGACCTTCCCGGCTACGGCTGGGCCAAGGCCTCGAAGGCGACGGTGAAGAAGTTCCAGGACCTCGGCCGCGACTATCTGCGCGGCCGCGTCACCCTGAAGCGCGTCTATCTGCTGATCGACGCCCGGCACGGCCTCAAGAAGGTCGACGACGAGGCCCTCGACGCGCTCGATCTCGCCGCGGTCAGTTACCAGATCGTCCTGACCAAGGCCGACAAGCTGAAGAAGGGCGAGGCCGAGAAGGTCCAGGGCGCCACTCTCAAGGCCATCGCCAAACGCCCCGCCGCCTACCCCGCCGTCATCGTCACCTCCGCCGAAAAGGGCGACGGCCTGCCGGAACTGCGGGCGGAGATCATGCGGACCACGGGCGTGGAACTCTGAGGCTTTCCTCCCCGTCCTCCGGGGAGGGCGACCGCGAAGCGGTGGAGGGGCTCGTCCCGTTTCACCGTCGCCCATCGGCCCTGGTCTTCGACAGCCCCTCCACCACTTCGTGGTCCCCCTCCCCATTGCATGGGGAGGAAAAGGCTGGTCCGCTTCCCCCATGCAGACCCGACACATCCAGACCGACCGCCTGAACCAGCAGGTCCTCGAGGCTGGTTCCGGTCCGCTGGTCCTGCTGGTTCACGGATTCCCCGAACTCGGGATCAGCTGGCGGGCGCAGGTCGAGGCCCTGGCCGCCGCCGGCTACCACGCCGTGGCTCCCGACATGCGCGGCTACGGCGGCACCGACAAACCGGCCGCCGCCGCTGCCTACGGCGTCCTCGACCTCGTCGGAGACCTCGTCGATCTCGTCCGGGCGCTTGGCGAAACGTCGTGCGTCGTCGTCGGCCACGACTTCGGCGCCTCGGTCGCCTGGTGTTGCGCCCTCACGCGACCCGACCTGTTCCGCGCCGTCTTCTGCCTGTCGGTGCCGTTCCAGCCGCGCCGCCCGAAGGGTCCGCCGACCGCCGCCCTGGCCGCCATCACCAAACGCGCCGGCCTCGGCCAGCTCTACATCAGCCAGTTCCAGTCCCCCGACGCGCACGAGGCCTTCGACGCCGATCCCGCCGCGGCCCTGCGCAAGGCCTTCTACGCCTATGACGGCGCCACGCGCGATGACCGCCAGTCGACCGGCTTCTTTCCCGAGGGCGAGACCCTGCTCGCCACCATCCCCGACGACGCGACCCTGCCGCCGT
>NZ_DASPNO010000092.1:0-46491 GCF_035626535.1 Brevundimonas sp.
GCGAGACCCAGCTGGCCCGCCCGACCGCCGACGGCGTTCGCGAGCCTCTGAACCGCCGCGCCACCATCGACATCAACTTCTAAAGAGTTGAGGTCGACCGCTCTGGCCCCGGCCGGAGCGGGACACGGCAAGAAACAGAGCCGCCGGTCCCTCACGGGGCCGGCGGTCTTGCTTTGCATCTCTCCCCGGGCGCGGCGGGGTGGCCAAAGCCCGAGCCGCCCGCTATCTCCCGGCCACTGTCGAAAGGGCGAAACCGCATGCGCGTCGCGATGATCGGAACCGGCTATGTAGGCCTGGTCTCAGGAGCCTGTTTCGCCGACTTCGGCCACGACGTGACCTGCGTCGACAAGGATCCGTCGAAGATCGAGCGCCTCGAGCGGGGCGAAATTCCGATCTTCGAGCCCGGCCTCGACGATCTGGTCGCCGCCAATGTTCGGGACGGCCGGTTGTCGTTCGCCCTCGACGGCGCGGAAGCCATCCGGGCGGCCGACGCCGTGTTCATCGCCGTGGGCACGCCGTCGCGCCGCGGCGACGGCCACGCCGACCTGTCCTATGTCCATGCCGCCGCAGAGGAGATCGCCGGCCTGATCGAAGGCTTCACGGTCATCGTCACCAAGTCGACCGTGCCGGTGGGCACCGGAGACGAGATCGAGGCCATCATCCGCGCCCGCCGTCCCGACGCCGACTTCGCCGTAGTCTCCAATCCGGAATTCCTGCGCGAGGGTGCGGCTATCGAGGATTTCAAGCGGCCGGACCGGATCGTGGTCGGGGCCGAGGACGAGCGGGCCCAGGCTGTGATGCGCGAACTCTATCGCCCGCTGAACCTGAACGAGACGCCGATCCTGTTCACCGGCCGGCGCACCTCGGAGCTGATCAAATACGCCGCCAACGCCTTCCTGGCGATGAAGATCACCTTCATCAACGAGATGGCCGACCTGTGCGAGAAGGTCGGCGCCGACGTGCAGCAGGTCGCGCGCGGCATCGGCCTGGACAACCGGATCGGCTCCAAATTCCTCCACGCCGGTCCCGGCTACGGCGGCTCGTGCTTCCCCAAGGACACGCTGGCGCTGGTGCGGACGGCGGTCGATGCAGGCTCGCCGGTGCGGCTGATCGAGACCACGGTCGAGGTCAACGAGGCGCGCAAGAAGGCGATGGCGAGCCGCGTTTCGGCGGCGCTGGACGGCGATCTGGCCGGCAAGACGGTCGCCCTGCTGGGCCTGACCTTCAAGCCGAACACCGACGACATGCGCGACGCCCCCTCGCTGGACGTGGCCCCGGCCCTGATCGCCATGGGCGCGACGGTGCAGGCCTTCGACCCAGAGGGCATGAACGAGGCCGCGCACCTGCTGCCGGGCGTCGTGTTCAAGGACGGCCCCTATGATGCCGTCGAGGGGGCGGACGTGGTGGTCATCCTGACCGAGTGGGACCAGTTCCGGGCTCTGGATCTGAATCGCGTCAAACGGCTGTTGCGCCAACCGGTGATGGTCGATCTGCGCAACGTCTACCGGCCCGAGGACATGCGGGCCCGCGGCTTCCGCTATGCTTCGGTGGGGCGGCGTTAGCGGAGAGAGGCGGCGATAAGGACCGGCTGGTCCTTTGCCTGCGCTTCCGCCCGCGGCAGAAGGCTGCGTCCGACCCCGATCACCAGCATCGCCGTCACGACCGCCGAGACGACCGCGATCGCGCCGAGCCTGACGCCGTCGGTGAATTCATGGTCCGGCCGCACGCGTTTCCCCCGAGTCGAAACAACGTTTGTTATCCAGCACCTGCGCCCCGCCGCCGCAAGTCACGGAACGGTGTCCGGCCACACAAAAGGCGGAGCCGAAGCTCCGCCTTTCTCTTGATGCGTTATCGTTCGCCGCACGGCGGCTCGCTCCTCGAGCGCGTTGGCGTCAGCCCCGGAACGGGCGGATCAGGATCTCCACGCGCCGGTTCTGGGCCTTGCCGCTGGCCGTGGCGTTGGTGGCCACCGGTTCGCTCTCGCCGCGTCCGTCCACGTATAGCCGGTCGGGCAGCACGTTGCGGCTGACCAGATACTGGGCCACCGACGAGGCCCGCTGACGCGACAGATTCAGATTGTAGTCCTCGGCCCCATCGGAATCGGCGTGGCCGATGATGTCGACGATGGACTGGTCGTAGCGGTTCAGCACCGCGGCGACGTCGTCGAGCGTGGCGTAGAAGGCCGGATTGATCGACGACTGGTTGGAGGCGAAGGTCACGTCCGACGGCATGCGGAGGACGAGGTTGTCGCCCTGGCGGGCCACGCCCACGCCGCTGCCCGACAGCTCGGCTTCCAGTTCGCGTTGCTGGCGGTCCATGTAGGCGCCCACCGCCGCGCCGCCGAGCGCGCCGATGCCGGCCCCGATCAACGCGTTCTTGCGGCCTTCCTCTGAGTTGGAGGTGTTGGTCAGGTAGCCGAGCACGGCGCCGCCAATGGCGCCCGCGATGGCCCCCGTGCCGGTGTTGTTGCGGCGCGGGGTCGAGCTGTACGGGTCGGTCGTCGTGCAGGCGCCCAGCAGGGCGATGACGCTGACGCCGGTGACGATAAGTTTGGCGTGCATGTGGAAATGGTCCTTCCAGGTTCTGGTCGACGGGAACGCGGCCTTACAGTCAAGGTTCCGTCCGTCCTCTGCTGAACGACCGGCGAGCGCGGCTTCATCCGCGCCGGGCGCCGGCGCCCCCGCTTTGCCAAGATCGGCTCGCAGGGCGTATGGAAACGCCCGAATGCAGTTTTGAGGTCCCGCCATGGCTGACAGCCTGAGCTCCACCACCGCCCGCCGGTCGATCGAACCGGTGTCGATGACGCTCTACGACACCGATTTCCAGGCCTTCGCCGACAAGCTCGGCGCGTCGTTCAAGCGCTATGGCTTCGCGGTCATCGCCGATCACGGGCTGGACGAGACGGTGATCGACGCCGCCCTGGATGACGCCAAGGCCTTCTTCGCCCTGCCGGAAGACGTCAAGCGCCAGTACCATCAGCCGGGGACCGGCGGCGCTCGTGGCCTGACCCCGTTCGGGGTCGAGGCGGCCAAGGGCGCGGCCACCGTCGACCTGAAGGAGTTCTGGCACGTCGGGCGCGAACTGCCGGAGGGCCACCCCTACCGGAAATACATGCGCGACAATGTCTGGCCGACCGAGATCGAGGGCTTCCGCGAGCACCTGTACGGCATGTTCACAGCCATGGACGAGCTGGGGCGCAAGATCCTGCGCGCCATCGCCCGCTACCTCGAGCTGGGCGACGACTTCTTCGAGGACAAGGTCGAGCTCGGCAACAGCATCCTGCGCATGCTGCACTATCCCCCCGTCCCGGCGGACGCGCCCGGCGTCCGCGCCGGCGCCCACGAGGACATCAACGTCATCACCCTGTTGCTGGGCGCCGAGGAGGCGGGCCTGCAGCTGAAGGACGCCGACGGCGAATGGCTGGACATCGCGCCGCCGCCGAACGCCCTGGTGGTCAACATCGGCGACATGCTGCAGCGGCTGACCAATCACGTGCTGCCGTCGACGACGCACCGAGTGGTCAATCCGGCTCCGGAGCGGCGCGGCTTCGCCCGCTATTCGACGCCCTTCTTCCTGCACTTCAATCCGGACTTCGTCATCGAGACCCTGCCGACCATGGTCTCGGACGAGAACCCCGACCGCTACGTCGGCAAGGCCATCATGGCCGAGGATTTCCTGACCGAACGGCTGAAGGAAATCCGGCTGATCTGAGGGCAATGCGTTCCGGGTGAGACATGCTCGACAATGGCGTCGAAGACATAGCCGACACCGTAGACAAGCAAGACATCTTCGCGACGGCGGCCTATTTCGAAATCCGCAGCTGGGTGATGTCGCGGCCGATGGCGGCGAAGGCGTCAGACAGGTCGCCGGCGCTGGCCGCGATGTGGAAATTGCTCGGCGTGCTCGCGCAATAGGCCAGAACGCTGGCGGCCTGCCCCGTCGCCGCGATCTGGAAGCCCACCGTGTAGATCAATATGCCCTGGGCCTTGATGGCCTCGCAGAGAGCCCTGGCTTGCGTGAAGGCGTCGCCGTTGTTGGCGGTGCAGTTGTTCCTGTAGGTGGCGCTGGTGGCGCCTGTATTCCGGTCCGGTACGGCGTCGCAGTAGGCCGTGTTGAACTCGCCGTCAGTCATGATGACCATCGCCTTCAGGGTCTCGGAGGTGTCATAGGCGGCGGCCGTGCCTGAGGACCACATGCTGCTGAAGGTCGGCGAGAGGGTGTACCAGCCCCAGCCGATGCCGATGTGACCGGCGGTCGTGCCCTCGACCTCGAAATTATCGATCGCCGTCGTCAGGCTCCCCTTGTCGGAAGTGAGCGGCATCACCGCGTTGCCCAGGCAGCCGCCCGTGGTATCCGGATAGTGGCGGCCGACGTAGGAGGAGGCGCCGCTGGGCCGCGCTTCGGTCCACGCCTGGGCTCCAGTGCGCTCGGTGACGCACGAGCTGATCCGGTTCGCGACGAGATCCTCATAGACGTTCTCGAAGGCGAACCAGGTGCAGCCGGCCTGGGCGCACCACGACCTTCCGCCCGAGCTATAGGGGCTGATGGTCGAGCCATCGTCCGGGTCGATCGTGTAGCTGTTGGTCGTGACGTTGCCGACGATATAGGTCTTGTTGTTGATCTGGGTCATGCCGTTCACATCGGTGATGCGAACGTACTGGTTGTTCAGCAGGCCGTGGTTGGCCGCGGTGATCGTGATTGAGCAATCGTTGTTCTGGCACTTCTGGACCCGGCCATTGCCGCTGTATGAGCCGTAGCTGCGGCCGTCCACGCGGCTGCCGCCCATGGTCCAGAGTTCAAATGTGCGGGCCGTCCTGTTGGTCACCACATAGGGCTTGTTGTTCAACTGGGTCATGCCGCTGGAACTCGTGATCCAGACGATGTCGCCATTGACGAAGCCATGGTCCGTCGAGGTCGTGATAACCACCGGGCGGGCGCGGGTGGCCGAGGAGATGGTCCTCTGCGTGCCGGTGAGATTGATGACCGCATTGCTGATGTTGACCGAGCCGGTGACCCCGCCGCGGACCTGGGTGATATAGCTGCTGCCCGGGTTGACCGCGTTCGAGTACGGCACCAGCGCGACCTTGGAATAGTAGGGGGTCTGGACGTCCTGAACGACCAGATCGACCAGGTCCTTGGCGGCCTCGATCAAGGCTGCGATCCGGTCCCCGGCCATGGAGCCTGTCAGGTCGAGCACCAGCGCAACCTCGATATTGCGCGACGAGCGGTCGACCTCGGAGTGACCGCCGACCGGCAGGTAGTCGTCCATCAACTGGCCGTAGGGCGGCAGGAAGATGTTGGCCACGAGAGTCTTCACCTGCACCCGGGTGTCGGCGATGACCACGTCCTCGTCGCTGAGGGTGAAGCTGGTCTGATCCTCTTCGAGCGTGACGTTCGGATAGGACTGCAGGTTGGCCTTCAGCGCCGCGAGGCCGACGCGTTGCAGATCGGCGTCTTCGGTGTAGGGCGACCGGGCCGCCGCGAGAGCCGCGGCGTCGAGGGCGTCCTGCAGGTTCACCCGGACGGTCGACAGCCGGTGGATATCGACGCCGCCGAAGGTCATCAGGATGAGGACCGGCAGGCTGAGGCCGAACAGCATGGCGACGTTGCCGCGCACATCGCCGCCCAGCCGCCGTGCGAGGCCGCAAGCGCCGCCGATTGCGCCGTCAATCCAGGTCTTGAGCCCCATCGCCGATCCCAGCCGCCTCCGCCGCGGGCGCAATCCGCCCACGGTTTCCAGACGATTGTGAAGCAAGCCCGTTAAGAGAAGCCCCAACAGCGAAAGTTAACAACACCAGCGTTGTGTGAAAGGTCAGGCCTCCCAGCCGCAGTCCTCGCCGCGATTCTGCTCGGTCAGCCACACGTTGAGCGGGGCGAAATAGGCCGCGATCGCCGAGGCGTCGTTCTCACGTTGCCCGGTGAAAGCCTGCATCGCCTCCGGCCACGGACGCGACTGGCCCATCTCCATCATGGCGTTGAAGCGCTCGCCGACTTCCTTGTCGCCGTAGATCGAGCAGCGGTGCAGCGGGCCGGTCCAGCCGGCCTGCTCGCAGGCCGCCTTGTGGAACTGGAACTGGTAAATATGGGCCAGGAAGTAGCGGGTGTAGGGCGTGTTGCCCGGGATGTGGTATTTCGCGCCCGGATCAAAGGCGTTCTCGGGCCGCGGGCCCGGCGGCACCAGTCCTTGGTAGCGCAGCATGTTGGCGGTCCAGGCGTCGTTGTACTCCTCCGGCGAGGTCTCGCCGTTGAACACGCCCCAGCGCCAGCGGTCGACCATCAGGCCGAAAGGCAGGAAGGCGATCTTGTCGAGCGCCATCTTGAGCAGGAACGGGATGTCCTCCTCCTCGCCCGGAACGGTGTCGAGCAGGCCGATCTGGTTCAGATAGGTCGGGGTCAGGGCCGAGAGGCCGACGAAATCGCCGATCGCCTCGTGGAAGCCGTCGTTCGCCCCGTTCTTGAACAGGAACGGCTGATCCTTGTAGGCGCGTTGGTAGTAGTTGTGCCCGAGCTCGTGGTGGACGGTGTAGAAGTCGTCGCCGTTCACCTGGGTGCACATCTTGATGCGGATGTCCTCGAGGTTGTCGAGATCCCAGGCGGAGGCGTGGCAGACCACCTCGCGGCCCTCGGGCCGGGTGATCATCGACCGCTCCCAGAAGGTCTGGGGCAGCGGGTCGAGCCCCAGCGAGACGTAGAAATTCTCGCCGGTCCGGACCATCTTTTCGGCGTCATAGCCCTTGCTGACCAGCAGCTGGGTCAGGTCGTAGCTGGACTGGCCGCCGCTCGGCGGGGCCACGACGTCATAGATGTTGCCCCACTGCTGCGACCACATGTTGCCCAGCAGGTCGGCGCGGATCGGGCCGGTGTCGGGCTGGACCTCGTCGCCGTACTTCGCATTGAGGCGGTTGCGGACATAGCAGTGCAGGTTCTCGTAGAACGGCTTCACCTGCGCCCACAGACGATCGGTCTCGGCCGCGAAGGCGTCGGGCGCCATGTCGTAGCCGGCGCGCCACATGGCCCCGGTGTCGGCGAAGCCGAGCTCGCGCGAACCCTCGTTGGCGATCTCGACCATGCGGGCGTAGTCGTCGGCCATGACCGGCGAGATGGTCCGCCAACCCTCGTACAGGGCTTCCAGTTCGGCGGGGTCGCGCGACTCGGCCATCAGGATGGTGGCCTCGTCGAGGGTGATCTGGCGGCCCTTGAACTCGAATTTGCCGGTGGCGTAGGTCGAGTCGAGGCGGGTGGTGATGTCGGCCAGTTCGGACGCCGCCCCGGGGCGGTTCGGCGCCGGCAGCACGATGCCGAGGCGTAGCAGGTTCAGCTTGCGGCGGACGTCGGCCGGCACCTCGACATCGTTGAAGCGGGCCGCGCCGTTGGCCAGTTCGACCTGGAGCTCGGTGTATTCGGCGTTGATCCGGCTCTCCAGCCACATGGTGTCGTGGGTGATGTTGGTCGCCCGGGTCCACTGGATGCGCGCCGCCTCCTCGCTGAGGGCGGCGAGGCGCGTCTCGGCGTCGGCGACGAAGGCGATGGCAGCCTGGGCCGTGGCCGGTGCGGCGGCCTGGGCGCGGATCGCGTCCGCAGCGGCCCGGGCCTCGGCGGGGGCCTGGCGTTCCGCCTGCTCCATGCCGAGGCTGGCGCAGCCCGCCGCGAGGCTGAGGGCGCAGGCGGCGGCGGCCGTCATCAGGGTGCGTTTCATGGTAGTCTCCCGGGGGCGTTTCGGCGTCAGGCGGTTGTTCCGCCTTTTTCGGCGCGCAGGTGAGGCGAGCGGAGCGGTGCCGTCAAGCGTGACGGTTAACCGAGCACGCAGGCGGCGAGGCCGTCGTTGCGCACCGTGCGCATCGCCGCCTGCACGCTCGACGCCCGGCGCCGGATGTAGGGTCCCGGCGAGGAGGCGTTGTAGCGCCGGGGCGACGGCAGGATGGCGGCCAGCCGCGCCGCCTCGCGGGCGCTCAGTTCGGAGGCGGGCTTGTCGAACCAATGCCGGGACGCCGCCTCCGCGCCGTAGACGCCCGGAGCCCATTCCGCGACGTTCAGATAGACCTCCATGACCCGGCGTTTGCCCCAGGCCGTCTCGATCAGCAGGGTGTAGCCCGCCTCGAACCCTTTGCGGATCCAGTCTCGGCCGGGCCAGAGGAAGACGTTCTTGGCGGTCTGCTGGCTGATGGTCGAGCCGCCGCGCATCCGCCCCCCTCTCCCGTTGGCCTTCAGGGCTTTTTCGATCGCCTTCATGTCGAAGCCGCGGTGCTCGCAGAAGCGGGCGTCCTCGGAGGCGATCACCGCCTCGACCAGCCGGGGCGAGATGTCGTCCAGCGAGCGCCAGCGGTAGGACAGGCCCTCGCCCTCGAACAAGCGGGTGACCATCAGGAAGGTTATCGGCGGGGGGACCAGACGGTGGACGACGACGGAGGTCAGGATCAGGCCCGCGAGGACCAGCACGGCCGCCAGAGCCGGTCGGCGTGTCTTGATCGGGACCTGCTTCGCCATGCCGCGAGGGTGGAGCGGAAGCGGGACCGGGGGCAAGGGGCGGGGGGGCAAGAAAAAACGCTATGGCAGAGTCGGCAGAGTCGGCGCCGGGGTAGCCGAAATTCGTTGTGGCAGAGTCGGCAGAGTCGACATCGGCCCCGGGGAAATCCAACGACCTCGCGATTTCGCCTTGTCGACTCCGCGACTCCTGCAGCGGAGCGGGGGCCGGCGAGGAACGCAGGAAGCAGTATGAGGCCGTTCCTTTGTCAGGCGGGAAGAGAGCTTCAAGAAAAGGCTATGCCGTTGATCCCGCACGGAATCGTTCGAGCAATCGGACTATAATTCCGCGGATTGCCAGCACAGCGTCACGGTTCTCGTTCGTCATCTTCCGGCGCGCGGAGCGAGACCGGGGGATGACGAAAAGGGAGGGAAATCAGCCCTCGACCCCGGCCACCCCGGCCTGGCCGTCCTCGTCCGCCCAGGCGACGCGCTTGCCGTCCGGGCTCATGGCGAGGGCGGTGACCGGCGCGCCCTTCTCCGCCTTCAGGAAATTGAGCCCGTGCCCCGCCGGATGGGCCAGCCAGACGCGGCCGTCGTTGAGGCCGGCGGCGATGACGGCATGTTTGGGCTGCGAGGCCACCAGCGCGACGAGGCTGCCTTCGTCGAAGCCGATCTCGGTGGCCTCGCGACCCATCGGCCCGTTCGAGCCGATGAACGGCCAAAGCACCGCGCCCTGCGCCCCCGACGTGGCCAGCAGCTGGCCGTTGGCGAGAAAGCTCATCGAGCGGACCTTGGACGGGTAGCCGCCCATGCGCAGGTTCTTCTGGTCCTTGACGCGCCAGCCGTGCAGCTGGTTGTCCTGCATGGCGGTGATGACGAAGGCGCCGTCCGGCGACCAGCCGACCGCCGTGTGCGAGCCCGCCCATTTGAGGAAGGTCGGCTTCTGGTCGGCGATACGGGCGAACCACAGGGCCGCGCCGCCGTAGGTCGAGGTGGCGATGCGGCGCCCCTTCGGCTCGAAGGCGACGCCCGAGACGGTGCGCTCGTGCACGAAGTCGCGGCGGAACGCGGCGTCCTTCGCATCGATGACGGACAGGGTCTTGCCGGCCGAGAAGGCGATCAGTCCGCTTTTGGCCGAGGCGTCGATGGCGTCGATCCACTGGCCCTTCGAGGTCGCCAGCACGCCCGCCTCGCCGCGCCGGTGCCAGATCACCCGGCCGTCGTCGCCCCCGGTGACCACGCCGTCGCCGGACGGGTGGACGGCGGCGCACAGGATGGCGCCGTCGTGGGCGGCGCTGAATTCGCCGCCCTCGAAGCGCACCGAGCCGTCGCCGAGGGCGAAGACGGCGCTGGTCCTGTCGAACAGGGCGACGGTGACCTGGGCGTCGTAGGTGTGGGTCTTCATGGGCCCCGTTTAGCCGCCGGGGCGGGGCGGTCAATCTGGCTTGCGATCAGCCGGCGGCGGGTTGCGTTCCGTGCTCCCGCAGGATCGAGGCCCACAGCTTCTCGACCTCGCCCAGCCCGTCCTCGAAGGCGCGGCGTTCGGCTCGCAGGCGGGCGGCCTCGATCGCCTGTTCGGAGCCCCAGAGATTGGACCGCTGGTCCTCGGTGGCGGTGACCTCGCCCGTGCCGTAGACGAAGCCGGTCCTGACATCGACGATCATGAAGGCGCATGTGGCGTTCACCACCGCCTTGCGGGTGGGCAGGAAACCGAGCGCGATGGTCTGCAGCGGCCCGACGTCTGCGCTCTCGGTGCGGAATCGGGTGTCGATGGTGTAGATCAGCAGGGCGTCGGCCTTCAGCTGGGCCGCGGCCGAGCGCAGGTCGCGCGTATTGCCGAGCCGGGCCGGGACCAGCAGGCGGCTGACCGGGGCGACCGCGGCGACCCGGGGCATGCGGCCGAGCCTTGCGAAGCTCTCGTCGGTCTCGATGTCGCGGGCGGTGACGATGCCGAAGGCGCCGGTTCCGACGCTGTCGTTCGAGCCGCTGCGGTAACCCGGAGCCGCCACCCGGACGACGGCCAACTGCGCCGGGAAGGTCATCGCGGGCTCGCGCTGGAAGGCGGCCGCGATGTCGCCGTCGTTCTCGGAGATCGCCCCCAGCGAAACGCCGGCTCCCGGCGTCGTATAGGTCGAGCAGCCGCAGAGCAGGGCCAGGCAGGCCACAAGCGCCAGTTTCCTCATCGCGTCCTCCCGCCACGAGACTAGCGATTCGAGTGAGGCTGAACAGTGGCCGTCGCCGGCACGGTCAGGCGCGCCCGTGCGTCTCCACCCAGCGGCGGGTCATCAGTCCGGCGCTGGCGTAGGCCTCCTGCAGCTCCACGCTCCAGTAGGTCAGGCGGTCCAGCGGAATCGGCCGGCCTGAGACGGCGCAGACGACATACTCCCCCGGCTTCAGCACATCGAAGTCCGGCGTGCCGTAGCGCAGGGTGGCCGGGCGGGTTTCGGTCGACAGCGGCCTGGGCGGCGGGTTCTCAGGAGCGTCTCCGGCGAGGTCAACGGATCAGGCGGCGCAAGCCTCGAAACCCTCGCGCAGTTCCGCCTCGTCGAGGTCGCGGCCGATGAAGACGGCGCGGGACCAGCGGCGCTCGATGGCGCCCCACGGCTTCTGCAGCTCGCCCTCGAGGATCATGTGCACCGCCTGGAAGACCAGCCGGCGGTCCTCGCCGGCGACGTCGATGATGCCCTTGGCGCGCAGGATGTTCTGACCCTGCTCGCCGAGCAGCCGGTCCAGCCAGGCGGTGAATTTCGTCCCGTCCATCGGCCGGTCCAGCGACAGGGAGATGCCCTTGATGTCGTCCTCGTGGGCGTGGCCGCGCGCACCGTGTGCGCGGTCGTGTTCATGATCGTGGGCGTGATCGTGATGATCGTGATCGTGGCCGCAGTGCTCGTCGTGAACGTGGCCCGCCTCGCCGTGGGCGGGGTTGGCGAACTGCGGGTTGATGTCGAGGATGCGCTCCAGATCGAAGCCGCCGAGGCCCAGCACCTGGTCCAGCGGCACGTCGGCGCGCTCGGCCCGGGTGATCGGCGCCAGCGGGTTGAGCTTGCGCAGCCGCCGCTCGACCTCGGCCAGTTCGATGTCCGACGCCAGATCCACCTTGTTGAGGATGATGCGGTCGGCGAAGGCGACCTGCTCGCGCGCCTCCTTCGAATCGTCGAGCCGGGCCATGACGTGTTTGGCGTCGACCAGGGCCGTGACGCTGTCGAGCTGCGTCTTCGCCTTGACGTCCTCGTCGACGAAGAAGGTCTGGGCCACCGGACCGGGATCGGCCAGGCCCGTGGTCTCGACGATGATGGCGTCGAAGGCCGGCTTGCCGGGCCGCTGGCGCTTCATCAGGCCGGAGACGACGCGGATCAGGTCGCCGCGCACGGTGCAGCAGACGCAGCCGTTGTTCATCTCGAACACGTCCTCGTCGGCGCCGACCACGAGGTCGTTGTCGATGCCGATCTCGCCGAACTCGTTGACGATGACGGCGTAGCGCTTGCCGTGGTCCTCGGTGAGGATGCGGTTGAGCAGGGTGGTCTTGCCGGCGCCGAGGTAGCCGGTGAGGACGGTGACGGGGATCTTGTCTGACATGGGCCGCTAGATGGCGGCTGCGGGGCCGCTTGTGAAGGTCAGCAGTCCGGACAATCCGGCAACGGGCCGGCTTCGAGCTGCAGGGTGGTGTGGCGGATGGAGAAGCGGGCGCGCGCCATCTGGTGCGCCTCGGCCAGCAGGGTTTCCGGATTGGCCCTGTCGTGGACGAGGTGGGCGGTCAGGGCGGTGTCGGTCGTCGACAGGCCCCAGACGTGCAGGTCATGCACGGCGCTGACGCCCGGCATGGAGAGGAAGGCGGCGCGGATCGCCTCGACATCGACGCCGCGCGGGGCCGCGTCGAGGGCCAGGTTGACCGAGTCCCTGAGCAGGCCCCAGGTGCCCCAGAGGATCACCGCGACGATGACCAGGCTGACGAGCGGGTCGATGATCGACCAGCCGGTGAACAGGATGGCGGCGCCGGCGAGGACGACGCCGATCGACACCGCCGCGTCGGCCATCATGTGCAGGTAGGCCCCACGCGCGTTCAGGTCCGAATGCTGGTCGCGCATGAACAGCAGGGCCGTGCCCAGGTTGATGACGAAGCCGACCGCCGCGACTCCCATGATCAGGCCCGACATCACCGGGGCCGGTTCCGCCAGACGGCGCACGGCCTCGAAGGCGATGGCGCCGCAGGCGAAGATCAGCAGCAGGGCGTTGGCGAGGGCGGCCAGTACGGTCGCCTTGCCATAGCCGTACGTCTTGCCTGGCCCGGCGGCCCGGCGGGCCAGCCAGGCGGCGCCGCCGGCCATGGCCAGGCCCAGCCCGTCCGAGAGATTGTGACCGGCGTCGGCCATGAGGGCGGTCGAGCCGCTGAACAGCCCGGCGCCGAACTCGACGCCGACGAAGGCGAGGTTGACGATCAGGCCGACGGCGTAGCGCCAGTCGCCGGTGTCGACGGGGCCGTGGTTATGCCCGTGAGCGTGGGCATGACCGGCGTGGCCATGGTCATGGGGATCGTGGCTGTGGCCGTGGTCATGCTGGTGGTCGGGCGCCATCCGCAGAGCTTTAGGGCTGATACAGGACGACGAGAAGGCCGACGGCGATCAGGGCCAGACCCAGCACGGCGCCCTCGTAGCGCGCCCAGCGCTCGAGCCGCAGCACGGACCAGCCGGCGCGCGCCAGCCCGGTGAACAGGGCCATGCCCAGCACCGTTCCGGCCGCGAAGACGACGGTGAGGGCCGCCAGCACGGCGACGCCGCCCTGGGCCTGGTTCAGATAGAAGGGCAGCAGCACCTCGCCGGGCGAGATCGCCATCGTCGCCACCAGGGCCCAGAAGGCGGCGGCGTGGGATACGGCCGGGCCCGACATTTCGAGAGACGGGCCGCCGGCGAGCTGCGGCCGCCGTACGACGGAGCGAACGAGATAGAAGCCGCCGAAAGCGAACAGCAGGACGGCGGACAGGTGGGGCAGCAGGCCCGCGATCCACTGGTCCAGCGCCAGCCCCGCGACCACGATCAAGCCTCCGACCATGGCCGTGACCGCCACATGCGTCAGGCCCGCGGCCACGACCGCCGCCATGACCCTCTGCAGCGTCCAGCGCTGGGCCCGGCCGACGAGCACGAAGGGCAGCCAGTGGGTGGGCAGGGCCGCGTGCAGGAAGGCGGTGGCGAAGCCAGCGCCCAGCAGGGACAGGAGTAGCGTCTGATCGGGGGCGGGCGTCATCCCCGCCCCTGTAGCGTGTTACTTTATAACAGTCGAGCAGGAATTGCGGCCACGCCGCCCGGCGTCAGAATAGCCAGCCGTCGTGGTCGTGCAGGCGGCCGATGTCATCGGTTCCACCCTCGAAACCGCCCTCGCCGTCGAGAGTCAGCATATGGGTCGGGAAGCCGGTCAGAACCTCGGGGACCCCGTCCTCAAGCCCGTCGAAAGCGCCTTCCTCATCGCCGGGCAGAATCAACGGCAGATCGGCGTCCCTGGAGAGCAGAAACTCGTCGGCCGTGACGCCCGGCAACACCTGGGCGATGTCCGCGTCCTTCGCCTTGCTCGAGTCGTCGGGCAGGCCCGGCAAGACGAGCGCTGTGTCGGCCTCCTTGCCGAAGAGGAATTGGACGTCCGTGAAGCGCTCGGTGGGCCTTGCCTCGCCGAAGGAGAGTTCGTCAGCCCATGCGCCGTACAGGAAATCACGCGCGTCCGAACCGTGAAGCATTGCGTCCAGATCGAGACCCCGCAGAATTTCGGTGATGGGCCGGACGGCCGGCGCCGCCTGGTCGAGCTGGTCCACCCCTTCTACGAGCGAGTCAGGGGCGTTCCGGGAAGCGCGGCGGTGTTCCACTGCAGTCACGTCGTCATCGAGCAGCGGGCCGACCGCCCGATCTCCCGCAGTCTGGAAGGACGACCGGATGCCCATGATAAGTCCTTCGGCGAAAAAACGTCCATCCGCTCCGGATGTACGCGACAACGCTGTTAGATCAACCTAGGGCGCCGAGGAGCGGGACGCAATCAGCGCTACCGGCGGATTTTGAGCGGCCGGAAACGCCCTGAAGGCCGGGTTTCGCGTTGACTCGGGAGGCCCGTTCCGTATATGTCGCCGCTCTTCGCCCGAGGGGGTCCCCCGTCGGGCTTATTCTTTTTGCGTTTCGCTGAGGCTTCAACATGTACGCGGTGATCAAGACCGGCGGCAAGCAGTACCGGGTTCAACCGGGCGACGTCATCGTGGTCGAGAAGCTCGACGGCGAGGCCGGCTCCAATGTGTCGTTCGGCGACGTGCTGATGCTGGGCGGCGACAAGGGCGTGACCCTGGGCGCCCCGATGATCGCCGGCGCGACCGTCGCCGCGACGCTGGTCGAAACCCGCAAGGGCGAGAAGATCAAGATCTTCAAGAAGATCCGCCGTCAGGGCTACCGCCGCACCAACGGCCACCGCCAGATGGAATCGGTCCTGCGCATCACCGGCATCGAAGGCGCCGGCGAGAAGGCCAGGTGGGACGGCGAAGTTTCGCTGACCACGAAGGCCGAGATGAACGCCCGCGCCCGCGGCCTGGCGCCCCGTACCGAAGGCTTGGGCGTCGAAGAGACCGAAGCCAAGCCGGCCAGGAAGGCCGCGGCTCCGAAGGCCGCCAAGGCCGAAGCCGCTCCGGCGACCGAAGCCGCCGCTGAAAAGCCCGCCGCCAAGAAGGCCGCGCCGAAGGCGAAGCCCGCCTCCACCGACGAAGCGTAAGAACAGTTAGAGACAAGGGAGCAGACCTATGGCTCACAAGAAATCCGGTGGTTCGTCGCGCAACGGCCGCGACTCTCATTCCAAGCGCCTCGGCGTGAAGAAGTTCGGCGGCGAGAACGTGCTGGCCGGCAACATCCTCGTGCGTCAGCGCGGCACCACCTTCCACCCGGGTGAGAACGTCGGCCTCGGCCGCGACCACACCCTGTTCGCCACCGCCACCGGCGCGGTCAAATTCACCACCAAGCGTGGCGGCCGTTGTTACGTGTCGATTCTTCCGGCCACCGAACAGGCCATGGCCGCCGAGTAGGCGCGAACGGAACATTTCCGGATCGCGCAAGGCTCAAGAGCCGCGATCCGGACCAAGGGAATCATTTCCGCGGGGAGTCTGGATCACCAGGCTCCCCGTTTTCGTTTCCCCGCCTCGAAGCCGTCCGAGCCCTCCAAGGAGGCGGCGCGAACACCGAGGCCGCCTCATGTGCGTGATCGAACCCTCCCCCGTCGTCGAAACCCGGCGCCTGGCGCTGCGCGCGCCGGGCCCGCAGGACATCAGCCGGCTGGCGACGCTCGCCAACGATCCGGACGTCGCCCGCATGACCCTGCGCATGCCGCACCCGTATTCGGCGGAGGACGCCGAGGCGTTCGTGCTGGCGGTCGCCGGACAGGATCCCGCGCGCGCCGCGACCTTCCTGATCGAGCACGAGGACCACGGTCCGGTCGGCGTCATCGGTCTGTTCGAGGACGACGATCCGGCGCCCGAGGTCGGCTACTGGATCGGGCGGCCGTTCTGGGGTCGCGGCTATGCGACCGAGGCGCTGGAGGGGGCCCTGGCCTGGGCGTCGAAGCGCTGGCGGCGGCGGGCGCTGGTCGCCGGACATTTCACCGACAATCCGGCCTCGGGACGCGTGCTGGAGAAGGCCGGCTTCCTCTACACGGGCGAGGTGCGGCGCGGCTTCAGCAAGGCGCGGGCCGGCGAGACCCGGACTCGCCGGATGGTCTGGCTGGCGTGACGTTAAGGTGCGCTAGCGCTCGCCGCGCGGCGGCTCGCTGCTTGAGCGCGGACATGTGCGATGCCGCGTCGGGTCGAAAAGGCGGAGCCTTTTGACCGCGGCCTAACCAAACAGGGTCGGGCCGAACACCGCGGCCACGGCGATGGCTCCACCGGCGACGGCGACGATCGCGCCGGCGATGAAGGCCACCCAAGTGCGCGCGGCGCGCTGGCGGCGCATGCCGCTGGTCTTGACCGATCTCAGCATGACGCCGGGCTTCGGCCCGAAGACTTCCGAGCCGGAAATGTTGTGCTGGGACATGAACGCGCTCCCTGATCCACCGCCCCTTGCGGGTCAGGACGAGCGAAGCGGGGCGGACAAGGCGAAACAATGGCGAACGCCGCTCACCCACCGTTCCGTGATCGGGTGAACAGTGTTTGGGCGCGCTATCGCTCGCAACGCGGTCGCTCGCTACTTGAGCGCGCCTGCGAACCCGGCTCAGCCGCAGAAGATCAGGCGGCCGCTCCAGGCGCGGTAATAGCCGCTGGCGGGATCGTAGGATCGGTAGGTCGCGCGGCACCAGTCGATGCGGCCCGGATCACGCCCTCCGGCGTAGCTGCCGTAGTCGTGGCCGCCGCGACCGCCGGGATAGACGATGTCCGGCCGGCCGTAGGCTCCGTGATAGGCGGTCCCCGGCTCGCGGCGGTCATAGCCGTAGCCGTAGCCATAGCCATAGCCGTAGCTGTGCCCATAGCCGCGCCACCGGGTCGAGTGTCGTCCGTCATGCCCATAGCCGTAGCCATGGTCATAGGCGTACGGCCGGCCATGGCGGCCGTCATTGCGCCCGTAGCCCGCCAGGGCGCGGTAGTCGCGCCGGGCCTGCGGACTCACCCGGCGGCGCTGATCGCGCCAGCGGGCGCCGCAGTCGGTGCGGTTGGCGTCCCAGAAGGCGTCGCAGCGGTAGTCGCCGGGCCGGTCGAGCTGGCTGCGCCAGTCAAAGGCGGACGGGGCCCGGTTGGAAGCGCCCCCATCATGGCCATAGCCGCTGTTGTGTCCCCACGACTGGGCGGCCGCCGGGGCGGCCATCAGCGCGC
The DNA here is from genome assembly GCF_035626535.1 of Brevundimonas sp. Classification (GTDB taxonomy): domain Bacteria; phylum Pseudomonadota; class Alphaproteobacteria; order Caulobacterales; family Caulobacteraceae; genus Brevundimonas. The sequence continues at coordinate 17,276 of NZ_DASPNO010000092.1, forward strand.
ATCCTGCGGCGAAGACCAGGGCGGTGAGGAACGGGCGGCGCATGGTTAATCCTCCAGAGCGGCCCGATACGCGGCCTGAAAAGACAATCGGCGAAGCTACAGGGTGACGGAGATCCGCCCGCTGCGGGTGTCCACGTGCCGCATCAGGACGACGCGGTCGTCGCCGCCGGCGCTGACCGGCGCGATGATGAACCAGCCGCCGTCCGGCAGACCGGTGAAGCTGAAGCGACCGTTCTCGCAAGTTTCCGAACGGACATAGGCGCGGTAGTCGGCGCTGGGCTCCGCCACGGTCCGGGCGCGGACGATGGCCTCCGGAACGGCGGCCCGGTCGGTGGAGCCATAGAGGGTGCGGATTCGGGCGCGGGTGTAGGGAGTGTCGGGGGTCAGGCCGACGGAACCGGTGCAGGTGTAGATCTCGCCACCCCGTCGATAGTCGATCCGGCCGTCGATCGAGGCGCTGCCCGAGCGGGTCGACCAGGCGAAATCGTCGGCGCGGAACACGCCCGGCGCCGGCCCCGAACGCGGGCCCGGACCGAAGCCGCCATCCATCGGAACGGTTTCGCAGGCCGCGAGCAAACCGCCGAGAGCCAGGGCGGCGACCAGGGGAAGAACGGGCTTGCGAGGGGTCATCTGGGCGGCCATGGGCTCTCTCCGTCACGGGTGCGGGTCGAACATCCGGATGAGACGCTCAACGCTGCGGCAAGGTCAAGGTTGCGACGCCCCGGACGCTGGTCCAAAACCTCGCGGCAACCCGGCGTCAGACCGGGTATAGGGGAGCCCATGACAGTCACGTTTGACGACATTCTGGCGGCGCGGGAGCGGATCGCGGGTCAGGTCGATCGCACCCCGGTGCGCTATTCCCGCAAGCTGTCGCAACTGACCGGGGCGGAGGTCTGGATCAAGTTCGACAACCTGCACTTCACCGGCAGCTTCAAGGAGCGCGGGGCGCTGAACCGGCTGCTGCAGCTGTCGCCGGACGAGCGGAAGCGCGGCGTGGTCGCGGCCAGCGCCGGCAACCACGCCCAGGCCCTCGCCTATCATGGGGCCCGGCTGGGCGTGCCGGTCACCATCGTCATGCCGGAGGGCACCCCCTTCGTAAAGGCCGACGGCACCCGGGCGCACGGCGCGACCGTGGTGATCAAGGGCGCGGACTTCTCGGGCTCGACCGAGGAGGCGCACCGGCTTCGGGACGAGGAGGGCTTCGTCTTCGTTTCCGCCTTCGACGACGCCGGCATCGTCGCCGGTCAGGGCGTCTGCGGCCTCGAATTCATGGAGGATGCGCCCGATCTGGACGTGCTGATAGTACCGGTCGGCGGCGGCGGGCTGATCGCCGGCACGGCCATCGCCGCCAAGGGCCTCAAGCCGTCGATCCGCATCTTCGGCGTCGAGGCCGCCATGTATCCCTCGTTCACGGCCAGGCGCCGGGGCGAGACACCGAAATGCGGCGGCCAGACCATCGCCGAGGGCATCGCCATCAAGGCGGTCGGAGACATTCCTTTCGCCCTCGCCGATCCCCTGATCGAGGAGGTGCTGGTCGTCGGGGAAGCCGATTTCGAAAAGGGGGTCGCCTTCCTGGCCACCCTTGAGAAGACCGTCGCCGAAGGCGCGGGCGCGGGCGGGCTGGCCGCGCTTCTGGCCCATCCGGACAAGTTTCGGGGTCTGAAGGTCGGCATCGAACTGACCGGCGGCAATATCGACGCGCGGATGCTGGCCGTGGTCCTGAACCGCGAGCTGGTGCGCGAGAAGAAGCTGGTGGTGTATCGCATCCTCGGCGACGACCGCCCCGGCATGCTGTCGAAGATGAGCGCCGTGATTGGCGATCTCGGAGGCAACATCATCGACGTGGTGCACAACCGGCTGGCGCTGGACGTCCCCGCCAAGGGCGCCGAATTCGACATCATGGTCGAGACGCGCGGCGAGGCGCACGCCGGCGAGATCAGACAGGAACTGGAGCAGGCGGGCTATGAGCTACGGATGGGCTAGAACGGGGGCCGTACTGGCGATGGCGGCGGCGCTGGCGGGGTGCGGCCGCGAGGCGACGCCCGGAGTCGATCCGGAGGCGGCCGCGAACCTGCGCGCGGCCGAGTTCTTCCTTGAGTCCAACGCCCGGGCCGACGGCGTGCAGACCCTGCCGTCCGGAGTCCAGTACAAGGTGCTGCAGGCGGGACCGCCGGGGGGCGAACGGCCCGACGGCAACGATCTGGTGCGGGTCGACTACGAGGGTTCGCTGACCGACGGCAGGGTCTTCGACAGCTCGCTCGAGCGCGGGCAGCCGGCGGTGTTCACGGTCGAGGAGGGCATCTCGGGATCGGTCATCCCCGGCATGCGCGACGCGCTGCAGCACATGACCGTCGGCGACGAGTGGCTGGTCTATCTGCCGCCGGAGCTGGGCTACGGGGACGGGCAGGTCGGCGAGATCCCCCCGAACAGCGTGCTCATTTTCCGGCTGAAGCTGCTCGACGTGGCCCAGACCCCGGGCGGCACGACGGCGCTCGACACCGCCCACGGCTGACCCCGGTCAGTCGACCGCGGGCGGGGCCGGCATCAGGTCGCCGAACGGAGCGGCGTCCTCCAGCGCCCGCTGGAACGACGGCCGCGCCATCAGCCGTCCGTGCCAGGCCTTCAGCCGCGGCCGGTCGCCGAACGGGACCAGGCGCCGGGCGTAGGTCAGGATCGGGGCGGCGCAACAGTCGGCGAGAGTGAAGCTCTCGCCCGCGCCCCAGGTCCGACCGTCTCCGAGGCGGTCCTCCAGCCAGTCCCAGGCTTGCGCCAGCACCTGGGCGTCCTGTTCCGATCCGAACGGATCCCGGCTGCCCTCGGGGCGAAACTTCTCGAGCACGATGCGATTCATCGGGCCGCCGGCGTAGTGGTCGATGACGCGGTCGACGGCGCGTGCTTCCAACGCCGCCGCCGGATCGCGAGGGATCAGCCGCCCGCCGCCCGCACGCAGATCCATCCATTCGATGACGATCGAGCTTTCATGGAAGGCGCGGCCTTCCGCGTCGACAAGGGCCGGCATCTTGCCGAAGGGCGAGATCTTGCGGAACTCGGCCATCAGGGCGTCGTCGGTGTGATCCACCACGCGCAGCTCGAAGGGCAGGCCCAGCTCATAGGCGGCGGTCGCCGCCTTCTGTCCGTAGCCGGAGTAGGGATGATACCAGAGGGTGAAGCTCATCATGCGCCTTTCCGGACGATCGTCAGATGGGTGGCCCGCTCGCCCGGCGTGCTTTCCGCAAGACCATAGCCGAGGGCCGGCAGGTCCAGTCCCTGCCAGAACGGCTCGCCCGCGCCGAGCAGGACCGGCGAGACGGCGATATGCAGTTCGTCGATAGACCCGGCGCGCAGGTACTGCCGGATCGTCTCCGCCCCTCCGCCGATGCGCACGTCCAGGTCGCCGGCCGCGGCGCGCGCCCGTTCCAGCGCCACCTCCACGCCTTCGGTGACGAAGTGGAAGACCGTGCCGCCCTTCATCTCCAGCGGCTCGCGCGGATGATGCGTCAGGACGAACACGGGGCAGCGGTAGGGCGGCTCCTCGCCCCACCACCCCTTCCAGCCGTCGTCCGGCCAGGGCCCGCGGGAATGGGCGAACATGTTGCGGCCGAGGATACAGGCGCCGATACCGTCCATGCCGCGTCTGGCGAACGCCTCGTCCACCCCGGTCGCGCCGTGACCCTTCCCGTACATCTTCTGAAAGGTATCGGTCGGGAAGAACCATTCGTGCAGGTCCTCGCCGCCGACGCCCAGCGGATTCTGCAGGCTCTGATCCGGACCGGCGCCGAAGCCGTCGACGGAAATGGCATAGGACGAAACGCGAATCTTGCCGGTCACGGGTGGGCCTCCAGCTCGCGGGCGAGGTTGTCGAACATCTCGGCGCAGCCCTCCTCGCGCAGCGGGATGTGAGCCGCGCCGTCGTCGCCGAAATATGCGCCCTGTTCGGTGTAGATCAGGCGCGTGCCGGCTCTGTCGGCGATCAGTTCGATGGTCGCCAGCGACGCCGAGTCCCGACGCCTTTCGTCCCCGAGTTCGCGGCCCATGACGTAGCTGAGGATGATCCGGGCGTTCTCCACGATGTCGAGGAACAGGGTGTCGTTGAACCCGACGACGCTCTCCTCGCCGCCGAAACGGTAGCGGCCGCCGCCCCGGCCGCCGACACGAAAGTCATGGGTCCATTCGTAGATGGTCGCGCCCGGAGCTTCGACAAACCAGCGGCGGAAGGCGACGGGGTCGGAATATGCGCGAAACACGCGTTCCGGCGAGGCGTCGTAGCGGCGCTCGATGGTGAACATGCCGTGGGCGAGTTGCGCGGTCATTCGCGGGGCTCCGTTTCGGGTCTGGTCGCGTCGAGGAAGGCGCCGAGCCGGTCGAGGCTTGCCTCGACCGAGCGGCGGCGTTCGTTGATCCAGCGTTCGGCGGCGCCCAGCGCCCTGGGCTCCACGCGGCAGGTGCGGACGCGGCCGACCTTCTCAGTGGCCACCAGACCGGAGGCCTCGAGGATCTTCAGGTGCTGGACCACGGCCGACATCGACATCGGCAGCGGTTCGGCCAGTTCGCTGACCGTGGCCGGGCCTGCGGACAGGCGCTCGACCATGCGCCGTCGGGTGGGGTCGGACAGGGCCTGGAAGGCGAGATCGAGCGGCTGCTGATGCTGAAGCATTCACTTAAGTATCACGAGGCGAACGCCGTCGGCAAGCCCCGCGCAACGCCTCGTTAATCGGCGCAGCGCACGCTCCCCGGCATCCACCTTCGGAGCGACGCGATGTCGACCATCCAGACCTCCTCCTACCGTCGCCAGCGGGACCATTTCGAGCCGCAGGACACTGATCCGCAGGAGCAGCGGCGGCTGCGCGGCCTGCTCGAGCAGATCGACTATTCCGCCTTCGTGGCCAATCGCGAGGTGATCGCCGCCGCCCTGCCCGGCCTCGACGCCGCCGTGTTCCAGCGGCTGGCGGTGCAGACCGCGTCGGCGCGCGCCAAATGGGTCGGCGAGGCGCTGCGCCAGAGCGAATCCGGCGCGCCCTCGACGCCCGACCAGATCGCGCGGCTGACCTCGGCCCGCACGGCCTATGAGGAACTGGCCGAGGCCTACGAAGGTCTGCGCCGCATGGTCGAGCGCGGCTATCTGGTGGTCAGGACGGCCTAGTCCGCCGTTTCCAGGGGCTGAGGCCGGGTCGCGATCGGCGCGTCCGGATCCGCGGGCGGCCGTTCGGCGGTGGTCGGAGGCGGCCCCGCCGGTTCGGCCGGAATGATCTCGATCCGTGGTTCGACGGGCGCGGCCGCGGCGGGCGGCGGCCCGGAAACGACGACCGCGGGCGGAGCCGCGGGCTGGCCGGCGGCGGGCCGTTCGGGCGCGGCCGGCGCGGGGCGAACCGGGGTCGAGGTCACAACCGGCGTACGGGCCGCGGCTGTGGTCGCCGGAGCTTCGGAAACGGGCGCGGCGTCGATCGGCGGAGCGGCTTCGACCAGACCTGTAGGCGGCGCGGGGGCGGGCGCCTCGGCCAGCAGTGCGGCGGCGGGAGCGCTCTCCGGCGAAGACGCGGGCGAGCGGGTCAGCATCCATCCGCCGACGGCGACCGCGCCGACTGCCGCCGCGGCGGCGGCGGCGTAGAGCGGCGTGCGACGGCCGGGACGGCGGGCCGTGGCGGAAGCCAATGCGGGGCTGACCGTCGCCACCGATTCGACGGGCTTCAGGTCGGGCGTCCGCGACGGAGCGGGTTCCCGGCGGGGCCCGGCGGGCGGCTCGACCGGCGGTAGCGGCCGCACCGTGAGGTCGGCGCCGGCGGCGGCGGGGGCCGGCCGCGCCGGCGCCTCGAACGTCGCCCGTTCAGGCGCCGGGGCCGGAGCCGGCGCGGGCCGGGGCGCCGACGCGGCCTGCGGAATCATCGAGCCGCTCAGAATGTCAGCGCGGGCCGACGGGGCCGGAGCCGGTTTCGGCGGCTGGGGCAGCGGCGGCAGGCGCTCGCCTTTCGGCAGGGGTCCGGCGCGGAACACGGTCGCGGGTGCGCGGCCCCAGGTCACCGGGCGGCGAGCGAAGGGGGCGGACGAACCGTTGAGGGGCTGGTGGTCGTCGGTGGACATGAACTCTCCCGCGCCGATCGGGCGCGCTTCAGAAACGCGAAGTCCGGACAAGGGTGCGCACCGATCTGGCCCGTTTCGTGACGGCGACCGGCCTAGTTCTTCAACCGGTAGCCGGTCCGAAAGATCCAGCCGACGATGACCAGGCAGATCAGCAGGAACCCCAGCGTCGCCCCGAGGCTGACCCCGATGCCGACGTCGCCGCTGCCGTAGAAGGTCCAGCGGAAGCCGGAGATCAGATAGACCACGGGGTTGAACAGCGTCGCCGTCCGCCAGGCTTCCGGCAGCATGTCGATCGAGTAGAACGAGCCGCCGAGGAAGGTCAGCGGCGTGACCACCAGCATCGGGATCATCTGCAACTGCTCGAAGCCGTTGGCCCAGACGCCGATGATGAAGCCGAACAGGCTGAAGGTGGTCGAGATCAGGATCAGGAAGGCCAGCATCTCGACCGGGTGAAGGATCTGCAGCGGCACGAAGAAGGCGGCCGTGGCGAGGATGATCAGCCCCAGCACCGCCGACTTGGTCGCGGCGGCCCCGACGTAGGCGATGACGATCTCCAACGGCGACACCGGCGCCGAGAGAAGCTCGTAGATGGTGCCGGTGAATTTCGGGAAGTAGATGCCGAAGCTGGCGTTGAAGATCGACTGGGTGAACAGGCTCAGCATGATCAGGCCCGGCACGATGAAGGCGCCGTAGGGCACGCCGTCGATCTCGGTCATGCGGCTGCCGATGGCCGAACCGAAGACCACGAAATACAGGGCGGTGGTGATCACCGGCGTGACCAGCGACTGCCAGATGGTGCGGAGGGCGCGGGCCATCTCGAAGCGGTAGATGGCCCAGACGCCATGGCCGTTGAAGGTCATGCTCATGCGGCGGCTCCCGTATCGCGATGAACCAGGCTGACGAAGATGTCCTCGAGCGAACTCTGGCTGGTGTTCAGATCCTTGAAGGCGATGCCCAGGTCGCTGAGCCTGCGCAGAAGCGAGGGCACGCCGGTCTTCTCAAGGTTGGAATCGAAGACGTATTCCAGCTCATGGCCGTCGTCGTTCAGGGTGACGTTCCATTCCGCCAGCTCCGGCGGCACGGCCGCGAGCGGGTCCTGCAGGTTCAGGGTCAGGGTCTTCTTGCCCAGTTTCTTCATCAGGGCGGTCTTCTCCTCGACGAGGATCAGCTCGCCCTTCAGGATCACCCCGACCCGGTCGGCCATCTCCTCGGCCTCCTCGATGTAGTGGGTGGTCAGGATGATGGTGACGCCCTGCTCGCGCAGGCGGCGGACCAGATTCCACATGTCGCGGCGCAGCTCGACGTCGACGCCGGCGGTGGGTTCGTCGAGGAACAGGATGTCAGGCTCGTGGCTCAGCGCCTTGGCGATCAGCACCCGGCGCTTCATGCCGCCGGACAGGGTCATGATCTTGTCGTTGCGCTTCTCCCACAGCGACAGCTCACGCAGCACGCTCTCGATATAGGCGGGATTGGGCGCCTTGCCGAACAGGCCACGGCTGAAGGTCACCGTCGCCAGCACCGACTCGAAGGCGTCGGTGGTCAGCTCCTGCGGCACAAGGCCGATCTTGCTGCGCGCGGCGCGGTAGTCGGACAGGATGTCATGGCCGTCGACGGTGATCTTGCCCGTCGTGGGCGTGACGATGCCGCACACCACCGAGATCAGCGTCGTCTTGCCGGCGCCGTTCGGTCCCAGCAGGGCGAAGATCTCACCCTTCCGGATGGTCAGGTCGATGGGTTTGAGGGCCTGAAGCCCGGACTTGTAGGTCTTGGTCAGACCTTCGATGGAGATCACCGGCTGCATGCACGCCCTCCCTGAGCGGGCAGCAGATATGCGTCCGCCCGCCGCACCTCAAGACCGGAGGGCGAATAGCGGAGCCATATTCCGCCGGGGGAGTTGAGGTCGCCGTGCCGAACCCCCTCGCCCTCCTCCGCTCCCGTCTCGCGCGCCTCGGCGAAACGGGGCGCCGCAGGTCGCCTTTGCTGCGCCTGGTTCCGCCCTTGCGCGATCTGATCGAGCTGGCGGCGAGGGTGGGCTATGGGGCCCGAGGCTTCGTCTATCTGTCCGTCGGCGTGCTGATCCTGCTGGCGTCGGTCGATCTGATCGGCGGCGCCGTAGGCACGAAGGGAGCGCTCGACTGGCTGGCGCAGAGGCCGCTCGGCCGGGTGTGGGCCCTGTTGATCGGCCTCGGACTGGCGGCGTTCGTGATGTGGCGCCTGCTGCAGGCCGTGTTCGACGCCGACCATGAGGGCCTCTCGTTGAACGGGATGGGCCGACGCCTGAGCCAGCTGTTCAGCGGCCTGAGCTACGCCGCCCTCGCCGTCGCCGCCTTCGGCCTGATGGCCGGCGCGCCCGCCGATCCGGCGGGGGACGGGGTGGCCCAGAGCCAGGCCCGGGCCGCCGCCGTGCTGGCCCTGCCGCTCGGCCAGTGGCTGCTGGTCGCCGCCGGGCTGGCGATCTTCGGCGTCGGTGTGAGCAACATCGTCAAAGCCTGCCGCGAGGACTTCACCGAATACCTCGCCTGTTCGAAGCGGCTGTGCCGGCGGGTCGCCCCGCTCGCGCGGGCGGGACATGTCGCGCGCGGCCTGGCCTATCTGCCCCTGGCCGGTCTGGTGGTGCTGGCCGGCCTCGACGAACGCGCTTCGGAGGTGACCAGTTTCGGCTCGGCGCTGGAGGCGGTCGAGCGACAGCCGGCCGGTCCGTGGATCCTCGCGGCGGCCGCTCTGGGCTTCGTCGCCTTCGGCGCCTTCTCCTTCATCGAGGCGCGGTTCCGCCGGATCCGTCCGCCGCGAGAGCTCAAGTCCCCGCTCTGAACCGCCGTCCGCTCCGGTGGCGCGGGCGGCGGCGGAGGCGCGGGATGATCCATCCGGCCGTTTCCCGCGTTTGACGCCCATCCACTCCCGGAGGCCAACATGGCCCGCCTCAAGTCGCTGATCGCATCCGCACTCTTCCTCGCCGTGGCGGGATGCGGCGGTGGTGAGGCGCTCGACCCGATGGCGGGCTTCGGGCCCAACCCCGTCCTGCCCGCGCCGCAGCGGTCGCTGTTCCCGGTGGTCAACGTCGCCGAGGCTGTCGGCTGGCCGGAAGGGCGCACGCCGACGCCGGCGCCCGGCTTTCGCGTACAGGCCTTTGCGTCGGGGCTGGATCATCCGCGCTGGCTGTACCGGCTGCCCAACGGCGACATCCTGGTGGCCGAAACCAACGCCCCGCCCAAGCCGGAGGGCAAGAAGGGCGGATTGCGGGGCTTCTTCCAGAGCCTGTTCATGAAGAAGGCCGGGGCGCAGGTCCCGAGCGCGAACCGGATCACCCTGCTGCGCGACGCCGACGGCGACGGCGTGGCCGAGACGAAGACCGCCTTTCTGCAGAACCTGATGTCGCCCTTCGGCATGGTTCTGGTCGGGGAGACCCTCTATGTCGCCAACGCCGACGCGGTCGTCGCCTTCCCTTATCAGACCGGCCAGACGGCGATCACCGCGGCGCCGCGCCGGATCGCCAACCTGCCCGCCGGCCGAAACCACCACTGGACCAAAAGCCTGGTGGCCAGCCGGGACGGCTCGCGGCTCTACGTCGGCGTCGGCTCCAATTCGAACATCGGCGAGAACGGCATGGAGGAGGAGGTCGACCGCGCCGCCATCCTAGAGATCGATCCGGCGACCGGGGCCCGCCGGATCTACGCCTCCGGCCTGCGCAACCCCGTCGGCCTCGCCTGGCAGCCGGACAGCGGCCGGCTCTGGGTCGCGGTCAACGAGCGAGACGAACTGGGCCACGACCTGGTGCCCGACTATATGACCTCGGTGAGGCCCGGCGGCTTCTACGGCTGGCCATGGAGCTACTACGGCCCGATCGTCGACGAGCGGGTCGAGCCGCGCCATCCGGGCATGGTGGCCCGGACGCTGAAGCCGGACTATGCGCTCGGGGCGCATACCGCCTCGCTGGGCCTGACATTCGGCGAGGGCGGCCTGTTCCCCGCCCGCTATCGCGGCGGCGCCTTCGTCGGCCAGCACGGCTCGTGGAACCGCCGGCCGCGCAACGGCTACCGGGTCATCTTCGTGCCGTTCGCCGATGGCGCCCCGAACGGCGGGCCGGAAGACATCCTGACCGGCTTCATTAACGAACAGGATCAGGCGATGGGGCGGCCGGTGGGTGTCCAGTTCGATGCGCGTGGCGCGCTGCTGGTCGCCGACGACGTCGGCAACGTCATCTGGCGGGTGTCGCCCGTCGCGCCTGCTCCGACCGGCGTCTGACATGAAAAAGCCCCGGCGGATCGCTCCGCCGGGGCTTCTTCCTGCGCGGTTCGCCATCAGTCCGCGGGCTGGATCACGATGACGGGCGTCTGGACGGGCGCCGGGGTCGTCGTCGTAGACGGGGCCGTGTTCAGGGTCGCCGTATAGGGCTGCGGGCCGGTCGGGGCGACTTCGACGCGCGGGGTGGGCGCCGCCGGAGCCGGGGTGGCCCGGACCGGAGCCGCGGCGCGGCGCGCAGGGGCCGGCGCGGCCCGGCGGACCACAGGGGCGGGGGCGGGAGTCGCCTCGACCACGGGAGCGGTCTCGACCGACGCGGTCTCCGTCAGCACGGGCTGGGCCGGGAGCACGGGCGCAGTGGCGGCCGGTTCGGCCGGCGGCGCGGGCGCGGCCTCGTCGCCGCCGCCCATCATCAGGGCCGCCGCGGCGGCGCCGCCGAGGACCAGCGCGCCGACGGGAGCGAGGATCATCCAGGTCTTCACGCCGCCCTTGCGGCCCCGGGCGGTGCGGCGGGTGCGGGCGTAGACCGGGACGAACGGCTCCTCGCGCGGAGCCTCAAACTGCTCGCCCTGCGGCATCGGTCGGTCATGGGGATAGGTTACAGACATCTGTGTTCCTCCAATTCGGTGATGTCGGAACCGACTTGCGAGATCACGGTTCCGCTCGAACGGCCACGCCTTGAAGAAACACTGTTGCGAACACAGTTTGGCCTGTTCCCGTTCAGTTTTGTGGCGCGTACTTACTGTCGGCGCGCTGGAGCAATTCTCAGACCTGCCGCGCGGACTGTTTGGACCACCAAATCGAACTTGACCCGACGGAACCGCCGCTTCGGCGCCACGCCCCCGCGTAAACCGGCGTTCGACGCGCCGCAAAGCCGCTCAGGATTCCCCCGCCGGTTGACCCGGAGGGGCGGCTTGTTCATCACCAAGGGAAGGCTGTCTTTCGACGGAGTGGATGGGACGATGGGGCTGGTGGCGAACATCCGGCGCGACATGCGGTTCGCGAAGGGGCTGCGCCGACTGCTCAAGCGCATCAAGCTGATCGACCTCGACAGCGCAGACCTGGTCTGTGACGACTGGGAAGAGGCCGTCGACAAGTTTCCGGACCATGTCGCCGTCCAGGACGACCGCCTGACGCTGACCTACCGTGAGCTCGACGCCATGGCCAACCGGTTCGGCCACTGGGCCCAGAGCCGGCGGCTGAAGCGCGGCGACACCATCGCCCTCGTCATGCTGAACCGGGCCGAATACCTCGCCGCCTGGATCGGCTTCTCGAAGGTCGGGGTCGCGACCGCCCTGATCAACACCAACCTGACCGGCCACGCCCTTGCCCACTGCCTGTCGATCTCCAACGCGTCGCAGGTGGTCACCGACGCCGACTCCTGGCGCAAGGTCGAGGAGGCCCGACCGCTCGCCGGCCGCAACCTGATGCTCTGGGTGCTGGGGCTGGCCGACGCCGACGAGGCCGACGAGCGCCGCGGCCTCGACAAACCCGTCCGCGGCGGGTCGTCCGTGCGCCCCGCGCGCTCGGTGCGCTCGGGCCTGACCAACCGCGACACGGCCCTCTACATCTACACCTCCGGCACGACCGGCATGCCCAAGGCGGCAAAGGTCACCCACGCCCGGGCCCGGACCTATATGCGCGCCTTCGCCGGCGCGACGGCGGCGACCGACAAGGACGTGACCTTCAACGTGCTGCCGCTCTATCACTCGACCGGGGGCCTGGTCGGCATCGGCCCGGCCCTGCTGAACGGCGGTCGGCTGGTGCTGCGCAAGCGGTTCTCGGCCACGAACTTCTGGCCGGACGTGAAATCGTCCGGCGCGACCCTTTTCGTCTACATCGGCGAGCTGTGCCGCTATCTGGTCAACTGCCCCGAGAACCCCGAGGAGCGGGCCCACAAGCTTCGGCTCGCCTTCGGCAACGGGCTGCGCCCGGACGTCTGGAACGACTTCCAGAAGCGGTTCGCGATCCCCGACATTCTCGAATTCTACGGCTCGACCGAGGGGAACGTCTCGCTGTTCAATTTCGACGGCAAGCCGGGGGCCATCGGGCGCGCCCCGGGCTTCCTGAAGAAGCAGATCAATTTCCGGCTGGTGCGCTTCGACATCGACTCCGAGGAGCCGGTGCGCGGACCCGACGGCCTGTGTCAGCTGGCGAAGGCCGGCGAGGTCGGCGAGGCCATCGGACGCATCGGCGACGACACCCGCCACGCCTTCTCCGGCTATGCCGACAAGGCGGCGTCGGAGCGGAAAGTCCTGCGCGACGTCTTCGTGCGGGGCGACCGCTGGTTCCGCACCGGCGACCTGATGAAGCAGGACTCCGAGGGCTACGTCTATTTCATCGACCGGATCGGCGACACCTTCCGCTGGAAGGGGGAGAACGTCTCCACGGCCGAGGTCGAGCAGCGCCTGGCCGACGCGCCGGGCGTCAAGGAAGTCATCGCCTACGGCGTCCCCGTCCCCGGTTATGACGGCAAGGCGGGCATGGTCGCCCTGGTGATCGACGGCAAGTTCGGCGCCCGCGCCTTCGCCGACTGGGTTGATCAGGAACTGCCGGTCTACGCACGGCCGGCTTTCGTGCGGATCATCAAGGCGGCGGACACCACCGGCACGTTCAAATACCGCAAGATGGATCTGGTGGCCGACGGGTTCGACCCCGGCAAGGTCGAGGGGCCGGTCTACGTCCGGGGCGGCAGGAGCGGCTACACCAGGCTGAGCGACGTGGCCCTGCTGGCGATCCTGAACGGCGAGACGCGGCTGTAGTCGCAGGCTCGCAACCGCCCCTTAATGATTAATGGCGATGGTCGGCGTCTCTCGCGCGCAGGACCGACCGTCTCTCCATGTTCCAGATTATCGGCATCGTGCTGCTGTTCGCCCTCGTGTTCGGCAGCTACATCATCTCGGGCGGCAAGTTCGAGGTGATCCTCCACGCCCTGCCGCACGAGATGATGGCCATCGGCGGCGCCGGCCTGGCGGCCTTCCTGATCTCGAACAGCGTCACGGTGATCAAGTCGACGCTCGGCGGCCTCGGCAAGTCCTTCGCCGGACCGAAATGGAAGAAGCAGGACTACAAGGACCTGCTGTCGCTGCTGTTCCAGCTGACCAAGACGATGAAGTCCAAGGGCGTCATCGCCCTTGAGAGCCACATCGAGAAGCCGGCCGAGAGCGCCATCTTTCAGAAATACCCCAAGGTCCTGAAGGACCATTTCGCCACCGACTTCATCTGCGACACCCTGCGCATGATGACCATGAACCTCGAGGATCCACACCAGATCGAGGACGCCATGGAAAAGCAGCTGGAGAAGCATCACCACGAGGCGCTCGGCGCGCCGCACGCGCTGCAGCAGCTCGCCGACGCCCTGCCGGCCTTGGGCATCGTCGCGGCGGTCCTGGGGGTGATCAAGACCATGGGCTCGATCACCGAACCGCCGGAAATCCTCGGCGGCATGATCGGCGGGGCGCTGGTCGGCACCTTCCTCGGCGTGTTCCTGGCCTATGGGCTGGTCGGTCCGATTGCGGCGCGGCTGAAGGCGATCGTCGACGAGGAATCGGCCTTCTACAAGATCATCCAGTCGGTGCTGGTCGCCCACCTGCACGGCAATGCGGCGCAGATTTCGGTCGAGATCGGCCGGGGCGATATCCCGTCCTCGGCCCAGCCGTCCTTCCTCGAGATGGAGGAATCGCTGCAGGGCGCGCCGACCGAGGCGTGACCGCCCGAACCGCGACCCCATCACGGCCCCATCACAGCCTCTCACCGCCGATCACGGGTTCGGGAACAGCCGGACGCGTGGCCGGTTACCCGCAGGACCGATCGTGGGAGCGGGCGGCTGTTTCGCCCGGGCGATCGCTCGGAGGAATACGTATGAAGCTGATGATCATCACCGCCGCCGCCCTTGGCGCGCTCGCGCTGGCCGCCTGCACGCCCGCAGAGGACGAGACCGCCAAGGACGCCACGGCGACTGGCGCCGACGCCTCGGCGACGGCCCCCGCGGCCGACGGGGCCATGACTCCGCCGACCGGTACGACGCCGGACACGACGACTCCCGCCAACCCCGACGGCACGACCACGCCTCCCGGCCAGACGCCGCCGACCCTGCCGCCCGAGTCCAACGGCTCGACCTCGTCGCCGCCGCCGATGTAGGATTCCGACGCCCGCAACGTATCCGGAAAGGGGACCGTCCGCGGTCCCCTTTTTGCTGTCGGATGACAGCAGTTCACGAACCCGTGAGAATTTAGCTTGCGCATCTGCTCACGAAGCCGTTATCTCGGCCTTGCGAGGATTCATGCCCTCGTATGACCCTTCTGAAGGAAGAAACACCATGCGCATCGTTGCTCTGATCGCCGCTTCGGCCGCCGCTCTGGCCCTGGCCGCCTGCCAGCCCGCCGACAAGGCCGCCGAAGAAACCGCCGCCGAGCCGGCCGCCGAAGCTCCGGCTGAAACCCCGATGGCCGCCGAGACCCCGGCCGCCCCGGCTGAAGCCCCGGCTGAAACCCCGGCCGCCCCGGCCGCCGAGACCACCCCGGCTGCTCCGGCTCAGTAATATCTGAGATCGACGGACCTTCGGGTTCGTTCGGAAAGGGTCGCCCTCGCGGGCGGCCCTTTTTCGTTGCGCGGTCCCTGACCGAAGCCGCCTTGCGGCAAATTCACTTGCGCGGCCGGCGCCGCCGTCGGTATCTCGGGGTCCGGGACACTGTCGTCCGTTCGAACGAAGGATCTCCCCATGCGCATCGTCGCCCTGATCGCCGCCTCGGCCGCCGCCCTGGCGCTCGCCGCCTGCAACAACGCTGAAGAGAAGGCTCCTGAAGCCTCCACCCAGGCCGCCGAGGCTTCGGGCGTCACCGATCCGGCCGCTGTCGACCAGACGGTCGAGCAGACCGCTGCCGACGCCAAGGCCGCCGCCGAAGGCGCCGAGGCCTCCATGGCCGCCCAGGCCGCCGAGCCCGAGCCGGCCACGCCGGTCGAGGCCCACTGACGCCAGCCGGCGAAAAGACTGTCGATCGGGGCCGTCCGTTGGGCGGCCCCTTTTCGTTGGTCGCATTCGTGGCCAGAAGCCTGAGCCATGACTGACGACCGATCGCCCCGACTGGTCTGGACCGAGGACGGCGCGCCCCGTTCCGGCCGGTTCGACGACATCTATTTCTCGCGCGAGGACGGGCTGGCCGAGAGCCGGGCGGTCTTCCTGGCGGGATGCGGTCTTCCGGAGACGTGGCGGGGCCGTCGCCGCTTCACCGTCGCCGAGCTCGGCTTCGGCACGGGCCTGAACATCGCCGCCCTGCTCGACCTGTGGCGCCGCGAGGGATCGCCGGGCGGGCGGCTGCAGATCTTCTCGGTCGAGGGCTTCCCGCTGGGCCGGGACGAGGCCGCACGGGCGCTGGGGAACTGGCCTGAGATCGGCGACGCGTCCCGCGCCCTGCTCGACGCGTGGCCGGCGCCGACGCCGGGCTTCCATCGCCTCGATCTGCCTGCGTTCAACGCGACGCTCGATCTGGCCGTGGGCGAGGCCGCCTGGGCTTTGTCCCAATGGTCGGGGCGGGCCGACGCCTGGTTCCTCGACGGGTTCGCCCCCTCGACCAATCCGGCGATGTGGTCGGGCGCGGTTCTGGATGGCGTCGCCGCCTGCTCCGCCCCCGGGGCCCGGCTGGCCACCTTCACGGTCGCCGGCGCGGTGCGGCGGGGACTCTCCGAGCGCGGCTTCACGGTCGAGAAGCGCCCCGGCCATGGACGCAAGCGGGAACGGCTGGAGGCTCATCTGCCCGGCGGTCACGTCAGCGAGGCCGCTCCTCGCGTGGCGATCATCGGCGGGGGCATAGCGGGCGCGGCCCTGGCGCGGGCCTTCACGGCGCTCGGCCAGCCCTGCACCGTGATCGAACAGACGGCGCCCGGCGCCGGAGGCTCCGGGTTTCCTTCAGCGCTGGTCACGCCCCGCCTCGACGCCGGCGACGCGGCCATCGCGGCCCTGCACGCCCAGGCCCTGACGCGCGCCCGGGCGCTCTATGCGGCGGTTCCCGGCGCGGTCCTCGCCGACGGCGTGCTGCAATTGGAGCAGGCCGCGCGGGACGGCGCCCGCTTCGCCAAGGTCGCCGCGCAGGATATCTGGCCCGAGGGCGCCATGACGCCGCTGGACGCCTCCGACTGCGCCGTCCGGCTGGGGGAGCCGGTGGAGACAGGCGGCCTGTTGATGCGCGACACGCTCGCCCTGAACCCCCGCCCCGTGCTGGAAGCGTGGCTCGGAGAGGCGGATCGGATCGCCGCCAGGGTCGCCCGGATCGAGCCCTGCGCAACGGGCTGGCGGCTGGCCGACACGGCGGGCGAGACCCTTCTCGAGGCGGGCATCGTCGTCATCGCCACCGGCTGGGGCGCGGCTGCGCTGGCGCCGGACCTGCCGCTGACGCCGGTCCGCGGTCAGGCCGACTGGGTGGAGGGGATCGCCAGCCCCCCGGTGGCCTGGGGCGGTTACGCGTCGCCGACGCCCGACGGGCTCCTGTTCGGCGCCACCCACGACCGGGGCGAAACCGGGGTCGAGACCGACGCCGCCTCCACCGCCCGAAACCTGCAGACGGTGGCCGCCCGCCTGCCGCAACTGGCGCAACGCATCGCCGCGGCGGGCGGCGTTCGCAGCCACGCGGCGATCCGCGCCACCACGCCGGACCGCCTGCCGCTGGCCGGTCCGCTGGCGCGGGGCCTTTTCGTGCTGACCGGCCTTGGCTCGCGCGGCTTCTGCGTCGCCCCGGTGCTGGCCGAGCACGTCGCGGCGCTGGGGGTGGGCGCGCCCTCGCCCCTGCCCGCGGCGCTGGCGGCGCGGGTCGAAGCGAATCGTTTCGTGATCGCCGCCCCTCTTGCGCAACCTTCACCGCGGATGGACGGTTGACGCTGAGCCGACGCTCCAACCCGCCGGCCCGGAGATCGATCATGACCCGTCTGATTTCAGCCGCCGCCGTCGCGGCCCTGACCGCCCTCGCGGCCTCCTGCGCCCCCACCCCCGACAGCGGCATGGACGGGGATAGCGCCTCGGCCCGGCCCGAGCGCCAGTGCTTCAGCGCCGACCAGGTCCGGAATTTCCGACAAGGCCGATCCGGCCAGCTCTATGTCCGCGTCACCCGCAACGACGTCTATGAGCTGAACTCTTCAGGCGGCTGCACGGATCTGGACTTCGCCCAGCGCCTGGCGATCACGGCGGACGGCGCGGCCCTGTCCGGCGGCCGTCTCTGCACCGGCGATTGGGCGCGGATCACCCTGCCGGGCTCGGCTGCGCCTGTCAGCACCTGCCGCGCCCGCGTCGACCGCGTGCTGAGCGCCGAAGAGGTCGCCGCCCTGCCGAGCGCCCACAGACCCTGAGGCTCAGGCCTTCTGGGCGTAGCCGAGGCGCTGGTTCAGCTTCTCGATCAGGTCGATGGCCGTGTCGGCGATGACGGAGCCGGGCGGGTAGACCGCGGCCGCACCCATGTCGATCAGGGTCTGGACGTCCGACGGCGGGATCACCCCGCCGACCACGATCATGATGTCCGGCCGGCCCAGCTTCTCCAGCTCGGCCTTCAGCTCGGGCACCAGCGTCAGGTGCCCGGCGGCCAGCGATGAGGCGCCGACGGCGTGGACGCCGCGCTCGACCGCCTCCTTCGCCGCCTCGGCGGGAGTCTGGAACAGAGCGCCCGCCGTCGCCTCGAAGCCGAGGTCGCCAAAGGCGGTGGCGATGACCTTCTGGCCGCGGTCGTGGCCGTCCTGGCCCAGCTTGGCGATCAGGATTCGCGGCGGGCCGCCGTCGTTCTCGACGAAGGCGGCGACCATGCCGCGGGCGCGGGCGATCTTCGGATCGTCGCCGGCCTCCCTGGCGTAGACGCCGGAAACGGTTTTCACGGTGGCGACGTGGCGGCCGAAGGCGGCTTCCAGCGCGTCGGAGATTTCGCCGACGGTGGCGTAGGCCCGGGCCGCCTCGACCGACAGCTGCAGCAGATTGGCCTTCCCACGCGCCCCGGCGGTCAGAGCGTTCAGCGCGGCCTGCGTTTTCGCCTCGTCGCGTTCGTCCCGGAGCCGCTTCAGCTTGTCGAGCTGGGAGGCCAGCACGGCGGCGTTGTCGACCTTGAGCACCGGGATGTCGTCGATGTGGTTGGCGAGGTAGCGGTTCACCCCCACCACCGTCTGCTGGCCGGTGTCGATCCGCGCCTGCGTCTTCGCCGCGGATTCCTCGATGCGCAGCTTCGGCACCCCGGCCTCGATGGCCTTGGCCATGCCGCCCAGCGCCTCGACCTCGGCCATGTGGGCGCGGGCTTTTTCGGCCAGCTCGTGCGTCAGACGCTCGACGTAGTAGCTGCCGCCCCACGGATCGATGACGCGGGTCAGGCCGGTCTCCATCTGCAGCAGCAGCTGGGTGTTGCGGGCGATGCGGGCCGAGAAGTCGGTCGGCAGGGCCAGCGCCTCGTCGAGGCTGTTGGTGTGCAGGCTCTGGGTCTGGCCGCCCGCAGCGGCCATGGCCTCGACCATGGTGCGCGAAACGTTATTGAACACGTCCTGCGCCGCCAGCGACCAGCCGGAGGTCTGGCAGTGCGCCCGCAGCGACAGCGAGCGTGGGTCACTGGCGCCGAATTTCGACACCGCCTCGGCCCAAAGCAGACGGCCGGCGCGCAGCTTGGCCACCTCCATGAAATAGTTCATGCCGATGGCCCAGAAGAACGACAGGCGCGGGGCGAACCGGTCGATGGGCATGCCTGCCTCGACGCCCGCCTTCATGTATTCGATGCCGTCCGCCAGCGTGTAGGCCAGCTCCAGATCCGCCGAGGCCCCGGCCTCCTGCATGTGGTAGCCGCTGATCGAGATGGAGTTGAACTTCGGCGCGTGCTCGGCCGTCCAGGCGAAGATGTCCGAGATGATCCGCATGCTCGGCGCGGGCGGATAGATGTAGGTGTTGCGGACCATGAACTCCTTGAGGATGTCGTTCTGGATGGTCCCGGTCAGCGCCGCGTGCGGCACGCCCTGCTCCTCGGCCGCCACGATGTAGAGGGCGAGCACCGGCAGAACCGCGCCATTCATGGTCATCGACACGCTCATCCTGTCGAGCGGGATGCCGTCGAACAGGGTGCGCATGTCGTAGATGGAATCGATGGCCACGCCGGCCATGCCGACGTCGCCCTTCACCCGCGGATGGTCGCTGTCGTAGCCGCGGTGGGTGGCCAAGTCGAAGGCGATCGACAGCCCTTTCTGCCCGGCCTCGAGGTTGCGGCGGTAGAAGACGTTGGAGGCCTCGGCGGTCGAGAAGCCGGCGTACTGGCGGATGGTCCAGGGGTTGGACGCATACATCGTCGGATAGGGGCCGCGGTGATAGGGCGCGATCCCGGGCAGGCCGTGGATGAAGTCGAGACCGTCCAGCGCGGAAGCGCCGTAGGCCGAAGCGACGGTCAGGCCCTCCGGAGTGTTCCACGGCTCGCGGGCGGGGCCGGCGCCGACGGGGCCGAGATCGAGGTCGACCCTGGTGAAGTTCGGGAAGCTCATCGGCCGGCCTCCATCGCTTCGAAGGGCGCGGCGAAGCGGATGGGGGTCAGGGGCACGCAGGCGTCGCCGCCGCCCTCGGGCGCAAGGCGGGGTTCGGGTTCGGCGGGGGCCGGTCGGGGCTCGGGATCGATGAATTTCGTCACCCCGACCATCTGCGCCGCGCCGTTCGCCAGCGCCGCCTCGAGCGTCTGCCGGGCCCGCGCCACGCGCGGCTGGATGACGTGACCGCGCAGGGCCTCGACGATCCCGCCCTCGGCCTCGATCTTCTGGAACTCCGCCCAGCCGGCCTCGGCCAGCTCGCGGGTGCGCTGGTCGAGGAACCACGAGCCCGCCGCCGGATCGTCGACGCGGCCGACGTGGGCCTCCTCCATCAGCACCAGCTGCGTGTTTCGCGCCTGCCGCCGGGCGAAGTCGTCGGGACGACCGCTCGCGCGCGAGAAGCCGTCGAGCACCACGGCATCCGCGCCGCCGACCGCGCCGGCGAAGCCCGCCGCGGTCAGCCGCAACAGGTTCGGCCAAGGGTCCCGCGCCGACAGCATCCGCCGCGACGACCGCGCCTCGATGACGGCGGGCGTCCCCGCTCCGAAGGCCCGGCTGAGCGTGCGCCACATCAGGCGCAGGGCCCGGACCTTGGCCAGGCTGTCGAAATACTCCTGGTCGACCGAGATGCCGAGCACGGTTCCGCGCAGCGCCTGCTCCGCCGTCATGCCGGCCTCGACCGCGGCCCTGACCAGCGCTGCCGAATTGGCCGCCGCGAAGGCCAGTTCCTGGCCGATCGAGCCGCCGGCCTCGTGCGCCACGCGGCCTGAGGCGAGGAAGAAGGTCGCCTGCGGATAGGCGCCGGCGTGACGCGCCGCCGTGTTGGCGGCGAGGGTCAGATGCTCCTCGAGCGCACGGGAGGCCTCGCCGGTTTCTGCGAAGGCGGAGACCGGGTCCAGGTGGAACATCAGCCTGGCGCGCGGCGAGCCCTTGGCGGCGACGGCCAGCGCATTGGCGGCTTCGGGGCCCGCCAGCCCGGCGTCCAGACCGACCGCCGCCAGCTCCAGCGCCACGCCGTCCAGCGCCGCCGCCAGGGGGGCCGAGTCCGCCAGCACCGCGCCCTTCAGCACCACCGACGCCGCCCCGCCCTCGAGGTCTGCCAGCACCGCCGCATTGACCGCCACCGGATCGTCGCCCTCGACCAGGGTGCGCAAATCCCACGCCCGGCCGTCGGCGTCCGAGGGGCGCGGCGCGAACAGGGGCTCGACGCCTGTGGCGGCGGCGTAGAGCGGCCGCACGGCCAGCTGGTCGGCGTCGAGATGGATGAGGCTTTCGACCGGCCGGTCTTTCAGCGCCTTCTCGGCGAGCGCCTTCCAGTCGGCCGGGGACGGGGTGGGGAAAGTCATGCGCCTCCAATGCCCGCATGGACGCGCCGGGTCCAGATCAGGAGTCCGCGCATCAATACGCCACTGCAGCAGTTGCGGTTCAGCGGGCCGATCCTACATAGGTGAGAACCACAGCAGGAGCTTCTCCATGGCCGACCTTTCCGCCTTCCCGATCACGCAACGCTGGCCCGCCGAACACCCCGACCGGCTGCAGCTCTATTCGCTGAATACGCCCAACGGCGTGAAGGTCTCGATCATGCTGGAGGAGCTCGGCCTCCCGTATGAGCCGCACCTGGTGGACATCACGAAGAACGAGACCTGGGGTCCGGAATTCCTGTCGCTGAACCCGAACGGCAAGATCCCCGCCATCATCGATCCCGACGGGCCGGGCGGCAAGCCGCTGGCCCTGTTCGAGTCGGGCGCCATCCTGATCTATCTGGCCGAGAAGACCGGTCGGCTGATCCCGGCCGACGCCGCCGGACGCTACGAGACGATCCAGTGGGTGATGTTCCAGATGGGCGGGCTGGGGCCGATGTTCGGCCAGCTCGGCTACTTCAACAAGTTCGCCGGCAAGGCCATCGAGGACAAGCGTCCGCTCGAGCGCTACGTCGCCGAGTCGAAGCGGCTGCTGGGGGTGGTCGACGGACGGCTGGAAGGCCGCGACTGGATCATGGGTGACCAGTACACAATCGCCGACGTCGCCATGCTGGGCTGGGTGCGCAACCTGATCGGCTTCTACGAGGCGCGCGAACTGGTCGATTTCGACGGCCTGAGGAATGTGCCCGCCTGGCTGGAACGCGGCCTCGCCCGCCCGGCGGTGCAGCGCGGGCTGGAGATTCCGAAGCGGCCCTGAGGCTCAGTAGCCGATGACCGTGGGCAGCGTCTGCCAGGCGATGGCCACGGTCGCGACGCCGCCACCGAGCAGGGACAGCTGATCGCCGAAGCCGGTGGACGGGTCCGTCCGCCGGCGCAGGCGTCGCGCCGCCCATGCGGTGATCGCGACGGCGGCGAGCAGGCAGACGGCGCTGAACGCCAGTCCGGCCATGCGCCAGGCCGGATCGTCGGCCCGGCTGACCACGTCGGCCAGGCTGGCGATGGCGTAGACGCCCATGAAATGGACCGTCCAGACGATCAGTCCGCCCAGCATCCAGGCCCAGCGCCGCATCGTTCAGCCTCCCGGAAACAGCCGCGTCAGCAGGGTGGCGGAGGTCCCTTGCCCGGCCGAATAGACGATGAAGAGCGCGATCAGATCGCAGGTCGAGGGCCGCTCCGCGATCAGATGGCCGGCCAGCCAGCGCAGCACGGCGTAGAGGCCCATCAAGGCCACGACGGCGGCGAAGAAGCCCTGCCACGCCAGCAGGGCGTAGACGGTCGAGCCCTGGGCGTTGACCTCGGGCCGCAGGCCGGTCGCCCGCCAGGCGTCCAGATCCGCTCCCCAGGCGCCGACGATCAGGGCGGCGGCCGCCGCCATCATCAGGACGGCCACGGCGCCGCTGCGCGGCCGGGCCAGCCTCAGCGAGCGGCAGGCCAGCCACGCCAGCACCGCGGCCCCGGCATTGCCCGCCACCACCCCCGCCATTGACGACAGTCCCGGCGGCGGCGCCCAGTCGGCGGGGTTCCGGCTCCACAGGAAGACGTAGCTGAAGCCCATCAGGGCGGCGACCATCCCGGCCACCACGAGGGTGATGACCACCGCCCACCAGCCGTGGCTGGAGGGTCCGCTGGCGTAGGTCGGCACGGTGATGCCGGCGCCGATGTCGGCGGTCTTCATCGCCATCGGCCGGTCGAGGAACCAGCACCACTGGAGGATGCAGTAGAGCCCCAGCACGCCGCAGACCACCGACGGCCAGTACGCCTTGACCGTCAGCAGCAGGAAGAAGGCCGCCGTGAAAACCGCCGCCCAGACATGCCATGCCGAGGGCCTGGGCATGCGTTGAAGATACTGCGGCTCGGCGTTCAGGGTGGAGGTGACGATAGTCTCACGCTCGCCGGTGGCGGTGTTGGGCAGGAAGTAGCGCCCGGCCTCGACATCGCGCGCCAGCCCCTTCTGGTCCCACAACGGATAGAGGCTCCTCACCACCGGGATCGATCGCACCGAGTAGAGGCCGGTGGGGAGCCATTCGAGGCCCGGGCCGTCGAAGACATTGCCGGCGTCGCGGCCGCCGAACGGGCGGAAATTCCGCGCCATGTCGATGATCCACAGCAGCACGGCGGCCGCGAACACGAAGGCGCCGACGGTCGAGATCAGGTTGGGCCACTCCCATCCGCGGTCCGGCAGCCAGGTGTATACCCGCCGTGGCATGCCCATCAGCCCGGTCAGGTGCATGGGCAGGAAGGTCAGGTGCATGCCGGCGAACATCAGCCAGAACACCCACTTCCCCAGCCGCTCGCTGAGCGGCCGGCTCGAAGTCATCGGCAGCCAGTAGTAGATGGCCGCGAACATCGGGAAGACCATGCCGCCGATCAGCACATAGTGCAGGTGGGCGACGACGAAATAGCTGTCGTGCGCCTGCCAGTCGAACGGGACCATGGCCACCATCACCCCGGTCAGGCCGCCCATGACGAAGATGGTCAGTCCGCCGAGCACGAACAGGCCGGGCGTACTGAACCGCATCCGGCCGGCGGCGACGGTGGCGATCCAGGCGAAGACCTGCACCCCCGCCGGCACCGACACGGCCATCGACGCCGCCGAGAAGAAGCTGGTCGAGATCGTCGGCATGCCGGTGGTGAACATGTGGTGGGCCCACACGCCGAAGCTGATGAAGCCTGTCGCCAGCATGGCCAGCACGACCAGCCGGTGGCCGACCAGCGGCGTCCTCGCCATGGCCGGGATGATCGTCGACATGGCCCCCGCCGCCGGCAGGAAGATGATGTAGACCTCGGGGTGGCCGAAGAACCAGAACAGGTGCTGCCACAGCAGCGGATCGCCGCCCTTGAGCGGATCGAAGAAGGGCCAGCCCAGCGCCCGCTCGACCTCGAGCAGCAGGGTCGAGAGGATGATCGACGGAAAGGCGACGATGATCATCCCGGCGAAGATCAGCATGGCCCAGGCGAAGACCGGCAGCTTGTCCAGGGTCATCCCCGGGGCGCGGGTGCGCAGCACGCCGACGATGATCTCGATGGCCCCGGCGATGGCCGAGATCTCGATGAAGCCGATGCCCAGCAGCCAGAAGTCGGCGTTGATCCCAGGCGACCAGGCCACGCTGGTCAGCGGCGGATACATGAACCAGCCGCCGTCGGGAGCGAGGCCGAAGAACAGGGAGGCGAAGAAGGCGAGGCCGCCGATCAGATAAGCCCAGAAGGCGTAGGCGCTGAGCCTCGGAAACGGCAGGTCGCGCGCGCCCAGCATCTGGGGCAGCAGCAGCACACCCAGCGCCTCTACGGCCGGCACGGCGAACAGGAACATCATCATCGTGCCGTGCACGGTGAAGAACTGATTGTAGGTCTCCTGCGGCAGGAAGCCGTTCATCGGCACCGCCAGCTGGGTGCGCATCAGAACCGCCAGCGTCCCCGCCAGCACGAAGAACAGCATGGCCGCGCCGACGTAGTAGACGCCGACGAAATTGTTGTTGATGGCGGTGATCCACTCCCAGCCGCGGGGGCCGCACCACGCCTTCTCCAGGTCTTCGAGCTCGCCCGCCGGCCGCTCGCCCGCCGTCGGAAAGCGGTCGTAGAGGGCCGGGTCGAAGCCGGTCTCGCTGTTCACTTCAGGCTCTCGAGCCAGGCGGAGACGTCGCGCAGCTCCTGACCGGTCAACACCGGATAGGCCGGCATGCGGTTGCCGGGCTTGATCGACTGGCTGTCGGAAATCCACCCGGCCAGCGTCCCGTGGTTGTTGGGCAGGATGCCCGCGCCGAGGGTGCGGCGCGAACCGACATGGCTCAGATCCGGGCCGGCCAGGCCGTTGAAGCGCGTTCCGGCGACGGTGTGGCAGGCGCCGCAGCCGGCGCGGGCGAAGACCTCGGCGCCGGGACCGGCGAGCGTCGCCATCACCGCCGGCGCCGACTGCCGCGCCCGCCATGCTTCGAAGTCGGCGGGCGTGTGGGCGACCACGACCAGCCCCATCAGCGCATGGGGCCCGCCGCAGTATTCGGCGCACTGAGCGCCGTAGACGCCCGGCGCGTCGGCCTGCAGCCGCATCAGGTTGCGTCGACCCGGGATCATGTCGACCTTGCCGCCGAGCCGGGGGACCCAGAAGCTGTGGATCACGTCGGCGGAATCCAGCTCGAACACCACCGGGCGGCCGGCGGGGATGTGCACCTCGTTGGCGTCCTGCAGCACCTCGCGCCCAGCCGCGTCCACATAGGCCACCCGCCACCACCACATCTCGCCGGTGACCCGGACCCGCATCTCGCCCGGCGCAGGCTCCTGCGTCAGATGCGAGGTCAGGCCGAGGCCGTAAACCAGCAGGGCGCTGAGCACGACGACCGGAAAGGCCAGGCCGCCGATCCACACCAACCGCTCGCCGCCCAGACGGCCGCGCCACCGCCGCGGGCCGAACAACGCCACGCCCAGGGCGATCAGCACCACCAGCAGCACCGCGCCGCCCATCGCGAACAACACCCAGGCGAGGGCGTTCAGCGGCCCGGCGAACGGTCCGGCCGGATCCAGGGCGGGCGGCGGCCAGCCCGCAATCCCTTCGGGCGAGGACCGCTCAGCGCTCATCGAGCGTGTAGAGGTAGGCCGCGACGTCGCGGGCTTCCGCTTCCGTGATCGGTGACGGCGGCATGCCGGTCTCCGGCGACAGCGACGGCGGGTCGATCAGCCAGACGGTCAGTACTTCGGGCCGGTTGGGGAAGCGACCGCCGATCATCGGGCTGGCCCCGAACCCCTTCAGCGACGGCCCGGTCCGGCCCTGCGGCCAGTCGATTCCCGGAATGGCGTGGCAGGCCGCGCAGCCGACCCGCTTCATGACGGCGAGTCCCCGCGCCGGATCGGCCCCGGCGACCGTGCGGGGCGGCTCGGCCTTGTCCCCGCAGGCGGCCAGCAGGACCGCCGCCAGCGGGACCCATCGCCTGATGCATGTCGTGCGCCGTGAAATGGTCAGCCATCCTGCCCCTTCCGGGAAACAAACCCGTGCCCAGCGTCACGGTTCCGGACCCCCCGGAACCGCAAAGGTCGGATGGTGTTGGTTCGGCGTGCGCCTGATCCCGGTCCTCCTCTTCGTCACGACCGCGGCCTGCTCGCCGGCGAGCGACCGCTCGATCGAGGCCTTCACGGCCGATGGCGAGATCATCGCCATGGGTGGCGGCGACGGCGGCCCGGCCAACGCCTGTTTCAGCTGTCACGGACTGGACGGGACGGGCGACGGAGTCAGCGTCCCTCGCCTCGCCGGTCTGGACGCCGGCTATCTGCAGAAGCAGCTGTCGGACTACGCCCGGGACGTGCGCACCGATCCGGTCATGAGCCGCATCGCCCGCTGGCTGGACGATGACGACCAAAGGGCGGTGGCGGCCTTCTACGCCGCGATGCCTCCGCCCGCGCCAACCGGACCGGGAAGCCCGCCCCCCGCCCTCTATCTGAACGGCGCGCCCGACCGGGGCGTCGCCGCCTGCGCCAGTTGCCACGGCGCCGAAGGCCAGGGGCTCGGCGCCGGCAATCCCGCCATCTCCGGCCAGCCGGCGGCCTATACGCTGGATCAGCTGCGGCGCTGGAAGCGGGCCGAGCGGCGCAACGATCCACGCGGCGTCATGGCCGGCGCGGTCGCGGGTCTGACCGAGGCCGAGATGCGGGCCATAGCGGCCTGGCTCGAGCGCGCACCCACTGCTCCGCCGCCCGCCAGCGACGCTGCCACCGCGTCCGCCGCCGGGGTAGCTGCGGCACGACCGGCAGCATCCCGTGGAACACGTCGTCCCGATCGATGAAGTGGTGTTTCAGCGCGGCTCCGACGTGGATCGGGATCAGGATCAGCAGGGTCACGACCAGCCCCCAGTGCATCCATTCGGACAGGGCCTCGATCCGCCAGCGCTGGACAAGGCTAAGGTCTCCAAAGGGCATCAGCGGCCAAGGGACGACACCGACCAGCGCCAGATCCTGCTCGCGCGCCGTGGCCGAGATCATCGCCCAGCCGGTCAGGGGCAGGCCGAACAGGCAGGTGTAGAAGACGTAGTGGGTCACGTGCGCCGCCGTGCTTTCCCAGCCGGGCTTGTCGGCGTCGTTGATCGGCCCGGGCGCGAGGGCGCGCCACAGGCCTCGGCCGATGGCCAGAACCAGCATCAGCACGCCGACCAGATAGTGCAGGTCGTGGGCCGCCACCTTGTCGCCGCCGACCGGCAGCCGACCCATCCACCAGCCCCAGATCAGCTGGAAGACCACCAGCGCCGCCATGGTCCAGTGGAAGACGATAGCCACCGGCGAGTAGCGGCCCTCGTCGTGATGGCCCGCGGCCCATTCGAGGACGTTGACGATCAGCCGGTCGATCATGCGGGGCTCGCGCCGGCCCGTGCGTCAGGTCCGATCCAGCGGCCGAGCGCCATCAGCGCCGCGGCCAGATAGACCGCCGCCGCCGGGGCCCACATGATCAGCCCGGCCGCCTGCTGGTCCTGCAGCGGGGTCAGCCCCCAGGCCGCGGTGGTCAGAAAATGCGGGGCGTAGACCGCCTCGCCGGCGAAGGTCAGTAGGGCGCCGAGCAGTCCCATGGCCACCATGGCCAGCAGCAGGGCGGCCACCGCCGCGAGCGC
This sequence comes from Brevundimonas sp., assembly GCF_035626535.1. GTDB lineage: Bacteria > Pseudomonadota > Alphaproteobacteria > Caulobacterales > Caulobacteraceae > Brevundimonas. The sequence continues at coordinate 45,114 of NZ_DASPNO010000092.1, forward strand.
CGACGCCCGGCGCACGCCGGCCCAGAACCACGCCGCCGTGCCGAGCAGGCTGAGCTGCATCAGCCAGTAGGCCGTATCGCTGGACAGGGCCCAGCCGTAGGCGGCCGGCGCATGCCAGGCCCAGAACACCACCGCCTGCGCCGCCGTCGCCAGCGCCAGCGGGCCCGTCTGGCGGTTCGGCAGCGCCCGAGCGATCACCGGCGCAGCGACCGCCACGAGCAGAACGTGGTGCACGGTCCGTGCGGCGAACAGGGCGGAGCTCAGCGCGCACAGCGGCGAGACGAAGATCAGGGTGAGGATCAGGACGGCGCCGACGCCCGCGGCCCGCCGGCGGCCGGACACCCGCCAAAGCGCCAGGGCCAGCCCGAGCGCCAGCGCGCCGATCAGCGCCGGATCGAAATTCCATTGCGCCAGCCACCCGGCCGGATCCGGACCAGGTCCGCAGTACGGCGCCCAGGCCGGTCCGCCGCCGCTCATCGCTCCGGCAGGGCCCATGCGATCACATGGTCTCCGGCCGGGGTCTCCATGAAATGATGTCCGCCGGCCATGACTGCCAGATACTGCCGCCCGTCCTGCTCATAGACCATCGGCGCCGCCTGACCCCCGGCCGGCAACACGTCGGACCAGATGGTTTCGCCGGTTTCGATGTCGATGGCGCGGATCAGGTCGTCGGTGGCGGCGGCGATGAAGATCAGTCCGCCTGCGGTGACCACCGAGCCGCCGTTGTTGGGCGTGCCGATGTCCAGCGGCAGCATCGACGGGATGCCGAACGGACCATTCTTGCGCGCGGTCCCCAGCGGCCGGTCCCAGACCGTGCGGCCGGTGCGGATGTCGATGGCCCGGATGCCGCCGTAGGGCGGCTGCTTGCACAGCATGCCGGTCGCCTTCATTCGCCAGCCGGCGTTGACGTCGATGGCGTAGGGCACGCCCCACTGAGGATCGCCGGCGCCCTCGGCCCCCTCGGGCACGCCGCCGCGCGACTCGGGCGTCTGCTTCTTCAGCCGGGGATCGCCGCGCGGGAACCAGCCCTTCTCGTTCGCCTCCTCGCGCGGGACCAGCCGGTTGTAGTTCGGCATGTCGTTGTAGTTGGCGATGATCCAGCCGCGCTGCGGATCGACCGCGACGCCGCCCCAGTCCGAGCCGCCGTTGTAGCCGGGATACTGGATCCAGCGCCGGTCGCTGGTCGGGGGCGTGTACATCCCCTCGTACGAGGCCTGGCGGAAGCCTATTCGACAAAGCAGTTGGTCGATGGGGGACATGCCCCACATGTCGCGCTCCGTGAGGTCGCGTTTCGCGAGCGTGTGGAAGCGCGAGAACGGCTGGGTCGCCGTCCGCTCGCGGGGCTCGACGCCGCCCTGCGGCACGCGCCGCTCCTGCA
>NZ_DASPNO010000093.1:0-8501 GCF_035626535.1 Brevundimonas sp.
CCCCTCCCTTTCCGTCGGCGCAGGATGCGCCCGGAGGGCGGCGCGTCAAGCGGGCGGGAACCCGGCCGCCGCTGTCCGGTTTCGCGCGGCAGGGGCGCAGGACGGTTAACCCGCAACCCCCGGGGGCGCCGCCTTGCGTGCAACCGGATTCGGCCCCCTACGTTCGCCTCACGGACGTTAGGAAACAGGTAACCATGCGGCGCGCGCTTCGAACCGGACTGTTCATCGGCACCCTGATCGGGATGTCGGCCTGCGCGGCGCTCGGCTCCGACGACGGGGCTTCGGCGGGGCCGTACGGCGGCGTCGAGATCGGCCGCACGCGCTGATCGCGGAAGGAATTCGTGGCGGCGGGCGTAAAACCCCCCTATCATTCGCCTCGCGGACGCCGGCTGTCGCGCCGCGCCGGTCTCGCTTCCCCTAGATGTTAGCCATCGCCATCGTCGTCGTACTGCTGCTCGTGGTGCTGAACGGCCTGTTTTCCATGACCGAACTCGCGGTCGTGTCCTCGCGCAAATCCAAGCTTCAGAGCCGCGCCGAACGGGGCGACCGGGGGGCCCGGGCCGCGCTGAGGCTGGCCGAGGAGCCGACGCATTTCCTCTCGGCGGTCCAGGTCGGCATAACCCTGATCGGCATCGCCGCCGGCGCCTACGGCCAGGCGGCCATCGCCGGCGAGCTGAACCTGATCTTCGAGGGGCTCTTCCCCGGCTACGCCGCCTATACGCAGGTGGTTTCGACCATCCTGGTCATCGTCTTCATCACCTATGTGTCGGTGATCGTGGGCGAACTGGTGCCCAAGCGGCTGGCGCTGATCTTCCCGGAGCCGATCGCCTCCAAGATGGCGGCGCCGATCTCAACCGTGGCCACGGTGCTGAAGCCGTTCGTCGTGCTGCTCACCGTGTCGACCTCGGGCATCCTCAAGATCATGGGGGTCAAGGACCGCGACGGATCCGACGTCACCCAGGAAGAGGTCGAGACCATGATCGCCGAGGGCACGGCGTCGGGTCTGATCGAGCCGGAAGAGCAGGAGATGATCGAGGAGATCCTGCGTCTCGGGGACAGACCCATCCGCGTGGCCATGACGCCGCGCCACGAGGTGTTCTGGATCGCGCTGGACGACAGCGAGGACCAGCTGCGCCAAGAGATCCGCACCTGCCCCTATTCGCGGATCGTGGTGGCGCGCGAGAACGACGTCGATAACCCGCTGGGCGTGGTGCACAAGAAGGACCTGCTGGACAGCCTGCTGGACAATGGCGAGTTCAACGTCGAGCGGCTGGTGCAGACGCCGGCCTTCATTCCGCAGTCGACTTCGGTGCTGAAGGCGCTGGAGATCCTGAAGGCGTCCAAGGTTCACATGGCCTTCCTCGTCGACGAGTTCGGCGCCTTCGAGGGCGTGGTCACGGCGACCGACCTGCTGGAGATGATCGCCGGCGACTTCGACGAGGGTCACGACGAGGAAGACGCCTATATCCGCCAGCGCGACGACGGCAGCTGGCTGGTCGACGGCCAGGCCGACATCGAGGAGCTGGCCGATGCCCTGGGCGAGGACTTCGGCGAGGCGGAGGGTTTCCACACCGTCGCCGGCCTGGTGCTGCACCAGTTGTCGCGCGTGCCGGACGAGGGCGAAGTCCTGCAGCTGGGCCGTTTCGAGGTCGAGGTGATCGACATGGACGACCGGCGCATCGACAAGCTGCTGTTCCGCCAGCTGGTCAAGCCGGAAGACGAGGCCAGCGCGGTGGCGGCCCACAACGAGGATTGACCGTTCCGCCCTTGAAAACCGGGACGGCGTGGGGCATACGCCCCGGTCTGGCGATCACGTGGGCCTTTCGGGGCGCGCTGTTGTTTGCTCGAGGAGTTTAGCTCAGCTGGTAGAGCACCGGTCTCCAAAACCGGGGGTCGTGGGTTCGAGTCCCCCAACTCCTGCCATTTCCCCTGTCGCCGCCGGATGGGAGCCCCTATCTGGGGGCGGCAGGATCAATTCTTTGACGGATCAGTGATGGCCAAGGCCAAGACCCCCGGGCGCCGCCCCCAGACCGCACAGCCCGCCATAGCGGGCGCCGCCGTCGCGGCTGACGCGCCGAAGAAGCCGCGGGTCTCGATTCCGCAGTTCATCAGCCAGGTCCGGGCCGAAGGGCGCAAGATCGTGTGGCCGAGCTGGAAGGAGACCTGGATCACCTCGGTGATGGTCTTCATCATGGTCGTGGTCGCTTCGGTGTTCTTCTTCGTGGTCGACACCGGCCTGTCCATCGCCTCGCGCTTCATCCTGGCCATCGGCCAGTAAGAGACACTTCCATGACCGACGCCGCTCCCGCGAAGCCCGCCGCCAATCCGCGCCACAAGTGGTACATCGTCCACGCCTACTCGAATTTCGAGAAGAAGGTGGCGCAGCACCTGCAGGACCAGGCGCGCCAGCAGGGCCTCGAGGACTGTTTCTCGGAAATCCTGGTGCCGACCGAGGACGTCGTCGAGATCCGCCGCGGCCGCAAGGTCAACTCGGAGCGCAAATTCTTCCCCGGCTATGTGCTGGTGAAGATGGAGATGACCGACGACGCCTACCACCTGGTCAAGAACACTCCGAAGGTGACGGGCTTCCTCGGCGCCGCCGGCGGCACCAAGCCGCTGCCGGTCTCGGAACGTGAGGTCCAGAACATCATCGGCGCCGTGGAAGAGGGCGTCGAGCGTCCGAAGCCCACCATCCGCTTCGACATCGGCGAGACCGTCAAGGTCATCGACGGTCCGTTCGCCAGCTTCGACGGCCAGGTCGAGAGCGTTGACGAGGACTCGGCGCGCCTGCGGGTCGCGGTGTCCATCTTCGGTCGGCCCACTCCGGTCGATCTGGAGTACAGCCAGGTCGAGAAGGTCGCGGGCTGAAACGCAGCTTCCGGCGGCGTCGCCGCGTCGTATACGACGCGGGTCCACGTTTGCTTTTCGGGCCCGTATCCGCTACACGCGCGCCTCGCTCCGAGGGGCGGTGCGGGTTCGCCCGCATAAATCCGTGGGAGGCAGCCATGCCACGACCACGGCTCACCGGGCCTGATTGAGTTCAGGTCCACTGTAAGGAGAGACCAATGGCCAAGAAGATTCTCGGCTACATCAAGCTGCAGGTGCCGGCCGGCAACGCCACGCCGTCGCCGCCGATCGGGCCGGCCCTCGGCCAGCGCGGCGTCAACATCATGGGCTTCGTCAAGGAGTTCAACGCCCGCACCGAGAAGGAAGTGAAGGGCACGCCCCTGCCGACGGTGATCACCGTCTATCAGGACAAGAGCTTCACCTTCGTCACCAAGACCCCGCCGGCGACCCACTACATCAAGCAGGCGGCCGGCATCACCTCCGGCTCCAAGATGACGGGCCGCGAAGTGGCAGGGAAGATCACGCGCGGCCAGCTGCGCGAGATCGCCGAAAAGAAGATGAAGGATCTGAACGCCAACGACCTGGACGCGGCGACCAAGATCATCGAAGGCTCGGCTCGCGCCATGGGCCTCAACGTCGTGGAGGGCTAAGCACATGGCCAAGCAAACCAAGCGCTTCAAGGCCCGCACCGGCGACACCACGGTCAACATGCCGTTCGCCGACGCCATCAAGGCCGTCAAGGACAACGCCTCGGCCAAGTTCGACGAGTCGATCGAGATCGCCGTCAACCTGGGCGTCGATCCGCGTCACGCCGACCAGCAGGTCCGCGGCGTGGTCAACCTGCCGTCCGGCACGGGCCGCGACGTCCGCGTCGCCGTCTTCGCCAAGGACGCCAAGGCCGACGAGGCCCGCGCGGCCGGGGCCGAATACGTCGGCGCCGAGGATCTGTACGAGCAGATCAACGGCGGCCTGATGGACTTCGACCGCGTCATCGCCTCGCCCGACATGATGGCCCTCGTCGGCCGCCTCGGTAAGGTGCTGGGCCCGCGCGGCCTGATGCCGAACCCGAAGGTCGGCACCGTGACTCCGAACGTCGCGCAAGCGGTCAAGGACGCCAAGGGCGGCGCCGTCGAGTTCCGCGTCGAGAAGGCGGGCATCGTCCACGCCGGCATCGGCAAGGCCTCGTTCGACCAGGCCGCGCTGGAAGCCAACGTCAAGGCGTTCGTCGACGCCCTGACCAAGGCCAAGCCGTCGGGCGCCAAGGGCACCTACGTGAAGAAGATCAGCCTGTCGTCGACGATGGGCCCCGGCTTCAAGATCGACCCGGCATCGCTGAACGCCTGAGTTCGGCACGACCTCCGGCCGCTCCTGGGCGGCTGAGGCGTCAGAGAGACTGCGGCGGCGAAGAGCGATCTTCGCCGCCGTTTTCGTTTGCACCCTCCGGTCGCCGGAGCGAGGGTGGAGGACCTTCAGGGGGGTCAGTCATGCGTCTCATCGCCGTCGTCGCCGCCATGCTGGCGATCTCCGCCGCACCGACTGCCGCGCAGGATGCGCCCGATCCCGCGCGGGAGAACCATCTGAATCTTGCGGCGCGCTACCTGGAGCTGACCCAGGGCGGCGATATGGTCAAACAGATGCGCCGGAAGATCGAGGAGGGCCACGCCGAATCGGCACTGCCCGCCGAACAACGGACCTGGATGATCGAGAGCATGAGCAAGGCGCTGGCGGACGTGGTGGCCCAGACAATCGCCGAACTGCGCGACGATGTGGCCGACAGCTTCACCGTTCCGGAACTGGAGGCGGCGATCGGCTTCTACGAGTCCCCCATGGGCCGGGCGGTCGTCCGCAAGCAGGTCGATCTCGATTTCGAAGCCCAAGAGGTCATGATGCCGTTGCTCCTGCCGCGGATGACCGCGGTAATGGAGAAATTCTGCGTGCGGTTCGATTGCGAGGCGCTGGGCGAGGCGGCGGCGAAGGAGTTCCGCTGACCTCGAAACCGCCCTGCGGAAACCTTCCGTGTTCAGACGGGTTGACGCGCCTGGTCAGACGCGGGAGTCACCGCTGACGAAGTTCTGCGGGAGATTCGCCGATGCTGGGCTGGTTTCAGGCGCTGCTGCCCCGGGAAGACAACTTCTTCCGCCTGTTCAACGCACACGCGGCGACCCTGATCAAGGGCGCAGAAGCCCTGCGCAAGGTGCTGGAGGGCGGCGAGGACGTGCCCCGCTGGTGCCAGCGGATCGTCGATCACGAGCATGAAGCCGACGCCGTGGCGCGCGAGGTGCTGTTCGCCGTGCGCCGCAGCTTCATCACCCCGTTCGACCGGTCGGACATCCGCGGCCTGACCAACTCCCTGGACGATTCCATCGACCAGATGCAGAAGACCGCCAAGGCCATCACCCTCTATGAGGTGCGCGACTTCGCCCCGCACATGCGCCAGCTGGGCGACATCGCGGTCGAGGCGGCGCTGCTGACGGTGGAGGCGGTGTCGCTGCTCTCGGACATGCGCAGAAACCATGGCCGGCTCAACGACCTGACCGAGCAGATTGCCCGGCTGGAGAGCGACAGCGACACGCTCTTCGACGAGGGCATGAAGGCGCTGTACCAGGCCCACAAGGGCGGGAACGCGATGGCCTTCATCACCGGGGCCGAGATCTACGACCATCTGGAGAAGGTGGTCGACCGCTTCGAGGATGTGGCCAACCGGATCAATGGCGTGCTCGTCGAGCACCTGTAGGAGCGGCCGGTGGACTACGCCCTCCTGATCCTGATCTTCCTGATCGGCGTCGCGCTGCTGTTCGACTTCCTGAACGGCCTGCACGACGCGGCCAACTCGATCGCCACCATCGTCGCCACCCGGGTGTTGCCGCCGTTCTACGCCGTCGGCTGGGCCGCCTTCTTCAACTTCATCGCCTTCCTGTTCTTCGGCCTCCATGTGGCCGACACCATCGGGCGCGGGATCATCGATCCGAACGTCATCTCGGACCAGGTCATCTTCGGCGCGCTGATGGGGGCGATCAGCTGGAACGTCATCACCTGGCTGGCCGGGATTCCGTCGTCGAGCTCGCACGCCCTGATCGGCGGCCTCCTGGGGGCGGGGATAGCGAAGGCGGGCACGGCGGCCGTGGTCGTCGCGGGCGTGACCAAGACCGTCGGCGCCATCTTCCTGTCCCCGGCCGTGGGCTTCAGCCTGGCGCTGATGCTCGTCCTGATCGTGTCGTGGGCCTTCGTGAAGGTGAACCCGTCGACGGCGGACAAGGCGTTCCGGCGGATGCAGTTCGTCTCAGCCTCGGCCTATTCGCTCGGCCATGGCGGCAACGACGCGCAGAAGACCATGGGCATCATAGCGGTGCTGCTGTTCTCGCGCGCGCCGGCGGGGTCTGAGTTCGTGGTGCCGTTCTGGGTGGTCATCACCTGCCAGGCGGCGATCGCCCTCGGCACCCTGTTCGGCGGCTGGAGGATCGTCCACACCATGGGGTCGCGGATCACCCGGCTGAGCCCGCAGCAGGGCTTCTGCGCGGAGACCGGCGGGGCCATCACCCTGTTCATGGCCACGGGACTGGGCATCCCGGTCTCGACCACCCACACCATCACCGGCGCCATCGTCGGCGTGGGGGCGGCCCGCAGGGCCTCGGCGGTGCGCTGGGGCGTGGCCCGCGGCATCGTCACGGCCTGGTTCATCACCATGCCGGCGGCGGCGGCGATCGGGGCGCTGTTTTACTGGCTCGGTGGAGCCTTCCTGACCTGATGGCCGGGAATGCGCCCAGCACGGAAAGGGCCGAGCGCCGTCAGGTCGCGGCCCTGCCGTGGCGGCGTGGGGGGGATGGCGTCGAAATCCTGCTCATCACCTCGCGCGAGACCCGGCGCTGGGTCACGCCCAAGGGCGGGCGCATGACCGGCAAGACCGACGCCGAGGCTGCCGCGCAGGAAGCCCTTGAGGAGGCGGGCGTCGAGGGCTTCGTCGACGAGCGGCCGCTCGGGAGCTTCCGCTATCTGAAGGTGCTGAAGCGGCGGGCGCCGCGGTGGTGCACGGTGGACCTGTACAGCCTGGAGGTCAGGACGGAGCTCGCGGACTGGCAGGAGCGCCCCGAACGCGAACGCGTCTGGCTGTCGCGCGAGGAGGCGGCGCGGCGGGTGGACGAGCCCGATCTGCAGGCGCTGATCGCCGCCTTCGACCCCTGAGCTTGTATTCATCGTCCCCCTCGCGGATCATGCGCAAAAGGGGGAAGACGATGCGCCTGTTGACTGCATGTATGGCGGCGGCCCTGACGGGGTCCGCCCTCACAACCCCGCCGACTTTCGCGAGCGAAGCGCCGCAGGCGGCGGTGGCGGAGCCTTCCGCCCGGCAGATGGCACTCACCCGGCGCTACATCGAACTGACCATGACGGATCAGTTCGAGGACGCCATGGTCGAGATGATCACCGATCTGGCCGCGATGGATTCCAACGTCCGCGATCTGCCGGAAGCAGACCGGCGGTTCCTTGCCGACCTGACGGCCGAGCTGACCACGGACATGATCCCGCGCATGCTCGAGGAGATGATCCCCATCTACGCACGAACGTTCAGCGAAGCCGAACTCGAAGCGATGATCGCCTTCTATGACTCCGAGATGGGCCGCTCGATCCTGTCGAAGACGATGGAGGTGATGCCCGAGGCCAACCGCGCCGCCCTGAGCGTGGTGCCGCAGATGCTCGAGAAGATGGCGGGCCGTCTCTGCGAGCACTACGGCTGCACGGCCGACGAGCTTCAGGAACTGAAGCGCGAACTGCGCGGCGAGACTTCGCGGGGGCCCGCTCCCAAATAGGGTCAGGTCCGTCGGGCGGCGGCCATGAAGCAGCCGCGCCGGGCCGTGTGCAGGTGGATGGTCGAGACGGCGGGATCGGCGAACCAGTCCTCCAGCCGTGCGGCGAGCGCAGAGCCCTCGACCACGTCGGCGTCGGTCATCATCCAGTCGGCGTCATAAGCCCGGACGGACAGCAGGCGGCGGCCCAGCATGTCAGGGACATCGTCTCCCGCCGAGACGGCCTCGGCGGCGGCCTCGCGCACGAAGATCGGCCCCTCGCCGCGGTAGGGACTGGCCGGTGCGTCGAGGTGCCGGTGATTGAGCAGGATCAGCCGTTCGCCGGGCTCCGCGTCGACCAGGCTGACCCGGCATGGTGCGGCGTGCGGGGCGTCGGCGACCATCCGTCTCGCGCCGAGCCTCATCAGAGCGGCGTCGTCCAGATCGAACAGGGGCTGGAACGGGGCCAGCGGCAGGGGGTGGATGCGAAAGCTCATCAGCGGGTCTCCTTCGCCGTCGATGTGACAGGCGCGGCGGTGGGCGTCTGGCGGCTTTCGGGCGTTGCGTCAGGCGCCCCGCATCCCCAAAAGGAAAGCCATGAACGCACCCTTCGAGACCCCCGCCGATCCGACCGAAGCCCCGCTTTGGGACCTCTCCGATCTCTACGCTTCCCGGGACGACGCCCGCATCGAGGCCGATCTCGAGCGCGCCCGAGCCATAGTCGCAAAGCTCAACAGCCTGCAGGGGCGGCTGGTCGAGGCGAAGGCCGAGCCCGCAGTGCTGGGCGAACGGCTGGACCGGGCCGTGAGCCTGTATGAGCAGGCGTCGGACCTGCTGGGCGCCTTGGGAGCCTACGCCTTCCTCGCCGCCTCGACG